>NZ_JAUHJF010000001.1:0-690423 GCF_032380995.1 Bradyrhizobium sp. SZCCHNR2028 | reverse complement strand
CCGCCATCAGGCTGGATAGAGGACTTCCACCTCCAAGCTGTCGTTCATACTCGGCACACCACCCATGGCCCGCCTGCGAAAGAAATGCAGGCGGCAGGAACCACAGGTTCAGCCGAGGCATCCCGGCATTCCCCGCGCGATGGTTTTCACGCTTATGTCGCGATCTCCTCGGTGTCCGGCTTTTTAGCCACCGTCGCCCTCGGGATCATCAGCCCCTCGGACTTGGCGCCAGCATCGGGGCGCCAGGACCACGCGTCTTCACGTCCGCAAGCGTGCCGTTCGTCGGCGGGCATCAAGCCCGCTGCGGCACACTCACAGCCACCGCATCTCCGGCCCACGTCTCGTGACGATCGCGATGCGCCCCTCTCGGCGGGCCGGGATGGGCGTAGACAATCATGATTTTTGAAAAAGCGAAAGTGATTTATTTTTCACCGAAGGACTGGACAGGCCAAATCAGCTTGAGAACAAACACGAATTGGCTGGTGACGCGCACGGGCCTCTCCCGGCGTCATTGCGCTCGCGATGACGGCAGATGAGGCGGTCGGGCGGGCAAAGGCGCCGGCTGGACATTGTCTGACAGCCTGTTTCGCGCGCCGTGCCCACCGGCCGCATCCGCCGGCACCGATGGTGGGCACGCGCCGCCTCGCGGCGTCGCTTTGCCCACCCTACGACAGCGTCTGCGTGGAGGTCCGTTCCGGAACACTTCCCCGAGCCACAGGTTGAAAATGCTTCCACATCGGACACGGAGCCCTTCATCATGCAGGACATCAGGGAACACATGGAGATCATCGGCGCCGACGGCGTGCATGTCGGCACCGTCGACCACGTCGAAGGCAATCGCATCAAGCTGACGAAGAAGGACAGCGGCGAGGGCAGCCACAAGGGGCATCATCACTTCATCGACAAGGGCCTCGTCGCCGACGTCGAAGGCGACAAGGTGCGGCTGTCGGCCATCGGCGCCGTCGCGGTGACGATGGAGGAGGAGAAGTAGGACGCGTCCACTTCTGTCTGCGTCGCTGCGCTCGCAATGACGATGAGTGACAACCGTAGGGTGGGCAAAGCGGCGCCGTCGGGCGGCGCGTGCCCACCATCAAGGCGGGCGGGTGCGGCCGGTGGGCACGGCGCGGAATACATCATGTCCCATATCAACGTGAGGGGCGCGCCTTTGCCCACCCTACGTTTCTACGCCTACTCCGCGTAGCCGACGATCGTCTTCAGCAATTTCGGGAACCTTGCGTTGAGGTCGGCCTCGCGCACGACGTTGCGGTGCTCGACGCCCTTTTTCGTGGTCTGGATCAGGCCGGCCTCGCGCAGGATCCGGAAATGGTTCGAGAGCGTCGATTTGGCCATGTCGGGGCAGGGCGCCGCCGCCGAGCAGGACATGCAGTCGTTCTGCTGCATCAGGCTCTTGACGATGCGCAGCCGCATCGGGTCGGCGAGCGCCGAGAGCACGCCGGCCAACGTGATGTCCTCCCGCGACGGATGAAACAATGGCGCCATGAAAAAACATATAGCGACGGCCTTGCGCCTGTTCAATAGTTCACTAGTTCTGAACTATTGAACAGAGCGCCGCGGCGCAAGGAGAGCAGGATGAGCAGGAGATTCGAAGGCAAGGTGGCGCTGGTGACCGGCGCATCCAAGGGGATCGGCGCGGAGATCGCCGCCAGACTTGCCGCGGAAGGCGCCGCGGTCGCCGTCAACTACAGTTCCAGCCGCGAGGGCGCCGACCGCGTCGTCGCCGCGATCACCGGCAAGGGCGGCAAGGCGGTGGCCGTGCACGGCAATCTCGCCAATCCCGGTGACGTCAAGACCGTCGTCGCCGAGACCGTCAAGGCGCTGGGCCCGATCGACATCCTCGTCAACAATGCCGGCGTCTACGACTTCGCGCCGCTCGACGGCATCACGCCGGAGCACTTCCACCGACAGTTCGACGTCAACGTGCTCGGCCTGCTCCTGGTGTCGCAGGAGGCCGCGCGGCATTTCAATCCGGCCGGCGGCAGCATCGTCAACATCTCCTCCGGCGTGTCGACCCTGACGCCGCCGAACACCGCCGTCTACACCGCGACCAAGGCCGCCGTCGACGCCATCTCCTCGGTGCTGTCGAAGGAGCTGGCGCCGCGCAAGATCCGCGTCAACACCGTCAATCCCGGCATGATCGTGACCGAGGGCGTCGTCGCCGCCGGCCTGCACGAGGGCGACATGCGCAACTGGATCGAAACGACCACGCCGCTCGCCCGTGTCGGCAAGGCCGAGGAGATCGCCGCCGCGGTGGCGTTCTTTGCCTCGGATGATGCGTCCTACGTCACCGGCGAGACGCTGCACGTCACCGGCGGTTTACGCTGAGCGTCACGTCGCTCCGCTCGTAACAACGGCCGGCGAACCGTAGGGTGGGCAAAGCGCCGCCGCAAGGCGGCGCGTGCCCACCATCGGCGCCGGCGGGTGTGGGCGGTGGGCACGGCGCGTGAGAGATCGGGCACACCAACGTCGTGCGGGGCGCGCCTTTGCCCACCCTACGCGCCGGAAACCGGCTCTGGCGAATAGGCCGTCATTGCCTCCGCCAGTGCGGTCGAAGACGAATGGCGACAACAACTATAGATTGATTATATATTTGATATCGTATCAAATTGGGCTCGCCGAATCCGTGATGCGCGCATCGCGGACAAGATCGGCGTTTCAACCTCCGGCCGGCCGGACGATGGCGTTTTGCCATCTATTCACCTCCCCGCCTGCTGCATTTCGGATGACCAAGGAGTTTCCATGCGCATTGGCATTGCACTTTCGACCCTCTCCGTCGTCGTGGGAGCGGCGGTTCTCGGCTGGGGGCTGACCGCGCCGCGCACCGCGCACGCGTTCCTGGAGGACATCTGCGTCCCGCGCGTGAAGGGCAGTCTGAGGAATTGTCTCGCGCCGGCCAGCGCGTGTCGCAATCCGGCAGAAGCGCTGAACCGGGGCTGCCTGCTCGAGGCGGTGCAGTTCGCCGTCATCCCGCCCGGCCGCAGCATGGTTCATGCCGACTCCACCTATTTCATCGCCCAGGCGCTCGGCTATCGCGCCGACGTGGCCTATTGGATCGCCGCCTACAACGAGAACTCCGACTACGCGCAATATGCGCCGATCGACCAGTGCGGCGGGCAGGCGACATCGACCAATTCGGGCGCCAGCTACATCACCGCCAAGTTCAACGGCTTCCAGCGCACCAACAACACCACCGACGGGCCGCTCTATCATTATCTCCTGAACTTCTCGCCGAACGGGCAGGGCACCGACGTGCACGGCGCCAGCGGCGTGCAGGCGGTGTATCCGTTCCACTATCCGCCGCCCGGCTATCCCGTGACCATCGACAGCGTCTATCAGGGCACGCTGTACGATCTCCGGCAATGGGCCATGAAGGGCGACGAGGCCCCGGGTCTGCTGTGCACCGCCGGATTCACGACGCCGAACGGGTCATCGAACTTCAGCGGCCCGCAATGTCTGGCAAACGTGCCGATCAGCGGCAACGTGCCGCTGCTGGAGAACTACGCGATCGGGCCGGCCATCAACATCACCTCGGGACCGAAGGTGCTCGACAACAGCAACGGCGTCGTCGACTACACCCAGCTCAAGTCCTGGCTGGACGACAAGAGCCGGACTACCGGCGTGCTGTTCGACGACCCCAGGAAGCCGCCGGTGCCGGTGCAGATCGCCCGGATCGGGCTCTATCTGCACTCCTTGCAGGATGCCTCGTCGCACGGCACCTTTTGCGGCGACGACGCGCCGTCGCCGCCGGGCGGCTCGGACGTCGGCAGCTACATGACCATGAGTTCCGGCAGCGTGAAGCTCGCGTTCGGCACCTATTGCGCCACCGGCCCGCATCTGGCGAGCCATGTCCAGGAGACCGGCACGGGTGACGCCAGCCTGCCGCTGCGCGACTATGTAGCGCTGAACAACACGCTCGACGAACTGATCCTGTTCGGCAACAACGTTGCCAAGCCGCGCGGCTGGATCGTCAACCCCAGCCTGCTGCCGCCGAACGTCGTCGGGGCTAAGAGCGCCGCCGGCGACAGCGCCGCCGATTTGAAGTCGCGCCTCGTCGGCCGCATCGTGCAGGGCCAGCAATGGTCCCGCGCCGAGGTCTACGCGTCCGGCGTCGTGACGCTGCCGCTGCAGCGCACCGACGCGCAGGACCGGCTGAACACCATGAACGCTGCGCTCGGCGCCTATTCTAAGCGGCTCTTGGCCACCAACTCCAAGCTGACCCCGCTGCGGCCGATGCCGGGGAATTCGTTCGACCCGAACGAAAAGTCGGTGTGCTTCCGCTAAGTAGCCCGGATGAGCGAAGCGATATCCGGGGTCTCATGCGCAGGTCGTGCGGTCCCGGATGTCGCTTCGCTCATCCGGGCTACGCGCGCTGATCATCGCGGTGCGTGGAAGAAAACGCGCGGCGCCCATGAATGCGCCCTCTCCCCTTGTGGGAGAGGGCATGTCAGGAATGTCGGCAAGCTCGGTCGGGTGAGGGGTCTGCCTCCACGCGCATCGTTTGCGGAGAGATACCCCTCACCCAATCGAGTCCGTGGGCGGGGCGGAGATGCCCTCTCCCACAAGGGGAGAGGGCGCTGTATCGCTCAGCGCGACGAGTCGATGGGATGCGCAAAGCGCCGCCGTCGGCGTGCCAACAATGTCACCCGTCCGGGCGGCGGTGGGCATGACTCCGCAGCGTCGCCGGGCGGTCGAGCACGATCCGCTCATCCGCGCGCGCGGCGTGGTCGGCCGATCAGCACCATCCCTTCTTCCAGTGGCCCGGCGGACAGTGATGGCCGCGCCATCCCACCTTTCGGCCGCGACTCCAGCCGAAGGCCCGGTGACCGCCTCCGCGGCCCCAGCCATGACCATGGCCATGACCGCCTCTCACCTCGATGAGATCAGATGCGCCGCGATCGACCTGAAGGGGAGCGCGAGGCAACGCGCTGGCGGGCACGATCAGCGCGGTTGAAATCGATGTTGCAAGGATGAAGATCGCTTTGCGCATGTGACTCCTCGGATGTCTGGAAGATGAACTGAGAGGCTTACGGCTTTTCTGTGTCTTCAAGCGAAAGGGGGCCGGGAAGCGGGATCGTATCCCGTTCGCGCGCCCACTACCTCCTATGCGTGCTGGAGCCGGTGGTCGTCATGCGCTGGCCGGGAGCGCTCTCGGAATGTCCCGGGCCGGCGGCGGTGTTGCTCTGATGACCGGGCGCTTTCTTCGACGCGCCGTGCGAACTTGCGCCGGTCTCTGCGGCGAACACCGGCGAAGCGGCGAACAGAGCCGCCGTCAAAACGATTGCCATCTGCATGAACGAACCTCCTTCGTTGTTGGGTTCGTAGTAAACTGCGGCGTGTCGGCGATCGTTCCGCTGCACCGGGAAATCCTGGGGATCGTGTAGCGGACGCGGTATGATGTTCGGGGGCCTGAGAGTGCATCCGTCTCGGCAACCGCGATCCCGGATGTCGCTCTCGCTTATCCGGGTTACGAACGCTCATTCATGACAGGACCATCACCATGTCCCGCCTGCACCGAATCGACCTGCCCACCGCCGGCCGCCTCGCCATCGCGGCGCGGCCGAGGGCGGAGGACTGGCTGGCGGAGGACATCGCGGCCTGGGTGGGCGAGGGCATCGCCGTCGTCGTCAGCCTGCTAGAGCCGGCTGAGGTTCATGACCTCGGCCTTCAGCGCGAGGCCGCGCTGTGCCAGTCACACGGCATGGCCTTCGTGTCATTTCCGATCCCCGACCGTGGTCTTCCTGAGAGCCGCAGCGTAGCGTTGCAGCTCGCGCACGACCTCGCCGCGCGGCTGACGGACGGCCAGACGGTCCTGATCCATTGCCGCGCCGGCATCGGCCGCTCCGCCGTCATCGCGGCCTGCGTGATGATTCGGCTGGGCATTGATGGAGCTGAGGCCTTCGACCGGATCGCCGCCGCACGCGGCGTGCGCGTGCCGGATACGGAAGATCAGCGGGAGTGGGTGAGGACGTTCGAGCGCAAACAGATCGAGTAAAGTGCAGCGTCACCGTAACTCCCAAGCCAGTCCGCCAGGAAACCTGCCACGTCGAGACTGCTGGCTTGCCGATGAGCCGCCATGCCATTGTTCGCGAGGGAGATAAGCGCTAAACGCCGACCGATCGGACGAACCTGATCCTGGAGACCATCATGGCCAACGAAAAAGGCCCGAACATCAAGAAGAAAGCCAAGTGCAAGAATTGCGAAGGCAAGGGCTTGGTCAAGAAGGGCGACAAGGTCGTAAAATGCCAGCGCTGCCACGGAACAGGACTGCGCTAGACCAGGGCGCGGGCGCCGGCGATGATCACCGCCGATGAACAGCTCGTACAGTAAAGTGCAGTCCATCCAGCACTGTCAGCTGCGTAGGGCGCGTTAGCGAAGCGTAACGCGCCGATCCGGTCAAGCGGCGGATTACACTCCGCTAGTCCGACCTACGCCCGCTGAATTTGGAATAGACTAATCAACATTTCCGTATCCGCGGGTCAGCGAGATTACATCTCGAACGTCCTCAGAAAGAATCGTCTGGTCGTTGTAGGTGGCTTTGGCCAAAAAAGTCGCCACGCTTGCTATCTCTGTCATTTCCCAGGGCTCGGCAGTGCCTTGGGATCTTATCCGATCAACGATGTATCTAAGAATGCTGCTGAAAGCGCTTTCGAGATTTGCTCCGGAGATATCTAACGACGTCAGATTTGCTCCACAAAGGTCTGTTCTTTCGAGCTTTGTATCTCTGAAGTCTGTGTTGACGATCTGTGCTCCGCCTAGGTTGGCATGTTTGAAGCAGGAAAATCTAAACGATGTGTCCTCAAGGTTCGCGTTCCTAAGGACGGATCGGTCAAATACACTTCTTGCGAAGCTGGATTCATTTAGTTTGGAAGCGTTGAGAAATGACCCGGTAAAGTCAGATCGGTCAAAGTTTAAGCCAGAAAGATCATATCCCACCAGATTGGTATCTCTGAAATCTAAGTTCCAAACGCCATGCTCGGCTTCTTGCCGAACTTGCAAGGAGCGCCGACCTATGATCGTGAGGGCAGCTTGGACATCGCTCCGGCGCGTAGCCTTAGGTGTTCGCGCCCCGAAAAAGAACTCCTGCCGTTCCTTATCTTCTTCTGGGAGTTCGAGAGGAGAGTTCTCTCTCACGTATGCGCACAACGTTTCAAGTATGGCTCGCCGGTCGCTTTTACTCTCGTTGAGCAGGCGCTCTAGAGAGTACAGTGCCCCGAGACGTGCTTCATAATTTGGCATGGATCGGGTTATGGATGTTCCGTCTGGCCGAATCGTCTTCAACTCTCGAATTCCGCCGAGCAGCTCTACAGACTTTGTAAAAATCCCTGTTATCTGGTTTTCGAATGCAACGTTCGCTTGCCGTGCAGCAGCGGCCGCTTGCATGTGAGCTACCCACGTTCTCCAAACGAGAAACGGTGCCCCAAAGACGCCCACGAGTGCGAAGAAGAAGTTCTTAGCGGAATCTTGATAGACGGTGCTTGGAAGCGTTAGAGCATCCCAAATCAATCGAGCTAGAAGGAATAAGCTTAGAAGAACAAGGGCGGCAAAGACTAGCATTGCGATGATCGCAATTACGCTGGCTGAGGCCCGTGCAACAGACGGCAAAGCGCGTATTGCTTTTCTGTTCAGAAAGAAATCGCTAAGCCAATCGGTTTCCGTGTCGGAGTCGACGGCGGCCATGTTGTCAAGGCTCCTGCGTTTCGTCGGCCTTGCAAAGCCGAGAGCGACCTGAAGGTCGCCCTCGATGTCGTCGATGCTTGAGCGAGCAGCACGCCGATCAGAGCGCCCTTACGAACACCCCGTCGTGCTTCCGCACGTATCGCACTTCATGCACGTGCCATTCCGCACCAGCGTGAAGTTGCCGCACTCCGAGCACATCTCGCCTTCGTAGCCCTTGGCCTTGGCTTCGGCGCGGCGTTCGGCCTTGGAGGCGACTTGCGTGTTCGCCGTGCCGGCCTTGCTCCATTGCAGCGCTTCGAGCTTCTCGGTCGGCGAGAGGTCGTGCTGCGGCTCCTGCTTCAGGGCGACGGCGCCTTCGATGGCGTCGCCGGCGCGGGCATGGGAGAGGGCGGTGACAGTCACCCCGCCCCGATCGGAAGCTGCGTTTCCGATCGACCCTCCCCCTGCAGGGGAGGGTGACGAGGAGCCGCCGCGCATCACGACGAGATTGTCGGTGCGGGAGCGGGTCAGGCCGCGCGACACGTACTTCGTGGCCTGCTGGCTCCCGTCCTCCGACGGCTTGCCTTCGTCGACGCCGCGGCCGAGCGCGTCAAAGTTGCTCTCGGAGGGGTCGACATGGGCGAGGTCGAAGCGCGACATGTAGCTGACGGCGAGCTCGCGGAACACGTAGTCGAGGATCGACGTGGCGTATTTGATGCTGTCGTTGCCCTGCACGGGACCTGCCGGCTCGAAGCGGGTGAAGGTGAAGGCGTCGACATACTCCTCCAGCGGCACGCCGTATTGGAGACCCAGCGACACCGCGATGGCGAAGTTGTTGATGAAGGAGCGCAGCGCCGCGCCCTCCTTGTGCATGTCGATGAAGATCTCGCCGAGGCGGCCGTCATCATACTCGCCGGTGCGCAGGTACACCTTGTGGCCGCCGACGACCGCCTTCTGGGTGTAGCCCTTGCGGCGATCCGGCATCTTCTCGCGCTCGCGCATCACGACGATGCGCTCGACCAGCTTCTCGACGATCTTCTCCGAAACCTGCGTGGCGCGCGCGGCCATCGGCTTCTCGTAGAAGGACTCGACCGCATCGTCCTCGTCCTCGTCGTCGGCGATGAGCTGCGAGTTGAGCGGCTGCGACAGCTTCGAGCCGTCGCGGTAGAGCGCGTTGGCCTTCAGCGCAAGCTTCCACGACAGCAGATACGCCGCCTTGCAGTCCTCGACCGTGGCGTCGTTCGGCATGTTGATGGTCTTGGAGATCGCACCCGAGATGAACGGCTGCGCCGCCGCCATCATGCGGATGTGGCTCTCGACCGAGAGATAGCGCTTGCCGATCTTGCCGCAGGGGTTGGCGCAATCGAACACCGCGTAGTGCTCCGCCTTCAGATGCGGGGCGCCCTCGACCGTCATCGCGCCGCAGATGTGCACGTTGGCGGCCTCGATCTCGCGCTTGGTGAAGCCGATCGCGGTGAGCAGGTCGAAGGTGGGGGCGGCGATCGCATCAGTGGTGACGCCGAGCTGCTTGACGATGAAGTCCTCGCCGAGCGTCCACTTGTTGAACACGAACTTGATGTCGAACGCGGTCGGCAGCGCCTTCTCGACCTTGGCGATGGCTTCGTCGGTAAAGCCCTTGGCCCTCAGGGTGGTGGCGTTGACGCCGGGGGCGTTCGACAGCGAGCCGTGGCCGACCGCATAGGCCTCGATCTCGGCGATCTCGCTCTCGCGATAGCCGAGCACGCGCAACGCCGCCGGCACGGCGCGGTTGATGATCTTGAAGTAGCCGCCGCCGGCCAGCTTCTTGAACTTCACCAGCGCGAAATCAGGCTCGATGCCGGTGGTGTCGCAATCCATCACCAGGCCGATGGTGCCGGTGGGGGCGACCACGGTGACCTGGGCGTTGCGATAGCCGTTGGTCTCGCCGAGCGTGAGCGCGTCGTCCCAGGCCTGGATGGCGTGGCTGACCAGCGAGACCTGCGGGCAGTGGGCGTGATCGAGCGGCACGGGCGCGACCGAGAGCGCCTCATAGCCGGTCGCCTCGCCGCGCGCGGCGCGGCGATGGTTCTTGATGACGCGCAGCATGTGCGCGGCGTTCTTCTTGTAGCCGGGGAAGGGGCCGAGCTCGCCGGCCATCTCGGCCGAGGTCTTATACGCAATGCCGGTCATGATCGCCGACAGCGCGCCGCACAGCGCGCGGCCTTCCTTGCTGTCGTAGGGCAGGCCCATGGTCATCAACAGGCCGCCGATATTGGCGTAGCCGAGGCCGAGCGTGCGGAACTCGTAGGACAGCTCGGCGATCGCCTTCGATGGGAACTGCGCCATCAGCACGGAGATCTCGAGCACGACCGTCCAGAGCCGGCAGAGATGCTCATAGGCGCCGACGTCGAAGTGCTTGGTCTCGGTGTTGTAGAAGGTCAGCAGGTTGGCCGAGGCCAGGTTGCAGGCGGTGTCGTCCAGGAACATGTATTCCGAGCACGGATTGGAGGCGCGGATGTCGCCGGACGCCTTGCAGGTGTGCCAGTCGTTCATCGTGGTGTTGAAGTGCAGGCCGGGGTCGGCCGAGGCCCAGGCGGCGTGGCCGATCTTCTCCCAGAGGTCGCGCGCCTTCAGCGTCTTGACGACCTTCTTGTTGGTGCGGCCGATCAGATTCCAGTCGCCGTCGGTCTCGACGGCGCGGAGGAAGTCGTCCTTCAGCGACACCGAGTTGTTGGAGTTCTGGCCGGAGACGGTCAGATACGCCTCCGAATCCCAGTCCGTGTCGTAGATCGGGAAGTCGATGTCCTTGTAGCCCTGCTTGGCGAACTGGATGACCCGCTTGATGTAGTTGTCGGGCACCAGCGCGCGGCGCGCGAGCTTGATCTCGCGGCGCAGGGCAGGGTTCTTCTCGGGATCGAAGCAGTCGTCGCCGGAGCCCTCGCAATTGACGCAGGCCTTCATCACGGCCTTGAGGTGCTTCTGGTTGATCTTGGAGCCGGTGACCAGCGCGGCGACCTTCTGCTCCTCCTTCACCTTCCAGTCGATATAGGCCTCGATGTCCGGATGGTCGGCGTCGACCACCACCATCTTGGCGGCGCGGCGGGTGGTGCCGCCCGACTTGATGGCGCCGGCGGCGCGGTCGCCGATCTTGAGGAAGCTCATCAGGCCGGACGAGCGGCCGCCGCCCGACAGCCGCTCGCCTTCGCCGCGCAGCCGCGAGAAGTTGGAGCCGGTGCCGGAGCCGTATTTGAACAGGCGCGCCTCGCGCACCCACAGGTCCATGATGCCGCCGTCATTGACGAGGTCGTCCTCGACGCCCTGGATGAAGCAGGCGTGCGGCTGCGGATGCTCGTAGGACGACTTCGACTTGGTCAGCTTGCCGGTCTTGTAGTCGACGTAATAGTGGCCCTGGCCGGGGCCGTCGATGCCGTAGGCCCAGTGCAGCCCGGTGTTGAACCATTGCGGCGAGTTCGGCGCGACCATCTGCTTGGCGAGCATGAAGCGCAGCTCGTCGTAGAACGCCACCGCGTCCTCCTCCGACGAGAAGTAGTTGCCCTTCCAGCCCCAATAGGTCCAGCAGCCGGCGAGGCGGTCGAACACCTGCTTGGCCGAGCGCTCGCTGCCGTAGCGCTCGTTCTCAGGGAGAGCAGCCAGCGCCTCGGTGTCCGGCACCGAGCGCCACAGCCAGGACGGCACGGTCTCTTCCTCGACCTTCTTCAGGCGCGCGGCGACGCCCGCCTTGCGGAAATACTTCTGCGCCAGCACGTCGGAGGCGACCTGCGACCAGAACTCGGGCACCTCGACATTCTCGAGCCGGAACACCACGGAGCCATCCGGATTCTTGATCTCGGACGTGGTCAGGCGGAAGTCGATCCCTGCATAGGGCGACTGTCCTTCGGTGGTGTTGCGCCGTTCAATCCGCATCGCGAGCCCCAATAGTTCTTGCCGGACCGCGCTTGGCGGCCGGGATCATTGCATCCAAGGGCGACGGCTGGAAGTCCCCGGACGCTGCCGGAAAATTCGTCTGCCGCCGCAGTTCAACCGGTTGCCCGGTCCGCATCTGTTCAGCCTCGAAGGCGAAGGCCTTGCGCCGTTGACCGGCGTCTCGCCCCGTCTTTCCTCGCCGGCCCGTGCAGCCCGTCCGCTGCCCGCGCCGCCGTCTCAACGCATCACGCTCTCAAACGCATCACGCCCGCCATCCGGCTCCGTCGTCACCGCAGGGGAGCCCCCACATCTAGTGGGGTTCCCTTAAGGGGACACCGGCTGCCACCGTCCCAGCCTGGGACAGACGAGGCCCCGCACGCCGGGCCGACTGGCCAAAGAGCGTGATTGTCCTCGAACCCTGCTGGGAAGCGGCCGGCCAGACCCGAAACTGACTGTGCGCCGAACCGGGCCGGAAGCTAGGACGACTCCGCTTCCCACGTCAAGGACTAGTGGGGGTTCCCTAACCAAACACTAAATATGGGGGAAAGTACGGGAAAACCAGGGCGCGTGCCGGTACCGTGATGGCCGTAACTATCGGCGAGTCCTCGCGGATTCGAAACCGAAAAAATTTGCCCGGAGCGCTGTCCACAGGGCTTCGTCCCGCTGTTCACAGGGGCAGATTTATTCGCGTGCGGACGACGTGTTTCGCTTGCATCGGCGGGACTCACGGGCGCCTACGGAGCGTTCGCGGGGCTGGCATGCCCCACAATCCCTGGTGTGGCCGGAAAAACGCCGGCAAGCTCATCGTCCCACGGACGGTGCCGGTGATTCCATGACAGACAAGCCAGTGGCCAGCGGGCGGATCACGCCCGCCGGGCTGATGTTCCTCGCCATCACCTCGCTTGGCTGGGGCTTCAACTGGCCGGTCACCAAGCACCTGGTCGGCGTGCTGCCGCCCCTGACCCTGCGCGGCACCACCGGGGTGGTCGGCGCGCTGCTGTTGGCGCTGCTGGCCGTCATCCGCAGCCAGAGCCTTGACGTGCCGCGCGAGGTCTGGCCGCGGCTCATCCTGGCCGGGATGCTCAACGTCACCGCCTGGATGGTGCTGATGGGGCTGGCGCTGCTGTGGCTGCCGGCCAGCGAGGCGGCGCTGATCGCCTACACCATGCCGGTGTGGGCCTCGCTGCTGGCGTGGCCGATCCTGGGCGAGCGGCCGACGCTCTTGCGCGTGCTCGCGCTGGTGCTGGCCTTCGCGGGGCTGGCCTCGATCATGGGCAGCAACGGGCTCACCGCCAGCCGCGACAAGCTGCCGGGCATCCTGATGGTGCTCGGCGGCGCGTTCGGCTTCGCGCTCGGCACGGTCATGGCCAAGAAGCTCCCGATCAGGCTGCCGCCGCTGTCGGCGGCGGCCTGGCAGATCGGCATCGGCTGCGTGCCGATCGTGATCGTCGGATTCGTGGTCGAGCACTCCGACTGGACGAAGCTCGACCAGCTCGACTGGGCGCTGATGTTCTATTCCACCGTGATCCAGTTCTGCGTCGCCTATGTCGCGTGGTTCGCGGCGCTGTCGCGGCTGCCGGCTTCCGTCGCGGCGATCGGCACCATGGCGGTGCCGGTGATCGGTGTCTTGGCCTCCGCGATCGCGCTGCGCGAGCCGCTCGGGGCAGGGCAGGTGGCCGCGTTGGCCTTCACGCTGGCTGCGGTGGCGATGGCGACCCGCGGCTAGCGTCAGCCGCCCTGCCGTCCAGCGCCTGCCGCACCATCTGCGCGAGCTCGGCGCGGCGATAGGGCTTGGTCAGCAACAGCGCGTCCGGCACAAGCTGCCGGTTCTCGGCGATCGCCTCGTCGGTGTAGCCGGAGGTGTAGAGCACCCGGAGCGCGGGGCGCGTCGTCATCATGGTTTCGGCCAGCTGCCGGCCGCTGATGCCGCCGGGCATGATGACGTCGGTGAACAGCAGGTCGAAGGGCTGGCTCTGCGCGGCGATGGCCAGCGCCTCCGTGGCCTGCGAGGCGACGAGGGTGGTGTAGCCGAGGCCCTGCAACTGGGCGAGCACGAAGTCGCGCACCAGCGGATCGTCCTCGACCACCAGGATCGTCTCGCGGCCATGCGGCAGCGCCTGCTCGTGCTCCGGCTCGGTCTGCTGCACCGCCTGAGCCGCCGGCAGATAGAGCCGGATCGTCGTGCCGCGGTTCTGCTCGCTCTGAAGCTTGAGGTGGCCGCCGGACTGCCTGACGAAGCCATAGACCATGCTGAGGCCGAGACCGGAGCCCTTGCCGGCATCCTTGGTGGTGAAGAACGGCTCGAAGGCGCGATCCTTCACCTCCCGTGGCATGCCGCTGCCGGTGTCGCTGACCGCGACCATGACGTAGGAGCCGGGCACGATGCCGGGATTGGCGGCTGCGTCGGCCTCGTCGAGCGCGATCTTCATCGTCTCCAGGCGCAGCCTGCCGCCGTCGGGCATCGCATCGCGCGCGTTGATCGCCATGTTGACCAGCGCGTTCGCGAGCTGCGCGGAATCGACATGAGCGATGAGATCCTCGTCGGCGAGAACGGTCCTGATCTCGACCTGCTCGCCGAGGGTCGGCCGCAGCAGCTTGGCGATGTCCTCCACCGTGGCGTTGACGTCGATGTCGCGCGGACGTAGCGGCTGCTTGCGGGCGAAGGCGAGCAGATGCCGGATGAGCTCGGTGCAGCGATCGGTGGCCCTGCCGATCAGGGCCGCGAACTCGGCCGCCGCCGGCCGGTCCTGCACCGCGTCGATCAGGACCTCGATCGACCCGGTGATGATCGTCAGCATGTTGTTGAAGTCGTGCGCGACGCCGCCGGTGAGCTTGCCGATGGCATCGAGCTTCTGCGCCTGCTGCAGCAGGCGCTCGGTCTCATGCACGTCGGTGACGTCGTGATACACCAGCGCCGCGCCGCTGATCGCACCTGCGGAATTGCGCAGCGGCCGCCCGCTGACCATCAGGCGAAACTGCGGCCGGCCGTCGGTCGGCTTGACCACGACCTCGCGGCGGTCGAACGACAGCCCGCGCAAGGCGCACGCGATCGGGAGCTCCTCGTCGACGATGCGGGTGACGGCGTCGCTCTCGTAGAACTGGTTTGCGGCCAGCATCTCGACGAAGGTCTCGCCCACATTCGTTCCCAAGAAACGTCCCACCGCCTGGTTCGACAGCATGATCGTGCCTTCGGGATCGACGACGAGGACGCCCTCGGCCATGCTGTTGAAGGTGTTCGTGAGAATGGCGGAGAAGCGGCGCAGCTCGTCATAGGCGGCGGCGAGATCGCCGCGCTGCTGCACGGCCTGGGCTTCCAGCGAGGTCGCGGTCTCCTGCGACCGGGTGAGGGACGAGCGCAGCGCCCGGTCGGAAAGATGAGCGCGCCGGACGAGATAGGCCGACATCAGGAGCAGCAGCCCGACGCCGGCGAGGTCGATCGCCAGCAGCCAGGATCCGGTCCGTCGCGAGATCGTGGCACGGTCCGCCAGCAGCCGGCGCTCGTCGTCGGTGAAGGCGTCGAGCGCCTGGTTGATCGTCGTCATCGCCGCCGGACCGGCTGCGCTCGCCGCCGCCGCCTGCAGGCCGTCGCGATCGTTCGCCGCGTGACGACGGATCAACTCACCGGCAAGCTGGATGTGCCGCTGCACGATGCCGTCAATCGATCGCAGCCGCTCGCGCTGCGAGGAATTATCCCGGACGAGCCCCTGCAGGTCCGCCCAGGCTGCAGGGATAAATCCGCTCGTCTCCCGAAGCTCGGTGATGAACCGGTCGGCTCCGGACAATGCGAAGCCGCGCGAGGCCGCTTCTGCCTGCCGCAGCAGGACGCGGAGCTCGGAGGATTTCTCCAGCACCTCCATCGTGTGCTCGACCAGGGCGGTGTCGTTGCGCGCCTTGATGTCCAGCCCCGTCGACGCGGCGCCGATCGCGAGCAGAGTTCCAAGGCCGAGCCTGATGACCACGCGCCGGCGGATCATCGGTGGCTTCCAATGGCGCGGGATGCGCTCGGTCGATCAAGCAGCATCGTGACTATGACTTGCCCTATCGTGTATGGCGAATAGTTCGGTCAGCCAATGTCGTGAGTTGTAAGCAGCGCGTCGCGTCCTGCCAATTGCATGGGGTAGGTTTCCATCGGAATTTGTGGCGCCGAGCTCCGTGATGATTGCAGTTCCAATCCGCGCGATGGTCAAGTCAGGAGAAGTGAGCGCGCGTCGGCGCGTCCTCGGAAAAGGCGTTCTCGGCCAAGGCATCATCGGCCAAGGCGTCCGCGGCGGCGCCGGCCAGCGCGAGCCGCACCATCTTGGCGAGCTCCGACTTGCGATAGGGCTTGGTGAGCAGCAGCGCCGCCTGGTCGAGGCGGCCGTGCTCGACCATCGCATTGTCGGTATAGCCGGACGTGTACAGCACCTTGGTGCCGGGCCGCTGCCGCAGCGCCTCCTCGGCGAGCTCCTTGCCGTTGACGCCGCCGGGCATGATGACGTCGGTGAAGAGGAGATCGAAGCTTTGGCCGGAGTCGATCTTGGCCAGCGCCTCGACCCCGGTCGATGCGGTGATGGTCTTGTAGCCGAGGCTCTGCAACTGCGTGACGACGAAATCCTGCACCAGTGGATCGTCCTCGACGATGAAGATCGTCTCCTCGCCGCGCGGCGGCGGCGGCTCGGGCGGAGCGGGGCTCGCAGCCTGTCCCTTGGGTGTGGGGATGTAGAGCCGGATCGTGGTGCCCCGTCCTTCCTCGCTGTAGATCTTGATGTGGCCGCCGGATTGCTTGACGAAGCCGTAGACCATGCTGAGACCGAGGCCGGAGCCCTTGCTGGCTTCCTTCGTCGTGAAGAAGGGCTCGAAGGCGCGGTCGCGGACCTCCGGCGACATGCCAGTACCCGTGTCGCTGACGGCGACCATGACATAGGATCCGGGCGTCACGCCGGCGTTGGCTGAGGCATAGGCCTCATCGAGCTCCACCCGGCGCGATTCCAGCAGCAGCTTGCCGCCATTGGGCATCGCGTCGCGGGCGTTGATCGCCATGTTGACCAGCGAGTTGGCGAGCTGCGCCGAGTCGATATGCGTGATCAGCGTCTCCTCTTCGAGGATCGAGTTGATCTCGATCTGCTCGCCAAGCGTCGGACGCAGCAGCTTTGCGATGTCGAGGATCGTGCTGTTGACGTCGCTGTCGCGCGGATGCAGCGGCTGCTTGCGGGCGAAGGCGAGCAGATGCCGGATCAGCTCGGTGCAGCGGTCTGCCGCCTGTCCGATCAGCGCGGCGGTCGCCGCGGCGGCGGGGCGGTCTTTCACCTCGTCGGCCAGCGTCTCGATGGTGCCGGTAATGATCGTCAGCATGTTGTTGAAGTCGTGTGCGACGCCGCCGGTGAGCTTGCCGATTGCATCCAGCTTCTGCGCCTGCTGCAGCAGCCGCTCGGTCTCGTGCGCCGTAGTGATGTCGTGATAGACCATCGCCGCGCCGGTAATGCCGCCGGCGGCGTCGCGCAGCGGGCGGCCGGAGATCATCAGCCGCAGCGTCTCGTCCCGGTCGGTCCGGTAGACGATCAGCTCGCGGCGGTCGAAGCTCTCGCCCCGCAAGGCTCGCGGCGTCGGCAGGTCGTGCGCTGCGACCGGCGTCACGCCGTCGCTTTCGTAGACGCGGAGGTGCGCGCGGACGTCGGTCAGATTCTTTCCCGGGCTGTAGCCGAGCAGATGTTCGACCGCGGGGTTCGAGAATACCACGGTGTCCGCGGCATCGATGACGAGCACGCCCTCCGCCATGCTGTTGAACGTGCTCTGCAGGATGTCGGCGGAATGGCGCAGCCTCTCATGGGCGGCGATCAAGTCGAGATGCTGCTGCTCGGCCTTTTCCGCCAGCGAGATGGCCTCGGCTTCGGAGCGGACCAGGGACGCGCGCAGCGCACGATCGTGCAGATACGTCCGCCGGATGAGGTAGAAGGCGATGATCAGCAGCAGCGCGAGGCCGCACAGGTCGATCGTGAGCAGCAGCGATCCGGTGGCCTTCGACGTCATCGAACGCTGCGTCAGCAGCTTGCGCTGATCGGCAACGAAACGGTCGAGATGGGCCGTGATCTCGCTCATGGTCGCCGGGCCTTCGGCGCGGCTTCTGAGCGCTTCGAGCCCCGCACGATCCGAGGCGGCGCGCAACCGGATCAGCTCCGCAGCGAGCTCGACCCTGCGGGCAATCAGGGCTTCGGTCTCGGTCAGAAGCTCCAGCGGTTCGGGATTGTCGGCCACGGCGCGCCGCAGCTCGGCCACAGCGACCGGGATTCTCGTGCTGACATCGGCAAACTCCGTCCTGAACTGATCGTCAGCGATGAGCGCGTAGCCGCGAGAGGTCGCTTCCGCTTCGCGGAGCAGCAGGCGCAGATCGGAGGTCTTCTGCAGGATGTCCAGCGAGGAATTCACCCAGGCCGCGTCGTGGCGCGACTTGATGTCGAGCGCCGTGGACGCAGCGCCGATCGCCAGCAGCGTTCCAAGACCGAGCCCCAATGCGAGGCGCTGATAGGTCATCTGCGTTTCTCAATCATCGACATGTCCGCCAGCTGGGCCGGGGATCACCGCGGCCGGCCACATGCATCCGAGTTGCGATGCAGCTGCGTCCAAGCAGTGAAGATATGTCGGCAAGGCGCGCCTCCTTGTTCGAAGTTCCTGGCGCGTTCGCGGGCGGCAGGCCCAAGCCGCTCACCCGCGGCGTTTGCACTGCGCGAGTCCCGCGAAAATCCATGTGTCCATCAACAGATGTCAACCAAGCCTGCGAAACGGCCCGAACGGGCAGAATCACGAGCTCAAACGATATTGGACCGGAACGGGCGGATCATCTGCATGTCGCGGGGCACATTTTGGAATATGGGCGAAAATCAGCCTACAACGTGGCGCTTCAGACACAGAACAAACAACAATGCGGCGCGAAAAAGGCGGCGAGCATAGCCTCGCCGCCTTATTGTCGCAGCTACTACGTCAGACTCTTACGGGCATGGATGGCGAAAACCGTCATAGCCGAGATAGGTTCCCGAAGCCGGATCATACGAGCGGTACCGGCGTGCGCAATAGCTCGGGTCGACGCCTTCGGTTCCGATGACGGCGACAGGCGCGGAGTCGTCATAGTACGAGTAGTCGGAGTAATAGTCGGGCCCGTAATAATACGGATCATTGTAGTAGGCATAGCTGCTACCCAATCCGATCCCGACGCCAACGCCGACACCCGGCCAGAAGCCGCCGCCGCGGCGATGCCAGCCGCCACGGTGACCGCCCTGCCAGCCGCCGCCACTCCAATTGCCGCCGCTCCAGTTGCCGCGGCCGCCACCAGTGTTGACGGCGACGTTGGCGCCGGCCGCCGGGCCGCGGCCCGCCAGGGCTGCGCCGCCAACGGCTGCGCGTCCGGCGAAGCTGCCGCCGCTCATGCCGCCGCCACCCGGGCCGGCCGCAAAGCCGCCGCGTCCGCCGGCGCCGATCGCGCCGCCGCCGCCACCACCGATAGCCGCGCCACCGCCACCGCCCCCGCCACCGCCGATGGCGGCACCACCACCGCCCGGACCACGACCGCCGCCGCCGGGACCCTGGGCAAAGCTCGTCGTCGCTGCCGCCAGCGGCAGAATCAGCGCCACTGCCGCCGCAGTGCTCCATGTCTTCAGTCTGGTCATCGCTATCGCTCCATCAGGGGAAAATGACCTAACCGCAGGCCGCCGATGTCGTTCCCCGCCGCGAACCGATACATCGTCGCGGGCGGAGGCGGTGCAACACTGGACAAGATGCGGGCGGGGTGGCATCAGAGCCGGGACCTTCACAGAACCGGCCCCAAGCCCATGAAACAGTTCTTTCTCAAGCTCTTCACGTGGTGGAACGGCCAGACTTTCGGCACGCAATTGTGGACCTGGCGGTTCGGCGAGCTCGTGGGGCAGGATGCACAAGGCAACCGCTATTACCGGACCGCCGGCGGCAAGATCGATCCGGTGCTGCATTTCGAGCGCAGGTGGGTGATCTACAACGGCCTGGCCGAAGCCAGCCGCATTCCGCCCGAATGGCACGCCTGGATGCATCACATGGTCGACGTGCCGCCGACTCAGGACGGCTACAAGCCGCGCGAGTGGGAAAAGCCGCATCAGCCGAACCTGACGGGGACTGCTCTGGCGTATCGCCCGGCCGGCTCGACCTTGGCCAGCGGTCGCAGGCCAAAGGCCACCGGTGATTATCAGCCCTGGACTCCTGGCAGCTGATTCGATTTCGCTCAAGATGATCCGATCGGAAGAGGCCGCCCCCAGCTCCGGGCGGCCTCTTTGCTTTCGGGAGCCTGCCAAGCCTGCGCTACGTCGGGTTGGTCCTGAGGGCGGCCGCCGCATGCTCCGCCGCCGCAATCCGCCGCTTCCGGGACGGTGCGATCCGCTCCAGCATGCGTGACACCACTTCGGGCGGTGCCGTGTCGGGGGAACCGGCGGTGAAAGGGGGCGCCGGATTGTATTCGAGCCTGAGCTGGATCGCCTCCGCCGTCTGACGATCGACCAACTGCGCCACCAGGGTCAGCGCGAAGTCGATGCCGGCCGTGACGCCTCCGCCGGTGATCCGGTTGCGGTCGATGCAGACGCGCTCGGTGCTGACGGTCGCGCCGAACACCGGCAGGCACTCGCGCGCGCTCCAATGGGTCGCCGCGCGATAGCCATCCAGCAGGCCGGCGGCGCCGAGCGCGAGCGAGCCTGTGCAGACCGACGTGACGTACCTGGCCTTTTCGGCCAGGCGGCGGATGAAGCCGATGACCTCGTCGTCATCGAGGATGGCGTCGACGCCGAAGCCGCCGGGAACGCAGATCACGTCCGCCTGCGGACAGTCGGCGAAGGTCGTGGTCGGCATCAGAGTGAGAACCGAGTCTGTCGGAATGGGCTCGATCCTCTTCCACGCCAGATGTAGCGTCGCGCCGGGCACGCTGGAGAACACCTGCACCGGACCGGTGAGATCGAGCTGGGTCAGATGTGGAAACAGGACGAGAGCGATCGAGAGCGGTTGGGCCATGGCGGTGCTCGCAGGTCTGGTGCTTGACGGCCGTCATTCTGCATGGTCCGCTGGATGGCTGATATGCCAAAGTTCCCTCGTTTCCGGACAGACTTGGGATTTCACACCTGGGCACTCAGACTTGGGATCTCAGACTTGGGATCTCAGGCTTGGGATCTCAGGCTTGGGACCTCAGACTTGAGATCACGGAGCCATCCACCATGATCGGCGTGCTCATCTATCCCGATTTTCAGTTGCTCGACGCCGCCGGGCCGATCTCGGTGTTCGAGATCGCTTCGCGCTATGCGCGTGCCGCGCCATCGATCAGGGTCGTCGCTGCCACGCCCGGACCCGTGCGGTCGTCGTCGGGGGCCGAGATGTTGGCGCGCAAATTCGGTCCGGTGTCGGCGCTGACCACGCTGCTGATCGCCGGCGGCGAGGGCGTGGAAGCGGCGAGCCGCAACGCATGCACGCTGAACTTCGTCCGTAAGGTCGCGCAGCGCGGCACCCGTCTTGCCAGCATCTGTTCCGGCGCCTTCGTGCTGGCCGAAGCGGGCCTGCTGGACGGGCGGCGCGCGACGACGCATTGGCAGCGCACGCGGCAGTTCCTGCGCGCCTACCCCCATGTGAAGCTCGAGCCTGACAGCATCTATGTCCGCGACGGCAATGTCTGGAGCTCGGCTGGGATCACTGCCGGCATCGATCTCGCGCTTGCCATGGTCGCCGACGACCACGGCGAGGAGATCGCGCAGAAGACGGCACGGCAGCTCGTACTGTATCATCGCCGCAGCGGTGGGCAGTCGCAGTTCTCCTCGCTGCTGGAGCTGAAGGCGCCGAGCGGCCGTTTTGCGGATCTGCTCACCTGGGCGCGGGAGCACCTCGATGCCCCGCTGACCGTCGACGATCTCGCCGAGCGTGCCGGCATGAGCACGCGGCATTTCACCCGCGCCTTCGTCGCCGAGACCGGCACCACGCCGTCGAAGGCGATCGAGCGTCTGCGGCTGGAAGTGGCGCGCGATCGGGTGCAGGCCTCGCATCAGCCGATCGAGCTGGTGGCGGAAGCGACCGGCTTTCGCGATCCTGAGCGGATGCGTCGCGCCTTCATTCGCGCCTTCGGCCAGCCGCCGCAGGCCCTGCGGCGCGCGGCACGCGTCACCACCTGACCTGCATCATTGGACGAGGAGCCGCGGGCAGAGATCCTCGTCGGCTATTGAAACAATTTAAAGTTGTGCAACATGCAGGAAGCGCTCATAGTGAGGGCATTGCCACTGTTCATGGAGGATACGATGCGCGTATTGCTTTACCTGATTTTATTCGTTGCTGCCGCGGTCGGCGGTCTCGACAGCGCTTTTGCGGCGAAGGCCGAACTCACCGGAATGTGCGTCTGCAAGAAAGGCGGCAGCGTGCTGAGCACCTATAGCGAGACGCAATGTGTGAAGAACGATCATGCGGGCTGCACGTCGGTGAAGGTGGCCTGCGTGAACGCCAATGCCGCCGCATGCCGCACGGCCGGCGGCACGATCTCCCAGTCGACCAAGACGTGCAGCGTCGGCGCCAAATGCTGAGCAACTGATTTTATCAGCTTCGCTCGGACGGTTCCGAACGTCTGAGGTAACAGGCAGTCCCGCGCGGCGGACATCGGCGCATGTCCGTCCGCGTGTTGGCATCGGCAGGTCCGGGACCTATAGTCCGCCCCGCGAAACGAGGGGCAGACCAGGGCGCGATGCGTGTCACCATCATCACCGGCAGCGGGGCCGGCATCGGCGCTGCCGTGGCGCGCCGCCTGGCCGCGCCGGGGCAGGCCGTGATGCTGCACGGGCAGGGGGCTGACGAACCGGGTCTCGCGCGTCTGCGGGACGTCGCCGCGGCGTGCCGGGAGGCCGGCGCCGACGCCGAGTTTCATTGCGGTGACCTGGCCAGGCAGGGCGTTGCCACCGGTTTGGCGGCTGCGGCACGAACGCGTTTCGGCCGGATCGACGCGGTGGTGCATGCCGCTGGCTTTGCCGACCGCCGCAGCTTTCGCGATCTGCCGCGCGACGGGCTCGACCGCTCACTCGCAGTGATGCCGGCGGCCTTTCATGAGCTCGCCAGCGCCGCGCTCCCTGACCTCGTGCAGAGCACTCATGCGCGCGTGGTCGCGATCTCCAGCTTCGTCGCGCACCGCTTCGTGCCGGGCGGCATCTTCCCGGCCTCGGCCGCCGCCAAGGCGGCGCTGGAAGCGCTGGTGAAATGTCTGGCCATCGAGCTGGCTGCGTGCGGCGGCACGGCGAATGTCGTCGTGCCCGGCTATACGCGCAAGGATGCGGGACGGCTCGGCTCGCTCGATCCGGCCGCGTGGCAGACGGCGGCGTCTGCCAATCCGCAACAGCGCCTCGCCGAGCCCGACGACATCGCCGCGGCTGTCGCCTTCTTGCTGTCGAAAGATGCCGGCCACGTCACCGGCGCGGTGCTGCCGGTCGATGGCGGCCTGACCCTGATGTAAACGGCGGATGGATCGAGAGACGATGGAGCGTGTGCAGCAGACAGCCGACGTGGTCGTGCTGGGAGCGGGGATCGTCGGCGTCTCCTCCGCCTACGCCATCCGGGAGCGTGGGTTCTCGGCGGTGCTGGTCGACCGCAAGGCGCCGGGCGAGGAGACATCGTATGGCAATGCCGGCATTCTCTCCTCCGGCTCGATCCTGCCGCTCAACAAGCCCTCGCTGTTCTCGGCGCTGCCGTCCTATCTCGGCAATCGGAGTGCGGCCGTGCGCTGGGACCCATCGTGGACTCTGCGCAACCTCGAATGGGTGCTGCGCTTCCTCGCCAATGCCGTGGAGTCCCGCGTCAAGCCGCGCGCGACCGCGCTGCATGGCCTGATCGGCGCGTCGCTGACGCTGCATCGCGACTGGATCGTCCGGTCTGGCGAGCCGCAGCGCATCCGCGAGACTGGCTGGCTCAAGGCGTGGCGCAGCGATGCGATCGCAGCCGCCAAGGCCGAGCAGGCGTTCCTGGCCGAATTCGGCATCAAGAGCGAGCTGCTCGACCGCCAGGGCATTTCGGCGCTCGAGCCGAATTTGCTGCCGGTCTACAAGGTCGGCCTGCTTCATAGCCAGACGGCGTCGGTCGATTCGCCCGGCAACGTCACCAAGGCCTATGCGCGCATGTTCGAGGGCACGGGCGGCGTGCTGCGCCAGTCCGAGATCAGGGCCTTGCTGGCCGACGGCGATGGCTGGCGCGTCGTGCTCGGCGACGGCGAGATCCGCGCCCGCCAGGTCGTGGTCGCGCTCGGGCCGTGGTCGCCGGACATTCTCAGGTCGCTCGGCTACCGCGTGCCGATGGCGTTCGAGCGCGGCTATCACCAGGAGTTCACACCCAAT
The DNA here is from genome assembly GCF_032380995.1 of Bradyrhizobium sp. SZCCHNR2028. Taxonomy (NCBI): domain Bacteria; kingdom Pseudomonadati; phylum Pseudomonadota; class Alphaproteobacteria; order Hyphomicrobiales; family Nitrobacteraceae; genus Bradyrhizobium; species Bradyrhizobium sp. SZCCHNR2028. Next base: position 666,514 of record NZ_JAUHJF010000001.1, on the reverse strand, counting down.
CCGGCGCGCATGCTGCACCGTCCGATCCACGACGCCGAAGGCAGCTTCCTGATGACGCCGATGGAGAACGGCGTGCGCGTCACCTCCGGCGTCGAGCTGACCGATCGAGATGCGCCGTCGAATTTCGCCCAGCTCGAGCAGGTGGTGCCGCTGGCGCGCGGCGTGGTCGAGTTCGGCGAGGCCGTGGCCCAGCCCTGGCGCGGCGCGCGGCCGACCTTGCCGGATTCGCTGCCGATGATCGGGCCGGCGCCGCGCCATTCCGGCCTGTGGCTTGCATTCGGCAATCAGCACATCGGCTTCACCACGGGGCCGGCCACGGGCGCGGCGATCGCCGCGATGATCGCGGGCGAGACGCCGTCGTTCGACGCCTCCGCCTTTGCTCCGAGCCGGTATCTGTGAGGGGCCGCGACCGCGTCACGCCGGAGCTGCGATGAACTATACCTGGGATTTCGCCATCCTCGCCAAGTACAGCCATCTGTTCTGGGTGGGGCTCGGCTGGACCATGGCGTACACGCTCGGCACCATCCTGCTCGGCTCGGTGATCGGGCTCGTCGTCGGCATCGTCAGGCTGCGCCGCCCGGTGGTGATCGACTGGCTGCTGATCGGCTATATCGAGCTGTTCCGCTGCACGCCGCTGCTGGTGCAGATCATTTGGTTCTACTACGCATTCCCGGTGGTGATCGGCATCAACATTCCGGCGCATGTCGCCGCCGTCACCGTGCTGTCGCTCTATGCCGGGGCGTTCTATGCCGAGATCGTGCGCGGCAGCATCGAGAGCGTGCCGCGCGGGCAGTGGGATGCGGCACGCGCGCTCGGCTTGCGTCCGTGGCGGATGATGCGGCTCGTGATCCTGCCGCAGGCGCTGAAGCCGATGCTTGCGCCTTATGTCAACCAGTCGGTGACGCAGTTGAAGAACACCTCGCTGGTGTCGGTGATCGCGGTGCCGGATCTCGTCTACAACGCGACGCTGATCAATGCCGACACCTACCGGCCGCTCGAGGTCTACACCATCATCGCGCTGATCTACTTCGCGATCCTGTTTCCGGCGACGCTGCTCGGCCGCCGCTTCGAGCGCGGCATGACCTACGACAAGGCGTGAGGCGATACATCATCGAATGCCTCCGTCATTGCGAGCGAAGCGTAGCAATCCAGGGCGGCACGCGCGGTCCTGGATTGCTTCGTCGCTGCGCTCCTCGCAATGACGCTAGGAGAGAGCGTAGCTTCGCTTAGATATTCACCTCGACCGGCACGTCCTCGGCCTTGACGCCGGCCAGCCCCAGGCCCTTGACGAACCATTCGCGCATCTGGCCGATGCCGCGGTTGTAGTCGATCCACACCGCGAGGAAGTCGCGCCAGCGCTTGTCGGCCTCGCGGCGCACGCCCATGCTGGAGGGGATCGCGACCGAGGGCGACTGCAGGATCTTGTAGGTGCCGAGATTGGGGTTCTTGGCGATCGCGGTGAGGCCCAGGATCAGCGCGTTGACGACGACGTCGACGCGGCCCGAGGCCATCTCCAGCATCACCTCGTCGCGCGACTTCAGCGACTTGATGGTCGCGTTCGGCGCAAAACGGCGCGCCACCGCCTCGTTGGCCGAGCCGACGTCGACGGCGATCTTCACTTCCGGCTTGTTGATGTCGGCCCAGGTCTTGGCCTCCATCCCCTTCTTCAGCATCGCGCCGAACGGATGCGGAAACACCGTGCCGCAGAAGTCGATGACCAGCGCGCGCTGCGGCGTCGGGTTGAGCGCGAAGCCGAGATCGATCTTGCCGGCCTGCAGGTCGAGCACCGAATTGCCGTAGGTCGACTCGACATATTCGAGCTTCACGTCGAGCAGCTTGGCGATGTCGTTGGCCATCTCGATCGAGAAGCCCGACCACGTGCCGGAGGCGAGGTCCTTGTTGAAATAGGGCAGCTCGCCCGGCAGCACGGCGATGCGCAGCACCTTGTTGGCGCGGACCCGGTCGAGCGTGTTGTCGGCCGCTTGCGCCGAGGCGGGCGTCGTCGTCATGGCGGACGCGAGCGCGGCACCGGATCCGATGGCGAGCGCGTAGCGCAGCGCATCGCGGCGGTCTTCGGAAATTTTCTGATCGTCTGACGTGGTCACATAATCCTCCTGCACCAACAGCCACGGAGCGTAGCGCCGGCCTTGCACGCCAGCAACAACCATGTCGGCCTTGATAGTAAGCGGCTGGCCGTCGCGTCATGCCGAAGCGGCCGCATGCCGTTACTGCTTTGCCTCATTCCGATGCAGGGCTGGTCAAGCCGTGATCGGTCCCGCCAGATGGAAGCGCCTTGGGACGCAGGCGCTCGGCGAGCGGCCGCAGCAACTGCGGGGCAAGGTGAATCGGGAACTGGCTCATCGCGAAATACAGCCAGGTGGTGCCCGGGATCGCGCCCTCGGTCGCCGCCAGCATCAGCCCCATGTTGCGCAGCGACACCATCATGCCGAGCGCCATGGCGCGTTCGCGGCCCGCGCCACGAAACAGCAGCATCGTGGTACCAAGCAACAGCAGGAACACGGCGAAGGCGAGCAGCGCCAGTCCCAGCATGCGGAACGGGCTCGCGGCCAGGTCGGCCAGGAAATGAGCCATGATGGCGGAGGCGAACACGAACAGGATGAGGACGTTGAGGCCGTCGATCGGCGCGCGATGGCGGCGGATCGTATCGTTGCCGAAGGCAAGGCGGATCGCGGCGGCCGCAGCCAGCGCGCCCGCAAGGATGGCGGCGAGCTTCAGCCCGAGCGCGGCCGGAGACAGTGACAATGTCTCGCCCAGGAACACATAGGCGAACAGCGGTGCCGTCAGCGGCACCAGCGCGGTCGAGGTCACCAGCGTGATGAGAACGAGCGTCGCGTCGAGCCCCATCAGCGCGGCGAGCGCGGGCGAGGCCATCATCGGCGAGGCCGTCCCCTGCAGCATCAGCGCGAGATACAGGTCGGGTGCTGTGGCATCGACGCCCGTGATGCGCCCGATCGAGCCGACCAGCGCCGGCACGGCGATCGTGGTCCAGGCCGTCGCGGCCACCACCAGCAGCGGGCGGCGCAGATGCGCTGTTAGCATCGCGACGTCGACGCGCATGAACGAGATGCAGAGCAGCAGGAAGATCGCGTGCGTGACGTAGGGTCGCGCCAGCTCGCCGAGCGGCGGCACGGCGATCGCCAGCAGCAGCACCGCGACGATGGCGCGGGTGCCCTGATTGCCGAGCCAGCTCAGGGCCTGCAGAGGAAAAGCGAGAGGCCCGAAGGACGGCATCTTCATCCGAACGCTGTGAATCAATGAACGCGCGAACCATGCGTTGGCCGCGCGTTCATGCAAAGTCACATCTGGTTACGGACGATGTCGGCGCCTGCTCATCACTGCGCGCTGGAGCCGCCGACCACGATCTTCTCGTTGAGCTTGAAGTCGACGGTCTGCACCGTCTGGTCGATCTCGGCATTGGGCATGCCGAGCTGCTGCGAGATCAGCTTCACCAGAAGGTCGACGCGCTCGATGAACGGCGCGCCCGCGGCGACGGCCCGCGCGGCCGACGACGGCTTGAGCAGGCTCTCGGCCGCCTTGGCGTATTTTTCGAACGGCACCTGGTCGCTCGGATCTGCGCCGAGCTTGCGCGCGATGGCATCGACGTGCTCGTAGATCGATTTCGACTGGGCGAGATTGCCATGAACGGCATCACGGATGGCCTGCGGCTCACCGCGCGTGATGCAGCGATAGTTGCCGGTGAGCAGCATCGACCACTTCGCCAGCGGCACGAACAGCGAGTCGAACACCTTCAGCTTCACCGGCACGTCCTGGCCGTCGAGCCTGACCGCGTCGATGTCGCGCTCCAGCTCACGCAGCAGCGCATTGTGCTTTTCGTCCTCGAAGGCGGCGGCCTTGAAGTTGGTCGGCAGGCCGACATGCAGCACGTTGGCGGCTTCCTCCGGCGGACGGAAGGCCTGCGGATCCGGCGAGCACAGCGTGACCAGCCCGGGCGTGAAGCGTTCCCACACCGCGGGGTTGGTGTAGGCCTCGTCGAGGTCGACGTTGGCGAGCGCCGGGATGCGCTTGAGATAGGGCAGCGGCGGCATGTTCATGATCGACAGGCACGGAAGCCTGGCCTCGGCGATCTTCACCATCAGCACGCGAATGGTGTGGTTGGTGTATTGCGGCTCCTGCATCGCAAGACCAACCAGGTCGTAGCGCGACAGGTCGACGCTATCCGGCGTGGCGGCGCCGAGCTTGCCCGGCAGGTCGCGCGAGAAGATCGAGCGATGCGCCGGCTCGTCGCGCAGCTTGATGCGGACCTCCGTGCCGTCGCGGTTGATCAGCTCGGCGGTCTTCTTGCGGCAGACCAGCGTCACGTTGTGGCCGGCCATCAGCAGCTTGGTGCCGAGGAGGGAGCCGTAGGAGGCCCCGAGAATGAGAATGTTGCGTGCCATACCTTGGTCGTCCCCAGAGATCGGTTCGAGATTTTGCGTTCGCGTTTCTTGTTGGCGATCCAGCCGCACCGAAGAGCCCGTCAGGCGCCCCGGACGGGCGGACGGAGGCGGTAACCCATTGCCTCGGTTGCTGGCATACCAGAGCTTTCATCCCACGGAATGCGCCGTCTGGCAAGGTGCAGCGCACCCATGCGGCATCCGGCGCGTGTCACGGTGGGGCTATCCGAGCGCAGATCGACCTTGCGGTTGGAGCTCGGCCGCTCAGCTCAGCGCCATGTAGCGCCCCGGCTTGTGGTTGATTGCGATGATGACGTTGACGATCACGATGCCGATGATCGACAGCGCCAGCCGGTTCACGGGGATGACGAAAAAGGCGGCGATCATGATCAGGACGTCGACCGCGAGCTGGAAGTAGCCGGCCCTGATCTTCCAGTGCTCCTGCAGATACAGCGCCAGGATGTTGATGCCGCCGAGACCCGTGCGATGGCGGAACAGCATCAGCAGCCCTGTGCCGGTCAGGCCGGCGCCGATGATGGTGGCATAGATCGGCTCGATCCACGCAATCTCCACCCAGGACGTCGTCAGGCGCGAGAACAGCGCCACAAGCCCGACCGCCAGGAAGGTGCGGATCGTGAACGGCCAGCCCATGCGTCGGACGGCGAGGACATAGAACGGCAGGTTGATGACGAAGAAGCTGAGCCCGAAGCCATAGCCGCTGATATAGCTCAGCAGCAACGACAGGCCGGCGGTGCTGCCGACCAGCAGCACCGTCTTGCTGTAGATGAGCATGCCCAGCGAGACGAACAGCGTGCCGAGCGTCAGGGCCATTGCGTCTTCGTAGAGCTTGTGCCGTTCCTGGACGATCTCGGTCACGCTGTCATTCCTCGCCCGCGCTCGCTCAAAGCGACTTGAACAGGCCGGCGACGCGCGTCACGTCTGACAGCTTCAGGCCGGCGACATTGATGCGGCCCGAGGTGGGCATGTAGACGCCGCTCTTCTCACGCAGGGTCAGCACCTCCGCCGGGGTAAGTGGCAGCAGCGAGAACATGCCTTCCTGCACGCCGATGGCGACGGTGTTCGACCAGCGGCCGCCGAGCGCCTCGGCAAAGGAGCGGCGCAGCGTCGCTAGGCGCAGCCGCATCGACTCCAACTCCTCGGCCCAGTCGCGGCGCAGATCGGGGCTGCCGAGAATGGTCTTCACGATCGCCGAGCCATGGTCCGGTGGCATCGAATAGCTGGTGCGCGCGATCGCGACGAGATTGGAGCGCGCGGTGTCGGCCGCCGCCTGCGATGCCGCGACGGCGTAAAGAGCACCAGTGCGCTCACGATAGAGTCCGAACGACTTCGAGCAGGACACTGCGACGAGCGCTTCGGGGGCGGCCGCGATCAGCATCCGCAGACCGGCCGCATCGCCGTCGATGCCGGCGCCGAAGCCCTGATAGGCGGAATCGATCAGCGGCACGAGGCCGCGCGCTGTGATCATGGCGGTGATCCGCGTCCAGTCGTCGGCGCTGAGGGGAGCGCCGCTCGGGTTATGGCAGCAGGCATGGATCAGGACGGCATCGCCCGGCTGAGCGCGCCGCAGCGCGTCGAGCATGCTGTCGAGCTGCAGGGTCTGCGATGGCACGTCGAAGTATGGATAGGTCTCGACCTCGAGCCCCGCCGCGGCGAAGATGCCGGCGTGATTGGGCCAGCTCGGCAGGCCGAGCCAGATCTTGCCGGTGCCGGCCTGCCGGATCAGATCGGCGGCGAGGCGGAGCGCGCCCGAGCCGCCCGGAGTCTGCACGCCTGCGGCATGGACCGATGGCGCGGGGCCGCCGACGAGCGACCACAACAGGTCGAGGAAGCGCTGGTCGCCTTCCGGCGCCACATAGCTCTTGCTGTCCTGGCTCTCCCAGATGATGCGCTCCGCAGCTTTCACAGCGCGGAAGATCGGCGAATGGCCGGCCTCGTCGCGATAGACGCCGACGCCGAGATCGACCTTGTCCGGCCTCGGATCGGCTTTGAAGATGCCGATCAGAGCGAGCAGGGGATCATCGGGCTGGCGGGTCAAGCGGTCGAACATCGGGGCGATCCTATCGGAGGAGGGGCCTGCCAGACGGCCACAAGCCGTCCTTGCGGGCGAGGGGACACTATCTCGGTTGCAGCGCAAAAACAGCGGACATTTCGGCGATGCTCCGCTTCGTCCGCTGCATGGGCGGCCGTTGCGCCCTCAGAACTGGCGGTGGCCCGCCTGAGCGACAACGTCAGCGACTGCCTTCTGAGCCAGAACGGGGCTCGGGGGCCGACTGTGGGGGCTCGTTGCGGATCTTGCGCGCGCCCCTGGCGGCAAGCTGTGAGCGAACTCTGCCATCGACTTTGCGCCCGGTCGCACGTTGCCATTTCCGAAGCTCGGCCGCAGTCGGGATCACTTTCACGATCCGCTCGTCCGGGCGACTGCCGATCGTGTCGATGACCTCCTGAGCGCTGGCCAGCCATTCTTCGTAGGTGTCGTGCAGATATGGACAGATCCGCCTGATATCCTCCCACTCTTCGGGCTTGAACCAAGCCAGCGCAATCTCCAGAGTTGGCTCCATGTTTATCCTGCTCACCTGTCCGCTCTGGATGATATCTCAAGCTCGCGGAGTCCCGAAGCTCTGACGTCTTCTGGCGAGTCAGATGCGCGGCTTGGGCGCGGGCACCCGGTCGGAGTCGCCGGAGTTCGGTTCGCCTTTGGGTTCGATCAGGAGCACCTTGACCTCTTTGGCCGCGCGCGGCCGGTGGACGACCCCTTTGGGGACGACGAACAACTCGCCGGCCTTCACCGTCCGCGAAGGCTGCCCCTGAATGTCCATCTCCATCTCGCCTTCCAGGACCAGGAAGAAGTCATCCGTCGTATCATGCTTGTGGAACGGGAATTCTCCCATGAACTTCACGACCATCACGTCATTGTCGTTGTAGTCCGCGATCACGTGCGGGTCCCAATGGCCTGAGAATTGGCTCAGCTTGTCGGCGAGGTTCACGGTCTTCATGCGGGAGTCTCCTGCTGCGAGGAATGAGATGTGAGCTGTCCAGTCGTCCCGCCCGGCTTGCACGGGATGTAGCTGCTGCTCGCGCGCGAGCAAGCCGATCTCACACGAGACGACTTCGGCCGCATGTGAGCACGACCCGCGAACTCGCGGGTCGTTGCGTTCTGAGCTCAGCGCGGTAACGCTCAGATGCCGCCGGGCCGGTCGAGCTGCTTCAGCCAGACGCCGATGTCGCGCGCCGCGACATTGGCCTGGTCCAACAGCTTGCCCATCGTGAAGAAGCCGTGGAACTGGCCGGGATGCGTTCGGTAGGTCACCGCCACGCCGGCCTCGCGCAGGCGCCGCGCGTAGTCGTCGCCTTCGTCGCGCAGCGGATCGGCGCCGGCGGTGAGCACATAAGCGGGCGGTAGCCCCACCAGGCTTCCCGCCTTCGCCGGCGAGGCCCGCCAATCGTGAATGTCGGCGACGCTGTTGAGATAATGGTCGCGAAACCAGCGGATGACCGAATGCGTCAGCAGCACGCTGGTCTCGGGCTCGCTGTGGGAGGGATGGCTCATCGTGAAGTCGGTGGCCGGATAGATCAGCACCTGGCCTGAGAGCTTCGGGCCGTTGCCGTCACGCGCCGAGAGTGCGACGACGGCGGCGAGATTGCCGCCAGCGGAATCGCCGCCGACGCTGAGCCTGGCGGCATCGATGCCGAGCGCGGCGGCATTGTCGGCGATCCATCGTATGGCCGCGACGGCGTCGTCGACCGCCGCCGGAAACTTGTGCTCGGGCGCGAGGCGGTAGTCGACCGAGATCACGATCAGTTCGCCTTCGTGCGCCAGCGCGCGGCATACCACGTCATGCGAATCCAGATTGCCGATCACCCAGCCGCCGCCGTGATAGAACACCAATCCCGGCGCAAGACCGTTGGTCTGCCGCACCGCCCTTGGCCGATAGAGCCGTGCCGGGATTGCGCCATGCGGGGCAGGGATGGCGAGGTCCTTGACGTCCGCAAGCTCGGGCGGCTCGGGATTGCTCACGACGCGCGCGGCCAGATAGTAGTCCCGCGCCTCCTGCGGTGTCAGCGTCTCATAGGCCGGCCGACCGCCCTCCTGGAACGCCTTGTAGACGGCGGCGGCATCGGCATCGAGCTGAACGGGCATTGCAATCGACCTGTGCGTTGAGGGGACGTCAAGCGGCGGTGCGGCCACCATCGACGGTGTAGGCGGCGCCGGAGACGTAGCTGGCATCGTCGGAGGCGAGGAAGGCGACGATCGAGGCCACCTCTGCGCCCTGGCCGAGTCGGCGTGCGGGGACGCGATCGACCACCTTGTCGGCCGGAACCGGGGCGCCGCTGCGTCCTTCGATGATCGCGCTCAGCATGCGGCTCTCGATCAGCCCGGGGCAGATGCAGTTCACACGCACATTGGTCCCGGTGCACTCCCAGGACGCGCTCTTGGTCAAGCCGATGACCGCGTGCTTGCTGGCGCTGTAGACGGCGATCTGCGGCGAGCCGATCAGGCCGGCGATCGAGGCGGTGTTGATGATCGAGCCGCGGTTCTGCTTCAGCATCACCGGAAGCACGTGCTTGAGGCCGAGGAAGACGCCGACGACGTTGACGTCGAGCACGCGACGGAACGCCTCCAGCGGATAGGCGTTGATCGGCTTGATCTCGCCTTCGATGCCGGCGTTGTTGAAGAACACGTCGATGGTGCCGAACCGATCGCACGCTTGTCGCACATAAGCCGTGACCTGGTCCTCGTCGGTGACGTCGGCGGCCACGGCGAGCGCCTCGGCGCTTGCGGGCAGGGCGGCCGTCGCGGCGGCGAGATCGGCCTCGCGCCGGTCCACCGCGACGATGCGGGCACCGCGTGCGGCCAGCAGCCGCATGGTCGCGGCGCCGATGACGCCGGCCGCGCCGGTAACGACGGCCACTCGGCCGTCGAGACGGATCGAATCAGACATCGGTTTCCTTCCCTTTGACGCCGGTTCCGATCCGGCTCTTGATCACGACTATCTCATTGGATGAACCGGCTGACCAGCACGCGGAGCGCTGGCAGCTCGCCCTTCCCCCGCCGTATTCGACATGTTAACGGGAGGGCTGATCGAGAGCGGCGGATGGGTCATGACGCGATTTGATTGTCCCGAACCCCGATTCGCCTGATAAAGCCGCGCGAGATGCACCGAACAATCGTCCTGACCGGTATCGCGGCATTGCTGGCCGCCACATCCCTCACGCTGTCCGTGCCGGCGCGCGCGCAGATCGGTACCATTTTCTCCGATCCCGTTCCGCGCCCGCCGGGCAACATTCCGCGCCGTGGCGAGCCAATTCCGCCTCCCGAGGAAGAGGAGGAGGTCCCGGAGCTGCCGCAGGGCCGGGTGCTGCCGGCGCCGACCCGTCCGCCGCCAGGGCAGGGCGCCGCCCTGCCGGGCCCGGTCCAATCCCAGCCGCTGGCGCCGCCGCCGGGAACGACGATCCTGCCACAGAACAATCCCCCAGTCGCGGCCGTGCCGCCGCCCGGCCAGGCTGCGCCCGGTCAGCGGCAGGCACCGGCTCGCGGCGCACCCCAGAATGCGGCGATCCCGCCGAACGGCGCGGTGCCGCAGACGCCGGCCACCATCCAGCCGGGCGACGAGGTCGTGACCGAGCCGCCGGCGCAGAAGATCGTGAACAAGAAGGCGAGCTTCTCCGGGCTCGACAAGATCACCGGCCGCATCATCAATTTCGACGAGGACATCGGCGAGACCGTGCAGTTCGGCGCGCTCCGGGTGAAGACCGACGCCTGCTACACGAGGCCGGCCACCGAGGCCGCCAACACCGACGCGTTCGTGCAGGTCGACGAGATCACCTTGCAGGGCGAGGTGAAGCGCATCTTCTCGGGCTGGATGTTCGCGGCCAGCCCCGGCCTGCACGGCGTCGAGCACCCGATCTACGACATCTGGCTGGTCGACTGCAAAGAGCCGCAGACCACGGTCGTCAGCGCAGCCCCCGATCAGAAGCCCACGCCCACGGCGCAGCCGGCACAGAAGCGGCCGCCGCAGCAGAGGCAGGCGGCTCCCAGGCCGCCATCGCCGCCGCAGCAATATCAGACCCAGCAGGTGCCGCCACCGCCGCCGCCGCCCCAGGCGGGCGGACCGTTCGGCGGAGTGTTCAGATAGCGGGTCTCAGCCGCGCGCGGCGATGATCGCCAACGCTTCGGTACCCGGCATCGGCCGATCAACCGCCAGCCTGGCGAAATTGGCGGCCGGTCCCCTCAGGGCCTTTTCGAGCAGCACGGTGTAGCGCCGGCGCGGGATCTCGACGGCGCCGAAGGTCTTGAGGTGCTCGGTGACGTATTGGGTGTCGAGCAACTCGAAGCCGCCGGCGATCAGCCGCGCGACGAGATGCACCAGCGCGACCTTCGAGGCGTCGCGGGTGCGATGAAACATGCTCTCGCCGAAGAAGGCGCGGCCCAGGCTGACGCCGTAGAGGCCGCCCACAAGCTCGCCATCCTGCCAGCATTCGACGCTGTGGCAATGGCCGAGCGCGTGGAGGCCGCTGTAGAGCTCGCGGATACGCTTGTTGATCCAGGTGTCCTCGCGGCCGGGCTGCGGCTCGGCACAGCCATCCATCACCGCCTTGAAGGCCTGGTTCACGGTCACGGTGAAGGTGTCCGATCGCACCGTGCGCGCAAGGCGCGAGGCGACGCGAAAGCCGTCGAGCGGAATGACGCCGCGCAGCTCCGGCTCGACCCAGAACAAGGTCGGGTCGTCGGCGCTTTCGGCCATCGGGAAGATGCCGCAGGCATAGGCACGCAGCAGGACCTCGGGCGTGATCTCGGACGCTGCAGAGTCGCGCGTATTCATGGGATCAGCATAGCAGGCCGACGTCGGGTGCGCGATGGTCGCGTGCCGCCTGCGTCGGCTCAGCCGACCCCAGCAGCCGCGGGCTTGGGAGCATCTTTTTCGAGGCGGAAGCGGACCACGATCTTGGTGCCGGCATGGCTCGGATCGGGGCCGACGGTGGCATCGAGCTTGGTCGCCATGGCGCTGACGATGCGCTGGCCCATTCCGGTCGAACGCGGATCGCTGGTTGCGTTGAGGCCGACGCCGTCGTCGGCAATCGACAGCACGATGTCCTCGCCTGCAAGCTTCAGCTCGACATGGATCGGGCCCGGCCCATCGGGGTAGGCGTATTTGACCGCGTTCATGACCAGCTCGTTGACGACGATGCCGATCGCGACCGCGCGATCCGGGTCGATCTCGACCGGCTCCGCCTTCAGGGTCAGCCGCGACATTCGGTTGCCCTCGGCCGAGCGGCGCAGGTCGTCGAGCAGCGAATCCAGATACTGGTTGAGCAGCACGCTCTTGAGATCCTGAGACGTGTAGAGCCGGCGGTGCACCTGCGCCACGGCGGCGACGCGGCCCATCGCATTGGTGAGCGCGGCCTTGACGTCGTCCTGGGTGCTGGAGTTGGCCTGAAGATGCAGCAGTGAGGCGATGATCTGCAGCGAATTGCCGACGCGGTGATTGACCTCGCGCAGCAGGACCTCGCGTTCGGCCGCCAGCGCCGCGTAGCGGTCGCGTGACGCCCGCACTTCGGCCTCCGCCTCGTCGCGGGCCTTCTGCAGCCGTGCCTGCCGCACCGCGCCTTCGGCTGCGACCTGCAGCAGCGGGACGAACTCGCCCTGCACGTCCTTGACGAGGTAGTCGGCTGCGCCCGCCTTCAGGGCCGTGACCGCGATCTTGGAATCCTGCGAGGCGGTGACGAACACCACCGGCGGCGGTTCGGGCAGCGCCATGATGCGCTCCAGCGTCTCGAGCCCGTCGAAGCCGGGCATGTACTGGTCGAGCGCAACGACGTCGATCCCGCCGCGCTCCAGCCGCTGCAAGCCCGAGCTGCCGTCGGCGGCGTGTTCCACCGTGAAGCCCAATCGCTTGAGCCCGCGCTCGACCAGCCGCGCCAGCGCCGCGTCGTCGTCGATGTAGAGCAGCGTGGGGGCGGCGGAGCTCATGCGGCGGGCGGAACCTGGATGACGGAGAAGAACAGGCCGAGCTGGCGAATGGCGTTGGCGAAGCTTTCGTAGTTGACCGGCTTGGTGATGTAGACGTTGCAGCCGAGCTCGTAGCAGCGCTTGATCTCCTGCGAGTCGTCGGTCGTGGTCAGGATGACCACGGGCGCGCTCTTCAGGAAGCTGTTCTGCTTGACCATCTTGAGGATGTCGATGCCGGTCATGTCCGGCAGGTTCAGGTCCAGCAGGATCAGCAATGCTTGCCCCTTGTGATCGAGGCCGGTGCCGTCAGCACCCAGCAGATACTTCACGGCATCTGTACCGTTGGTGAACGGCTTGATCTCGTTGTTGACTCCCGAGCGGCGGATGTTGCGCTCGATCAGGCGGGCGTGGCCTTCGTCGTCCTCGATCATGATGATCGTTACGGGCATGGTCATCGGTCTGAGTTCCGGGTTGAGGCGTTCCAGTTGATCGGGAGCGTGATGGTGAACGTGCTGCCCTGGTCGAGCTCCGACGCGACCGACATGGTTCCGCCGAGCCGGCGCACCAGCGCGCGCACATGGGCCAATCCGATCCCCTGACCCGGACGGTCCTGGGTCCCGGCGCGGCGGAACAGATCAAAGATACGTTGGTGATCCCTGGGATCAATCCCCCGGCCATTGTCCGTGATCTCGAAGATGGCGAAACCGAGTTTGGTGCGGGCGCGAATGGCGATGTCGCCGGCAACGCCGGGCTTCAGATATTTGATCGCGTTGTCGATCAGGTTGGAGAAGATCTGCTCCAGCGCAAGGCGGTCGCTGACGATGGCGGGCAGCGGCTCCACGCGGATGGTGGTGTTGGTTTCCGCAGCCTGATGCGCGAGCGTCGAGACGATGCCCTCGATCAGCTCGCGGGTGTCGATGCGCACCGGCACGAACTCGCGGCGGCCTTCGCGGGTCAAATTGAGGATGGCGGTGATGAGCCGGTCCATTTTTGCGATCGAGGACTTGATGAAGCCCAGCGCCTCGGTGAAATCCTCCGAGAGTTGCTTGTCGGCGCCTTCCAGCTCCGGCTCGGTGCCTTCGGCGGGCGGCGGCGCGTCCGACACCGCGCGCGCGAGCGCCGCGATGCGCCGGAAGATGTCGCTGCGCAGCTCGTCGAGCTCGCTGGTGAAGCCCATGATGTTGACCAGCGGCGAGCGCAGATCGTGGCTCACGATGTAGGCGAAGCGCTGGATCTCCTCATTGGCCTCGCGCAGGTCCGCGGTGCGCTCGTCGACGGTGGCTTCGAGGTTGAGGTTGCTCTCGCGCAGCTTGGCCTCGGCCTCGTCGCGGGCGCTGGTTGAGCGGCGCACAAGGAGCAGCGAGATGACGGCGAGCAGGACGACCAGCGCCGAACCGGCGACAGTGACGATGGTCGCGAGCTGCTGGCTTTCGTCGGCATTGGTGGTTCGCACCGCCAGCAGGCGTTCCTCCTCGGTGCGCATCGCCTCGGCGGTGGTACGCATGGTCGTGCTGCTGTCGATCGATGCGGCATCGCGCACCAGGGCCACCGCACTGGGAAGATCGCCGGACGCGACGAGAGCCTTCTCCCGGTCGAATTGCGCCAATCGGGTCTCGATGATGCTGCGCAATCTGGCGAGGTTCGCCACCTGAGCCTGGTTGTCGGCGAGGAGCGTCGCAAGCTTGTCGAGCACGGGCCGGATCGCGGCAACGGCGGCTTCGTGATCTCTGAGAAAATCCGGGCCCTGGGTCAGCAGGTAGGCGCGGGCGCCGCTCTCGGCGCGGCGGACCTCGAGCAGCAGCGCATTGATCTGGTTCTCCGCCTCGATGGTGTGCACCACCCAGGCGCTGTCTCTGCGGGCCTTGTTGACCAGCAGCACCGAGGCCGTGCTGACGACGACCAGCACCAGGAATCCCGCCGACAACAGCAGGATTTGTCCTAGCGTGCGCCTCTGTCTGATCTCAGGCGCCACCGCTCACTCGCATGCCGATTGAAATACCTGCCCCCTCAGCGGAACCGCCGACAGAGCAGAACGTCGTGCAGACCGAAGAGTTCCCGCCGGGCCGCGGGATTCTTCAGGTGCTGCTCAGTCCGCGTTCTGGCCGGCGAGATACTGCTCGAGCCAGTGGATGTGGTAGTCGCCATCGATGATGGCGGGCTCGCGCACCAACGCCCGGAACAGCGGCAGGGTGGTCTCGATGCCGTCGACGACCATCTCGTCCAGCGCCCGCCGCAGCCGCATCAGGCACTCGACCCGGGTCTTGCCGTGGACGATCAGCTTGCCGACCAGCGAGTCGTAATAGGGCGGGATCACGTAGCCCTGATAGACCGCCGAATCGATGCGGACGCCGAGGCCGCCCGGCGGGTGGTACTGCAGGATCTTGCCCGGCGAGGGCCGGAAGGTGACGGGATTTTCCGCATTGACGCGGCACTCGATGGAGTGGCCGTTGATGACGACCTGATCCTGCGTCATCGGCAGGTCGCCGCCGGCCGCGATGCGGATCTGCTCCAGCACGAGGTCGATGCCGGTGATCATCTCGGTGACGGGATGCTCGACCTGGATGCGGGTGTTCATCTCGATGAAGTAGAACTCGCCGTCCTCATAGAGGAATTCGACGGTGCCGACGCCGATATATTTCAGCTCCTGCATCGCCTTGGCGACGGTCTCGCCGATCTTGGCGCGGCTGGCCGGGTCGAGCACCGGCGAGGGGCCTTCCTCCCAGACCTTCTGGTGGCGCCGCTGCAGCGAGCAGTCGCGCTCGCCGAGATGGATCGCGCCGCCGCGGCCATCGCCGAGCACCTGGATCTCGATGTGGCGGGGCTTCTGCAGATACTTCTCGAGATAGACCGAAGCGTCGCCGAACGCGGATTTGGCCTCGTTGGCCGCGGTGGTCAGCGCCAGTTGCAGGTCCGCCTCGGTGTGGGCGACCTTCATGCCGCGGCCGCCGCCGCCGGCGGCCGCCTTGACCAGCACCGGAAAGCCGATCTCCTTGGCGATCGCCATAGCGTCCTGGTCGGGCGTCACCGCACCGTCGGAGCCGGGAACGACCGGAATGCCCAGCCGCTTGGCGGTCTTCTTGGCCTCGATCTTGTCGCCCATCAGGCGGATGTGTTCCGCCTTGGGTCCGATGAAGTGCAGGTTGTGGTCGGCGAGGATCTCGGCGAAGCGCGCGTTCTCCGAGAGGAAGCCGTAGCCGGGATGCACGGCGTCGGCGCCGGTGATCTCACAGGCGGCGAGCAGCGCGGGGATGTTGAGATAGCTGTCCTTCGACGGCGGCGGGCCGATGCACACGCTTTCGTCGGCGAGGCGGACATGCATGGCATCGGCGTCGGCGGTGGAATGCACCGCGACGGTGGAGATGCCGAGCTCCTTGCAGGCCCTGAGGATGCGAAGGGCGATTTCGCCGCGATTGGCGATGAGGATCTTGTCGAACATGGTGCCTCGGGCGCGAGTGGCGAGTAGCGAATAGGGAGTAGCGAATAGGGAACGGACGGCTATTCGCTATTCGCCATTCGCTACTCGCAATTATTCAATGATCACCAGCGGCTCGCCGAACTCAACGGGCTGGCCGTCCTCGACCAGGATCTGCGTCACCGTCCCGGCGCGCGGTGACGGAATCTGGTTCATCGTCTTCATCGCCTCGATGATCATCAGGGTCTGACCGACCGACACCTTGGAGCCGACCTCGACGAACGGCTTGGCGCCGGGCTCGGGCGCCCAATAGGCGGTGCCGACCATGGGCGAGGGCACCACGCCGGGATGTTTGGACAAGTCCGCGCCGGCGGCTGCCGCCGTCGCAGCTGCGACCAGGGGAACGCCAGCGGCGACCGCTCCGATGGACGAATGGACGGCCGCCGCAACGGTCACGTTGCGGGCAACGCGGATGCGAAGGCCGGCACGCTCCAGCTCGATCTCGGTCAGGCTGGTCTCATCCAGCAGCGCTGCGAGCTCGCGAATGAGCTGGCTGTCTTCGGATTTCGCGATGGTCTTGTCGTCGGGCTGGGGCGCCATGATCTGATCCGGAACGTTGGGTGGCGTGAGGACTGTGACGTCAGGCTTGCGCTAGATGTCGGTCTGCGTATCGGCTTTGGCGCCGATCTTGGCGGCGAGGCCAGTGATCGCGAGCCGGTAGCCGTCGATGCCGAAGCCGCAGATCGAGGCAAACGCCGCCTTCGCGGTGAAAGAATGGTGCCGAAAGCTCTCGCGAGCGTGGATGTTGCTGATGTGCACTTCAACGGTGGGGATCTTCACCCCCATCAGCGCGTCATGCAGGGCGATGGAGGTATGAGAGTAGGCGCCGGCATTGAGGATGATTCCGACCACACCGCGGCTGCGGGCCTCATGGATGGAGTCGACTAGCACGCCCTCATGGTTGGACTGCCGGCACTCCGCCACCAGGCCGAAGCGGGCAGCCGTCTCGACGCAGAGCCGTTCCACGTCGGCGAGGGTGGCGTGGCCATAGGTCTCCGGCTCGCGGGTGCCCAACAGGTTGAGGTTGGGTCCGTTGAGGACATAGATCGTGTTGTGAGCGGCGTCGGCCATTCCCATCCCGGCGGTGTGGCGGCAGTGGGCGGCGTTATAGGTAACAAAGCCGCCAAGGGGAAGCCTTTCGGCAGCTAGGCCGGCCGTTCGAGGCTTGGTCCGTCACACGAAAAAACCGTCTTAAGTGTGCGAAATCGCTGATTAACCAGGTTTGTCCACCGGGCTGCACGGGCTGCGTGTGATCGCCCTTGCGTGCTCTTTGCGCAATAGATTTGCGCAATAGAATGGGGCGGGCATTGCTGCCCGCCCCATGTCCTCATCGCCTGCCTGGTCGGGATCAGGCGTCGAGAACTGCGACGATCTCGTGGGTGCGAGGATCGATTACGATGATCTGCTCACGAACCAGGATGAAGTCATATCCGCGCCATTCCGGATAGATCGTCACGACTTCGGCCGGGAGCCTGTGGAAGTGAACGTCGCGCGGCACCCGGGTGCCGACCGAGATGTTGAAGTTCACGTTGGTCACCGGTTCGACGCGCTGGCTGCGGATCACGCTGGTGATCTTGGTGCGCTGCTCGGTCGTGAGCTTGGCGCCGGCGCCGGCCAGTCCGGTGGTGGTCTGCGACCGGTCGCTGCCGGTCTTGGTTTCGGCGTTCGTGCTGGTGCCGCTCTTGCTGTCGCGGCTCTCGGCCTTCATGCTCTTGGAGCCCGCCTTGTCGCTCTCGGAGGTCGCGCCCTTGGCAGTCGGACCCTTCATGCCTTCCTCGGCGCGCTGGCCCTTGGTCGCACCAGACTTCTGATCCGACTGGCTGGAGCGCATGTCGGACGCGCCGCCGGCCGCAGGCGAGGCGCTGTCGCGATGCATCGTGCCGCCGGGCGCGTTCATGCCGCCGGACTGTCCAACTGCCCCGCCCGCACCGCCGGCGCTCTGCGCATGAGCAAAACCTGCACCCGCCAGGAGCGCGATTGCAGCAACTGATACCATCAAGCGATTGGTCATCCTCTATCCTCCTCGTATTGGCACTGCCCGCGCCGACAACGGCAGGAGGTAGGAGTCGTTCCGTGCGTCTCCGATCGTTCCGGAAAAATGTCGCAGATCGCAACTTTATGAACGGATGCTCAGGGTCATGAATGCTGCATGACGACGGCGATCAGTTGCGCGTTGACGGCGACCTCGCGCGAGCTACGCGCCGTGACGTTCGCGCGCGTAGCGGAGGAGCGCCAAGAATCGATAGAGGCCGTGCACGAACTTGCCATAGGGCATCGTGATGAAGATCGCGAACACCGCACCGAGATGGACCGCGAGCAGCACGCCCATCGTGCTGGTCTCGCGAAGCACGAGGAGAGCGAGTCCGGTCGCGCCGGTGAGGACGAGCATCGCCAAGAACGCGACATCCATGCCGCGGCTGCCGCCGTCCATCATCGCCGGCTCACGCCTGCGCTTGGCGGCGTAGAGTCCGAGCGGACCGACCACGATGCCTATTCCGCCGAGCGTGCCGAGCACGACGGGTAGATCCCACAACGGATAGGGCGCCTCGCGGTGCAGAAGATAGTGATAGAGCGTCGCGACGCTGGTCGATGCGAAGCAGAGCACGAAGCCCCAGAACGTCAGATGGTGATAGAACCGCCGGGTGTCGCGCGGCCGCTCATCCTCGTTGTAGCAGCCGACGCCGCCGCCATCGAGATAGCGCAGGCTGCCTGCGTCGCGAACGGCGCGCAGCAGCGGACGTGAGCGCGTCAGGGTCGAGCTCGGCTCGCCGATGTCATTCCAGAAGGCCCGAGCGCCCATGATGATGGCGATGATGGCCCACAGGAAGGCGGCGCCGAACAACAGCGCCATCGTGTTGTGAGGCATGAGCGCGTAGAACGATCCCGGGCCGTGCCGGCTTGCAAACAGCGCGGCGGGATCGTTGAAGGCCACGAAGCCGAGGACGAACGCGGCCATGCTGATGACCGCGATGAGCGATATGGCAAGGCCGTTGCGCCTGAACAGCGGCGCCAGCGCGCGCGGCCAGGCATAGTCGGCGTAGCTCTCGTGCCGTACCCGGGTCAGAACGGACGGGACGCGAACGTCGAATTCGTGCGGCGGCGAGAATTGGCAGTCGACGTAGCAGGCGCCGCAGGCATGGCAGAGATTGGCGAGATAGTTGAGGTCGCCGCCGGTGAAGGCGCGGCGCATCTCCATGGCCGGAAACACGGCGCAGAGGCCCTCGCAATAGCGGCAGGAATTGCAGATCGTCATCAGCCGATCCGCCTCGGTCAACGCCTCACTGCGCTGCATGTGTCGCTGCTCCCCGGCCCGCGATGCGGCCGAACACGCTGCCGATCGTCATGCCGATGCCCGCAGCATAGCCGCGGCCGAGCACGTTGCCGGCCATGATCTCGCCGGCGGCGTACATGTTGTCGGCTGGCCCGCCGGCCTTCATCATCATCCTTGCCGCTTGATCGACGCGCACGCCGAGGTAGGTGAAGGTGATGCCGGGCTGGACCGGATAGGCGTAGAAGGGCGCTGAATCGAGACGGCGCGCCCAATGCGATTTGGGCGGCGCCAAGTTCTCGGTGCGACAATCGTCCAGGATGTCGGGATTGAAGCTGCCGTCGCGCACCGATGCGTTGAATTGCGCGACGGTGGTGGTCAGCTTGTCGGGATCGAGGTCGAGCTTGCCGGCGAGCTCGGTGATGCTGGCCGCCTCGATCGCGGGGTAGAGCGATGGCATGAACAGGTTCGCCGATTTCGCGTCGAAGATGATGTAGGCAATCTGGTTCGGCTGGGTCGCGACCAGGCGGCCCCAGATGGCGTAACGCTTCGGCCAGACATCCTCGCCTTCGTCGTAGAATCGCTCAGCGTTGTTGTTGACGACGATGCCGAACACGACGCAGTCGAGCCGCGTGATGATGCCGCCGTCATATTTGGGCGCCCGCGCATCGATCGCCACCGCATGGCATTGGGTCGGGTCGCCGATACTGTCGACGCCGGCGCCGAGCAGCATGTCCAGCACCGCGCCGCGATTGTTAGGCGTGCCGCGGATCAGGAAGTTACGGGCGATCTCACCCCAGCCCTCGACCAGCTTGTCGATGTTGGATTCGAAGCCGCCCGCGGCCGCCACCAGCGCCTTGCCGCCGATGCGCATCCTGCCGTTGCCGTGCTGCACGATCGCCGCGCGGAAGCGGCCGTCGTCCATCTCCAGCCCCACCACCTCGGCCTCGTAGCGCACGTCGACGCCGAGGAGCTCGGCGGTGAGATACAGCGCATTGAGCATCGCCCGGCCGCCGCCCAGGAAGAACGAGTTGGTCCGTCCTAAGCTCAGCGTTCCGCCGAGCGAGGGCTGGAAGCGCACGCCTTGTTCGACGATCCAGTCGAGCATGTCCTTGGACTCGCGGATCATCAGGCGCGCCAACTGCTCGTTGGTCTGGCCTTCGGTGACGCGCAGGAGATCGTCCCAGAACTCGTCCTCGGTGTAGGGGCCGCTCAACGTTGCGGTCGCCGCGTCATGGGCGCAGCGCATGTTGCGGGTGTGGCGCGTATTGCCGCCGCGATAGAACTTCGAGGCGGCCTCCAGCACGATGACCGAGGCCCCGGCGCGCCGTGCTGCAATGGCGGCGCAGAGGGCCGCGTTGCCGCCGCCGGCCACGACGACGTCGTAGGTCAGGGGATAGTCGACGATATCGCTCTGATCAGTCATCGCAGGCCCTTGCGAACGCAAGGCGGCAGGCCCTGGATCGGCGTGCGTCCGCACAGCCACGCCATCGGCATGCCAGCCGTCGGCCTAGCGATGATGGACAGTGCTGAAGTGCCGGCTGCGGAGGCATGTGTTCGTATACTATTGTATACGAACACATGCAAGAGATACTGTTGTTCGGAACAAGGTTGTGAGACAGTGACCCCATGTCCTCGGAATCGCCATCGCTCACCATCGATCGTGACAACGTCTCTCTCGGCGAGGCGGTATTTCGTGCGCTGTGCCATGCGCTGGAGAACGGCCTCTATCGCTCCGGCGATCGACTGCGTGAGGACGAGGTCGCCCAGAAGCTGAACGTCAGCCGCACGCCGGTCCGTGAGGCCTTCGGCAAGCTGGTGGCCAAGGGGTGGGTGCAGCCGGCTGGTGGCCGCGGCCTGATCGTGCGAAGTCTCGACGAGAATGAAATCCTCGAGCTGTACGCGATGCGGGAGATTCTCGAAGGCGCTGCGGCCCGGCTCGCGGCACAGTATGCCGTGCCGGCCGAGATCGCGGCGCTGCGCGACATTCATGCGCGCTTCGTCAGCGGGGAGGGCGACGCCGTCGAGCTCGCGCGGCTGAATCGGCTGATGCACGGTGCGATCCAGCGCGCCGCGCGCAACCGCTATCTCGATGCCGCCCTCGAGGACATGCATGTGGCGACAGCGCTGCTGGGAACCACAACGTTTGCGGCCGAAGGACGTCAGGCAACGGCCGCGGCCGAGCATGGTGAGCTGATCGAGGCGATCGCGATCCGCGATCCCGATCGGGCCGAGGCGATTGCACGCGGCCACATCCGCGAGGCACTTCGAACCCGGCTCGGCATGAAGCTGACGGGATAGGCGAGGGCGGCGGCGCCACCGGTCTCTTGCTTCTTCACCGGCTCACGGCAAAAGCAGAAGGCCGGCTGATACAGCCGGCCTTCGATTGATCTCGTGATGGCGAGACGCTTTGACAGATATGCTCAGCAGCTCGCCTTGCCGCAGCGGGCCGTGCTGATCTTCTCGCGCAGGCCCTCGACGCCGACGGCGCCGATCACGACCTGCTTGCCGATCACGTAGCTCGGCGTGCCGTTCATGCCCATCTCCTCGGCGAGCTTGAAGTTCTCCTCGATCGTCGCCTTGGCCTCGGGGCTCGCCATGTCCTTCTCGACGCGGGCCATGTCGAGGCCGAGTTCCTTGGCCACCGCGAGCGCGTGGGCCTTGTCGGCCTGGCCGCGGCCGCCGAGCAGCTTCTGGTGGAAGTCGAGATATTTCTGCGGGGCCTGCATCCGAACGGCAACCGCGACCTGCGCGGCCTCGACCGAGCCCTGGCTCAGCACCGGAAATTCCTTGAGCACGACCTTCAGCTTCGGGTCGCTCTTCATCAGGTCCATCATGTCGGCCATCGCGCGCTTGCAGTAGCCGCAATTGTAATCGAAGAACTCGACGAACGTGACGTCGCCATCCTTGTTGCCGAGCACGACACCGCGCGGCGAGTTGAAGATGGTTTCGGCGTTCTTGCTGATGCTGGCCTCGTGCTTGGCCGCCTCGGCCGCCGTCTGGCGCTTCTGCAGCTCGGCCATCGCCTCTTCGAGCACCTCGGGATGCGCGATCAGGTAGTTTCGGACGATGGTCTCGATCTCGCCACGCTGGCTGTCGGAGAAGCTCTCCGCCGACGCGAGCTGAGGCACGCCGCAGAGCGAAAGCGCGAACAACATCGCGGGAATGAGCGTGCGGA
The DNA here is from genome assembly GCF_032380995.1 of Bradyrhizobium sp. SZCCHNR2028. Classification (NCBI taxonomy): domain Bacteria; kingdom Pseudomonadati; phylum Pseudomonadota; class Alphaproteobacteria; order Hyphomicrobiales; family Nitrobacteraceae; genus Bradyrhizobium; species Bradyrhizobium sp. SZCCHNR2028. The sequence goes on along the minus strand of NZ_JAUHJF010000001.1, from coordinate 644,212 downwards.
CTGACGGCATGAAGGAGGTCCTCTGGGTCAAATGATCGGGTCCTTGTCGATGGTCGTGATCGGTATCTTGATATTCTGGATCGGATGATAGCAGTAATTCAAAACTTCAACGGGCGCCAACCCCCGCTGTCCGACACATTACTGGCCGGAAAGCGGCTTTGCCGTGACGATGTCGTCGGCCTTGACCCAGCCCGGCGACCCTACCGCGAAGCGGGTTTTCGCACGCGAGGCAAGCTCGCGCGCCGTCTTGTTGTCGCCACGCAGGAAGGCGGCCTGCGCCGAGGCGAGATCCGCCTCCGCATAGTCGCCCTTGCGGCCATAGGCCATCGCGAGCTGGGAATAGCCGAGCGGTGCCTCGGATTCGCGCGCGACTGCCGCGCGCAGGATCGAGATCGCCTCGTCAGTGTAGGCTTTGTTCTCGGATGCCACCAAGGCCTGACCAAGTAACATCTCGATGAGCGGAGCGTTATTGGACAGGTGCACCGCCTTGCGCAGCGGGGCGATCGCCTCAGTGGGACGGCCGCCCTCCAGCAGGGCCTGGCCACGGACCTCGTAGAAATAGGCGTTGTTGGGTTGCACCTGGATCAGGGCGTCGATCTGGCTCAGGGCGCTGCGCAGGTCGCCATGCAGGTAGGTGGAGATTGCCCTGGCGTAGCGGGCGGGCAGGCTGGTGTCCGACAAGGGATATCGCCGTGCCACCGTGTCCGGCCGTTCCATGAAGGCCGAGATCTTGGCCCGGACCATGTCGTGGCGGAGCTGCAGCGCGGGGTCGTCCTTCTTGTCCCAATAGGGGCTCTGGCGCGCAAGGCCCTCGAGCGCCTCGACGCGATCGGCCGGCATCGGATGTGATTGCAGATAGGGGTCGGCGCCACGCGCGGCGAACAGGCTCTCATTGGTGAAGCGCTTGAACGTCTCGTACATGCCCTTCGGCGATTGCGCTGCCGCAGTGAGGAATTTCACCCCCGCACGGTCGGCGTTCTCCTCCTGCTGGCGCTGATACGACAACAGCGAGCGGCGGATGACCTCGCCCGGCGCGGACAGCGTCGCGGCGCCGGCATTGGCGAGGCCGCTGCCGCCGCCGCGCGCGCCGACGGCGAGGGCGCCGGCGCCGAGAATGGTGGCGATGATCATCTGGGTCTGGGCGGTGGCGAGCTGCTGGCGCAGCTTGGCGAGATGGCCGCCGGCGAGATGGCCGGTCTCGTGCGCGAGAACGCCGATCAGCTGGTTCGGATTTTCCGACTGAAGGATCGCGCCGTAATTGACGAAGATGCGGCGGCCGTCGGCAACGAACGCGTTGAAGGACGCATCGTTGATGATGACCATCTGGATGTTCTGCCTTTCGAGTCCGGCGACGCGCAGGATCGGCCGCGTATATTCACGCAGCAGCACCTCGGTCTCGGTGTCGCGCAGGATCGGCGGTCCCTTGCCTTGCTGCGCCGACGCAGGCGCGAGCGGCGCCAGCGTCACGGCCGCAGCGACGACCGCGGCAAGCCCGCCGGACAGTTTCTTGCGAAGCACGATACGGAGCGACATCAGGCGATCTTTGCAATTGGCGCGAGGCTCGAGACGGGCTATTGCCCACCAAACGGCGGAATGCGGCTCATCTGCGGCGAATGAGGCCCATGGGCTGACCTCGACCGGTTCACGGAGCGGGTCCGAACAGCCGGGGTCAATAGCAGATATCGATGGTGGATGCGACAGTGATACCGACATTGGAACAGCGGATCGCCAACCTGACGGCGCCGTCCGCGCGCAGCAATGTTCCGCCGTTCATGGTGATGGACGTGATGGCTGCGGCCGAGCGGATCGAGGCGGGCGGCGGACATGTCATCCACATGGAGGTCGGCCAACCTGCGGCGCCTGCGCCGCGAGCGGCCATCGCGGCCGCGCACGCTGCGCTCGATCAGGCACGCATCGATTACACCTCGGCGCTCGGCCTGCTGTCGCTGCGACAGCGAATCGCGCGGCACTATCGCGAGACGCACGCTTGCGAGATCGATCCGGCGCGGATCGTGATCACGACGGGATCCTCGGCCGGATTCATCCTCGCGTTCCTGGCGATGTTCGAGCCCGGCGATCGCGTGGCCGTGACCGTGCCTGGCTATCCGCCCTATCGCCACATCCTGACGGCGCTGGGCTGCGAGCCGGTGCTGATCGAGACCACGGCGGAGAACCGTCACGCCCTGACCGGCGAGGCGCTGCTTGCCGTTCACCGCAAGACGCCGCTGAAGGGCGTGCTGGTGGCAAGTCCCGCCAATCCGACCGGCACCATGATGTCGCGTGAGGCGCTGGGCGGCGTCATCGCAGCCGCGCGCGATGCGGGCATCCGCTTCATCTCCGACGAGATCTATCACGGTCTGGACTACGCGTTTCCGGCGGTGACGGCGGCGGAGCTGTCAAGCGAGGCCCTGATCATCAACTCGTTCTCGAAGTACTTCTGCATGACCGGCTGGCGCATCGGTTGGATGGTGGTGCCGGATGCGCTGGCGCGGCCGATCGAGCGTCTGCAGCAGAACCTCGCGATTTCGGTTCCGACCCTGTCGCAGATCGCTGCGGAAGCGGCGTTCGACGGCCGGACCGAAATGGAGACCATCAAGCACGGTTATCAGGAGAACCGCCGCATCCTGATCGAGGGTTTCCCGAAGGCCGGCCTGACCCGCTTTCTGCCGGCCGACGGCGCGTTCTACCTCTATGCCGACGTGTCCGACTTCACCTCCGACAGCTTCGACTTCGCCAAGCGGATGCTGGAGGAGACCCATGTTGCGGCCACGCCGGGCGTCGACTTCGATCCGATCCACGGCCGCAGCTTCGTGCGCTTTTCCTATGCGCGTTCGGCCGAGGACATGCGCGAGGCCGTCTCCCGGATCGCCCGCTGGCTCGCGTAGGGCGGGCAGGGCGTCGGCGCCCTGGCGCGCGGCGACATCCTGCAGGTGCTGCCGTTCGCGATCCCGTTCGGCTTCGCGCTGATATCGCGCGGCGAGCGCGGTCAGCGGCCGCGGGACGTGATCGACGGTACAGCGCATGCGGTGTTCGGCGTCATCGCCATCGTCATGAAGTCGGCGCCGGTCGGCGCATTCGGTGCCATGGAAGAACGTCATATGAAAACGCCCGGCCATCTGGCCGGGCGCTTTGCATTGAAGCGTCGGAAAGCGGGGGGCTTACTGCCCGCCACCGAAACGGCGGGACCACCAGCCGGCCCGGCGCGGGGCCGCAGGGGACGAGGAATCGGTGGCCGCCGGCTCGGTGGCAACCGGCTCGGACGCAGCGACGTCGACAGCCGGAGCGGGCGCGCTGCTCTCGGCGACGTTGACGGCCGAAACCGCGCTCTCGGGCCTGGGCTCGGTGAGGAAGCTGACCTTCTCGCGAACCGTCGAACGGCGCGGGGTCTTCTCGGATTCCGTCTTCGGAGCCTCGGTCTGCTGCACTTCGGGTTGTCGAGGAGCAGCCTGGGGCACGGGCACGGAGGCGTCAGCGATGGGCTCATCGGCCTCGGCTGCGGCCGCCGCATGGACCGGCGCCGCGGGTTCGGCCGGTTCTTCCTCGTCGTGGCGGGAAGCGCCATTGCCGTCGAAATCGGCCACGGCGGCTTCTGCCTCCGATGCCGAAGCCGGCGCTAGCTCGTCGCCGATTGACGCGGCGAGACCTTCTTCCGCGCCACCGCGCCGACGGCGACCGCCGCGGCGTCCACGCCGGCGCGGACGCCGCTCGCCGCCAGGCTGATCCGTCTGCTCGCCTTGGGCGAACGCAGGCTGTTCCTCCGACTCGTCGTCTTCGCCGTCGGAGTCCTCGGCTGACTGCTCGGCGGCAAGGCCCGGCTCTGCGGGCTGCAGTCCGGCCGTTCCTTCAGGCAGCGTGCCCTCGCGGGTCTCGCCGCCGCGGCCGCGCCGGCGCCGTCGCCGCTTGCGGCGCGCGCCGTCCCGCTCGCCGTCGGCAGCGCTGCCGTCGGCCGCGTCCTCGGACAGACCTTCGGTCTCCTCGGTCTCGACCTCGGATTCCGTCTCGATGTCGAACGTCTCCTCGTCGTCGAAGACTTCCTCGGCCACCAGCGGCGGCGCGGAGGCCTGCGCCGCGAGCAGCGCCTTGGCGGCCTCGAGCGTATGCACCTGCTCGCCGCGATCGATGATGAAGGATTGCTGGCCGCTCACAGTCGGATCGGCGATGACCGCGAGCGACACCTTGAAGCTGTTCTCGAGGTCGCGCAAATGGCCGCGCTTGTGGTTGAGCACGTAGAGCGCCACCTCGGTGCGGGTGCGGACCACGAGGTTGTGGGTCGCGCCCTTCATCAGCGTCTCTTCGAGGCTGCGCAAGAGCTGCAGCGCCACCGAGGATACCGAGCGCACGTGGCCGGTGCCGCCGCAATGCGCGCACGGCTCGGTCGAGCTTTCCAGCACGCTGGCGCGGATGCGCTGGCGCGACATCTCCAGCAGGCCGAAATGCGAGATGCGGCCGACCTGGATGCGCGCGCGATCCTGCCGCAGGCAGTCCGACAGCTTGCGCTCGACGGAGCGGTTGTTGCGCTTCTCGTCCATGTCGATGAAGTCGATGACGATCAGCCCGGCGAGGTCGCGCAGCCGGAGCTGGCGCGCCACTTCCTCGGCGGCCTCCATATTGGTCTTGAGCGCGGTGTCCTCGATGTGATGCTCGCGCGTGGCGCGGCCGGAGTTCACGTCGATCGAGACCAGCGCTTCGGTCTGGTTGAGCACGATGTAGCCACCCGAGCGCAGCTGGACGGTCGGCGAGAACATCGCGTCGAGCTGGCTCTCGACGCCCATGCGCGAGAACAGCGGCTGGCCGTCGCGATACTGCTTCACCGCCCGGACGTTGGTCGGCATCAGCATCTTCATGAAGTCGTGCGCCTCGCGATAGCCGGCTTCGCCGGCCACCAGGATTTCGTCGATCTCCTTGTTGTAGAGGTCGCGCAGCGAGCGCTTGATCAGCGAGCCTTCCTCGTAGACCAGGGTCGGGGCCTGCGACTTCAAGGTCATGTCGCGGACCGTTTCCCACAGCCGCAGCAGATATTCGAAGTCGCGCTTGATCTCGGGCTTGGTGCGGTTGGCGCCGGCGGTGCGCAGGATGACGCCCATGCCCTCGGGCACGTCGAGGTCCTGCACCACTTCCTTCAGCCGCGAGCGGTCCTGCGCCGAGGTGATCTTGCGGCTGATGCCGCCACCGCGCGCCGTGTTCGGCATCAGCACGGCGTAGCGGCCGGCCAGCGACAGATAGGTCGTCAGCGCCGCGCCCTTGTTGCCACGCTCCTCCTTCACGACCTGCACCAGCATCACCTGGCGGCGTTTGATGACCTCCTGGATCTTGTACTGGCGGCGCGGGCGGAAGGTGCGCTCAGGCACTTCTTCCAGCACGTCATCGCCGCCGACGGATTCAACGAGCTCTTCCTCGATCTCTTCGCCGTCGTCCTCGTCGTCCTCGTGGTCGCCGGACCCGGATTCGGCGCCGTTGTCGTCGCCCGGCACGATCGTGACGCCGTTGCCGTCATGCTCGGCTACGGGCGCGCCGTCATCGTGGTGATCATGTTCGTCGTGATCGTGATCGTCATGACCATGCTCGTCATGATCATGGCTTGCATGGTCATATTCTTCGTCGTGCTCTTCGGCGGCGACAGCGGGGCTGGCCGCCTCGGCAGAGGTCGCGTCGCCGTTCTGCGCGACCGCGGTGTCCGCGGCTTCGCCGGCGGGCTGTTCCGCAGCCGCCACACGGTCCTGCGCGGCGACGGCATCATGCGGCTCGTCGGCCTGGTCGCGCGATTCGTCGGCTGCACCGTGGTGAGCTTCGCCCGGCGCGTCCTGACCCTGGGCCTTGACCGGGCCCTCGGAGAAGCCCTGCGCCTCGCTGGGATCGGTCGCGTCGGCGTGCGGCTGATCGTCCTGCGCATAGGCGTGGTGCTCATGCGCCTCGTGGTCGGCCTCATGCCCTTGGGGCTGGGCAGGGAGGCCTGCCTCGGCGGCCTCGACGATCTCGCTCTGAACCCGTTCGCCGCTGCCGCGGCGTCGCGAACTGCGGTGCCGGTTGCGGCGGCGATTGGAGCGGTTCTCGCTTTCCTCTTCGGCTTCGCGGTGCGCGCGCTCCTCGGCCTCGATCAGAGCCTGCCGGTCGGCGACCGGGATCTGATAATAGTCCGGATGGATTTCGCTGAAGGCCAGGAAGCCGTGGCGGTTGCCGCCATACTCGACGAAGGCGGCCTGCAGCGAGGGCTCAACGCGGGTAACCTTGGCCAGGTAGATGTTGCCGCGGAGCTGCTTGCGTTGGGCCGTTTCGAAATCAAATTCCTCGACGCGGTTGCCGCGGACGACAACGACCCGGGTCTCTTCCGGGTGGGTAGCATCGATCAACATCTTGTTGGGCATATTGGAACTCTTGGAGGCGACGGGCGCGATTGGCCGCGAGCGCGTGGCGCGCTGTCGGATGACGCGACGGTCCACCTGATTCGGGGGTGAGGGGAAGGCCTAAACGCAGCTGGTCGCGCCGCGCCAACCCTGATGCCGGCGGGGCGATTGGCCGGGCAGGGGTCTGGCCCCGCATCGGCGCGGATCGTCCGCTGGTCATGGTTGGCAACTCAGTCTGGCGCATCAAGCGTCGGCCCGTCTGGAATACGTGGGCGGCAGCGGGTGCCGCCTTGCTCTGTTGCCGAAGGCCAGATTGCGCCGAAACGCTTGCCTGGATCGAATACCCACCCTGTCACGGGTGCGGTATCAGGCTATACCGTGTCTGACCTGGTGCCCGGGCGGTCTCTGCGAGGAGGCGCCTGACAGGCGCCACTCGGCTCGTGACCGGCTCTCCGTTGCGGCCGCGCGGGATCGCGCAGGCTTTGGTGGAGCGTCGGAAAGGCGCTGGAATCTCCGCCACGATCGAGGACCCGATACCGAGCACCCCGATCACGAAGCTTCCGGCGTTTCACCGGGAGGTTGAACGCGACACAACCGGCAGTAAGGATTAGCCTTCAGCCCTTCGTACATACGAGGAATGGTCAGGTCGCGCAAGCGAAGCGTCGCGGAACCGCAACAATCGGTGGCCTTTAACGAAAATGACAAAATTTGGCGGTTAACCCCTGGGATTGGTTGCGGTAAGACCATCCCGCGGAGGCATCGATTTGGCAGCTGGCCGGGCGAATTACCTTTCTTTGCTGGGATGCGCGTCGCTGTGCGTCACGCAAATGTTATGTGCGGCCGTCATTCCGGCCCGCGCCCAGAGTGGGCCGGTCGGCCAGGTGCCGCCTGCCGTGGTCGGGCCCGGGTTCCCGATCGCCACCGATGCGCGGGTCGCCGGCGATTCCCGACAGACCCGATTCGTGCTCGATCTCGACCGGACGGTGCCGTTTCGAGCCTTCCTGCTCAGCGAACCCTATCGCGTCGTCGTCGACCTGCCCCAGGTCAGCTTTCATCTGCCCACCGGAGCCGGGACCAGCGGCCGGGGTTTGGTGAAGGCGTTCCGCTATGGGATGGTGATGCCCGGTGGGTCCCGCATCGTGTTCGATCTCACCGGCCCGGCCCGAATCGCCAACTCCACTGTGCTGGATGCCGCCAACGGTCAGCCGCCGCGGCTGGTGCTCGAACTGGAGGAGGTCGACGAGGCGACCTTCGCCCGCGCCATCGGCAGCGACAGTCGTCTTGCCGCCAGGCCTGCCGATTCGAGTTCCGCGACGGCGTCGGTCGCTGTCGCAGGAAACCCTGCGCCGCCGGCAGTCCGGCCGCCGCCGACCACGGTTGCCATCGCCCCCCTTCCGACGGACGGCCCGCCGGACACCCGCCCCGTGATCGTGATCGACCCCGGTCATGGTGGCGTCGACTACGGCACACAGGGCGGGGAGGTGCCGGAGAAGAATCTGGTGCTCGCCTTCGGCCAGGCGCTGCGCGACCGGCTGGAACGGTCGGGCAAGTTCCGCGTGGTCATGACCCGAGACGACGACACCTTCATCCCGCTCGGAGACCGGGTCCGCATCGCCCAGAAGCAGTCGGCGGCGCTGTTCGTCTCCATCCACGCCGATGCGCTGCCGCGAGGTGAGGGCACTGCGCAGGGCGCGACCATCTACACGCTGTCCGACAAGGCGTCCGACGTCGAGGCGGAACGGCTGGCCGAGGCCGAGAACCGCGCCGACCAGATCGGCGGGGTCAATCTGACGGAGGAGCCGGCTGACGTGGCCGACATCCTGATCGATCTGGCCCGCCGGGAAACGCGGACGTTTTCCAACCGGTTCGCCCGTCTGCTGATGAACGACATGAAGACGGCGGTGCATATGCATAAGCGTCCGCTCAAATCGGCCGGTTTCCGCGTGCTCAAGGCGCCCGACGTGCCATCCGTGCTGGTCGAACTCGGCTATGTCTCCAATAAGGGCGATATGGGAAACTTGGTCTCCGACGCATGGCGGTCGCGCACGGCGGACGCAATGGCGCGGGCGATCGATGCCTTTCTGGCCAAGCGCATCGCCAATGCGGGCCCCGACAGGCCGGACAAGCCGGGGCCGGTACGCGCAAAGCCCTAGTTTGGCCACAGCAACATCCCTATAAACGTGCTGCGAGGCACCCGGAATCAGTGAAGATTCCTTCTCGGCAGACTTGTGATAGGCTTGACCGCTGATAGGCTTGACCGTGCGTTTCTCTGGCATGGGTCACGTGGCATTGCAGCCGACCGTGTGATTTTTGGCGGTAGCGCCCGTGGGTGCGCCGCGTCCGAGCCGAGAGACGAAACAAGAGTTGGAACGGATATTCGCCGATGCGCTTTCTGGTGCGGTTTTTGGGCTTCCTGTTCGCGGCCGGTACCGTCTTGTTCCTGGTCGGTGTGGCAGCAGCGGCCGGCCTGATCTGGCATTTTTCCAAGGACCTGCCTGATTACTCCCAGCTGCAGGATTATGAGCCGCCGGTGATGACGCGCGTGCACGCGGCCGACGGCTCGCTGGTCGGTGAATATGCCCGGGAGCGTCGGCTGTACCTGCCGATCCAGGCGGTTCCCAAGCTCGTCATCAACGCCTTCCTCGCCGCCGAGGACAAGAACTTCTACGAGCATGGCGGCATCGACTTCACCGGCATGGCGCGCGCTGCCGTGGTCTACGCCCAGAACTTCGGCTCGAATCGCCGCCCGCAGGGTGCCTCGACGATCACGCAGCAGGTCGCCAAGAACTTCCTGCTGACCAACGAGGTATCGTTCGCCCGCAAGATCAAGGAAGCGCTGCTGGCGATGCGCATCGAGCGCACCTACTCGAAGGACAAGATTCTCGAGCTCTATCTCAACGAGATCTATCTCGGCTCCGGCGCCTACGGCATCGCCGCGGCGTCGCTGGTCTATTTCGACAAGTCGGTCAACGAACTGACGGTGGCCGAGGCCGCCTATCTGGCGGCTCTGCCGAAGATGCCGGGCAGCCTGCATCCGATCCGGAATCGCGACCGCGCCATCGAGCGCCGCAACTATGTCGTCGATCGTCTGCTTGAGAACGGCTGGATCAAGCAGGCCGACGCCGACAAGGCGCGCAAGGACCCGCTGACGATTGCGAGCCGCAACACCGGCGCCCACATCTTTGCAGGTGAATATTTCGCCGAGGAAGTGCGCCGTGACATCTTCGAGCGTTATGGCGAGAAGAAGCTCTACGAGGGCGGCCTGTCCGTCCGGACGACGCTCGATCCGAAGATCCAGGTCATGGCGCGCAAGGCCATGGTCGCCGGACTCGTGAGGTACGACCAGGAGCAGGGCTATCGCGGGCCTGTCTCCAAGCTCGATACTTCGGGCGACTGGGGCGTGAAGCTCGCGGACATCAAATCGCTCTCGGACATCTCACCGTGGCGGATGGCCGTGGTGCTCGAGACCAGCGACCAGTCCGCCCGCATCGGCTTCCAGCCGCCGCGCGAGCTCGGCGGCGCCGTGAGCAAGGAGCGCCAGACTGGCCTGATCACGCTCGACGGCGTGAAATGGGCGCGGGCTGCGACGGCCAATGGCCGTGGCAAGGTGCCGACGTCGGTCGCCCAGGTGCTGCAGCCGGGCGACGTGATCTATGCGGATCCGCTGTACAAGGAAGGCAATCCGGTCGAAGGCCAGTATCGCCTCGAGCAACTGCCCGAAGTGTCCGGCGCGATGGTTGCCATGGATCCGAATACGGGCCGTGTGCTCGCGATGGTCGGCGGCTTCTCCTTCGACCAGAGCCAGTTCAACCGGGCAACGCAGGCCTACCGGCAGCCCGGATCGTCATTTAAGCCGATCGTCTATTCGTCAGCGCTCGACAACGGCTATACGCCGTCGACCCAGGTCGTCGACGCACCGATCGAGATCGACCAGGGGCAGGGTGGCCAGGTCTGGCGCCCCGAAAACTTTACCAACGGCAAGTATCTCGGGCCCACGACCTTGCGCAACGCGCTGCGCCTGTCGCTGAACACGGTGACCGTGCGTCTCGCGCAGGACGTCGGCATGCCGCTGATTTCCGAGTATGCCAAACGGTTCGGAGTCTATGACGAACTGCCGAATTACCTGTCCTACGCACTCGGTGCGGGCGAAACCACGGCCATGCGCATGGTCACGGCCTATTCGATGATGGCCAATGGCGGCCGCCGGGTGAAGCCGACGCTGATCGACCGGATCCAGGATCGCTACGGCCACACCATCTTCAAGCATGATGCCCGCGAGTGCCGCGGCTGCGACGCGCCGGACGGCTGGAAGAACCAGAGCGAGCCGCAACTGGTCGACCGCCGCGAGCAGGTGCTGGATTCGATGACCGCCTATCAGATCACCTCGATGCTCGAGGGGGTGGTGCAGGCGGGTACGGCAACCGTGCTCAGGGAGGTCGGCAAGCCGATCGCCGGCAAGACCGGCACCACCAACGAGGCCAAGGACGCATGGTTCGTCGGCTTCTCGCCGGACCTCGCCGTCGCGATCTACATGGGTTACGACAAGCCGCGGCCGCTCGGTAAGGGTAATGCTGCGACCGGCGGTCATCTGGCCGCGCCGATCGCAAAAGATTTCATGAAGCTCGCGCTGGCCGACAAGCCGGCCACGCCCTTCAAGATCCCGGCTGGCATCAAGCTGGTGCGTGTCGACGCCAAGACCGGCATGCGGGCGAGCCCGGGCGACGGCGGCCGTACCATCATGGAGGCGTTCAAGCCTGGTACGGCGCCGCCGGACAACTACTCGGTCATCGGTGTCGCCGACGCCGATGGACGTGTGATGCCGTCGCAGGGCGGCGGCCAGCCTGATGCGGGCAGCTTCATCATCCGTCCGGGTACCGGTAGCCTCTACTAGACGGGCGAAACTGTGCTGGTGCGGTGCAGAGCGATTGCGCTTTGCGCCGAGCGCCGTTACATCCCCCTGTGAGAGATGATGCCGCGGCGCTTCGAGCCGTGGCCTGAAGAGAGCGACATGCGCGCCGAAATCGAGAAAATCGTAGAAGAGATCAAGCAGTCGGTCGGGCTGCTGAGGAGGCATCTTTGACGTCGAGACATCGACGGCAAGGCTCGCTGAGCTGAACAAGCTCGCCGAAGATCCCAATCTCTGGAACGACCCCCAAAAAGCTCAGCGGCTGATGCAGGAGCGGACCTCGCTGGAGGATTCGCTGACCGGCATTGGCAAGGTCGAGCGTGAGCTCAGCGACAACATCGAGATGATCGAGCTCGGCGAGGCCGAGAACGATCCGGGGGTCGTCACTGAAGCCGAGAATGCGCTCAAGGAGCTGAAGAAGGAGGTCGCGCGGCGCGAGCTCGAGGCGCTGCTGTCCGGCGAGGCCGACAAGTTCGACACCTATCTCGAGGTCCATGCCGGCGCCGGCGGCACCGAGAGCCAGGACTGGGCGCAGATGCTGCTGCGCATGTACACGCGCTGGGCCGAGACCCATGGCTTCAAGGTCGAGTATCTCGAAGAATCGCTGGGTGAAGAAGCCGGCATCAAGTCCGCGACCATCCAGATCTCCGGCCATAACGCCTATGGCTGGCTGAAGACGGAAGCCGGCGTGCATCGTCTGGTCCGAATCTCGCCGTTCGATTCGAATGCGCGGCGGCACACCTCGTTCTCTTCGGTGCAGATCTTCCCGGTCATCGACGACAGCATCAAGATCGACATCAAGGAGTCCGATGTCCGGGTCGACACGATGCGGTCGGGCGGCGCCGGCGGCCAGCACGTCAACAAGACCGAATCGGCGGTGCGGCTGACGCACATCCCGACCGGCGTTGCCGTGGTCTGTCAGGCCGGTCGCTCACAGCACAAGAACCGCGCTCAGGCCTGGGACATGCTGCGCGCACGTCTCTATGAGATCGAGTTGAAGAAGCGCGAGGAGAAAGCGGCGGCCGACCAGGCGGCCAAGACCGAGATCGGCTGGGGTCACCAGATCCGTTCCTACGTGCTGCAGCCGTATCAGATGGTGAAGGATCTGCGCACCGGCGTGCAGACGTCCGACACCGCCGGCGTGCTCGACGGCGATCTCGACGAGTTCATGGCGGCGACGCTGGCGCAGCGCGCGTTCGGCACGACGCCAGGCGCTGCGATCGAGGACGTCGATTGAGCGTGGTGCGCGTTGCCTTCATCGGGCTCGGGCGCATGGGCCATGGCATGGCCGGTCGTTATCTCGACGCAGGCTATTCCGTCGCAGTCTGGAATCGCAGCCGGGCGAAGGCGGAGGATCTGATCGCGCGCGGCGCGCGCTGGTCGACCTCGCCAGCTGATGCGGCAATCGATGCCGATGCGGTCGTTACGATGGTGGCTGATGACGACGCCTCGCGCGCGGTGTGGCTCGGGCCGGATGGCGCCGCGGCCACCATGCGGGTCGGCACGATCGCGATCGAATGCTCGACCGTGTCGCGCGACCATGCGCTGCGCCTGTCGCGCGAGCTGGATGCGCGCGGCGTGACCTATCTCGACTGTCCGGTGACCGGGCTGCCCGACGCGGCCGCGAGCGGCAAGCTGACCTTGCTGGTCGGCGCCGACGCCGCCGATCTCGACCGCGCGCGACCGTATCTGGCGCCGATCGGCTCGACCATTCGCCATTTCGGGCCCGTGGGCGCCGGGACAGTCTACAAGCTGATCAACAATCTGCTTGGCGCGATGCAGATCGCAGGTCTCGCCGAAGGCCTCGCGATCGCCGAGCAGGCCGGGCTCGACATGAACCTCGTGCTGGAGGCGATCCAGGGCGGCGTCGCGGCGAGCCCGCAGGTTCTGCGCCACGCGCCGCGCATGATCGCGCGCAACTTTGCCGATGCCAGCTTCACGGCGGCGCTCCGTCACAAGGATGCAGCCTATGCGCTGCAGCTCGCCGAGGAGCTGCTCGGTGAGCGTCCCGTCATGGCCCAGGCAGCCGTCGATGCCTATGCGCGGGCGAAGGCGGCGATGCCGGATGAGGACGAAGGCCGCATGATCGAGCTGGTCTCGCGGCCAAGAGATACGCGGTAGAGCGCGACGTCTGCGCCGACGGAAAGCGGGTGGACCTTGCTCCGCTTCATCTGCAACGTTCACGCGGACATTGAACAGCGGTTTGCGGTGATGACATCCCCGAACGACAGGATGGACACGCGGGATTGGTCGCTGCTTGGGCTGCTGTCGCTGCTCTGGAGCGGATCTTTCATCTTCAACGGCCTTGCCTTGAAGGAATTGCCGCCGCTGACGCTGGTGCTGCTGCGCATCGTGTTGGCGGCCGCGATCCTGCTGCCGCTGTTGCGGCTGCGCGGGCTCGGCTTTCCCAAGGGGGTTGCCGGCTGGCGACCGTTCTTTGCCGTGGCGCTGTTCAACAATGTCGTGCCGTTCTGCCTGATCGTGATCGGCCAGACGTTCATCACCTCCGGCCTTGCTGCCGTCCTCAATGCGACGACGCCGCTGTTCACGATCGTGGTGATGGCAGCCGCGGGAGAGGAAAGGCTGTCGGCCCGGCGGGCAGCGGGTCTGGTTGTAGGCTTCGTCGGCGTCGTGATCCTGCGAGGTGGGCCGGGGCTCGACGGCTCGGGAGGCGGCTACGGCTTTCTGTTCGGTCTCGGCGCGTCGCTCAGCTACGGTATCGCCGCGCTGCTGGTGCGCCGCCATCTCGCCCATTCGCCGCCGCTTGCGACCGCCACCTTCCAGCTCTCGGCTTCCAGCGTGATGATGCTGGCCATCGCCGCTGTCGTCGACCAGCCATGGCGTCCTCCAATTCCCGGACTGCAGACCTGGCTCGCGGTCATCGGGCTTGCGGTGCTGTCGACGGCCTTCGCCTATATCGTGTTCTTCCAAATCCTGCGCCGCTCCGGTGCAACCAACGTGACGCTGGTGACGTTGTTGATCCCGTTGACGACGATCCTGCTCGGGTCGCTGGTGCTCGGCGAAAGCATCTCGTTGCGGGAGATCGGCGGTGCGCTGGTGATCGGGAGTGCGCTGCTGGTGATCGATGGTCGCATCTTCAGCGTCATTCGTCCTTCGCCGCGACCGTCCTGCTGAACCGCTCGCGCACGATCACTTCGTGCCGAACATCCGATCGCCAGCATCGCCGAGACCGGGCACGATGTAGGCGTGGTCGTTCAGCTTCTCGTCGATCGCGGCGGTCCAGATTGGAATGTCCGGATGCTCCTTCTCGAATTGCGCGATGCCCTCAGGTGCCGCCAGCAGGCAGACGAAGCGGATGTCGCGGGCGCCGCGCGTCTTGAGGAGCTCGGCTGCCGCGCAGGCCGAATTGCCGGTCGCGAGCATCGGGTCCATCAGGATCACGGTGCGGTCGGTCAGGTCCTGCGGCGCCTTGAAATAGTACTCGACGGCCTGCAGCGTCTTCGGGTCACGGTACAGGCCGATATGGGCGATGCGCGCGGACGGCATCAGCGCCAGCATGCCGTCGAGGAAGCCGACGCCGGCGCGCAGGATCGGCGCAAGCGTCAGCTTCTTGCCGGCGATCTTCGGCGCCTTCATCGGCGCGATCGGCGTTTCGATGTCCACCAGCTCGAGCGGCAGGTCGCGCGTGACCTCGTAGGCCAGCAGCATGCCGATCTCGTTCAACAGCTCACGGAAGCCCTTGGTCGAGCGGTCACGCTCGCGCATCAGCGAGAGCTTGTGCTGGACCAGCGGGTGATCGACGACGTGAACGTTCGTGTTTGCCATGCTTCAAGTCCAGCGGGATCGGAGATTCTGTGGAAGATGGATGCGCGCCGGCCTCATGGCAGCACCTCGCGGCGATCGGCGAGCATGGCCTCGGCCTCGTTGCGGCGCTCCGACAACAGCCCGGCGCTGGCGTCCTGGATCAGGTTGAGCAGAACCTGCGCATCGCTGAGCCGCGGCACCGTCACATAGTCGGCGCCGGCGTCGTAGAGATCGTTGACGTCCGCGAGCAGGTCGGCGGTGGCGACGATCTTGGCCGTGGCATTAATGCTGCGGACGTGCCGCACCAGCTTCTCGTTGTTGGCGCCCTTGAGCAGCGAATCCGGGATGCTCAGGATGATCAGCTCGGCCTGGCCGACCCCCGCATGAACCAGCGTGTCGACATTGCTGATGTCGCCATAAGTCACCTGGATGCCGCGATCGGACAGGGTGCGAAACACCACCGGATTGAAATCGACCACGCCGATCTGCTCCAGCAGCGCCGGCTGGCTGCGCTCGATTTCGCTGAGGAGGGCGCTGGCGGTGCGGAAGAATCCGAGTAGCACGATCGGACGCCCGGCGCCGTGTCCGCCCTCGTGGCCGGCCTCGCCATCCTTGCTTGCATCGAGGTCGCGCAGACCGATCCGCTTGAGCAGCGGGATGCTTCGCCGCGCGATCGGATCGGAGCGGACGATGACGAAGGTCGAGAGCACCGCGAGCAGCACGAAGGCAAAAGACGCCGCGCTCGACGTGCCGTTCTTGAGGTGACCGGCGGCCGCGCCGGTCTGGATCACCACCAGCGAGAATTCGCTGATCTGGGCCAGGTTGAGCGCCGGCAGCAGGCTGGCGCGCAGGCCCTGCCGCATCATGTACAGCGGCGTGAACGTGGTGAGCAGCCGGCTCGCCACCGTGAACAGCGCGATCACCAGCGCCAGCCCGACAACGGACATCGTCGGGATCGGGATGGTCATGCCGAGCGCGACGAAGAACAGCGTGATGAAGAAATCGCGCAACGTCGTGACCTTGGCGGTGACGTCGAGCGCATAGGGGAAGGTCGATAGCGAGACGCCCGCGACCAGCGAGCCCATCTCGCGTGACAGGTGCAGCCTTTCTGCGATCTCGCCGATCAGGAAGCACCAGGCCAGCGCGCCGAGCAGGATCAGCTCCGGGGTACGCGCGATGCGATGGAACACCGGCGGCAAGACGTAGCGGCTGAGGAGCAGGGCGATCGCGACCAGCGTGCCGGCGCGGGCGAACGACAGCAGGATCACGCTGACATGGAGGTCGTCGAGGCTCGGCTGCACCGCCAGGAACAGGATCGCGAACACATCCTGCAGCACGAGCACGCCGAGCGTGATGCGGCCGGGCAGGGTGTCGAGCTCGCGCTTCTCGTACAGCACCTTGACGATAATGACGGTCGAGGACAGCGCGCAGGCGACGCAGAGATAGAGCGCGTCGTAGCTTTCGGCGCCCATCCGCATGCCGATCGCGACGAAGAACAGGATGCCGAGCGCGGCGCCGCCGAGCAGCTGGACGCCGCCCGCGATGAGAATCACCGGGCCGGCGCGGATGATCTTCTTGAGGTCGATCTCGAGCCCGATCATGAACAGCATGAAGATCAGGCCGAGCTCGGAGATCACCGAAATCGACTCCTGGGACTTGACCCAGCCGGTGCCGAAGGGGCCAATGGCGAAGCCCGCGACCAGATAAGCGAGAATCGAGGGCTGGCGCCATTTATGCGCTGCCAGTCCAAGCACCCACGCAAACAGGATGCAGAGCGTGATGTCGCCGATCAGTTCATGCATGAAGCAACCCCCGGGGCGGCAACTTATGTCGTGCCGCCGCGCAAGGAAACCCGCAATCTGTCACATCCGGACCGGCGCATTCGCGCTGCTGCTCATCGCAGCTGCTGCGGTCGGCGCGGCGCAGGCCGCGGACGACGTGACCGCCGCTTTCGCGAGCTCGCTGACGCCAGTTCCGGCGGAGCCCGTCACGGTCACGGGCGCCGTCTATGTCCCCGTCTATTCCAGCGTCGCGATGACCCCGGGCCGGGTCCAGGCCGATTTCTCGGTGACGCTGAGCATCCACAACGCCTCCGAGCAGCGGCCGCTGATCGTCCGGCGCATCAACTATTACGATACGGCCGGCACGCTGGTGGAGGCGCATCTGCGCGAGCCCGTCGCCTTGAAGCCGTTCGCGACCGTCGAGGTCTTCGTGCCCATCAAGGACACCCGCGGCGGCACGGGCGCCAATTTCGTCATCGACTGGGCCGCGACCGGTGAGATCGCCGAGCCCGTCGTCGAGGCGCTGATGGTCGGCGGCATCGGCACCGGCCATTACGCCTTCATCAGTCAGGGCCGCCCGATCCGGCTGACCGGGCGGTGAGCGCGGGGCGGCTCAGGCCGCCCGCACGTTGCCGAGGAATCGGTCGACCTCCTGCCGCAGCCGGTCGCTCTCCTGCGACAGCGACTGCGCGGCCGACAGCACGTTGCCCGAGGCAGAGCCGGTCTGCGAGGCGCCGCGCTGGACGTCGACGATGTTGGCATTGACCTCGGCGGTGCCGCGCGACGCCTCCTGGATGTTGCGCGAGATCTCCTGCGTCGCCGCGCCCTGCTGCTCGACGGCGGCGGCGATGGTCGAGGAGATTTCCGACAGCCGCTCGATCGTCGTGCTGATCTCCCGGATCGCCGACACCGATTCCTGCGTCGCCGCCTGGATGCCCGAGATCTGCTGGGCGATCTCACCGGTGGCCTTCGAGGTCTGCTCGGCGAGCGCCTTGACCTCGGACGCGACCACGGCGAAGCCGCGGCCGGCATCGCCGGCGCGCGCCGCCTCGATGGTAGCGTTCAGCGCCAGCAGGTTGGTCTGGCCGGCGATGGTGTTGATCAGCTCGACCACGTCGCCGATCCTCGCAGCTGCCTTCGAGAGCTCGTTGACGCGGTCGTTGGTGGTGCGCGCCTGATCGACGGCGCCGTTGGCGATGCGCGCCGATTCCTGCACCTGGCGGCTGATCTCGGTCACCGACGAAGTCAGTTCCTCGGTGGCCGAGGCGACCGACTGCACGTTCGTCGCGGCCTGCTCGGACGCGGCGGCCACGGTGGTGGCGAGCTCCTGCGAGCGCGTCGCGGTCGAGGTCAGCGTGCCGGCGGACGTCTCGAGCTGCGACGACGCCGAAGATACCGTCTGCACGATGCCGCCGATCGCGCTTTCGAATTCGCTGGCGAGCTTGTTCATTCCGGCCTTGCGCTTGACCTCGGCCGAGTGCTGCACAGCCCTCACTTCCTCGCTGTTGAAGCGGACGATCGCCTGCACGGTCTGCAGGTTGCGCAGCGCCTCGCCGAGCTCGTCGTCGCGCTCCACCGGGATGCGGTTGTCGAGCTTGCCCTGGCTGATGTTCTGCATCGCGTCGTTGAGCACCTTGAGCGGCCGCAGCACCGCGCGGATGCTCTGCAGGCTGAACGTAGCACCGATTCCGATACCCGCCAGGATCATCACAGAAATGATCGCGAGCACCACCAGATATTGTCTCTCGGCCTCCTCGTAGAGCGCCTTGCCTTCCTTCACCTGGATCTGAACGAGCTTGTCGAGCTCGTGCTTGGCGGCCTCGAACAGATCATGCCCCTTGGTGGCGATATGCTGGCTCGCCTCGTCGAACTTGCCCTGCTCGAGCAGAGCCAATCCTGGCCTGATGCCTTCTTCCAGATAGGCCTTGCGTCTGATCGCGAAGGCATCGGCGGCGATCTTCTCCTCCGGCGTCAGGTAGCTCGCCATGTAGTCGGCCCACACCTTGGTGATCCTGGCGCTGTTTCCGTCCACCAGCGCCCTGATGCCGTCGATCGGTTTTCCGGCCTTGCCGTTCGCCGCCGCGGACTGTTGCGACGACATGTTCTGCAAGGTGCGATCGTTGATCTCGAGCAATTGCGCCAGCGGGATCGTGCGATCTTCGTACAGCGACTTCATGGCGACGTTGGTGGAGCGGGTCGACAGCAGGCCGGCCGCGCCGATGATCAGCATGAACACGCCCAGCACCGCGGCCAAGGTCGTCAGGCGCGCCCTGAGCGTACCCGTGAACAGCGACAGGCGGTCGAACACCGAGCGGCAGCGGATGACGCCCGCGCTGATCGCGTAGCCCTGCGCCTTGTTCTGATTCAGCAGCCCGTAGACCTTCTCGGCCTCGGCGCGCTGCTCGGCCGGCAGCTTGGTGCGGATGGAGGTGTAGCCCGTGATCTCGCCATTCTCGCGGATCGCCGACGCGGTCGCCTGCACCCAGTAGAAGTCACCGTTCTTGCGGCGGTTCTTGACGGCGCCGGCCCACGGCTTGCCTTGCTTCAGCGTGTCCCAGAGGTTGGCGAATGCGGCCTCCGGCATGTCGGGATGACGGATGATGTTGTGCGGCTGGCCCATCAGCTCGTCCGGCGTAAAGCCGGCGGCGTCGACGAACTGGTCGTTGAAATAGGTCAGCTTGCCCTTGAGATCGGTGCGCGAGACGATCAGCGTCTCGTCGGTGATCGGGTATTCGTTGGACGTGACGGGTAGATTCTTGCGCACGGATATGAACTCCAGCTGCCCAGTCGTATTCGGTGTCGGAATGCCAACCTTGGAACTAACAAGAGGCCCCAATCCGTTAAAGGTTGCGTAAAAGATGGGCACCGTAGGACTACGCGTTGTGCATTGCAGTGGGGCGGGAGCTGGGCACCACCTCAAACAACCAGCAATTGATACCGCATGCGAAATGCCTCGTGACGCATAAGCGTCCGAGCTTTGGGCAGCGAGCCCTCGAAACGAGGGCGCAGGGAATGCCGGGTGAAGGCCTCACCCATGGCCCGCCTGCGAAAAAAATGCAGGCGGCAGGTACCACAGGCAAAGCCGTAGCCGGCATTCCCTGCGCGATGGTTTTAACAACTTATACGCGATCTCCCCGGGGACCGGGCTTTCTTGCCCCCGTCATCCGCGCCGTGACTTTATCGGCACCGGCACGAACTTAGCGCCAGCATCGGGGCGCCAGGACCACGCGACTTCGTCGTCCGCGAGCGGCCATGCCCGTCGTGCATCGCAGCCCACGTCCACCGCAGCCCGCCCCAACGTCCGTGACGACGCGTACGCCCCTCGCAACGAGGCGGGATGGGGAGATCATACATGATTTCTGGAAAAAAGAAACAGCAAAATGGCATGGGGGTATTCGGCTAAAGGGGATGATGCCGAGCATGGGCCCGTTCAGCCGAATGATGGCGTTTCGGCGAACATGGTGCTAAGAGCGAACCGAGCATCCTGCTGGCGGAGCCGTCGTCTCCGTGTTCGCCGCGAACAGGACGGAGCTACGCATGAGCACCGGAATCAGTCGAGGCGTGTTTTGGGCAGGCGGTTTCGTGGCCGCGCTCGCGGCGGGCGCTGCCGCGATCGTGCTGGCGCCTGGTATCGATCTCGACCTTTCGATCTTCAAGCGTGAGCTGTCGGCCGCAAGCCCGACGGATGCTGCAGCACCGCGAGCGGCGTCTGCCCCAGCGGCTCCGGGCCGCGCGGTGGTGGAGCAGGAGCCGGCAGACCCGGGCGGCGCGAAGCAAGCTGCGGCCGCGCTGGCGACTGCCCGGCAACAGGCTAGCGGTCTGGCAGCGCTGTTGGCGCCGGTCGCGCCAGCCGCTCTCGACAGCGACGAGCCGTCGTTCGACGTGGTCAGCGTGGAGCCCTCGGGGGAGACCGTGGTCGCAGGCCGGGCCGCGCCCGGCGCGACCGTCGAACTGCTGCGCAACGGCGAGCCGCATGCGCAAACGGTTGCCGATCGATCGGGACAATTCTCCATGGTTCCGCCTCCCTTGCCGGCTGGAGCGTTCGACCTGACCCTGCGGTCACGGCAGCTCGACGGCCGCGAGGTGTCATCCAAGCAGAGCGTGGCCGTCGTGGTCGACGCCCGAAAGCAACCGCCTACGGTCGCGTTGATCGCGCCGGACCAGCCGACCCGCGTGCTGTCGAAGCCTGAGGGGGCGACGCCTCAGGCCGTGGCGATAGAGGCCGTGGACTTCGAGCCGAACGGAAATCTGCGCGTCAGTGGACGGGCCCGGCCCGGCGCGACGGTGCGGCTCTATCTCAACGATCGCCTGGTCAGCTCGGCCATTGCCGGTGCTGACGGTCGTCTCGCGGCGACCATCAAGGACGCCGCCTGGGGCAGCAAGGACCGGTTGCGGCTCGACGAGGTGGATGCCAAATCGGGCACGGTTCAGGCCCGCGCGGAAGTGCCTTTGAACGTACCGGAGACGCTGACCACGGCCTCGCTGCCCGCGGCCGCTGGCCAGGGGAGCGCAGCCGCTCCCGCGAGCGCAAGCGCTCTAGGCGCGCGCACGCAGCTTGCGGCGGCATCGCCGGCCGACCTCAAGGACATGGCGGCATCACCCGCCCGCGGCGGTGGCGCCAGGACGATCACCGTGTCGCGCGGCGACAGTCTGTGGCACATCAGCCGGCGCCTGCTCGGCGAGGGCACGCGCTATGCGGTCATCTACCGTGCCAACCGCGAGCAGATCCGCCGGCCCGATCTGATCTATCCCGGCCAAGTGTTCGTGCTGCCGGCCAAGCGCTAGGCGGGGCTGAACTGACCGCTCGCGCAGATCCATGGTTGAACCATCGCTGTCATCGTCCGCGAAGGCGGACGATCCAGTACGCCGAGACGTCGCGGTTCGCATCTTCTGCCGCGGAATACTGGATGCTCCGCTTTCGCGGAGCATGGCGAGGGTGGAGACGGCCAGACTTCCACCGCCCATCAGTTGCCGGCTCTCAGGAAACGGTGTCTAGGCGAGCGGCTCATGAGCCAGCTCCCCCAGCCGTTCGACGCTGCGCTCGATGCGTGCGTCCCAGTCGTGGCTGCAGCTCAGCCGCAGGCAGTTGCGATAATCTGATGTCGCCGTGAACAGGCTGCCGGGCACGAAGCAGATGCGTTCGCGGATGGCGCGGTCATAAAGTGCGTCGGAATTGAAATCCGCGGGCAGCTCCAGCCAGAGCACGAAGCCGCCTCTGGGGTCGGTCATCCGCGTCTCCTTGGGGAAGCTGCGGTCGACAGTGCGGCGCATGCGGTCCATGTTGGCGGCGAACACCTTGCGGATGCGCCGCAGATGGGCGTCGTAGCCGCCGGAGCCGAGGAAATCCGCCATCGCCTTCTGCGGCAAGGCCGCGCCGCTCAGCGACAGCGCGAACTTCGCGGCAAGGATCTGATCGTGGCGGCGGTTGGAGGCGAGCCAGCCGATGCGATAGCCCGGCGCGATGGTCTTCGAGAACGAGCTGCACAGGATGATGTCGGCCTTCGGGGCTATCGCGGCGAATGGGCGCGGCCGGTCGTCGCCGAAGCTGATGTCGCCGTAGATGTCGTCCTCGATCAGCGGCACGCCGTGGCGCGTGAGCACGCGGATGATGGCGGCCTTGCTGGCATCGTCGGTGCGCGTGCCCAGCGGATTGTTGAAGCTCGAGGCGAGCAGGCAGGCGGCGACGCGGCGCGCGCCGAGCGCCTTGTCGAGCGCGGCGACGTCGACGCCACGGGTCGGATCGGTCGGCAGCTCCAGCGCGCGCAGGCCGCGGGCTTCGAGCACCTGGAGCAGGCCGAAATAGGTCGGGGATTCGATCGCGACCGCGTCGCCCGGCCGGGTGGTGACGCTCAAGGCGATGTTCAGCGCCTCGGTGCAGCCGTTGGTGATGAGGACGCCATCGGGCGGCACGGCGTGGCCGAGGCGCAGTGCGCGCGCGGAGATCTGCGCGCGCAGCTCGGCATCGCCATGCGGATCGGCGTAGATGTTGTAGTGGCGGCCATGGACGCGGGCGCAGCGGGCGAGATGACGGTCGAGCCGCTCGGCGGCGAGCAGGCTGGCGCTCGGGAGGGCGCAGCCCAGCGGCGCATAGGTCGGGTCGCCGGCAAAGGCGAGCACGCTGAAGACGGGACTGGAGACGGCCACCGGGTTGGCGCGCTGCGGCGGCTGCGACGCGGTCGGCAGCGCGCGCTGCCGGTGGCTCCGCTGCGTGACGTAGAAGCCGGATTTCGGCCGGGCTTCGAGCACGCCGCGATCTTCCAGCAGGCGATAGGCCTGCACCGCCGTGGTCAGACTGACGCCGTGCTGGGCGGCGAAGGCGCGCACCGAGGGCGCGCGCATGCCCGGACGCAGGACGTTGTCGTCGACCAGCGCCGTGAGGTGGCCGGCGAGGGCTTCGTAGAGCGGCGAAGACGGGGTGCGCTGGTCCATACAGATCATCCAATCGCAAATCTGTACTGGTGGCAATCGGGCGTCTCTGTATCTGTCATCCCCAGCCCCCCGGGCGGTAGCTTGAGCGCATCACTCGGAGCTCAGCCATGCCGCACGTGCCCAGCCGTTTCCCGTACAACGACATCATCAGCTTGACCTCGCAGCCGGTCCGCTACGATCTCGCCGAGAGCATCGGCCCGGATCTTGGGCTTGACGAGCTGCTCGCGGACGGGCTCGGCGACGCGCTGACGGATGTTGTGCTGAGCTATGGTCCGACCGAAGGCCACCTCGAGCTGCGCGAGCTGATCGCCGCGCGACACGGTGTCGGCGCTGACGACGTCATCACCACCGTCGGCGCCATGCAGGCGCTGTTCCTGACGGCCTTCGTTCTCAGCGCGCCCGGCGCGGAGGTCGTGATCGGACGTCCTGCGTTTCCCAACGCGCGCAACGTGCTTGCGTCGGTGGGCCTGCGCGTTCTCGACCTGCCGCTGCATTTCGATGACGGCTATCGTCTCGATGTCGGCCGCCTGCGCTCGTTGCTGACGGCGCGGACGCGGCTGGTCAGCCTGGCCTCGCCGCAGAATCCGTCCGGCGTGGCGCTGTCCGATGCCGAGCTGCGCGAGGTGCTCGCGGCGATGGACGAGATCTGCCCCGATGCGTTCCTGCTGGTCGACGAGACCTATCGCGAGGCCGTGCATGGCGAGGCGGAGCCGCGTCCGAGCGTCGTCGCGCTGGATCGGCGCATCATCAGCTGCGCGTCGTTCTCGAAATGCCATGGTGCGCCGGGCATCCGCACCGGATGGGTGATCACGCGGGACGAGGCGCTGCGCGCACAGCTCGTGCTCGGCAAGTTCAACACCACGATATCGAACTCGGTCGTCGATGAGGCGATCGCGCGATCGATCCTGCGGAATCTCGACGGGATCATGGGCGAGCGGCGCCGTCATCTTGCCGAGGGTCTGGCGCGCACCGCCGGCTTCGTTGCCGCCCATGCCCGCCTGCTCGAATGGATCAGGCCGGATGCGGGCGCGCTGTGCTGCATCAGGCTCAGGCGCGAGATGTTCGAGGACGCGGCGGTGGCGCGCTTTCATCGCGAGCTGGCCGAGCGCGAGACTCGCGTCGGTCCGGGATCGTGGTTCGGCGACGAGGCGCGGGTATTCCGTCTCGGCTTTGGCGTGCTCGCGTTGCCCGAACTCGACGAGGCGCTGCGGCGCGTCTCACAGGCGCTGAAATAGGCGTCCGTTATGGCGGTCGATCAGCCGTCATTGCGAGCGAAGCGAAGCAATCCAGGGCTGCGAGTGCGACTCTGGATTGCTTCGTCGCTTCGCTCCTCGCAATGACGGTGCCCCAAGATGACCTTTCGCCAAGCGGCGGGCCTCTTCTCAGTTGGATCGGTCACTCCCCAGTTTCGGTTATCGAAACCGACCCCCTGACCTCGCGCATTTGCGTTACGATGGCTGCACGCATTGTCTCACGAGGTGTCCATGCACGATCTCACCCGCTGCGTTCAGCATCCTGCCGTGTCGCATGACGGCTTCACGTCGCTGGCCGTTCCCACCTATCGCGCCTCGACCATCGTCTATGACGATCCGCAGGACTTTGCCGGGCGCGCCGCGCGCGGCCTCGACGGCTACACCTATGGCCTGCACGGCACGCCGACGACACGGACGCTGGAAGCGCAGATCACCGCGCTGCATGGCGGCGAGCGCACGGTGCTGGTGCCGTCCGGACAGGCCGCGGTCGCGATCACGATGCTCGCCGTGCTCAAGCCCGGCGACACCGTGCTGATCCCCGATCACGTCTATCCGCCGGTGCGGCATCTGTGCGCCAATTATCTCGCCTCGCGCGGCATCGCGCATCGCGTCTATGATCCGCTGATCGGCGCCGGGATCGCCGATCTCATCGACGCCAGCACCAAGCTGGTCTGGCTGGAGTCGCCGGGCTCGGGCACGATGGAGGTGCAGGACGTGCCGGCGATCGCGCGGGCCGCGCGGGCGCGGGGCGTGCTCACCGGTTGCGACAACACCTGGGCGAGCCCGCTGCTGTTCAAGCCGCTGGCGCATGGCGTCGATTTCGCAGTGGAGGCGCTGACCAAATATGTCGGCGGTCATTCCGACCTGCTGCTCGGCTCGATCACGGTTGGGGATCTCGGCCTGCGCAAAGCGCTGAAGGAGGTGCTCGGCGTGCTCGGCATCGGCGTCTCGCCGGACGAGGCGGCGCTGGCGCTGCGCGGCATCGAGACGATGGGCGTGCGCATGGCGCATTCCGGCCGGGTCGCGCGCGAGTTCGCCGAGCGCCTGCAGGCCGCGCCGGCGGTCGCGCGCGTGCTGCATCCGGCGCTGCCGTCCTGTCCCGGCCACGAGATCTTCGCGCGCGACTTCAAGGCCGCGAGCACGGTGTTCAGCCTGGTGATCAAGCCGGAGTTCACGGCGCGAATTAATCCGGCGCTCGGCCATGTCCGCCTGTTCGCGATCGGCGCCTCCTGGGGCGGCACCCACAGCCTGATCGCGCCGATGGATGTGGTCGCCGACCGCACGGTGCGGCCGTGGAATGCCGCGGAAGGATTGGTGCGGCTCAGCATCGGACTCGAGGAGCCGGGCGAACTGTGGGACGACCTGTCGCGCTTTCTGGATGCGCTGGTGGCGGGCTGATCAGCCAGCGCTCAACCTGATCCCCGCGCGCAAGAATTTCTGCGGGTCGACGGCTTCGCCGTCGATGCGGGTCTCGTAGTGCAGATGCGGGCCGGTCGAGCGGCCTGTCGAGCCGACCTCGCCGATGATGTCGCCGATCTTCACCTGCTGACCGATCTTGACGTTGATCTCGGAGAGATGGCCGTAGCGGGTGGAGAGGCCGTTGCCGTGATCGACCTCGACCATGCGGCCATAGCCGCCGGCCCAGCCGGCATTGACCACCTTGCCGTTCGCGGTCACGCGAACCGGATCGCCGGTGGCAGCACGGAAGTCGAGACCGGTATGCATCGCGGGGCGGCCGACGAACGGATCCGAGCGCACGCCGAAGCCGGAGGTGAACTCGACCTCGCCGATGACCGGCTTGCGATAGGGTACCAGCGACAGCGCGCGGTTCATCTTCTCGACCTGGGCGCGGGTGATGCTGATGCGGTAGAGCTGACGCTCGAACGGACCGGATTCGGCGCCGAGCTTGACCGGCACGAACGGGCCGCCCATGCCGCCCTTCGGCGCGGCCGCCTCGAGCTGGCCCATGTCGAGGCCGAGGTCGGTGATGACGCCGCGCATCCGCCGCAGCTTCGATTCCAGCGTCTCCTCGGCCGAGGACAGCATCGCGATCTGCCGCGCCTCGACTTGGTCGAGCGAGCGCGTCAGCCGCGTCAGCACGCTGTCGACGCCGGCGAGCTTGGTCGATGGGTTCGGCTGCGCATTCGCCATCACGGGGCTGCGCGATTCGAGCCGGGCCTCGCGGTCCGGCGGCGCGGTGAAGATCACGGTGTCGCTGATCGGCGACGGTTTTGGCGCGGACGACGCCGACTCGGTTGCCGCGGGTCCGCGCGCCGGCAGACGGATCGAGCCGGTGACGTCGGGCATGCTACCCAGCGCGGTGGCGCGACCTTCGAGCGCGGTCTGGCGCTTCAGAATCTGGTCGAGCTTCTGGTCGAACTGTTCCTGGTCGAGCAGCTGGCGGCTGGTGGCGCGGTCGACCTTGGCGCGCAGCTCGGCGATGCGGTCCTCATAGGCGTATTGCATCTCGGCCTGGCGCGCGATCAGCCGCGTCAGCACGTCGTCGCGGAAGGCGAAATAGGTCGCGGTCGCCGCCGACCAGAGGCCGAGCAGGCTGACGGTGCCGACCACGATCCAGAACACCACGGGGCCGATGCGCACCTGCTTGCCGGCATGCACCAGCGTGTAGTCGCTCTGCGATGCGGCCGCGACCTGCGCCGGATGGCTGACGGGTGCACGCCGATGGTGGTGGGCGTGCCCGCGATCATGAGGATGGTGCTGGGGATATTCGGCGTGATGGCCGGAACGATACGACATCGGCACTCCCGCGCCGGCCGGAGATCGTCATTCCAGCGGCGTCATTTACGGGAGCGATTTGACCCCTGCATGGTTAATTTTCCGCCAACGCCGTCAGGCGCATTCTCAGAGCGCGCGCGTCGCAGCCAGCACCGCATCGGCGTGGCCGTCGACCTTGACGTTGCGCCACACTTTGGTGACGCGGCCGTCGGCGCCGATCAGGATGGTGCTTCGGATGATGCCGAGAAACTTGCGGCCATAGAGCGACTTCTCGCCCCAGGCGCCGTAGGCCCCCAGCATCTCGTGCGTCTCGTCCGAGATCAGGGGCACGGCGAGATCGTGCTTGTCGCGGAAATTGTCCTGTGCCTTGACCGAATCGGCGGAGACGCCGAGCACGGCGGCGCCGGCGGCGGCGAAGTCCTTCGACAGGCGGGTGAAGTCGATCGCCTCCTTGGTGCAGCCGGGCGTATTGGCCTTGGGATAGAAGAACAGCACGAGTTTCCGGCCGGCATAGTCGGCCAGCGAGACGGTTCCGCCGCCATCGCGCGGCAGCTTGAAGGCGGGCGCCTTGGCGCCCTCGGCGAGGCCCGTTCCGGCCGCAGCCGGCGTCGCGGGCTTGGCCTTCGCCGCCCCGGTTTTGGTGGGCGCGGCTTTGGTCGTCGCGGTCTTGGCGGAGGTCGTCTTGGCGGCTTTCGTCAATGCCGGTTTGGCCGTCTTCTTGGTGGCCTTCTTGGCCGCGGTGGCGAGCCGGTTCCCGTCAATCGCCCCGTAGGACGCCGGGTTGGAGGATTTCTTTTGTGATTCCTTTGACATACGCCTTCCTTTCGTCGCTTTCGGCGGCTCAAAAATGAAAGTATCTCGGTTCTTGTCCGGTGTCCCGGGATCGATCTGGCATCCGTGCTTCGCGGCGCGCAGGGGATCACGCCTCTTGCGATGAAGGGAAGATCATGGCTACCAGCAGGCGTGAGCACCAGCGCAGTCGAGCACAGTGCAATGACGACTCTCGTACCGTCCGGATCAGACGCTCCACCAAAAATTTCGTCCGGCGGTGGAGCGGCGCCGGTCCGCTGGCGCGAGCAGGTGGGCAAACCTGACGGCGGTGGGGTATGGTGACGGGGATTTCGCGCGTCGTCCGCGCCGCCGGCGTACCGCCGGCAGGCGTGTTGACAGCTCCCGCCGAAGCGTGACGGGATCATTGGGGGATCGGGCCCTGCCGGCAGTGAGCACGCGCGCAGCGTGAACGGGCTGGGCTACACCGGCGACCAACCTGGCCGAGGCCAGATTGGCACGAAATGTTTCGGACACGAGGGGCCGGCACCGAGAGGCAATGGCAAGACAGACATCACCCCACCGGCCCCATCTGCAAACGGACACCCAGGGCCAACAGTGGGATGAGGCCGACTGGGATGTGGCCGACCAGTACGAGGCCGCCGCCGAGCCCGACGAGAGGGCCGGGCAGCGCGGCCGCCGCCTGTTGTCGCGGTCCGATTCGGGCGAGAGCACCGGTCGATTCGGCGGATCGCGCCCGCGCGTGCCGGGCGGCCGCATGGTCAAGCGGGTCGTCGTCACGTTGGCATCGCTGATGCTGCTCGTGGGGCTCGGCTTCGCCGGCCTGTGGCTGCGGCTGGGTGCGGGCCCGATCAGCCTCGATCTGGCGACGCCGTGGCTCGCGGCGGCGATCGAGGACAATATCGGCCACGGCAACACTGTCGAGGTCGGCGGCACCCAGATCGAGCGCGCCGGCCGGATCCGGATCGCGGTCCGGATCCGCGATATCATCGTGCGCGATCAGGATCACGCCATCGTCGCCAGCGCGCCCAAGGCCGAGGTGCGGCTGTCCGGCGCTGCGCTGCTGATGGGCCAGCTGCGCGCCGAGAGCCTCAAGCTGGTCGACGCCGAGCTCGCGATCCGCATCACGCCGGACGGCACCGTCACCGTATCGACGGGTGAGACCAACAAGCCGCTGGCGACGGGCGTCGCCTCCAAGCGCGACGCCGGCCTGCCGCCGACATTCCCGCGGCCGGGACAGGCCGCGCCACCGCCCAATGCGCCGGGACCGCAGGCCGGCTCGCAGCCGTCAGCACCGACCACTTCGACTTTGCCTGCGACTGCCGCGCCGGCCGCTCCCCAGAACGGCCTGCTGGCCGGCCTCGACTGGCTCGACAGCCTCAGCCTGACCGGGCTCGATGGCCAGAACCTGAACGAGATCGGGTTGAAGAACGGCGTGCTGGTCGTCGACGACCAGCAGCGCGGCAACAAATGGACGTTCGAGAACATCAGCCTCAGCCTGCGCCGGCCGTCCGGCGGCGGGGTGGCGCTGAGCCTCGGCGAAGAGGGCGCCAAGCCGTGGCAGCTGCGCATTCTGGTCGGGCCGCAGGCCAACGGCGTGCGCACGGTCGACATCAAGGCTGACAAGGTCTCCACCAGCAACATCCTGCTGGCGATGCGCCTCAAGGATCTCACCTACATGGCGGACCTGCCCATGAGCGGCGAGATCAAGGGCGAGCTCGCGCGCGACGGGCTGCCGACCTATCTGCGCGGCAAGATCAACATCGGCGCGGGCAAGATCATCGACACCGATACGCCCGACTATCCGATGGCGATCGACTCCGCCGAGATCAGCATGGAATGGGATGCCGGGCGCCGCGTGCTGGTCGCGCCGTTGAAGGTGATCTCGGGCGCCAACCGCGTCACGCTCAACGCCAATCTCGAGCCGCCGAACGACACCGCAAACGACTGGCGGCTGGGTCTCAACGGCGGCACCATTCTGCTCGGCGCCATCGAAAACGAGCCGCCGCTGATCTTCAACCGCATCTCGATCAACTTCCGCTTCGACACCGAGGGCAAGCGCGTGCTGCTGACGCAGGCCGAGGTGTCCAACGGCGAGATCGGCGTCGCCGGCACCGGCAGCGTCGAATATGCCGGCGAGCCGCGGCTGAAGCTCGGCTTCGCGGCGACGCCGATGCCCGCGCTGGCGATGAAGCGGATCTGGCCGGCGCTGATCGTGCCGGAGGTGCGGGCCTGGATCATCGAGCGCATCGAACGCGGCTCGGTGCAGCGGATCGATGTCGCGGTCAACTCGCCGACGCGCAACCTGCCGCGCAAGGGGCCGCCGATTCCCGACGATGGTCTCGACGTCAACATCGTCGCCACCAATGTCACCGTGCATCCGGTCGACGGCCTGCCGTCGGTGCGCGATGCCGACGTGAAGGCGCATGTCACCGGCCGCACCGCGACGGTGACGATCGGGCAGGGCGTCGCGGATACGCCGGCCGGACGCAAGCTCAACTTCTCCGACGTCGTGTTCGAAGTGCCGGACATGGCGCCGAAGCCGTCGCCGTCGCGGGTACGCATGCGCGTCGAAGGTCAGGTCGCCGCTGCCGCCGAGATCCTCGCCTCCGACCGGCTCAACGATCTGTCGTCGATGCCGATCGATCCCAACCAGACCAAGGGAACGTTCCAGGCCAGCGTCAATCTCGCGATGCCGGTCAAGGGCGAACTGACCAAGGCCGACACCAGTTACGCGGTCACGGCCGATCTCAACGGCTTTGCCGCCGACAAGCTGGTGATGAACCAGAAGCTCGAGGCCAACACGCTCAAGATCGTGGCCAACACCGCCGGCTATCAGGTGAAGGGCGACGTCAAGATCAACGGCCAGCCGGCCACGCTCGACTATCGCAAGCCGACCGAGGGCGACGCCGACATCAAGATGCAGGCGATCCTCGACGATGCCAGCCGGGCCCGGCTCGGCATGGATCTGGGCACCGCGATCACCGGCAACGTGCCGCTCAAGCTCAATGGCAAGATCGCGGGCTCCAGCGATCGCGACAGCCGCATCGGCGTCGAGGCCGATCTGACCCAGCTCAAGCTCGACAACCTGCTGCCGGGCTGGGTGAAGAATCCGGGCAAATCGGGGAAGGCCACCTTCAACGTTGTCGCCAAGCAGCAATCGACACGCTTCGAGGACATCAGCATCGAAGGCGGCGGCGTCTCCATCAAGGGCTCGCTGGAAGTCGATCAGAACGGCGACCTGATGAACGCCAACTTTCCGACCTATTCGCCGTCGGAAGGCGACAAGACGCAGCTCAAGGCCGAGCGCGGCCAGGACGGCGTGCTGAAGCTGTCGATGCGTGGCGACGTGTTCGACGGCCGCGGCTTCCTGAAGTCGGCGATCTCGGGTACCAACAAGGACGCCGACAAGAACAAGGCGCGCTCGAACCTCGACTTCGACGCCGAGGTCAAGCTCGGCGCCGTCGCCGGCTTCAACGGCGAGGCGCTGCGTAGCGTCGACGTCAAGCTCTCCAGGCGCGGCGGTGCTTTCAAGAGCTTCAATCTGAGCGGAAAGGTCGGCCGCGACACGCCGGTGACGGCCGACCTGCGCATCGGCCGCGAGGCGCCCAGCGCCGATCCGCGGGCACGCCGCCAGGGCCGCGAGGTGATCTATCTGGTGACCAATGATGCCGGCGCGCTGCTGCGGTTCGCCGACACCTATTCCAAGATGGCAGGCGGCGAGCTGGAGCTTGCGATGGAGCCGCCGACGGCCGACACCAGCCCCAAGGAGGGCCTGGCGATCGTTCGCAACTTCACCGTCAGGGGTGAGCAGGCGCTGGATCGCGCTGCCTCAGGCGCCGCACAGGGCGCCTCGCAAGGCATCGCCTTCACCATGCTGCGCGCGGAGTTCACGCGGCAGAACGGGCTACTCTCGATCCGCGACGGCGTGGTCAAGGGACCGACGCTCGGCCTGACCATCGAAGGCAGCATCGACTACAACGTCAACCAGGTCCGGGCTTCGGGCACGATCGTGCCGCTGTACGGGCTGAACAACATGTTCAACCAGATCCCGATCGTCGGCCTGTTCCTTGGCGGCAGCAATGAGGGGCTGTTCGGCGTGACCTACGAGGTTGTGGGCACGCCGAGCCAGCCTGTGGTGCGCATCAATCCGATCTCGGCCATGCTGCCGGGCGTGACGCGCAAGATCATGGACTTCAACACCGGCAAGCAGCAATACCCGCCGGCGGAGCTGCCGCCGAACAATTGACGCCGCTGGTCGCGTCAGCGTTTGGCGACGCCGTTGTGGCGGATCGAAGCGGTCAGGCGGCTCTGACGCCCGCAAGGAAGGTGTCGACCTCGCGGGAGAGCTGCTCGGCCTGCTTGGAGAGGTTGCCGGCGGCGATCAGCACGTGGCCGGCGGCGCTTCCGGTCTCATTGGCCGCCGTCGAGACGCCGCCGATGTTGGCGGTGACCTCGCGGGTGGCCTGCGCCGTCTGGGTGACGTTGCGCGCGATCTCCGCCGTTGCGGTTCCCTGCTCCTCGATCGCCGATCCGATCGTCGCGGCGATCGCCGACACCTCCTCGATGGTCAGGGTGATGCCGTCGAGCGCGCCGACCGCTTCCCTGGTCGCGTTCTGGATCTGGGCGATGCGGTCGCCGATCTCCTGCGTGGCCTGCGCGGTCTGGTTGGCCAGGCTCTTCACCTCCGCTGCGACCACGGCGAAGCCGCGGCCGGCTTCGCCGGCGCGCGCGGCCTCGATCGTGGCGTTGAGCGCCAGCAGGTTGGTCTGGCCCGCGATGCTGGAGATCAACTCGGCAACGTGCTCGATCTGCTTGGCGCCGTCGGCCAGTGCGCGAACGATCCCGTCGGTGTGGCGCGCGCTTTCGACGGCGCGTCCGGTGACCTCGGCGGATTGGGCGACCTGACGGCTGATCTCGGTGATCGACGAGGTCAGCTCCTCCGCAGCGGTGGCGACCGTCTGCACGCGCGAGCTCGCTTCCGTCGCCGCGGAGCTGACGGCGGTGGCGCGCGCATTGGTGCTCTCTGCCGTGCCGGTCATCGATTTTGCCGTCGCCTCGAGCTCTCCGGCGCCGGACGCCATCAGGGCGACGAGCTGGCCGACGGAGGCATCGAAGCGGTCGGCCATCGCAATCAGCGCGTCGCGCTTGTCCGCTTCGCTACGCTGCTTGGATGCGGCCTGCTCCTGCTCCAGCATGCGCGCGGTGATCGCCGTCTTGCGCAGCACCTCCAGGGTCTCGGCCATGCGGCCGATCTCGTCGCCACGCTCGGTCTCGGCCACCGGCTGCTCGAGCCGCCCGCCGGCGATGTCCTGCATGCGATCCTTCAGCCGATGCAGCCCGCCGACCACGTTGTGCGAGATGAGGAAGGACAGGAGGCCGAGCAGCACGAGCAGCGCCGCGCCGATCCCCGCGAGCCGCATCAGCAGTGCATAGACATCCGCCTCGATGTCGTCGACATAGAGCCCGTAGCTCATGACGATGTTCCACGGCGCGAAGCTGCGGACGAAGACGACCTTCCTGAGCGGCTCGGTCTGGCCGGGCCGGGGATAGAGATAGGACGTCGTGCTGCCTTCGGGTTTCTGCTGCGCAGCCTTGATCTGCGCATCGGCGATCATGACGCCGTTGGCGTCCTTGGTGCCGAGGATCTTGCCTTCCAGCTTCTCGTTGGCGGCGTTCAGAAGAAGCGCCGAATCGGACGCGTTGTAGGCGATCGGATATCCCTGGCCGTTGTTGAACGTCATCCGACGCGCAAGATAGCGGAACTTGTTCTTGGCCTCGTCCACCGACATCTTTCCTGCCGCGACCTCCGTCTGCAGCGTCTCCGCGAGGCCGTAGACGAGGTCGACCGCCGTATGCATCTGGGTGATGCGGTCCTCCAGCATGCGCGCGCGGCTGAGCCAACCGGAGACGGCCACGATCGCGATCACCGTTGCGATCGCAAGGATCACCATGCTTGCAAGCTTGGTGCGGAACTTCATGCGGCTGAGCAGTGTCACGGCGTCCTCTTCGTTGTTGTTGCCGGAACAACTATCATCAAGCTGCTTACTAATCATGAATGCGGCTCTGTCGAGCCGAGTCCACTATGTGGACTGACGCGGCAATCAGGCGCGTCCCAGCACATCGTGCGCGGATGGCCCGACCGCAACTACGTGCGGAGGGCAGGAACCACGAGGAACGGGATCATGCCGATGACGACGCTCACAAGCGCGAGCAGAATGACGGCATCGTAGCCGTGGGTGAGATCGTGGATGACGCCGCCGCTCCACGATCCCAGCGCGGATCCGAGCCCGCTGCCGATCGTGATGGTGCCGTAGATGGTGCCGAGCCGCTTGCCGCGGAAGATCTTCATCGCGGTGGCCGACAGGAGCGGTCCGCGCGAGCCGATCATGCTGCCAAAGCAGACGACGAAGCCGGTGAGCAGGAAGATGTTCGGCGAGAATTGCAACGCCCACAGCATCAGGATTCCTGCGATCGATACGGCGTAGGAGAACAGCACCGACGGCCGTCGGCCGATCAACCCATCGAGGGCCGAGACGCCGAGCATGCCGAACAGCAGCACCACGCCCGAGAAGCCCCAGGCGGTGGCGGCCTGCAGCGGCGCGAAGCCGGCGTCGATCAGATAGGCGACGACCTGCGGTGCGATCGCATACATGCCAACGGCGGTGAAGAAGAAGGTTGAGAACAACGCCCAGAAGGCGTGATGGCGCAGCGCCCGCGACAAAGTCCAGGCATCGTCGGCGAGCTCGTCGGCGACGGGCCTGGTGATGTGGGGCGCGCCGGCGGCAAACAGCCGCCAGGGCAGCAGCGCCAGCGGCACCAGCAGAATGAAGGCGGCGGCGCCGAACGCCTGATATGTGCTGCGCCATCCGATCGCGTCGATCAGCAGTTGCGAGCCCGGCAGCAGGATCAGCACGCCGGCGCCGGTGGCGGAATAGATCACCGCCATCGCGGTCGGCAGCTTCTTGCCGAACCAGCGGCCCAGCAGGATCGAGTTGGGGACGTTGCCGATCAGCGCGATGCCGATGCCGACGCACAGGCCGATGCTGATCTGGAATTGCCACAGCGCCTGCGCGTGCGCGGCGGCCGTGAAGGCTGAACCAAGCAGCAGGAGGCCGAGCGCATAGACGGCGCGTGGTCCGGAGTGGTCGAACAGCCGCCCGATCAGCGGAGCGGCGAGGCCGCCGGCGAGCGCCGTCAGCGAATAGATCGAGACGACCTCGGAACGATCCCAGCCGAAGCTGTCGGAGATCGGCTTGAGAAAGACGGTGAAGCTTTCTCCCAGCCCGCGGCCGATCACCGATAGCGCAAAGCAGAGACCCAGCACCACGAACGCCATGCGCAGTCGTGGTGGAGCTGTCGGGGTTTCCTCGGCTTGCGCAGGCTCTCGCGGCGCGCTGCTCGTCATGCCGTCATGGGAGCGCCTTTCGGCCTTCCCTGACAAGCAGGCAAAAAGGAATGCGGCTATGCAGGCTTGACCAGCACGTGGCGCTTCTTGCCCAGCGACAGCTTGATCACGCCCTCGCTGGTCAGCGCCGCCGGCGTCAGCGCCATCTTCTCGTCGGTGACCGCAACGTCGTTGACGCGCAGGCCACCGCCCTTGATCTGCCGCCGCGCCTCGCCGTTGGAGCCGACGAGGCCGGCCTTGACGAAGGCGTTGAGCACGCCAAGGCCGGCGTCGAGCTCGGCCTGCGGCACCTCGACCGTCGGCAGGTTCTCGGCGATGGCGCCTTCCTCGAAGGTGCGGCGGGCGGTCTCGGCAGCGGTGCGCGCCGCCTCTTCGCCATGCAGCAAGGTGGTGGCCGCATCGGCCAGTGCCTTCTTGGCCTCGTTGATCTCGGCGCCCTGCAGTGCAGCGAGCTTCTCGATTTCGGACAGCGGCAGCGTGGTGAACAGCTTGAGGAACTTGACGACGTCGGCGTCCTCGGTGTTGCGCCAGTACTGCCAGAAATCATACGGGCTGCACTGGTCGGCATTGAGCCAGATCGCGCCCTGCGCGGTCTTGCCCATCTTGGCGCCGGACGCGGTGGTCAAGAGCGGCGTGGTCAGCGCGAACAGCTGCTCGGTGCCCATGCGGCGGCCGAGCTCGACGCCGTTGACGATGTTGCCCCACTGATCGGAGCCCCCCATCTGCAGCCGGCAGCCGGTGCGCCGCGCCAGCTCGACGAAGTCGTAGGCCTGGCAGACCATGTAGTTGAACTCGATGAAGCTCATCTCCTGCTCGCGCTCGAGCCGCAGCTTGACCGAGTCCATGGTCAGCATGCGGTTGACCGAGAAGTGCCGGCCGATGTCGCGCAGCATCTCGATCCATTTCAGCTGCGTCAGCCATTCGGCATTGTCGAGCATGATGGCGTCGGTGGCGCCATCGCCGTAGCGCAGCACCTTGGCAAACACGCCGCGGATCGACGCCTTGTTGGCCTCGATCTCCTCGACCGTGCGCATCGCGCGGGTCTCGTCCTTGCCGGAGGGATCGCCGACCATCGTCGTGCCGCCGCCCATCAGGGTGATCGGCTTGTTCCCGGTCTGCTGCAGCCAGTACAGCATCATCATGGTCAGGAAGTTGCCGATGTGCAGCGAGCGTGCGGTGCAGTCGTAGCCGACATAGGCGGTCGCCTGGCCCTTGGCGGCGAGGGCATCCAGCCCCTCGAAATCCGAACACTGATGAATGAACCCGCGGCTCTGCAGCACGTTCAGGAAATCAGACTTGAAGCCAGTCATTGTCGGCGACTCTGAGCATTTGTTTACGGTATTGACCGCTTGTCGCGGGGACGTGCGGGGGGCACATGCCACGGATACGGGCGTTGTGGCATTATAAGATGCGCCGGGCTTGTACAAGCATGTGCACGGCCTGGGCGGGACCTCAAATCGGCCGTACTTGGCAAGCAGGGCAGGGTTTTTAGGTTCGACTGCAATGATTCTGACCGCACTTGGCCTCATGAGTGGCACCTCGCTCGACGGGGTGGACGTGGCCCTGATCGAGACCGATGGGCGGCAGATCAAGAGCCTCGGTCCCTCGGGCTACCGGGCCTATAGCGCTGCGGAGCGCAGCCTGCTGCGCGAGGCGCTCGCCGATGCGGTGCAGATCGAGCGGCGCGATGCGCGCCCCGGACGGGTGCGCGACGCCGAGCGCGTCGTGACGGTGGCGCATGCCGAGGCGGTCGCCGCGTTCCTGGCGCAGCACCGGCTGAAGCCCGAGGACATCGATATCATCGGCTTTCATGGCCAGACCGTGCTGCACCGCCCCGAACGCCGCCTGACCGTGCAGATCGGCGACGCGGCCGCGCTCGCCAAGTCCGTCCATATCCCGGTGATGCACGATTTCCGCGCTGCCGACGTCGATTTCGGCGGGCAGGGCGCGCCGTTCGTGCCGGTCTATCACCGCGCCCTGGCGCAATCGCTGTCGCGCGCGGGGCCGATCGCCGTGGTCAATATCGGCGGCGTCTCCAACATCACCTATATCGACGGCGACGACGTGCTGATCGCCTGCGACACCGGTCCCGGGAATGCGCTGCTCGACGACTTCATGCACCGGACCACGGGCCAAGCATTCGATCAGGATGGCCGCGTGGCGGAGCAGGGCAACCCGGACGAGGCCTGGATCACCAGCGCGCTGGAAATGCCCTTTTTCGCGCTGCCGCCGCCGAAATCTCTCGACCGCAACGATTTTGCCGCGCTGAAGCTGGGCGATGTGAAGCCGGCGGACGGGGCCGCGACCCTGACGGCGTTCACGGCCGCAGCGATTGCCCGCATCATCCCGCTGCTGCCGAAGCCGCCGGCGAGCTGGATCGTCTGCGGCGGCGGCGCCCGCAACCATACCATGATGCGGATGCTGCGCGAGCGTGTCGCGCCGGCGAGCGTCGAATCGGCCGATGCGCTGGGCTGGTCGGCGGACGCCATCGAGGCCCAGGCGTTTGGCTTCCTGGCGGTACGCGGCATGAAGGGCCTGCCGCTGAGCTATCCCACTACCACAGGCGTGCCGTTTCCGATGACCGGCGGGGTCATTGCGCGCCCTTGATTCATGCAATTGCATGAACCTTGACAGTTCGATGCGTATGCATCTAGTTTGATGCATCTGCATCAAACTGCCGAGGATGTCATGGCGCCTGTCCTGAAGCTGATCAGCCACAAGCTCTGCCCCTATGTGCAACGCGCCGTCATTGCGCTGAACGAAAAGGGCGTCGCATTCGAGCGGATCGACATCGATCTCGCCAACAAGCCCGACTGGTTCCTGAAGATCTCGCCGCTCGGCAAGGTGCCGGTGCTGGTGGTACCCTTGGGCCAGGGCGAGGTGGCGCTGTTCGAGAGCAACGTGATCTGCGAGTACATCGAGGAGACGCAGCCGGCTGTGAGGCTGCATCCCGAGGACGCGCTGGTCCGCGCGCAGCATCGGGCCTGGATGGAGTTCGGCTCAGCGATCCTCGGCGATCTCTGGGGCCTGGAGACGACGCAGGATGCCGCATTGTTCGCCGCCAAGCGCGAGGCGCTGACGGCGAAGTTTGCTCGCGTCGAGGATGCGCTGGGCGAGGGGCCGTATTTTGCCGGCGCGCGTTTCAGCCTGGTCGACGCCGTGTTCGCGCCGATCTTCCGCTACTTCGATGTGTTCGATGCGTACGGTGATCTCGGCATCTTTGCGTCCACGCCGAAAGTTCGGGCGTGGCGCGATCAACTCGCGCAGCGGCCGAGCGTGAGGACGGCGGTCAGCGTCGACTATCCGCAGCTGCTGCGCGCGTTCCTCGCGCGGCACGATGCGTATTTGTTGAAGCAGGCGGCGTAGAGAGGCACGACGTTGTCATGGAAGGTGCCGGCTCCACTCGCAGCGTCATCGTCCGCGCAGGCGGACGATCAAGTATTCCGAGACGCCGGTGACGAACTGAGAAGCCGCGGCGCACTGGATCACCCGCCTGCGGACGATGACGGCGGAGGATGTGGCGGCAGTTCGTAGTTCGTAGGGTGGGCAAAGCCGCAGGCGTGCCCACCATTGTCTCCGAGCCGCCAAATGAAGATGGTGGGCGCGGCGCGTTGCGACCATCCGCGTTGACGGAGTGTCGGACGCGCCTTTGCCCACCCTACAGATCGAGGGCTTTGCAACGACGCGCCGACCTCACCTCACATTGGCGAGGCGCATGTCGAGATAGGCGGTGATGGTTTCCATCAGCGGCTCGAGCTTGCCGTCGAAGAAGTGGTTGGCGCCGGGGATGACCTGCTGGTCGATCACGATGCCCTTCTGCGTCTTCAGCTTCTCGACCAGCGTGTTGACGTCCTTGGGCGGCACCACCGCGTCGCGCTCGCCATGCACGATCAGCCCGGAGGACGGGCAGGGCGCCAGGAACGAGAAGTCGTAGAGATTGGCGGGCGGGGCGATCGAGATGAAGCCCTCGACCTCCGGGCGGCGCATCAAAAGCTGCATGCCGATCCAGGCGCCGAACGAGAACCCGGCGACCCAGCAGGCG
Organism: Bradyrhizobium sp. SZCCHNR2028; assembly: GCF_032380995.1. Lineage (NCBI taxonomy): Bacteria > Pseudomonadati > Pseudomonadota > Alphaproteobacteria > Hyphomicrobiales > Nitrobacteraceae > Bradyrhizobium > Bradyrhizobium sp. SZCCHNR2028. Next base: position 604,762 of record NZ_JAUHJF010000001.1, on the reverse strand, counting down.
CGAGCCTCGGGGTTGATGGTCTGCGCCCAATCGAGCGCGGAGGCCGCATCGGACAGCTCGCCGGTGCCGTGATCGAACGAACCCTGGCTGCGGCCGACGCCGCGGAAATTGAAGCGCAGCACCGAGAAGCCGCGATGCGCGAAGGCGTAGTAGCACTGGTACACGATCTGATGGTTCATCGTGCCGTGGAACTGCGGATGCGGATGCAGGATCATCGCGATCGGCGCGTTCTTCTGCTTCGCCGGATGGTAACGGCCTTCGAGGCGGCCGGCCGGACCGTTGAAGATGACTTCAGGCATCAGAGAATCCTTGGCAGAGCGTCGACCGACTTCGTCCGAGCTTCATCTGGCGCCTCGCCGACGAATTCCGCAGGACAAGTGGTGATCGAGCGCCATCCGTTCGCTTGGACGGAGCAGCGCTGGCGTGACTGGAAGTTGGCCTTCTAGCATGGAGCGCGGGGCAAAAAGCAAGGATTTTCAACGCCCGGCAAGGCGGCTGCGGCAGGGATGCAGACCGGGCCGCCGATACAGCGGCGGGGCGAAGCGGCCGCGGAACGTCATCCGAATGCGCCTGCAATTCTATGAAAATACTGGCGTTTTCGTCTGCAGCCCGGCCGTTCAGCGCAGCGACGCCGTCTGCTCCAGCTGCGCAACGGCGCTGCGATAGCGGCGGCTGCCCTGCACGGATTGTCCGTTGTCGAAGGTCAGGCCGAAATCGCCCGTTGGCAGGACCGAAAGCGCGGCGACCCGGGCCATGTTGACCAGCCGGCCGCGGTGGATGCGGACGAGCGCGAAGCGGGCGAGCTCGACCTCGGCGGCCGACAAGGTGCCGCGGATGAGATGCCGCCTGCCGTCGGCCATGGCATATTCGACGTAGTTGCCGGCCGCGGCCACCCACAGGATGTCGGCCGGCGAGATGCGGATGCGGCTCGGGCCGTCGCGCAGCCAGAGCGTGGCAGGGGCAGGAGGCTCGGATCGCCGTGTCGGCTCTCGGACAGCGCTCGCGCGATAGCCGTCGTACAGCCAGAGCGTGCCACCGATGAGCAGCGCCGTCATGACGTCCTTGCGGAACTCGTACACGATGGTGGCAAGGGAGAGCTGGAAGTCGTACGCGCCGCCCGCGGTCCACATCAGCAGCTTGCGCAGCGTCACCATGCCGATCATGTGAAGCGCAGAGAAGGCGACGACGACGGCGGCGACGGCGAGCGCGATATGACGTGCCATGGCGGCCGGGCCCAGCCGGATGGAACGAACGGTGGCGACCGGCAGCGGCGCCAGCAGGATGATGACGACAATGCTCGTCATTTCCCACAGCAACTGCTTTTCCAGATCATAGGCCGCGCCCCGCCTGACGGCATCGTGGGCGGCGGAAAGGGCGTTGACGACGCCGATGCCGAGCGAGAGCCCGGCCATGATCGCGTAGAAGGTACGATCATTCGGACGCAGCATCGAGCCGACAAGCTTGTTCATGGCACCGGACCCGCTATCTCAATCTCGCGCCCGACGATATCACGCTGGCCGTCGCGCATCATCATGGCGCGGGCGAGCGATGGTCGTTCGTGTCCCGAGTTGATAAGAACGAGCCATGGCCGACAGGATCTATCTCGACTGGAATGCGACGACCCCGCTGCGACCGCAAGCGCGCGCGGCGATTCTCGCCGCCATGGATCTGGTCGGCAATCCCTCGTCGGTTCACGCCGAAGGCCGCAAGGCGCGGCGGCTGACGGAGGAGGCCCGCGAGGTGATCGCCCGGGGGCTCGGCACCGTCGCGCGCCGCGTGGTGTTCACCTCCGGCGGAACCGAGGCCAATGTGCTCGCCTTGAGCCCAGGCCTGCGCGCGCCGGCCGGCCCGGTCGAGCGGCTGCTGGTGTCTGCGGTCGAGCATGCCTCGGTGCTGGCCGGCGGCCGGTTCGCGCCATCAGTAGTGCAGACGATCCCGGTCGACTCCTCCGGCGTGGTCGATCTCGGACGCCTGGAAGCCCTGCTGGCCGGCGGGCCGCCGGCGCTGGTGTCCGTCATGGCCGCCAACAACGAGACCGGGCTGCTTCAACCGGTTTCGAAAGTCGCCGAGATGGTGCACCAGGCGGGCGGCGTGCTGCACGTCGATTCGATCCAGGCATTCGGGAAAATACCCCTCGATATCAAGCAGATGGGCGCGGACCTTGTGACCATCTCTGCGCACAAGATCGGCGGACCCAAGGGCGTCGGCGCTCTGGTCCTGGGCGCCGGCGTGGAGGAGCCGATTCCGGTTCTCCGCGGTGGCGGCCAGGAGCGCGGTCGCCGGGCTGGAACCGAAAACGTGGCCGGAATTGCTGGATTTGGCGCCGCGGCCGGCGCTGCCCTGGCTTCGCGCGAGGTGGACCTGACCCGGATCACGGCGCTGCGCGACCGGCTGGAAGCGGGCCTTCGTCAGACCGCTGGCGTGACGGTATTTTCGTCCGAAGCGGCGCGGCTTCCGAACACGACGCTGTTCACCGCACCGGGGCTCAAGGCCGAGACGGCCGTGATCGGCTTCGATCTCGAAGGGATCGCGGTGTCTTCCGGCTCGGCGTGTTCGTCCGGCAAGGTCCAGCCGTCCCATGTGCTGGAAGCGATGGGCGCCAGTTCCGCAGCGGCCCAGGGAGCGGTGCGCCTCAGTCTGGGCTGGTCCACCACGGAGGCGGAGGTCGATCGTTGCGTCCAGGCTTGGCGAAAGCTGTCATTGACCCTACTTAAAGGAGGCGACGAAACCGTGCTTGAGCGATTCTAAGGGCGTGATTTCGTCGAGGAAACGTCGTAAGACGGTTCCAGAAGATGTCCACCGCGGTCCTTGAAACCGCGAGCGGAGGATGGAATGCCAGCCGTACAAGAGACGGTCGACCGCGTCAGGCGGATCGACGTCGACCAATATCGCTATGGGTTCGAGACTGTCATCGAATCCGAGAAGGCTCCGAAGGGGCTTTCCGAAGACACCGTCCGCTTCATCTCGGGCAAGAAGAACGAGCCCGCCTGGATGCTCGAATGGCGCCTCGAGGCCTATCGCCGCTGGCTGACCATGACCGAGCCGACCTGGGCGCGCGTCGACTATCCCAAGATCGATTTCCAGGATCTCTACTACTACTCGGCGCCGAAGCCGAAGAAGCAGCTCTCCTCGATCGACGAGATCGATCCTGAGATCCTGAAGACCTATGAGAAGCTCGGCATTCCCCTGCGCGAGGTTGCGATCCTCGAAGGCGTCGAGCCGGTGCCCGGTGCCGGCAGCCCCGAGACGCGCAAGATCGCGGTCGATGCCGTGTTCGATTCGGTGTCGGTCGCGACCACGTTCAAGGAGGAGCTGAGGAAGGCCGGCGTGATCTTCATGCCGATTTCGGAAGCCATCCGCGAGCATCCCGAGCTGGTACAGAAATATCTCGGCAGCGTGGTGCCGACCTCGGACAATTTCTATGCGACGCTGAATTCGGCGGTGTTCTCCGACGGTTCGTTCGTCTACGTGCCGCCGGGCGTGCGCTGCCCGATGGAGCTGTCGACCTACTTCCGCATCAACGAGCGCAACACCGGCCAGTTCGAGCGAACGCTGATCATCGCCGACAAGGGCGCCTACGTTTCCTATCTCGAGGGCTGCACCGCGCCGCAGCGCGACGAGAACCAGCTGCACGCGGCCGTGGTCGAGCTGGTCGCGCACGATGACGCCGAGATCAAGTACTCGACGGTGCAGAACTGGTATCCGGGCAATTCGGAAGGTGTCGGCGGCATCTACAATTTCGTCACCAAGCGTGGCGACTGCCGTGGAAACAATTCCAAGATCTCGTGGACCCAGGTCGAGACGGGATCGGCGATCACCTGGAAATATCCGAGCTGCATCCTGCGCGGCGACAATTCCCGTGGTGAATTCTATTCGATCGCGATCTCGAATGGCTATCAGCAGGTCGATAGCGGCACCAAGATGATCCATCTCGGCAAGAACACGACCAGCCGGATCATCTCCAAGGGCATCGCCGCAGGCCGCTCGCAGAACACCTATCGCGGCCTGGTGACGGCGCATCGCAAGGCGTCCAACGCGCGCAACTTCACCGCCTGCGATTCGCTGCTGATCGGCGACAAGTGCGGCGCGCACACCGTGCCCTATATCGAGGCCAAGAATTCCTCGGCCACTTTCGAGCACGAGGCGACGACGTCCAAGATCTCCGAGGACGTGCTGTTCTACTGCGTCCAGCGCGGCCTTTCGCAGGAGGAGGCGGTCGGCCTCGTCGTCAACGGCTTCGTCAAGGACGTGCTGCAGCAGCTGCCGATGGAGTTCGCGGTCGAGGCGCAGAAGCTGATCTCGATCAGCCTCGAAGGATCGGTCGGCTAAGACCACATGGGAGCGGGTCCGCGGCGCGGCCCGCTCTTGCTGACATCAACATCATCCGCCCTCGGACCCGATCGATCGGTTGCTCCAGGGCAAGCGTTGAGCGGAAACATATTATGGCACTACTCGAAATCAACAACCTGCAGGTCCGCGTCGAGGAGCGCGAGATTCTCCACGGCCTGACGCTTTCGATCGACGCCGGCAAGGTGCACGCCATCATGGGGCCGAACGGCTCCGGCAAGTCGACGCTCTCCCATGTCATCGCCGGCAAGCCGGGCTATGAGGTCACCGGCGGCGAGATCCTGTTCAAGGGCGAGGATCTCCTGGCGATGGCGCCGGACGAGCGCGCCGCCAAGGGCGTGTTCCTGGCGTTCCAGTATCCGGTCGAGATCCCCGGTGTCGCCACCATGACGTTCTTGCGCACCGCGCTGAATGCGCAGCGCAAGGCGCGCGGCGAGGAGGAGTATTCGACGCCGGACTTCCTCAGGAAGGTGCGCGAGATCTCGAAATCGCTCAGCATTCCGCAGGACATGCTCAAGCGCGGCGTCAATGTCGGCTTTTCCGGCGGCGAGAAGAAACGCAACGAGGTGCTTCAGATGGCGCTGTTCCAGCCGTCGCTGTGCATCCTCGACGAGATGGATTCCGGTCTCGACATCGATGCGCTGCGCATCGCCGCCGACGGCGTCAACGCGCTGCGCTCGCCGGAGCGCTCGATGATCGTGATCACCCACTATCAGCGGCTGCTGAACTACATCGTGCCCGACGTCGTTCACGTGATGTCGAAGGGCCGCGTCGTGAAGAGCGGCGGCAAGGAGCTCGCGCTGGAGCTGGAGGCGTCCGGTTACGCCCAGTTCGAAGACGCGGCCTGATCGCTGCGTGAATGGATCTGTGATGAACGTAGCTTTGGTCAAGAACGACAGCGGTACCGTGGCGAGCAGCTTCTTTGCTGCCGCCCAGGGCCGGCTGCCCGGCGCCGGCAAGGTCGCGGATATCAGGCGCGAGGCCTTCGCGGCTTTCGAGCGCACGGGCCTGCCGCACCGGCGCATCGAGGAATGGAAGTACACCGACCTGCGTGCCCTGGTGCGCGAGGTGCTGCCGCTCGCGGGCGCGCCAGATGCGGCCGCCTTGGCGCGGGCGAAGGCCGCGATCGCGTCAATCGCGATCGAAGGTGCGACCAAGCTCGTGTTGGTCGATGGTGTATTTGCCGCCGATCTGTCGGACCTCGCGGCTATGCCGTCGGGCGTCACGGTGAAGACGTTGGGCGCGGTGCTGGACGAGCAGTCCAACGAATTCCGAGGCGACCTGCTGCTGGCCACGGTGGCCGACCCGATGCTGTCGCTCAACGCGGCGCTCGCGACCGACGGCGTCGTGGTGACGGTGGCCGATGGTGTGCAGCTGTCGTCGCCGCTGCAGCTCATTCACGTCGCGACCGCTCCCAAGGCGGCGCGCTACAGCCGATCGCATGTGCGGATCGGGCAGGGCGCCCGCGCGACTTTGGTGGAGACCAGCATCGCCGCGGACGGCGCGTCCGCCTATCAGGCGAATGATGCGGCCGTGATCTGGGTCGGCGACCAGGCTGCGCTGTCTCATGTCCGGCTGATGCGCGACGCCGCTGATGCGGTGAACATCTCCTCCGAGCTGTTCACGGTCGGTGCCAAGTCGAAGCTCAGCCTGTTCAACATGACCAGTGGCGGCGCGATCAGCCGGCTGCAGGCGTTCTTCACGCTCGCTGGCGAGGGGAGTGAGCTCATCGTCAACGGTGTCAACCTGCTGCGCGACAAGCAGCATGGCGACATGACCCTGGTTGTCGACCATGCGGTGCCCGGCTGCACCAGCCGCGAGAACTTCCGCGCCGTGCTCGACGATCGTGCCCACTCGGTATTCCAGGGCCGTATCATCGTGCGCCCCGACGCGCAGCAGACCGACGGCAAGATGATGACGCGGGCGCTGCTGTTGTCCGACGAGGCCGAGGCCGACAGCAAGCCGGAGCTCGAGATCTTCGCCGACGACGTCTCCTGCGGCCACGGCGCCACTGCCGGCGCGCTCGACGAAAGCCTGCTGTTCTATCTGCGCGCCCGCGGCCTACCCGAGAAGCAGGCGCAGGCGCTGCTGATCCAGGCTTTCGTCGGTGAGGCGATCGAGGCGATCGAGGATGATGGCCTGCGCGAGCGCGTCATCGCCGCCGCCCAGGACTGGATGGAGGCGCGCGCATGAGCACGCATCCCGCTGTCTCAAACGGCTCCTACGACGTCGCCCGCATCCGCGAAGATTTTCCGGCGCTGGCGCTGCAGGTCTACGGCAAGCCGCTCGTCTATCTCGACAATGCGGCGTCGGCGCAGAAGCCGCGCGCCGTGCTCGACCGCATGACGCAGGCCTACACCAGCGAATACGCCAACGTGCATCGCGGCCTGCATTATCTCGCCAATGCCGCGACCGAAGCTTATGAGGGCGGCCGCGAGCGTGTCACGCGCTTCCTCAACGCGCGGCGCAGTGAAGAGATCATCTTCACCCGCAACGCGACCGAGGCGATCAACCTCGTCGCATCCTCCTGGGGCGGACCGAACATCGGTGAAGGCGACGAGATCGTGCTCTCGATCATGGAGCACCATTCCAACATCGTGCCGTGGCACTTCTTGCGCGAGCGCCAGGGCGCCGTGATCAAGTGGGCTCCGGTCGATGATGACGGCAACTTCCTGATCGACGAGTTCGAGAAGCTGCTGACGGGCAGGACCAAGCTGGTCGCGATCACGCAGATGTCGAACATGCTCGGCACGCTGGTCCCGGTGAAAGAGGTCGTGCGCATTGCGCATGCGCGCGGCATCCCTGTGCTGGTCGACGGCAGCCAGGCCGCCGTGCACCTCGCAATCGATGTCCAGGACATCGATTGCGACTTCTATGTCTTCACCGGCCACAAGCTGTACGGGCCGACCGGCATCGGCGTGCTCTACGCCAAGTACGACCACCTCGTTGCCATGCGTCCCTACAATGGCGGCGGTGAGATGATCCGCGAGGTCGCGCGCGACTGGGTCACTTATGGCGATCCGCCGCACAAATTCGAGGCCGGCACCCCGATGATCGTCGAGGCGGTCGGGCTGGGCGCGGCGATCGATTACGTCAATTCGGTCGGCAAGGAACGCATCGCCGCGCACGAGCACGACCTGCTCACCTATGCCCAGGATCGGCTGCGCGAGATCAATTCGCTGCGGCTGATCGGCACCGCCAAGGGCAAGGGCCCGGTCATCTCGTTCGAGATGAAGGGCGCGCACGCGCACGACATCGCGACCGTGATCGATCGCCAGGGCGTCGCGGTGCGCGCGGGCACGCACTGCGTGATGCCGCTTTTGGAGAGATTCAACGTCACGGCGACCTGCAGGGCCTCGTTTGGCATGTACAATACGAGGGAAGAGGTCGATCAGCTTGCACAGGCATTGATCAAGGCGCGGGAATTGTTTGCATGACCGACACGGCCGACGTCAAAACTCAGACTGTCGAAACCCATTCGGCGCTGCCGCCGGAGGAGACCGAGCGGCTCTCCACCGAGATCATCGCGGCGCTGAAGACGGTGTTCGATCCGGAGATCCCGGCCGACATCTACGAACTCGGCCTGATCTACAAGGTCGACATCAAGGACGATCGCAGCGTCGACGTCCTGATGACGCTGACGACGCCGAACTGCCCGGCGGCCGGCGAGTTGCCGACCATGGTGGAAAACGCGATCGCCAGCGTTCCGGGGGTCGGCGTGGTCAATGTGAGCATCGTCTGGGAGCCGCAATGGACGCCGGACCGGATGAGCGACGAGGCCCGGCTCGTCCTGAACATGTGGTGAGACGAGCGGGCACGAAGTTTGAATAGTAAGGGCGGATCACATACCCCGCCGGGATGACGCCATGACCAGCACGACGAATTCGACAGCGCCTGTTGCCAAGCCCAAGCCGCGGCCCCGTCCGCAGGTGATGCGGCTCACCGATGCGGCGGCCAGGCGCATCCGTGAGCTCACTGATCGCGCCGAGTCCGAGATCATCGGATTGCGTGTCGGTGTCAAGAATGGCGGCTGCGCCGGTCAGTCCTACACGGTCGAATATGCCCATGATATCCGGCCGACCGACGAGGTCGTCGAGGACAAGGGCGTCAAGATCCTGGTCGATCCCAAGGCCGTGCTGTTCCTGCTCGGCACCGAGATGGACTATCAGGCCGACAAGATGCAGGCGCAGTTCGTGTTCAACAATCCGAACCAGATCAGCGCCTGCGGCTGCGGCGAGTCGGTTCAGCTCAAGCCGGCCGAGGTCTGATCGTCCGCTTTCAGCCAGGGCGGCACCGGAGCTGTCGCGTTCCGGACATTGACACGCGCCACCCTCTCGACCGAAAACTCCAGGCGGGCAACTGGGGCGTTGGCGAGAGCTGGTGCGATGGACCGCGAATTCCTGATCGATCTGTTCGCCGGTTTCGGTCCGGTCACGATCCGGCGGATGTTCTCCGGCTTCGGCATCTCCGCCGACGGCATCAACTTCGCGCTTGCGCTGCGCAGCGGCCTTTATCTCCGTGCTGATGAAACCAGCTTTGCCAGGTTCGAGGAGGCCGGATCCAAGCCGTTCTCCTACGAGACCCGCGCGCGGACCATGACGGTGCGCTCGTATTGGCAAGTGCCGGCGCATCTGTTCGACGACTCCGACGAGTTCGCGATATGGGCCCGAGATGCGTTTGCAGCGGCGCAAAGAGCGGCCCTGAGCAAGCAGACCAGGAAGCGGGCGGCATCTCGCCGCGGGCGCGAGCAGGGTCCGGCACGTGGCGGGGTGCAGCCCGGTGCGACCAAGCCAGCGGCGAAAACGGCCAAGCCGGCCAAGACGCGGAAGGTCGCCAAGACGATCCGCAAAGCGCCCGCGGCAGGTCGCAAGACGCGCAGTGCGACAGCAGCGTCGGGCCGACAGAAATCCCGCACGCCATCATCGCGGACGCGTTGATGCTGCTGCCGGGGCAACGCCGGCACCGTCGCAGTCAGGCCACCCGACCTCGCGTCGTCGTCGCGTATTCGGGATCGTTCTCGCACACCACCTTGTTGCGCCCGTTGCGTTTGGCGGCATAGAGGCAGGCGTCGGCGCGTTCGATCAGCGTATCGGTATCGTCGCCGGCCCGCAGCAGCGACACGCCGACCGAGATCGTCACACGTCCCAGGATCTCCCCGGTCGACTTCTTCTTCAGCTCCTTCGCCGTCACGGCGCGGCGGATGTGATCGGCGACTGTCAGCGCGTGCTGCAGCGAGGTGTTCGGCAGCACGACGGCGAATTCCTCGCCGCCGTAGCGCGCCGCGATGTCCTGCCCCTTGATGGCGTGCTTCAGGGTCATCCCGACCAGGCGCAGCACCTGGTCTCCGGTGAGATGTCCGTAGGAATCGTTGAAGGACTTGAAATGGTCGATGTCGAACATCAGCAGCGACAGCGGCTGTTGGGTCGCGAGCCCCGATTGCACGGTCGTTTCGATCATTCGGTCGAAATATTTGCGATTGCCGAGGCCGGTGAGCGGATCGGTCAGGCTCTCGGCCCGGATCACCTCCAGGCTATGCTGCAGCCCGCTGATCTCGTCCTTCGACAGCGTCAGCCGCTCTTCGAGGATCCGGTTGGTCTCGCGCATCTGTCTGGTCGAATCGGTGAGCGCCTCGATGATGTCCACCAATTGCTCGCGGCTGGTCGCCGACGCGAGCCGCTGATCGGCGCCCGCGAGGCTCGCATCGTAGCTCGCCGTTCTGCCGAGAGCATCGGTGAGCATGTTCACCAGGTCGTCGATCTCGACGACGACGCGCGCGCCGACCTTGTCGATGCGATCCGACGTCTTGAGCTGCGCGAGGTAGGAGTCGTAGAGCTGATCGAGATCGGACTGCGACAGCTTGCCGTTGCGCGACAGAGTCTCGTTGATGATCTCGTTCAGCGGTGCGTTGTAGCCCGTCGCGTAGACGTACCAGACCTCGTAATTGCGCGGATTGGCCGAATGGCGAAGCGTTCTGATCTGGCTGAGCGCGACTTCGGCGAAGCCTATCGTGCGTTCGTGTTCGTCAAGCGCATTGACCACCACAGGTTCTCCCCAATCGCCCGCGTCGCCGCCGTCACAGCAATGAAATAAACAATGCCGGCCAAGCTAAAGGACGTTTGTGAACCAGGGGTAAATACGGCCGTAGTATCCCGGATACACCCAAGCCACGCATACGGGAAAGGCACCTCATATGTTCAATGAGCTACATAGGATGCTTCTGGGAACTTGCGGAAGCGGGCTGGAGCTGTTCGCTCGGGTGTGCGCCTCGCTGATAGCTCAGCGCTGTCGTCGACTTAGGTCTCATGTCTGACGGAAGCGGCAGCTGATCTTTTTGCGGACGCGACGTTCCGGGCGACCGCATTTGGAACAGCCCGGAATCTTGCTTGCTCAGGGAAGCGGTGCCCTCACCGGGCGAAGCAGGAACGCCGGCAGATGTGAGTGATCAGCGGGCTCGTTGTCGAGGTCGCGCCGCGGCCGCCGTGCTTCATTGCGAGGCTGTTCGTTACGAGGCTGTTCCTTGCGAGCGCTCGGCGCGGCAGGCCGAGGAGAATTTGCCTGTGCGGCGCGCGGCGCTGCCGCCCGCGGCTCACGCTCGCGCGGGGCTGCATCACGCTCGCGAGGGGCCGCATCGCGCTCCCGCGCCTTGCCGCGGCTGCCGCGACGCGCGGCGTCACGCGGACGGCGCTCACGCGTGTCCTCGTCGCCCGAGGATTCCTGCACCTCGTAGTCGCCCTCGATCGTCGGAATGCCCTGTCCGATCAGCTTCTCGATGGCGACCATCGACTTCTGGTCGGCCGGGGCCACGATCGAGATTGCGGTGCCGGTCCGTCCGGCCCGGCCGGTGCGGCCGATGCGGTGAACGTAGTCGTCGGAATGATGCGGCACGTCGAAATTGAAGACGTGGCTGACTTCCGGAATGTCGAGGCCGCGTGCGGCGACGTCGGAGGCGACAAGCAAGGGCAGTTCACCCTTGCGGAATTGATCGAGCGCGGCCGTGCGGGCCGACTGGTCCATGTCGCCGTGTAGGGCGCCAACACTGAAGCCGTGCTTCTGCAGCGACTTGTGAACGATGGCGACGTCGCGCTTGCGGTTGCAGAAGATGATCGCGTTGTTGAGATCCTTGGCGTTCCGCAACAGCCTGCGCAGCACCTCGCGCTTCTGATGCGCCTCGCGTCCGGATGGGACCTGCAACTGGGTCACGGTGACGGCGGTCGTGGCCGGCTTGGAGACCTCGACCTTCTGCGGGTTGTGCAGGAAGGCTTCGGTGATGCGCCGGATTTCCGGCGGCATGGTTGCTGTGAAGAACAGCGTCTGGCGGGTGAAGGGGACGAGCTTGCAGATGCGCTCGATGTCCGGGATGAAGCCCATGTCGAGCATGCGATCGGCTTCGTCGATGACCAGGAGCTCGACCCCGGTGAGCAGCAATCCGCCGCGCTCGGTATGGTCGAGCAGGCGGCCCGGCGTGGCGATCAGCACGTCGACCCCGCGGGTCAGCTTGGCGTCCTGGTCGCCGAAGGAGACGCCGCCGATGAGGAGCGCGACATTGAGCTTCTGCCCGGCGCCATAGCGATCGAAATTCTCCTTGACCTGGGCGGCCAGCTCGCGGGTCGGCTCCAGGATCAGGGTGCGCGGCATTCGTGCGCGGGCGCGGCCCTTCTCGAGGATCGTGAGCATCGGCAGGACGAACGCGGCGGTCTTGCCGGTGCCGGTCTGGGCGATGCCGAGCACATCGCGGCGCGCCAGGACGTGAGGAATCGCTTGTTCCTGAATGGGCGTGGGGGTGGTGTAACCGGTGGCCGCAACTGCAGCCAACACCTTGTCGGACAAGCCGAGATTGGAAAAAGACATCGAGCCTCTATGTCACGCGCCGATAGGCACGGGGCCTCTGTTCGACGCCGCCGTTAGGAATCGAGGGGTAAAAGGCTGTGGTCGCGCTCAACCCCGAAACGGCATGCTCTAAGGAAGCTGGGGGTTTTCTGACTAACGCCGACCCGCGGTCAATCTCTCAGGAATCGGATGCGATCCGGCCGCGCTGCTGCGGAAGATAGGGGCGAATCCTGCAAAGTCAATGGAAGAGGGGAACGAAGTACCGAAAAAGCTTAATGTTTTTGCATTATTTGCGGGCAACCTGTCGTCGAGCTGTCGTATTCGGCTGCTCCGAAGCTCTGGCCGGCCGTTGGCGGAAAGCGCTCTGGTCGAATTGTCGACGGAATTGCGGCGTGTGTTCGGCAGGGAGTTGGAGCGGCCCGCGGGCGCCTCGGAGATGAACCGGTGGCGGCGTGCCGCCGACTATCGATGGCGGCAGCCCACGCAATGAAGGCAGGGACGGACGATGAGATCGATGCGGACGTGGCTGGCGTGCGGGCTGGCGATGGCGGCGGTGGTTCTGGCGCCGGCCGCCGCGCATGCCGAGAAGCGCGTTGCGCTCGTGATCGGCAACAACGACTACCGCTACGTTCCGAAGCTGCAGAAGGCCGTCAACGACGCGCGCACGATGGGCGACACGCTGAAGCAGCTCGGCTTCAATGTCATGGTCGCGGAGAATCTCAGTCGCCAGCAGTTCAGCCAGACGCTGCTGGCGTTCGACAATGCCGTCGAGCCGGGCGACACCGCGTTCTTCTTCTATGCCGGCCACGGCTTCGAGATTGCCGGTCAGAACTTCCTGCTGCCGACCGACGTGCCGGCGGCGACCGAAGGGCAGGAGGAGCTGGTGCGCGACGCCTCGATCCTCGCGGACCGCGTCATCGAGCGGCTGCAGAACAAGAAGGCGCGCACCTCGATCCTGGTGTTCGACGCCTGCCGCAACAATCCGTTCGAGCGCTCGGGCACCCGCGCGGTGGCGGGCGGGGGTGGCCTGGCCCCGATGACGCAGTTGCCCGAAGGCGTATTCTCGGTGTTCTCGGCCGGTCCGCGCCAGACCGCGCTCGATCGGCTCTCCAACGATGACGCCAATCCGAACTCGGTGTTCACGCGCACCTTCACCAAGGAGCTGACGCAGCCCGGCGTCAATCTGGTGCAGGTCGCACAGCGCACCCGCCGTCTGGTCAGCGAGCTCGCCGAGACCGTGCGGCACAAGCAGATTCCGGTCTATTTCGACCAGATGGTCGACGATGTGTTTCTCAACGGCATGGCGAAGGGCCCGGCCGCGGTCGACAAGCCGGCCGAGCCGCAGCAGAAGCTCGCGGCGCTGCCTCCCGTCTCGGCGCCACGCATTCCGCCGGCGAACGAGAGCCTGAACGCACCGATTGCGATGTTCTCGCGCCACAATGGCGGCTGGACCGTCACGTTCTCGATCGCCGATCCGACGCTCGGTATTTCCTGGCGCATGGGTGAGGCAGGGGAGTTTCGCGAGACCGGCTTCATGGACGTGCTCGATCCGCGCACGCGCAAGCGCATGCCCAATCCCTCGATCCAGCTGTCGGCGGATGCGCCCGCGGGCACCATCCAGGTCCGCTATGTCGATGCGACGGGCGAGATGCAGGGGCCGTTCCCGATCCGCTTCGAGCCGGAGGCCGCGCTGGTGCGTGACCAGCGCAAGATCCTCGACATGACGGCGACCAGCTGGCTGTCGTTCCGCGAGTTCAACGGTCTCCTGGTCTACTACACGCACCTGATGTCGTATCGCTGCGCGATCCGCGAGGTCCGCATCGGCATCGACACGGCCGTGCCGGACAAGGTCCTGAACATGCCCGGCTGCGACATGCGCGATCCCATTGCGATTCCATCCAACGCCACGCCCTATTTGAAATTGCCGCCGGCGACGAAGTTCGTCTCGGTGGAGTTGACCTATCGCGACGGCAGCGTCTCCGAGATCAAGAGCTTTCGACGTTGAGGCCTCGGCTACGCCATGATCGAATAGCCGCCGTCGACGGGAATGGCTGTGCCGGTGACGAAGTCCGAGGCCGATGAGCTCAGAAACGTGGCGATGCCGGCGAAGTCGTCGATGTCGCCCCACCGTGCCGCGGGCGTGCGCGCCAGCACGCGGTCGTGCAGGCCGTCGATCTGGCTGCGCGCCGCGCGCGTCAGGTCGGTGTCGATCCAGCCCGGCAATATCGCGTTCACCTGGATGTTGTCGGGCGCCCAGGCGCAGGCACAGGCGCGCGTGTACTGCACGATTCCGCCTTTGCTGGCTGCATAGGCCGGCGCGAAGCTGGCGCCGAAGATCGACAGCATCGAGCCGATGTTGATGATCTTGCCGCCGCCGTTCGCCTTGAGGGCCGGGTAGGCGGCCTTCGAGCACAGGAAGGCGCTGGTGAGATTGGTGTCGATCACCTCCTGCCACTCCTCCAGCTCGAGCACGTGCGGCGGCTTGCGGATGCTCATGCCGGCATTGTTGATGAGGATGTCGATGCGACCGAGCTCGCCGGTCACGCGCGCGACCATGGCGGTGACGTCGTCCCTGTTGCTGACGTCGGCCGTGACAGCGATGGCGTTGACGCCGCGCGCCGCCAGATCGGCAACTGCCGCCTGCGACTTGGCTTCGTTGCGGCCGACCACGGCGATGTCAGCGCCGGCATCGGCAAGCCCGCGCGCCATCCCCAGGCCAATTCCGCCGTTGCCGCCCGTCACGATCGCAACCTTGCCCCTCATGTCGAAACGGTCCGCCATGCGGTGTCTCCATTGTTGTGGTCAGAGATCAGCAGGTGCCCTGCCAGATCATCACCAGGCCGAGCGCACCCATGCCGACGCCGTAGCCTGCCCACTGCAGCTGGTTGATCATGAAGCTCGTCCGCGGCCATGCCACGACCCCGGTGCCCTGACCGACCCAGAGCAGGCCGATGGCGAGCAGAAGCAGGCCGCCGATCATCAGGAATTTCCGCATGGCCACTTCCTCCCTCATCGACCGCGTCACAGCATCGGAAACGCTGCTGCCGTCTTTTTTGTGAAGTTTTGTGACGAGGAGGCTAGCGGCCGGCGCGGCAGATGACCAGCGGCTCCAGCCGCCAATATCCGAGCCAAAAACAAAAAGCCCCGGATCAACCGGGGCTTTTCGCAGAATTATTGAAAGATCGAGTGCGTTCGGCTCAGTACTTGACGACCGGGCCGGTCCAGTTGAAGCGGTAGACCAGCGAGGTGCTGATGGTCTGCACCCACGGCTTGAAGCTGACCGAGTCCGTGCTCAGAGCATTGGTGCCATCGAAGCGGACGGCAATGTCCTTGCGGTCGTAATAGGCCGCGCGATATTCGGTCTTCATGAACCAGCCCGGCGCCGAGATGCCGAAGATGTTCAGGTTGTTCTCGACGCCGCCGCCGACGAACCAGCCGTTCCGGTTGAACGAGTCGGTATGCAAGCCCGAGGCAGCACCGGTGAGGGTGGTCAGACCAGTGCCCGACCAATGCGATCCGGAGTAACCGGCATTGACGTATGACAGGACATTCGGAGCAACCAAATAGCCAATGCGAGCGCCCGCGGCCCAGGCATCCTGCATCTTGATGCGGCCAGTGAGGGCCGGCGCAATCTGGTCCTGCACGGTGCCGCGCATGCTGCCGAACTGACCATCGGCGAACACGCCGAAGACCCAGGACGGATTGAACTGCCAGTCGTAGCCGGCGCCGACGGTGCCGAACCAGCCGTCGCCGCCGACGCGCTGATCGATCGTCACCGGCACGCCGTTGAAGTTGGTGTGCGAGTCTGCATCCCAGATGCCGCCGCCGGCACCACCGAAGATGTAGAAGCCGGTCCAGCTCGGCGCCACCGGCATCATCGGAGCCTTCACATAGGGGCGAGCCGCCAGATCAGCAGCCGAAGCGGCACCCGTGATCGCAACCAGCGCAGTGGCAGCAAGCAAAAGCTTTTTCATATTCAATTCCCCAAGATCGTCATGTCGCAGGTGCCGGGTTGCGGCGGCGATTCCCTCGCCAGATGTGCCCGAACTATAGCCGATTGGTGCCCAAAAGCTGTTGCCGGTTGACCACACCGGAGGGGAAAGTGCGGTGCGGGACGCCTTAGCTTTCTGTAAACAACTGAAACAGAAAGAGAAAAGCAGGCCCAGGCGAGCGAATGGAACCTGCAATCGAGGCGTGAAATCGGGTCAAAAGCTAGACGTCGAGCAGCTCGTCGCTGGCGAATTCGGCCTTTTCCGAAATGAAGGCGAAGCGGGCCTCTGCCTTGGTCCCCATCAGCCGCTCGACCGAGTCGGCGGTGCCGTCGCGATCCTCGGCCAGCAGAACCACGCGCAGCAGGGTGCGCTTGGCCGGATCCATGGTGGTTTCCTTGAGCTGGGCCGGCATCATCTCGCCGAGACCTTTGAAGCGGCCGATCTCGACCTTGGCGTTGGCATTGAACTCGCGCTTCAGGAGCTCGTCCCGATGGGCATCGTCGCGCGCGTAGAACGTCTTGCTGCCATGGGTGAGCCGGTAGAGCGGCGGCACGGCGAGGTAGAGATGCCCTTCGTCGATCAGCGGCCGCATCTGCCGGTAGAAGAAGGTGATCAGCAGCGAGGCGATGTGGGCGCCGTCGACGTCGGCGTCGGTCATGATGATGATGCGCTGGTAGCGCAGATCCTCTTCGCGATACGACGTGCCGGTGCCGGCGCCGATCGCCATCACGAGATCGGCGAGCTGGGCGTTGGCGGTCAGCTTGTCCTTGCCGGCCGAGGCCACGTTGAGGATCTTGCCGCGCAGCGGCAGCACCGCCTGCTTCTTGCGGTCGCGCGCCTGCTTGGCGCTGCCGCCGGCCGAATCGCCCTCGACAATGAACAGCTCGGAGCCCTCGGTGCCCGCGTCGGTGCAGTCGGCGAGCTTGCCGGGCAGGCGCAGCTTCTTGGTCGCGGTCTTGCGCGCCGTCTCCTTTTCCTGACGGCGGCGGATACGCTCCTCGGCGCGCTCGATGACGAAGTCGAGCAGGCGATTCGCCTGCACCGGGTTGCCGGACAGCCAGTGATCGAACGGGTCCTTGACGGCCTGCTCGACGATGCGCTGAGCCTCTGCGGTGGCGAGGCGGTCCTTGGTCTGGCCCTGGAATTCCGGCTCGCGCACGAACACCGAGAGCATGATGGCGGCGCCCGCCATGATGTCCTCGGAGGTGATGTTGGCCGAGCGCTTGCCCTGGCCGACGCGCTCGGCGTGGTCCTTCAGGCCACGCAGCAGCGCGCTGCGGATGCCGGATTCGTGCGTGCCGCCGTCGGGTGTCGGAATCGTGTTGCAATAGGAGGACAGGAATCCGTCGGCGTCCGCGGTCCAGGCGACCGCCCATTCGCAGCCGCCATGGCCACCGGTGCGGCCCGACTTGCCGGCGAAGATATCCGGATGGACCAGCGTGTCGGCATGGATCGCGGCGGCCAGATAGTCCTTCAGGCCGCCGGGGAAGTGGAAGGTCGCCTCGGGCTGAACGTCCTCGATGCCTTTCAGCAGCGACGGATCGCATTTCCAGCGGATCTCGACGCCGCCGAACAGATAGGCCTTCGAGCGCGCCATCTTGAACAGGCGCTGTGGCTTGAACGTCGCCTTGGCGCCGAAGATGGTTGGGTCGGGTTGGAAACGCACCCGTGTGCCGCGGCGGTTGGCGACCTTGCCGACCTCCTCGAGCTTGCCCTTCGGGTGGCCGCGCTCGAACACCATGCGGTAGAGCTTCTGGTTGCGGGCAACCTCAACCTCGAGCCGGGTCGACAGCGCGTTCACCACGGAGATGCCGACGCCGTGCAGGCCGCCCGAGGTCTCGTAGACCTTGGAGTCGAACTTGCCGCCCGCGTGCAGGGTGCACATGATGATCTCGAGCGCCGACTTCTTCGGAAATTTGGGATGGGGATCAATCGGAATGCCGCGGCCGTTGTCGGTCACGGTGAGGAAGCCTTCGGCATCGAGCTCGACCTCGATGAAGGTGGCGTGGCCGGCCAGCGCCTCGTCCATCGAGTTGTCGATGACCTCGGCGAACAGGTGGTGCAGCGCCTTCTCGTCGGTGCCGCCGATATACATGCCGGGGCGGCGCCGCACCGGCTCCAGGCCCTCGAGGACCTCGATGTCACGGGCAGTGTAATCGCCCTCGGCACCCGCAGAGCGGGCGGCTGGCTTGGCCGGAGCCTTGCCCTTTGCGGCGAACGCCGCCAACGGGTCCGTGACGCCCTTGGCCTTGGCTTTTGCAGCTGATTTCAACGGCTTACCCATGGAATCTGATGTTGCGTGTGCGCAAGATGGAACGAATCGTTGGGCCTGACTATGCCATGGACCGGCATAAAACAATGACCCGGGAAACAACGACGTTCACCGGCCCGCCACGTCTTGGCCGGTTCCGATCGCCGGATCGACGCTGTTCACGCGGTTCAGCCGGTTGTTGTGACTTGAAGTGGGCGGGTTCGGTGGCGTACCAGTCTGCGCCAGGGAACCGCGAAGGCCTTCAAGCACTTAAGCGCCCCGGAGCAGAAAGGCGTCGAGCAGATGGAAGATTTTGGCCGCGCGGTTGCCGACTTCGTGCGCGACCATCAGGCCTGGGCTGCTCCGATCGTTCTGTTGCTTGCCTTTGGCGAGTCCCTGGCCTTTGTCTCACTCCTGATTCCTGCCTGGGGCGCCCTGGTCGCGATTGGAGCCCTGATCGGCGCCACCGGGATCAGCTTCTGGCCGATTTGGCTGGCCGGGGGCATCGGCGCCGCGCTCGGCGACTGGCTCTCCTATTGGTTCGGCTACCGCTACAAGGATCGTGTCGCCCAGATGTGGCCACTGTCGCGCTACCCGGAGATGCTTCCGCGCGGCGAGGCCTTCGTGCGCGATTGGGGCGTGCCGAGCATCTTCATCGGCCGGTTCTTCGGCCCGTTGCGTGCATCGGTGCCGCTGGCGGCGGGCATTTTCGAGATGCCCTACATGGTGTTCCAGATCGCCAACTTCGTGTCGGCGCTGGTGTGGTCGGCGGTGCTGCTGCTGTTCGGCGACATCATCGGGCGCATCATGGAATGGCTGTGGCATGCGGTCTGATGCCAGCCCCAAAAACGGGGGCCGGGCCGACTTGCGAGCTTGACGCAGGAACCCGGCGGCCTTATAGGCCTGCCCCCATGATCAACGCAGCGACCAACATGATCGCCGAAATGCGCCGTCGTACCCCCGCGGTACGGGCGATGATCTGCGTCTAGATCACAGCCCCTGCCGCCGGATCCGAATCCCGCGGCAGACTTTCTCCTTGCAGCGCGATTGATCAGGCGGCTCCTTCGTCCAGCAGGAGTTTCCGATGTACACGCCACCACCCTTCAAGCCCGATCGCGCCGCGAGCCTCGGCTTTGCAGACGCGCGCGGCTTCGGCACGGTGTGCGCGTCGGACGGCACCAAGCCGATCGCGTCCTCCGTGCCGTTTCATCTCGGGGCGCTCAACGACGGCACGCCGCAGGCGTTCTTCCACGTCGCACGCGGCAATCCGCTGGCGAAGCTCGCCGACGGCGCGACGCCGTGGCTGCTCGCCGTCAACGGCGCCGATGCCTATGTGTCGGCCGACTGGTACGTCTCGCCCGATCAGGTGCCGACCTGGCTTTATCAGGCAGTGCATCTGACCGGCCCGGCGCGCATCCTGTCGGAGGCGGAGCTCGCAGAGCAGGTGGATGCGGTCAGTGCCGAGTTCGAGCAAAGGCTGTTGCCGAAAACGCCGTGGACCTCGGACAAGATGAGCGCTGGCCGGCTGGAGGCGATGCGCAAGGCGATCATCGGCATCGTGATGACGATCGACCAGGTCGAAGGCAGTTTCAAGCTCAACCAGCACAAGTCCGAAGCCGACTATGCGGCGGTCGCAACCCGGCTCGGCGAGCGGCCCGACATCGGCTCGCAACAGATATCGTCTCTCATGCGGCAGGCGCGGCCCCAGGCCTTTGCCGGCGAAACCCACCCCTCAAGGAGCGTGTCATGACCGTGATCGATAGCAACTTGCCGAAAGCTCACACCGCCTCCGGGGTTGCGGCGCGCGCCGTGTTCGTCGACGGCGGCTCGGGCACGACTGGCTTGGGAATCGCCGAGCGGCTCCGGCACCAGCCGGACATCGTCGTGAAGACGATCGCCGAGGACAAGCGCAAGGATCCAGCGGCCAAGCGGGCGCTGATGGCGGAGGTCGATCTCGTCATCCTCTGCCTGCCGGATGATGCGGCCAAGGAGACGGTGGCGCTGATCGACGGCATGGGACATGCCGCGCCGAAGGTGCTGGACGCGTCGACCGCATACCGGGTCGCGCCGGACTGGGCCTATGGCTTTCCCGAGCTCGCCGCCGACCAGGCCGACAAGATCCGGAATGCGCGGAAGGTCTCCAATCCCGGCTGCTATCCCACCGGCGGCATCGCGCTGCTGCGGCCGCTGGTCGATGCCGGACTGATGCCGCAGGACTATCCGGTCACGGTGAACGCGGTGAGCGGCTATTCCGGCGGCGGCAAGACGATGATCGCGGCCTTTGAGAATGGCACCGCGCCGAACTTCGAGCTGTACGGCCTCAGCCTCGAGCACAAGCATCTACCCGAATTGCAGCTCTATTCGCGGCTGACCCGGCGGCCGATCTTCATTCCCTCGGTCGGCAACTACCGGCAGGGCATGCTGGTCTCGGTGCCGCTGCAGCTCGACACGCTGCCGGGCAAGCCGTCTGGCTCAGACCTGCAGACCGCCCTGGCGAAGCACTATGCCGGCAGCCAATACGTCTCGGTGATGCCGCTCGATGGTGCGGCGGCCAAGAGCGGCCGGCTGGAGCCGGAGGCGCTCAACGAGACCAACAAGCTCGAGCTCTACGTCTTCGCCAGCGACAAGCATCACCAGGCGGTGCTGGTGGCGCGGCTCGACAATCTCGGCAAGGGCGCGTCGGGCGCGGCCGTGCAGAACATGCGGCTGATGCTCGGGCTGCCCGATCTCGGCAGCTGAGATCGATCTGGATCATCCGGTCGCGGAAGCGCCCGGCACGATCGGCAACATCATGCGACGGCCGGCGTTCCGCCGGCCGCGCTGTGCAACGACGCACGCTGAGGAATGGGCAGACCCATGACCCCCACCGATCTGAATGCGCTGGCCGTCACCGTGAGCGATGTGCGAGCCGCCGCGGCGACCATCCACGGCGCCGTACTCGCGACCGCCTGCAACCAGAGCCGGACGCTCGGCGAGATCTGCGGATGCAACATCTGGCTGAAATTCGAGAACCTGCAGTTCACGTCCTCGTTCAAGGAGCGCGGCGCGCTGAACCGGCTGAATGCGCTGTCCGCCGAGCAGCGCGAACGCGGCGTGATCGCGATGTCGGCCGGCAACCACGCGCAGGGCGTCGCTTACAACGCGCGGCGTCTCGGCATTCCCGCGACCATCGTGATGCCGGTGGGCACGCCGATGGTGAAGGTGGAGAACACCAGGCGGCACGGCGCCGAGGTCGTGATTTCCGGCGCCACCTTGGAGGAGGCGGGCGCGTTCGCCAGGGAGCATGGCGCGGCTCTCGGCATGACCATGATCCATCCTTACGACGATCCGCTGATCATCGCGGGGCAGGGCACGGTGGCGCTGGAGATGCTCGCGGTGGTCCCCGAGCTCGATACGCTCGTGGTGCCGATCGGCGGCGGCGGGCTGATCTCCGGCATGGCAGTCGCGGCGCGCGCGATCAAGCCGGGCTTGCGCATCGTCGGCGTTCAGGCCGAGCTCTATCCGTCGATGTACAACGCCATCCGCGGCAGTCAGCTGCCGATGCGCGGCGACACGCTCGCCGAGGGCATCGCGGTGAAATCGCCGGGCCGGATCACGACCGAGATCATCCGCCATCTCGTCGACGACATCCTGCTCGTCACCGAACCGCAGATCGAGCGGGCGCTCGCCACCCTGATCTCGATCGAGAAGACGGTCGTCGAAGGCGCCGGCGCGGCCGGTCTCGCTGCCGTGCTTGCGCACCCCGCGCAGTTTGCCGGATGCAATGTCGGGCTTGTGCTGAGCGGCGGCAACATCGACACCCGGCTGATCGCCTCGGTCCTCACCCGCGAACTGGCGCGCGAGGGGCGGCTGACGCAGCTGTCGATCGACATCGTCGATCGTCCCGGACAGCTTGCTGCCGTCTCCACATTGCTGGCGGACGCAGGCGCCAACATCATCGAGGTGTCGCACCAGCGCACGTTCTCCGACCTGCCGGCGAAGGCGACCTTGCTGGAGCTGGTGATCGAGACGCGCGACCAGGGGCATCTCAACGACGTGATGGCAAAACTGGTGGCCGCCGATTTCAAGGCGCGCTGCACCTGAGCGTCAGGCGATCTCCAGCAGATCCTTCGCGGTGCGGCAGACGTCCGCTCCGCATTTTCCAGGCGAAAGGCGCGTGCGGCTGCCCGCCGATTCTTGCTCAGCCCAATTAGCAATCTCTCTGTCTGCTCGTGAAGCTGTTCGCAAATGCGAACACGTTTGAGGTTTGCTCGGTCAGAATTTCAGTTGCGTACCTCAAAAAATGAGGACAGGATTACCGCAACAAAAAAGACGGTTGGGAGGATTTCTGATGAGACTGCTCGCGAAGCTGGGACTCGCCGCTGCCGCATGCCTGCTCTGGGCCAACGCCGCGAGCGCCGATACGACCGTGAAATGGCTGCATATCGAGGTCAATCCGGCCCAGGTGAAGATCTGGGAGGAGGTGGTCCGCGCCTATGAGGCGTCGCATCCGGGCGTCAAGATCGAGATGCAGTTCCTCGAGAACGAGGCCTACAAGGCCAAGCTGCCGACTATCCTGCAATCCAAGGACCGGCCGAACATCATCTACAGCTGGGCTGGCGGTGTCCTGAAGGCGCAGATCGAGGCTGGCGTGCTCGAGGACATCACTGAGCAGGTGAAAGGCTACAGCGACAGCGTGACTCCGGCGGCGCTCGCGGCATTCACCGACAGCGGCCACGTCTACGGCTTGCCGATCTCGCTGTCGCAGGTCGGCTTCGTCTGCAACAAGGAGCTGATGGCCAAGGCGAAGGTCGATCCCACGGCGATCAAGAGCTGGAACGATCTGCTGAGCGCCGTGAAGACGTTGAAGGCGGCCGGCGTGACCCCGATCGTGGTCGGCGGCGCCGACAAATGGCCGCTGCATTTCTACTGGACGCATCTTGCGGTGCGGATCGGCGGTAAGCCGGCATTCGACGCGGCGCTGCGTGGCGAGAATGGCGGCTTTGCCGGCGACACCTTCGTCAAATCAGGCGAGCTGTTCAAGCAGCTCGTCGATTTGCAGCCGTTCCAGAACGGCTTTCTTGGCTTCAAGAATCCGCAGGCGGTCGGTTATTTCGGCGATGGCAAGGCGGCGATGACGCTGGCGATCAGCTCGGTCTACAATCTCCAGCGCGCGCTCGCTGCCGATAAGGTCGGGTTGAGCGAGGACAAGATCTGCTGGTTCGATTTTCCCACCGTGGCCGGCGGCAAGGGCGCGCCGACTGATACGCTCGGCGGCATCACCGGCTGGCTGGTCACCAAGGGCTCGCCGAAGGAAGCGGTCGATTTCCTGAAGTACTTCATCTCGAAAGATGTGCAGACACGGCTGGCGGCAGGGAATTTCGTCATCCCGGTGGTGCAGGGCGCGGAGGCAGGCCTCAACAACTCCTTCATGAAGCTGATCGCCGCCAATCTGGCGAAATCGAACTATCACCAGAACTTTTATGACCAGAGCCTCGGCCCCTCGGTCGGTCGCGTCGTCAACGACGTCTCCGCGGAGATCGCGGGTGGCAGCATGAGCCCGCAGGACGCCGCCAAGGCGATCGAGGCGGCGCGGAAGCAGGGCAACTGACGTGGCAAGGCCATTCGCGGGCTCGCCGGCGATGGATGTGTCGCCGGCATCGCTCTCGTCACGCGCGGTGCGTGGCCCGAGCTGGGACGGCCGCTTCACCGTCCTGATCCTGTTCCTGCCGCCGGCGCTGCTGCTGTTCACGCTGTTCGTGGTGCTGCCGATCGGCGAGGCCGCCTGGTACTCGGGCTTCAATTGGAATGGGTTTGGCAGGCCGACCAACTGGATCGGCTTTGACAACTATCGCTTCGTGCTGGAGACACGGGCGTTCTGGCTCGCGCTTCGCAACAATGGTCTGATCGTCGCGGTCTCGCTTTGTGTCCAGCTACCGCTTGCGCTGACGCTGGCCTTGATGCTTGCGGAGCGGTTCCGCGGCGCAGTGGCGCTGCGGATGCTGTTCTTCATGCCCTATATCCTCGCCGAGATCGCGACCGGGCTGATCTTCAGCTTCGTCTATGACGGCGATTACGGCCTGGTCGCCTCGATCTGGCGCAGCTTTGGCGCCGACCCGCCGCATCTCCTGGCCTCGACCGACACGGCGATGCTGGCAGTGCTGATCGTGATCGTCTGGAAGTATTTCGGCTTCCACATGATGCTGTTCATCGCCGCGCTCCAGAGCATCGACAAGAGCCTGATCGAGGCCGCCCGGATCGACGGTGCGACGCGGTCGCAGAGCCTGCGCCACGTCGTCATTCCCTTGCTCCATCCGACGATCCGGCTCTCGGTGTTCTTCGCCATTGTCGGCTCGCTGCAGCTGTTCGACCTGGTCATGCCGCTGACGCGCGGAGGGCCCGCCGACTCCTCGAATACGATGGTGAGCTTTCTCTACAACAACGGCATCTCCCGCATGCGGGTCGGCTACGGCAGCGCCATCGGCGTCATCCTGTTCGTGATCTGCGTGACCTTTGCCTTCACCTACAAACGATGGTTCATGCGCGATGAATAGTGCCGAGGCCACCAGGGCGCCGTTCGATCCTGCCGTGCTGTTCAAGGCAGCGTTCCTCGCCATCGTCGCCATCTTCGTGCTGGTGCCGCTGCTTGCGACGCTGCTCGGTGGCTTCAAGTCGCTCGGGGAGCTGCGCGTCAACCCGTTCGGCCTGCCACAGCATTGGGAGTGGCAGAACTATGCCGACATCCTGTTCTCCGGGCGCTACTGGCAGCTGCTGCGCAATTCGCTGATCATCTCGACGCTGACGGTCGTCCTGACTCTTATCGTCGCCTCGATGGCGGCCTTCACCTTTGCCCATGTCCGATTCTACGGCAGCTCGATGCTCTTGAGCTATTTGACGCTCGGTCTGCTGTTTCCGGCGGCGACCGCGGTGTTGCCGCTGTTCATCAAGGTGCGCGATCTCGGGCTGCTCGACACCTATTTCGGCGTCGCACTGCCGCAGGTCGCCTTCAGCCTCGCCATGAGCGTGCTGCTGCTGCGCCGCTTCTTCAAGGACATCCCCTACGAGCTGCTCGAGGCCGCGCTGGTCGACGGCTGCAGCTATATAAAATTCTTCCGCTACGTGACGTTGCCATTGTCGCGCCCGATCCTGGCGACGGTCGGCACCATCACCTTCGTCAACAGCTGGAACGCCTATCTGCTGCCGCTCGTGATGCTCAACACCGATGCGCTGTATCCATGGCCGCTCGGCATCATGGTCTATCAGGGCGAGTATTCGTCCGAGTGGCACCTGATCCTCGCCTTCATCACCCTGACCATCCTGCCCACCATCATTCTGTTCCTCCTGGCGCAGAAGCACATCGTTGCTGGCCTGACATCGGGCGCGGTCAAGGGATGAACGGGACCTCACGGAGACCACAATGAGAAAAGTCGGCATCGGCATCATCGGCTGCGGCAACATCAGCACCGCCTATCTGAAGGCGGCCGAGCGCTTCCCCGTTCTGGACATCAAGGCGCTCGCCGACATGCGCAGCGACGCAGCCGAGCGACAGGGCGCAGCCTTCGGCCTGCCGGCGATGCGGGTCGATCAATTGCTGAAGCGCGATGACGTCGAGATCGTCATCAATCTCACCGTGCCGCTCGCCCATACCGACGTCAGTCTCGCCGTGCTGAATGCCGGCAAGCACGTGCATTCCGAGAAGCCGCTCGGAATCGACGTCGCGGAAGCCCGCAAGGTGATCGAGCTTGCCGCGCAGAAGAATCTGCGGGTCGGCTGCGCGCCCGACACGTTCCTTGGCGGCGGCCACCAGACCGCGCGCAAGCTGATCGACGACGGCGCGATCGGCACGCCTGTCGCGGGCAGCGCGTTCTTCGGCTGTCCCGGCCATGAGCGCTGGCATCCGGCGCCGGGCTTCTATTACCTGCGCGGCGGCGGGCCGATGCTCGACATGGGCCCGTACTACATCACCGATCTCGTGCAACTGCTCGGCCCGGTCGTGAGCGTCATGGGCTCCACGGCGCGCCCGCGATCAGAGCGCCTTGTCACCAGCCAACCGATGAACGGCACACTGATCCCGGTCGAGGTCGCGACCCACGTCGCGGGCACGCTGGAGTTCGAGAGCGGGGCGGTGGTCTCGGTCACGATGAGCTTCGACGTTCCGAAGCACCGGCACGCGCCCATCGAGATCTATGGCGCCGAGGGTAGCATGCTGGTGCCGGACCCCAACCGCTTCGGTGGAGAGGTCCAGGTCGCCAAGACCGGCGGCGACTGGCAGACGATGCCGTTGACGCATGGTCACGTCGACGGCGAGTTCCGCTCCATCGGCGTGGCCGATATGGCGACCGCGATCCTGAACGACCGGCCGCATCGGGCTAGCGGTGCGCTCGCCTTCCACGTGCTGGAGGTCATGGAGGCGTTCCAGACCTCCGCAAACGAAGGCCGGCGGGTCAGGATCGAGAGCCGCGTGGAGCGGCCGGCGATGTTGCCTGTTGGACGCGACACCGGACAGATCGACTGAGGACAGAGACATGCGCAAGGCAATGATTGTATGGGGCGGCTGGCCAGGACATGACCCCGATCTGTGCGCCTCGATGATCCGCGGCTGGCTGAAGGCGGAAGGCTTCGAGGTGCGGATCGAGACCACGACGGCCGCGTTCGCAGATCCTGCGATCCACGATCTGTCGCTAATCATTCCAATCTACACGATGTCCAAGATCGAGAAGGCGGAAGCGCTCAATCTCTGCGCGGCGGTGCGCAGCGGAGTCGGGCTCGCCGGCCATCATGGCGGCATGTGCGATGCCTTCCGCGATTCGGTCGACTACCAGTTCCTGTGCGGCGGGCAATGGGTCGCCCATCCCGGCAACATCATCGACTATCGGGTCGACTTGACCAGGCCGGACGATCCCATCATGAAGGGCCTGACAAGTTTCGAGCACCGTTCCGAGCAGTATTACATGCACGTCGATCCGGCCAACGAGGTGTTGGCGACCACGACCTTCACCGGCGAGCACGCCCCATGGATCGAGGGGGTGGTGATGCCGGTGGTCTGGAAGAAGCGTTACGGCGCGGGCAGGGTATTCTATTCTTCGCTCGGCCACCGCGCCTACGAGCTCGACGTGCCGGAGATCCGGACGTTGATGACCCGCGGCATGCTATGGGCGGCGCGCGAGTGACGGCTGACGCGAACCCGTTACCGGTCCGGGCCACGCTGGAGGACGTCGCGCGGACGGCGGGCGTGTCGCTCGCCACCGTCGACCGCGTCATCAACCGGCGCGAGGGCGTGCGTGCCAAGACCGTTGCCCGGGTGGAGGCCGCTGTTGCCAAGCTGGGTTATCGCGCCGACGTCGCAGCGGCACGGCTCGCGCGCGGCCAGAGCTTCCGCTTTGCCTTCGTGCTGCCGACCGGCGGCAACAGCTTCATGACCATCCTGACCGAGCAGGTCCAGCGCACGGCAGAGTGGCTGGCCGGTCAGCGCGGCTTCATCGATATCCTCCACGTCGACGTGTTCGATCCTGACGTGCTGGCCGGTGCGCTGGAGAACCTGTCGCCGGCCTATCAGGGCGTTGCGGTCATCGCGCTGGATCACCCCAGAGTGCGCGCCGCGATCGACGAGCTCACCGCGCGCGGCGTCGCGGTGGTGACCCTGGTCTCGGATGCCCCGAGCTCGCGCCGCCTGCACTATGTCGGCATCGACAACCCTGCCGCGGGACGGACGGCGGCCACGCTGATGGGGCGCTACCTCGGCGGCCGCGAGGGGACGGTTGCCGTGATCGCGGGATCATTGTCGCTGCGCGATCACGCCGAGCGGCAATTCGGCTTTCACCAGATCCTGTCCAGCGAGTACCCGAACCTGCTCGCGCTTCCGGCCATCGAGGGCCGCGATGAGAGCGAGCGCACGCGGGAGCTGACCGCGGCGCTGCTCGCCCGCCATCCGGATCTGCGCGGCATCTACTGCTGCGGCGCCGGCAACCGTGGCATCGCCGACGCGCTCGAGGCATCCGGCCGCGCCCGGGAGGTGGTCTGGATCACCCATGAGCTGACCCAGCACACGCGGCGGTTCCTGGTCCGCGGAACGCTGGACGCCATCATCAACCAGGACCCCGGCCACGAGGCGCGCTCGGCGGCGCGCATTCTGCTCGCGCACTGCTCGGGGGAGCCGATCAGTCCGGACCAGGAGCGCATCCGCATCGATATCTTTCTGCGGGACAATCTGCCCTAGCAGATCGGCCTAGAGCCAGCCGAAGATGGCGAGCGCCAGGATGGCCTGGGCGATGAAGCCGACCACGAACGCCAGCGTCCGGAACACGGGCAGGCCGATCGCGTAGACGATGACGTGGGCCACCCGCGACCAGAAATAGACGGCGCAGGCGAGCACGGTCCATTTGGTCGAATAGTCGATCGCGTTGAGGATCAGCACCAGCGGCGCGAAGATGACGAGGTTCTCGACCGCATTGTCGTGCGCGAACATCAGCCGCGTTGCCCACGGCGCGTGCGGCTTGTCGTTGCGGGAGGGGTTGGCCATCGCGCCCGTGAGGCCGCGGACCTGGCAGCGGTTCAGGATGTAGGGAACCCACAGCAGGCCGGTCAGAATGACCGTGAGCGTCAGCCAGAACAGTTCGCGCGTCATCGAGATCCCCTCAACTGATTCCCGTCCCGTCCCGGCGGGACGGAGCGGTTATAGTCAATCGCGGCGGATCACGCTATGCGCGGACGCGGACATAGGAGCCCGGCGCATCCTCGAGCGGTGGATAGGCCTCGCTGCCGACGCCGCGCGCGGGAA
The DNA here is from genome assembly GCF_032380995.1 of Bradyrhizobium sp. SZCCHNR2028. Classification (NCBI taxonomy): domain Bacteria; kingdom Pseudomonadati; phylum Pseudomonadota; class Alphaproteobacteria; order Hyphomicrobiales; family Nitrobacteraceae; genus Bradyrhizobium; species Bradyrhizobium sp. SZCCHNR2028. The sequence goes on along the minus strand of NZ_JAUHJF010000001.1, from coordinate 575,589 downwards.
CCTCTTCCGGATCGAGCTGGCTCAACCATTCGCGCCAGTCCGGCCACCAGGAGCCCTTGTGCTCCTGCGCGCCCTTGATCCAGTCCTTCAGCGAGATGTCGTGGATCTGGTCGTTGGTCCAGTACTGATACTTGCCGGAGGAGGGCGGGTTGACGACGCCGGCGATGTGGCCGGAGCCCGACAGCACGTACTTCACCGGCCCGCCGAAGAATTGCGAGCCGTACAGCACGGAGTCGGCCGGCGCGATGTGGTCCTCGCGGGTGGCGAGGTTGTAGACCGGCACCTTCACCTTGGAGAGATCCAGCAGCGTGTTATCCAGCACCATCGTGCCCTGCGTCAGCCGGTTCTCCAGATAGCAGTTGCGCAGGTAGTAGGAATGGTTCGCCGCCGACATCCGCGTGGCGTCCGAGTTCCAGTGCAGCAGGTCGAACGCCTGCGGCGCCTGGCCTTTCAGGTAATTGTTGACGACATAGGACCAGATCAGGTCGTTCGAACGCAGCATGTTGAAGGCCATCGCCATCTTGCTGCCCTCGAGCACGCCCGACGCCTGCATGTCGCGCTCCAGCGCCGAGATCTGGGTCTCGTCGACGAACACCAGCAGATCGCCGGCATGGGTGAAGTCGACCTGTGCGGCAAGGAACGTCGCCGAGGTCACGCGCTGGCGGCGCTTGTCGGCGAGCCAGGCGAGCGTGGTCGCGAGCATGGTGCCGCCGACACAGTAGCCGAGCGTGTGGACCTTCATCTCGCCCGTCACCTTCTCGATGACGTCCATCGCGGTGAGCGGGCCTTCCTTCATGTAGTCATCCCAGGTCTTGGTCCCAAGCTTTTTGTCGGGATTGACCCAGGAGATCACGAACACCGTGAGGCCCTGATCGACGCACCATTTGATGAAGGATTTCTCGGGGCGCAGATCGAGGATGTAGAACTTGTTGATCCAGGGCGGCACGATCAGCAGCGGCGTGCGCAGCACGTTCTCGGTCGTCGGCGCGTACTGGATCAACTGCATCATCTCGTTCTGGAAGATCACCTTGCCCGGCGTCGTCGCCATGTTGACGCCGACCTCGAGATTGCCCGGGTCGGACTGGCGGATCTTCAGCGAGCCCTTGCCGGCTTCGATGTCCTCCGCGAGCATCTGCATGCCGCGCACCAGATTGTCGCCGCTCGATGCCACCGTCTGCCGCAGCACCTCCGGATTGGTCAGGACGAAATTCGAGGGCGCCAGCGCATTGATGATCTGGTTGACGTAGAACTCGGCCTTCTTGCGCGTGTGCGGGTCGAGGCCTTCGGCATTGTGGACCAGGTCCTGGGCCCACTGCGTCGTCAGCAGATAGGCCTGCATCACGAAATCGAAGAACTGGTTCGACTTCCATTCCGGATCGGCGAAGCGCTTGTCGCGCGGGGAGGGCGAAATGGCCGGGGGTGCGTCTTCGCCGGCGAGACGGCGCGAGGCCGAGCCCCACAAATCGAGATAGCCCTTGGCGATCTTGGTCTGGATGTCGCTGGCGCGCTCCTTGTCCGACAGCCAGTAGTCGGCGACGGCGGTGAAGGATTTGACGACCTCGGTCAATTCGGTCGGTGGCCGGTCCTGAACTTCGCCTGTCTCGCGCGGCTTCAGATAGGCCGAGAGCGCCTTGCCGCTGCTTTCCATGGCTTTCGCGATGTTCATCGCGAACGCTTCCGCATCGAATGTTTTTTCTGGATTGCTGCTGTTCTGAACGTCGGTCATGGCTCAATCACACTATCGCGTCGGGACCGTCTCGTCACCGCGCGAGATCAATAATCCGCGAGTTTGCGACAAATTCGATTTCTGATTGTTGCGTTGCGAAAAAATCTCTCGCTTCCGACATGTTGATCACGTAGCTGGATGAAATTCCTGTTCAAGCCGGTAACGTTTCGAGTGACAATTGGTTGTACTGCGGCAAAATGCGCCGCGCCGCGGTCGGACTGGGCACCGCTGACTGGAAGTTGGGGACCGAGGGACGTGCGCGTGGGGACGCAGGGGCGAGGCTGGAGGTCGGAACGGCGCGCCCTTGTTGCGGGGCTCGTTGTGTTCGGCGCGCTCGCGCTTGCCGGGTGCTCCAGTCCAATCGCGGACATGCCGTCGCTCGACGCGGATGCGGTCGCCCGACCCAAGGAGCCGGGCGGGTATCTGCCCGTCAACGACGTGCCGCGCGACCGCGATGCGCCGATCATTTCGCCGCAGGAGCGCGCCAAGATCGAAAAGGAGTTGCTCGCGGCGCGTGACCGCCAGGCTTCGGCGGGCACCAGCACCAGGCCCAAATGATCGGCCAGGCGACCAAGGGCTGGGAGATCGGCCGCTCTGAGCGGCGTAATTGTCTGGCGTGGCGCGGCGGCCATGATAAAACACCGCAATCAACACCTCCGCGTGTCGTTGCCAGCCAAGCCGCGAGCCCGTGCTAAACTCCTGATCCAGCACCGGTTTCAATGCATGGCCCGCGTCGCCGCAGCGCCAGCTCTGCTGGCGAATCCGCCCCCGGTTGCCGGAGCCGAGAGACCCATGGAAGATTTCTATCGCATCCGCCGTCTGCCGCCTTACGTGTTCGAGCAGGTCAACCGGGCCAAGGCGGCCGCGCGGAACGCCGGGGCCGACATCATCGATCTCGGCATGGGCAATCCGGATCTGCCGGCGCCGCCGCACGTGCTGGAGAAGCTCAAGGAGACCCTGGGCAAGCCGCGCACCGACCGCTATTCGGCCTCGCGCGGCATCGTCGGACTGCGCCGGGCGCAGGCCGCCTATTACGATCGCCGTTTCGGGGTGAAGCTCAATCCCGACACCCAGATCGTGGCGACGCTCGGCTCCAAGGAAGGCTTTGCCAACGTGGCGCAGGCGATCACCGCGCCGGGCGACGTCATTCTCTGTCCCAATCCGAGCTATCCGATCCACGCCTTCGGGTTCCTGATGGCGGGCGGCGTGATCCGCTCGGTGCCTTCGGAGCCGACGCCGCAGTTCTTCGAGGCGGCCGAGCGCGCGATCATTCATTCGATTCCGAAGCCGCTGGCGCTGATCGTCTGCTATCCGAGCAACCCGACCGCCTATGTCGCGAGCCTCGATTTCTATCGCGACCTCGTCGCATTCGCGAAGAAGCACGAGATCCTCATCCTGTCGGACCTCGCTTATGCCGAGGTGTATTTCGACGACAAGAACCCGCCGCCGTCGGTGCTGCAGGTGCCTGGCGCGATGGATGTCGCGGTCGAGTTCACCTCGATGTCGAAGACCTATTCGATGGCCGGCTGGCGCATGGGCTTTGCCGTCGGCAACGAGCGCATCATCGCAGCGCTCGCCCGCGTGAAATCGTATCTCGACTACGGCGCGTTCACCCCGGTGCAGGTCGCGGCCACGGCTGCCCTGAACGGTCCCGACGACTGCATCCGCGAGATGCGCGACGTCTATCGCAAGCGCCGCGACACGCTGGTCGAGGCGTTCGGCCGGGCCGGCTGGGAGATCCCGTCGCCTGAGGCCTCGATGTTCGCCTGGGCGCCTTTGCCGGAGAAGTTCAAGAGCCTCGGCAGCATGCAGTTCGCGACGCTCATGGTCGAGAAGTCCGGCGTGGCGGTGTCGCCGGGCGTCGGCTTCGGCGAGCATGGCGAGGGCTATGTCCGCATCGCGATGGTCGAGAACGAGCAGCGCATCCGGCAGGCCGCGCGCGGCGTCCGCCGCTTCCTTGAAAGCGGGATCGAAACGTTGCACAACGTCGTTCCCATCGCCAACCGGCGTTGAACCCTCCCGTATTTTCCTTTCGACAGGTTCTTTGATTCCATGGTCGCACCCCTGAGAGTGGGCATCGCGGGCCTCGGCACCGTGGGTGTCGAGGTCGTTCGTCTCATCGAGCGTCAGGGGCGCGTGCTCACCGAGCGGACGGGACGCCCGGTGAAGGTCGTTGCCGTGACGGCGCGGTCGAAGGCCAAGAAGCGCGGCATCGATCTGTCCGGGATCAAATGGGCCAAGGATCCGATCGCACTGGCTGGTGATCCCGAAATCGACTGCCTGGTCGAGCTGATGGGGGGCGCGGGTGATCCCGCGCTGTCGGCGATCGACACCGCGCTCAAGGCCGGCAAGTCGGTGGTGACCGCCAACAAGGCACTGATTGCGAAGCATGGCCTGAAGCTCGCCAAGGCGGCCGAGAAGCATGGTGGCGCGCTGAACTTCGAAGCGGCCGTCGGTGCCGCCATTCCGGTGATCAAGACCCTGCGCGAGGGGCTTGCCGGCACCGGCATCAACCGCGTCTATGGAATCCTGAATGGCACCTGCAACTACATCCTGACGCGGATGGAGCAGGAGGGGCTGTCGTTCGACGAGTGCCTCAAGGATGCCCAGCGCCTGGGCTATGCCGAGGCTGACCCGTCGTTCGACATCCACGGCCATGACACCGCACAGAAGCTTGCGATTCTGGCGAGCCTCGCCTTCGGCACCCAGGTGGCGCAGAACTCCGTCTATGTCGAAGGCATCTCCTCGATCGCGCCGGAGGACCTGCGCGCGGCCGCTGAGCTCGGCTACCGCGTCAAGCTGCTTGGCGTTGCCGTGCGCACCGCCAAGGGCATCGAGCAGCGGGTGCATCCGACGATGGTGCCGAAATCCTCCTCGATCGCCCAGGTCATGGGCGTGACCAACGCGGTCACGATCGACGGCGACGGTATCCCGCCGATCACGCTGGTCGGTCCGGGAGCAGGGGGCGCCGCCACGGCCTCCGCGGTCGTCGCCGACATCGCCGATGTCGCGCGCGGTATCCGCGCGGCGCCGTTCGGACGGCCGGTCGATAAGCTGCAGGCGACCGAGAAGGCGCCGATGGAGCGGCACGAGGGCGGCTACTACATCCGCTTGATGGCGCGCGACCATGCCGGCACGGCAGCGACCATCGCGACCCGGCTCGCCGAGCAGAAGATCTCGATCGAATCGATCGTGCAGCGCCATCCCAACGGCAGCGAGCCGGCGAAGACCGCCGGCAAGTCCGCGCCGGTCCCGGTGATCCTGATCACCTACGCGACCCACGAGGACGCCGTGCATCGCGCGCTCCAGGCGGTGCAGCGCGACAAGGTCATCAGCGGCAAGCCCCAGGTGATCCGGATCGAGAAGAACTAGCGCATGATGCACAGGGAACCGCTTGTCCCTGCTCAAACAAACGCGTGGCGTTTGGTATAGGTTCATGCTCAAACCGGGAGAGTAGACAGGCGGGGAACGGCCATTCGTGCCGACCGCCTGACCCGGCTGCCGCCCAGGGGGGCGGCGTGCGAGCGGTAGATTTTGATGGCGGATGTCCGCCGTGACGTCTTGAGGAGTTGACCGATGTCGACGCAGATTTCTGTCCCGCAACAATTGCTGCTCGAGCGCATCCTGACGCTGGAGCTGGTGCGCGTGACCGAACGGGCGGCGGTATCGGCGGCGCGGCTTCGCGGCCACGGCCAGGAGAAGCCGGCCGACCAGGCCGCCGTGGATGCGATGCGCCGCGAGCTCAACAAGCTGCCGATCGAAGGCACGGTCGTGATCGGCGAGGGTGAGCGCGACGAGGCGCCGATGCTCTATATCGGCGAGAAGGTCGGCCTCAATGCCGGCCCCAGGGTCGACATCGCGGTCGACCCGCTCGAGGGCACCACCCTGTGCGCCAAGAACATGCCCGGCGCGATCGCGACCATGGCGATGGCCGATGGCGGCACGCTCCTCCATGCTCCCGACGTCTACATGCAGAAGATCGCGGTCGGCCCCGGCTACGCCAAGGGCGTCGTCGACATCGACGCGACGCCTGCCGACAACGTCCGCCGGCTCGCCAAGGCCAAGGGCGTCGAGCCGGGCGCGATCACGGTGCTGGTGCTGGACCGCCCGCGCCATGCTGACATCATTCAGGGCGTGCGCTCGACCGGCGCCGCCGTGCGCCTGATCACCGACGGCGACGTCGCCGGCGTGATCCACTGCGCCGATCCCGACAACACCGGCGTCGACATGTATCTCGGCACCGGCGGCGCGCCGGAGGGCGTGCTGGCCGCGGTGGCGCTGCGCTGCATCGGCGGCCAGATGCAGTGCCGCCTGATCCTCGACACCGAGGAGAAGCGCGAGCGCGCCCACAAGATGGGCGTCGGCGATCCCAAGATGATCTACGGCATCGAGGACATGGCCCGCGGCGACTGTCTGTTCGCGGCCACCGGCGTCACCACCGGCTCGCTGCTCTCCGGCGTCAAGTTCCGCAAGGACGGCGTCATCGAGACCGAGACCGTCGTGATGCGCTCGGTCACCGGCACGGTGCGCTACATCCGCGCCGAGCACCGCCAGCTGGCGAAATTCCACCTCGACTGATCCAGCACAGTCGTACCGGGGCACGCGGAGCGTGAACCCGGAATCTCGAGACCGTGGCGCGAGATTCCGGGTCTGCGCGCTGTGCGCGCATCCCGGAATGACGAAATTGGAGAGCGGCTCAGCATGTCCGATCTGTCCATGGTCAAGGCGCTGGTGTTCGACGTGTTCGGCACTGTCGTCGACTGGCGCACCAGCCTGATCAACGACTTTACCGCGTGGTCGAAGACCCACGGCATCCAGGGTGACTGGACCGCACTGGTCGATGGCTGGCGCGGGCTCTACGTCGGCTCGATGGACGAGGTCCGGAGGCATCCGGAGCGCGGCTACGTCATCCTCGACGTGCTGCATCGGCGCTCGCTGGAGACGCTGGTCGCGCAGCTCGGCATCACCGGCCTCACCGAAGCCGATCTCGATCATCTCACCCGCGGCTGGCACCGGCTGCATCCGTGGGCCGACAGTGTCGCCGGGCTGACCCGGCTGAAATCCAGATACATCATCGCGCCGCTCTCCAACGGCAATGTCGCGCTGCTCACCAACATGGCGAAGTTCGCGGGTCTGCCCTGGGACCTCGTACTCTCCGCCGAGCTGTTCCAGCACTACAAGCCCGACCCCGAGACCTATCTCGGCGCCGCGCGTCTGCTTGGTCTTGCGCCCGGCGAGGTGATGATGGTCGCCGCGCACAACAATGATCTCGAGGCGGCGCAACGTTATGGCCTGAAGACCGCCTTCGTCGCCCGCCCCACCGAATACGGCCCGCTGCAGAGCCGCGACTTCGACGCCACCGGCGCCTGGGACATCGTCGCCGATGATTTTGGCGGCATCGCCGACCGGCTGGGTTGCTGATCCTCCTGCCTCACGCACCCGACACGATCACGCCGTACCAGCCGAGACCCTTGTAGGTCTCGTAGCCGGGCGTGGCGTGGAACGCGACCATGCGCCCGGAGATGTCCTGATAGAAGCCGCTGCGTTTGCCATCGAGCTTCAGCGACACCCGCTCGCTGAGAATGCCCTGGCCGTCCGAGGACGCGATGACGCGCAGATTCGAATCCACCAGCAGCACGCGCGCCTTGTCGCTTTCGCTGACACGGACGCCCTGCACGATCGCGCGCGCCTGGGCCTCCCAGTCGAAATGGATGGCGAGCACGCCGAGCGGCTTGCCATGCGCCTTGCCGTCCTCACGGACCGAGGCGCAATAGGTTGCGACCTGGGCGTTGCCGAGCAGCGGCTGGCACTCGACGTCGCCGGCGACGTAGTCGTCGCCCGAGCGCAAGCCCCGCGCCTCGCGAAACCATTTGGTGTCGGCGACGCTCTGGCCGACGACGTTGAAGCGGTCGGCGCGGCCGTTGGCGATCACCTTGCCGCTCGGATCGCACAGCCACAGATCGAGATAGACGGTGTAGGCCGACAGAATCACCGCGAGCCGATCGGAGACATGGGCGACGCGTGCGGCGTCTGGGTCCGCCGCGCAATCGACCACGGCCGAATCGGTCGCCCACCAGCGCACGTCGCAGGTCCGCTCGTAGAGATTGCGGTCGATCAGCTCGATCGCATTCAGCGCCAGATCGACCATGCGCTCGCCGCGCGCCCGCTCGGTCATGCGTTCGATCGAGCTCTTCAGATTGCCGGTGCGGGTCGTGAGCTGGCCTTCCAGCTCGCGCGCGATGGTCTCGACGAGCTGTCCGACGGCGCGGACCTCCTGGGCCACCACGGCGAAGCCCGCGCCTTGGGCGCCGACCCGCGAGCTCTCGATCAGCGCGTTCAGCGCCAGCATCTTCATCTGGTTGGTGATCTGCTGGATCGACTTGGTCTTCTCGCAGGCGATCTGATTGACCTCGCCGGTGAGCCGGGCGATCAGCGCCGAGACGTCGGTCTCGTCATCCTTGGGAGTCGTTTGTGCCGGAGCGGCGGAGGGCTGCGTCTTCAACTCGGGCGCGGTCAGCATCGGCAATGAACTCCATGTTGCCGCGCCTCCTGGTCGGCACGAAGAGGGCGGACAAATCGGATGTAATAATTGATTGAAATGTTACGGAGTTCGCCTAACGGCTGTTTAATGCACTCCATTGAACGCAGCTCGAATTTTAGGCAACCAGCCGTATATGGGCGGCATTTCCCTGATTTCCTGTGAGTTCCGCCAAGTTCTGGGACGATTCTGGTGGGTTTCATGGATGGAACCTGCTGAGGCAGGCCAGTTGCTGTAGATTCGACGGCGTCCGTTTCGAATCGCTGCGCTGCAAGCGAGGCCCCGCGCGTCATGGCACCATCCGCCCTTGCACTGCCCCTGAGCGCCCCGCAGGCGTTCCTGGGCGTGCGGCTGTCGCTGACCAACAAATTGTGGCGCGACCGGCTGGATGCGCGCGGCGCGGCGCGCGCGCTTGCGATGGTGCAGCGCTATCAACTGCCGGAGATGCTGGCCCGGGTTCTGGCGGGGCGTGAGGTCGAGCTCGATCAAGTCAACGACTTCCTCGATCCCACCATCCGCAAGCTGATGCCGGATCCGTTCACGGTGACGCAGATGGAGGCGGCGGCTGAGCGCATTGCCGACGCAGCGGTCAAGGGCGAGAAGGTCGCGATCTTCGGCGACTACGATGTCGACGGCGCAACCTCGGCGGCGCTGCTCGCCTGGCATCTGCGCCATTGCGGGCTCGATCCGCTGATCCACATTCCCGACCGCATCTTCGAAGGCTACGGCCCGAACGTCGATGCCATCCGCGCGCTCGCGGCCAAGGGCGCGACGCTGCTCGTCACGGTCGACTGCGGCACCACCAGCCTCGAGCCGCTGGCGGAGGCGCGGCGGCTCGGCATGTCCGTGGTGGTGATCGATCACCATCAATGCGGCGAGGAACTGCCCGAGGTCGACGCGCTGGTGAATCCGAACCGGCCCGACGATCTCTCCGGCCTCGGCTATCTCGCCGCGGTCGGGCTGACGCTGGTCACGCTGGTTGCGGTCAATCGCGAGCTGCGCGGCCGCGGCTTCTGGAGCAGCACGCGCCCGGAGCCGGATCTGCTCAGCATGCTGCATCACGTCGCGCTCGGCACCGTCGCCGACGTCGCGCCGCTGATCGCGCTCAACCGCGCGTTCGTCGCCAAGGGCCTGATCGCGATGCGCCGGCGCGACCATGTCGGGCACACCGCGCTGATGGATGTCGCCCGGCTCAACGGTCCGCCCGAAGCCTGGCATCTCGGCTTCATGCTGGGACCGCGCATCAATGCCGGCGGGCGCATCGGCCGCGCCGATCTCGGCGTGCGGCTGCTGTTGGAAAGCGACGTCTCCGAAGCCGCGCGCATCGCGGCCGAGCTCGACCGCCTCAACAGCGAGCGCCGCGTCATCGAGCAGCAGGCCGAAGCGCAGGCCGAGGCCGAGGCGCTGGCCTCGCTCGGCCTGGAGGACAAGGGCGCCGTCATCGTGACGGCGTCCGAAGGCTGGCATCCCGGCGTGGTCGGGCTGGTCGCGTCCAGGCTCAAGGAAAAGTTTGCCCGGCCGGCGTTTGCGATCGCGCTCGAGCCGGGCGGCATCGGCACCGGGTCGGGCCGCTCGATTCCGGGCGTCGATCTTGGCAAGGCCGTCCGCCATGCCGTGGAGCAGGGCATCCTGATGAAGGGCGGCGGGCACGCGATGGCCGCCGGCGTCACCTTGCGCAAGGAGCGGTTGGCCGAGTTTCGCGCCTTTCTCGAAAGCGCGCTCGCCGCCGACGTCGCCGACGCACGGCACGTCAACGAGATCCTGATCGACGGCGCCATCAGCGCGCGCGCCGCGACGCCGGAGCTGGTGGCGACGCTCAATCGCGCCGGTCCCTTCGGCAGCGGCAATCCGGAGCCGATCGTGGCGCTGCCGTCGCATCAGCTGGTTTACGCCGACGAGGTCGGGCAGGCGCATCTGAAGCTGCGCTTCAAATCCGGCGACGGCGCCATGGTGAACGCGATCGCGTTCCGCTCCGTCGGCCAGAAGCTCGGCAACGCGCTGGTTCAGCATCGCGGCCAGATCCTGCATGTCGCCGGCACGCTCACCGTCGACCGCTACCAGGGAGTCGAGCGCGTGCAACTGCGCGTCCTCGATGTCGCCGTGCCGGATCATGGACCGGCGATGATCAGGTAGCAGCCCCAACACCGCTGTCGTCCCAGACAAGCTTCGACGACGCTCGCGTCGGCGAAGCGCCGATCCGGGACCTATACGCAGCAGCAGACGTTGTGAGAACGAGATGCTCACTCCGATCATGCCTCAAACGGCTCCCTGTGGGTATGGGTCCCGGCGCGGAGGCCGGGACGACAGCGGAGTGCGGGGTGGCCGTCGCGTGTCTCATTGCAGGGCAAGTCTTTGTAATCTCGCCGCGCATCTGCGCCCGAGTGATGCTGGATCAAGACCCTCATCAGAGAAGAGAGGGCGCAGGGAATGCCGGGTGAAGGCCTCACCCATGGCCCGCCTGCAAACAAAAAGCAGGCGGCAGTCACCACAGGCAAAGCCGTTTCAACCGGCATTCCCTGCGCGGAGGTCTTAACGCTTATACGCGATCTCCCCGGTGTTCGGCTTGATAGCCACCGTCGTCTCCGGGATCATCATCACCCAAAGACTTGGCGCCAGCATCGGGGCGCCAGGACCACGCGATTTCACGTCCGCAACCTGCCGTTCGTCCGCGTACATCGAGCACGCTGCGACACGATCGCGGCCACCGCATCCCGCCCTCCACGTTCATGACGATCGCGAAGCGCCCCTCTCATGAGGACGGGACCGTCATATAATTTCCGATTTTCGTAAGAAAAGCAAGCGAAATCTTGCGCCTCCCAAAGCGGTTTCGGTCATCCGACTGACATCGCTGCGAGACATGACGTTCGCTTGCTGTGGCGTTGAGGAGCACGCGGCGACGGGACGTCGGTGTTGCAACCTGCCGCTCGTTCTTGCCATTTTGCCATCTTGGCGCACTGAGTCATCTTCGCGACGAGGGCGGCTGTCCGACAATGTGGGTGTTCGATGCAATATCTGTCTGGTGTCTTCGTGGTGCTGTTGCTGTGCTTGCCGTGGGCGCATGCCGAACCGGGCCTGCACTGGCAGACAGCAAACCCCAGCGAAAAGCCTTGGACCGCGGCGATTTCGCAGGAGGTTCAGCAGTTCGCCGACGCGCAGAAGCCGACGGCGATCATGGTGGTCAGAGACGACGAGATCATTGCGTCGTCGGGTGACATCGGCGCCAAGGTCAATATCCGGTCCGAGCGCAAAAGCCTCATCAGCGCCCTGTACGGCTTGGCGGTCGAGGAGGGCCGGATCAACCTCGACAGCACCCTTGCCGAACTTGCGATCGACGATCGTCCCGACGCCCTGTCGCCGACCGAGAAGACCGCGACGGTTCGCCAATTGTTGATGGCTCGTTCCGGCGTCTATCATCTCGCGGCCTACGAGACGCCGCGGATGAAGGACCTCCGGCCTGCCCGCGGAAGCCATCCGCCTGGCAGCTTCTGGTACTACAACAATTGGGATTTCAATGCGCTCGGCACGATCTATCGGCAATCCCTGGGCGACGTGTTCAAAAGCTTCGAGACGCGGATCGCGCGGCCGCTCGGCATGGAGGATTTTTCGACGAAGGATGGTCACTACCAGAAGGAGGACTCGTCCTCTCATCCCGCCTACGTGTTTCACATGAGCGCACGCGACCTCGCGCGGTTCGGCGTGCTTTATCTCAACGGCGGACGCTGGAACGGGACCCAGCTGATCCCGGCTCATTGGGTGACGGAATCGACGACGCGGCTGTCGGACACCGAGCAGCCTGAACGCGGCTATGGCTATCTCTGGTGGACGTACACGAAGGGCAGTCCGGGCGTCAGCGCCTTCTTGGCCAATGGCTATGGTGGGCAATTGGTCGTCGTCGTTCCGTCGAAGCGCCTGGTGCTAGTCGAGCTGGTCGATCTCGCCGTCAACCCGCATGGCGTCCGAACCCAGCGCGTCCTCGATCTCGTGAGCAGGATCAGCGCGTCGGTGCCGTGAGGAGCATGCGATGGCGATCGCGCTCGATCTGAGATCGGATCACGTCTCAGCAGGTGAGATCGAGCGTCCGTGGGATCGGGTCGCAGCGCGCGACACAGGGCTCCTCGACAACCGCGACTGCTCAACGCCAGGACGGCTTCGGCAGATGATCGGGACTGAATTTCGGCGTCGGCCGGGGCGTTTGCGGAGGTGCGGCGTCGTCGGACGCCGAGAACAGCAGCAGCGCCTCGAACGGCACGTCGGGAGCTTCCGCGGCATAGCCGGAGCACGTGACGGGCGTGCCTCTGCAGCACCCTTCGAGGCTGAGCGTCAGCTCGTCGGGGCCGAACAGCGACGGCTGTCCCGGCGCGTGACGCTTCGTCTTGATGATGGCGGTAAACCGATCGCCATGCGTCTCGTAGCTGCCGGCATAGCTCAGCACGGTATCGCCGCCGCAGACCTTGCCGCCCACCAGCTCGACGATGCCGGTTCCCTGGCCTTTGGGGGTCCTGAACCAGGCCGAATAGGTGCCTTCCTTCATCATCTGCCGCAGATCCCATCGTTGGGTCGTCCGCATCGTTGTGCGAGGCGAATTAAGAGAAGGTGAAAACAACCGTCAGAACAGGCCTGGAGCCCAAATTTGTTCGTGTACGAACGGAGGGAGCGTCAGCGGCCGGTCTCCGCGCACCCAGCCAGCCGTGCCGCGACTCGCGGAGTGCCTGGTTGCGCATCCCGTGGTCTTGCCATTCGTCTCAAGAAAATCATTCGGCTGGATGTCGGCCCGCGTATAAGGGCGCGTATAAGGGAATGAGAACTGGGCCAACTTTGAGGACTATCCGATGCCGTCCGAACCTCGCTCGCCGCGTCTTGCCGTTCTGATCGATGCCGACAATGCCTCGGCCAAGATCGTGGACGGGCTGTTCGAGGAGATCGCCAAGATCGGCGAGGCGAGCGTGCGCCGGATCTATGGCGACTTCTCCAGCCCGCGCTCCAGGCCCTGGGCCGACACGCTCGCCAGACACGCCATCGTGCCGCAGCAGCAGTTCGCCTACACCACGGGAAAGAACGCCTCCGACATCACGCTGGTGATCGACGCGATGGACCTGCTGCACAGCGGACGGTTCGACGGCTTCTGCCTGGTGTCCTCGGACAGCGACTTCACCCGGCTCGCGGCGCGCATCCGCGAGCAGGGCATCGACGTGTTCGGCTTCGGCGAGCAGAAGACGCCGGAGAGCTTTCGGCAGGCCTGCCGCCGGTTCATCTACACCGAGAATTTGCGCAGCGACGCCGCGACCAGCAAGGACGCCGATACGGCTGCGGCACCCAAGTCTCTTTTGCCCATCACCGCGGCGACGCCGATGATCAAGAACGTCATCACGCAGATGGAAAGCGAGGACGGCTGGGTCGCGCTCGGCGAGGTCGGCAAGCAGCTCTCCAACCTGGTCTCCGACTTCGATCCGCGCACCTATGGCTGCCGCAAGCTGAGCGATCTCGTCCGCAAGACCGGCGCGTTCGAGATCGAGGAGCAGCCGAAAGGCGGCTCGGTGCGCATCCGCGTCAGGGCGTCGAGCGCGTCGCAGCCCAAGGCGAAGGCGCCGAGGGGACACCGCGAGGCGGCGGCCAAGGCGTGACGCAAGCTGAGCGTCGCCGTTACTCGCAACATGACGGACACGTAGGATGGGCAAAGCAGCCGCCGAAGGCGGCAGCGTGCCCATCGTCGGGCGGCGTGCTCAGCGTGAGGTGGTGGGCACGGCGCCACTACCAGCTCTCAGGTGGCGAGAGCACGGCCGCGCCTTTTGCCCACCCTACATTTCTTCGCGGCTAGCCGCCCTGCCTGAGCTTCGCCAGCACCTTCAATCCCCCATAGCCGTCGGCGGGAGTGATGCCGGCCTTGGCCTGGAAGTCGCGGATCGCCTTCATGGTGTCGTTGCCGACGCGGCCGTCGGTGCCGCCGGTGTCGAAGCCGGCGGCCGTCAGGCGCTTCTGCATCTCCTGCACCTCGGCAAGCGTCAGCGCGCGCTCGGAGCCGGGGAAGGGCTGCAGGAACGGCGGTGCCCCCAGGATGCGGTCGCCGAGATGGCAGATCGCGAGCGCGTAGCTCATCGCCGGATTGTAGGACTTCACCGAGTAGAAGTTCGGGCCGAGCAGAAAGGCGGGGCCGCCCGCGACCGGAATCCAGAGCTGCGCGGTGGCATTGGGCTGTGGGAACGGCTGGCCGTCGGCGCGGGTGATGCCGGCTGCCTGCCAGGCCGCGTAGCTGCGGCTTCCTGACATGTTGCCGGGCGCGCGCACCTCGTAGCCCCAGTGCTCGCCGCGGTGATATTTGCCGCGGTTGACGAGATAGCGCGCGGTCGAGCCGAGCGCGTCGTCGGGGCGGCCGAACGGGTTGATCTTGCCGTCGCCGTCATAGTCGAAGCCGACGTTGAGCCAGACTTCGGGCATCCATTGCGTGTGGCCCATCGCGCCGGCCCAGGAGCCGCGCATCTCCTCCGGCGTGCTCCAGCCGCGATCGACGATTTTCAGCGCGTTGGTGAGCTCGGTCTCCCAATAGGCCTTGCGGCGCGGCTCGTTCCAGGCGAGCGCGGCGAGCGCCGGAAACACCGGGCGCATGTGGTTCTGCTGCACCAGCGGATCGCCATAGGCGGACTCGACGCCCCACAGCGCCAGCAGCGTGCCGCGCTCGACGCCAAAGTCCTTCTCGATGCGGGCGAACAGCGCCTCGTTCTTCTGCAGCGCGATCTTGCCGTTGATGACGCGCCAGTCGGAGACGCGACGGTTGATGTACTGCCAGAGCTGCTCCTTGAACTCCGGCTGGTTGCGCAACTCCTTGAACACGGTCATGTCGGGCTCGAGCCGCGCCATGACCCGGGTCCAGGTGGCCGGCGAGATGCCCTTGGCGAGCGCGCGGGCGCGAAAGCCGTCGCGCCAGGCCTCGAACTCGGCCGGGGCAGCCGCTGCCGGCAGGGCGGGGCCGAGCAGCGCGGCGGCACCGATGCCGGAGCGGAGCAGGGCGCGGCGGGTCATCGTATCGGGCTGTGAATCGGACTGAGTCATGGAGGGCAGTCTACCCGCTGATGCGGGCCGGCGGCAAAGCCCGGAACGGGCGGAACTTTCACGCTTGGTGGAGCTCGGCGGCGATGCGGGCCAGCCAACGGCGGATGGTCGCGAGGTCCCGCTTGCTCAGGTCGCCGGCGAGTCGCCGCTCCAGCGCGCTGGCGCGGCGCCGGGCCTTGGCGAGCAGAGCGAGGCCGTGCCGGGTCAGGGTCCATTGCAGCGCCCGGCCGTGCACGGGATGCGGCGCTCTCTGGATGGCGCCGTCGCGTTCGAGATTGCTGATGATGACGTTGACGGTCTGCGGCGTCAGCAGCGCGACGCGGGCGAGGTCGGCGCCGGACAGCCCGGGATAGGCCTTGAGCATCGTCAGCACCACGAATTGCGGATGGGTCAGTCCGGTCGCGATGAGCGCGCGGTCGAGCGACAGCCGCGCCGCGGCCTGTGCCTGGCGCAGCAAATAGGCGAGGTAGCCGTCCTCGCCGCGCTTGCCCTCGCCGGGCGATGGCGGGCGGGCCGCTGTCTTCGGCCGACGCGCGGGGCCGGCCTTTGCGGGGGCTGCCTTTCGCGACGCTCGCGAGGTCGTCAATTCCGGTGCCTTGCGCATATCATCAGAGCTCTGATAAGTTATCATATATCTGATAACATGAGAGACAGACCATGTCACATGCGCGCAGCGAGTACACCACGTTCCGGAGGCAGGCGCCGGAGCTGTACGATGCCATCCTTGCGGTGAGTCAGCAGGCGGCCAAGGCCGGCCTCGACAAGCAGCTGCTCGAGCTCGTCAAGATCAGGGCGTCGCAGATCAACGGTTGCGCGTTCTGCGTGCAGCATCACGTGCTGCTGGCCGAGAAGCTCGGCGTCTCCGCCGACAAGATCAATCTCGTCGTGGTATGGCGCGAGGCGCCGCAATTCTCGGCACGCGAGCGCGCGGCGCTGGCCTTCACCGAGGCGTTGACCACGCTGCAGGGCGGCGTCAGCGACGAGGTCTATGCGCAGGCCCGGGCGGAATTCTCGGAAACGGAGCTGGTGTTCCTGACGTCGGCGATCGGCGTGATCAATCTCTGGAATCGCTACGGCGTCGCGTTCCGCTGGACGCCGGCGGAGCGGCCGGCGCGGGCGGCGTCCTGAGTTGCCTGGAACCGCGGCACGGCCCGGCGGGTTATGCGCGGGAGGTAGAGGAGGCGCGCATGACCGGGACGGACGAACCGCTCAAGCCGGAGGATTTTCCGCTGGAAGCCGACAAGGAGCGCGTGCAGCGCCAGGACGGTAAGCCGATCGCCACGACCAAGAACAAGGCGATGGCGCAAGAGATTGCGGACCGCCTCAATGCCGAGGAGCATCGTCGCGAAGAGGACAAGTGGTCGGCGTGACTGTTGACTGTCTCCCCGTCTCGTATCTCGCTGAGAGTTGCGGGAGACAGATGCCGCTTGCAATCAGCTCGAACTAATAAGCGCGCGTGCCACGCTCAAAACGGATTCGCCGGCTGCGCCGGCTTGGGGCCTTCCGGCTTCGGCTCGACCGCGAGGCTGGGGTCGGTCGGCATCACGCGCGCGCCGGCGGCACGGGCGACCTGGCCGGTCGTCGAATGCCGTGCCGTCTCGACGGACTTGATCTCCGGCGGATGCCAGCGGTCGCGCACCAGCATTGTCAGCGCGCCCACGCAGAGCAGCGCAATCGCGGCTGAAACGAGCGCCGGTCCGGCTCTGCGATGCGGGTTGGCTGTCATCATCTGCGATCCTCCGTGGCCAGACAACCCGGAGCGGTGGGCCCCGGTTCCGGGTCCGCCGGCGATCAGTTCCGGTCGCGCGCGGCGGCGGCGGCGTCGGCCGCAGGTCCGAGCGGCGACGATCCGAGTGCCCCGGTGGTCGCCGGCGGCGACGCGGCGATCTCCTCCAGCCCGACCTCGCGGCCGCGGCCGCCGATCAGGCGCTCATAGGCTGCAATCAGCGTCACGTAGGGATTGACCCAGATCCAGCCGTCGCGCGTGAACAACTGGACGTCGAAATGCAGATGGCGCGTGGTGCCGTTGGGATGGTCGAGATAGTTCGAGACCACGCCGATCGGCTCGCCCTCGCGAAGGCTGCGGCCGTTGAGCAGGCCGTCGGCATCCATCGCCGCGGGATTCATGTGCATGTAGCGGAAGCGGACGTGCTCGGTGCCGCTGTTGACCTGCACCGTCACGGCCTGCTGCCGGGCCGAGCGGATCACGACGCCGTCGCGCACGGCGAGCACGCGCTGCCGCCACGGGTTGCAGCCGTTGGCGCCGTCGCGGCGCACCGGGCAGGCGCCCGGCCTGAGATCCTGGCCCTGATGGCCGAAGCCGCTGGCGCACTGGCCGACGTTGAAGCTGCGCGCCTCGCAGAAATTGTCGCGCCAGGGATACTGGCTCCACGGCTGGTCGAATTTGTCGCTCGCGCGCCTGCGGCCGAACGACTGTGAATGCACATAGGCCGGCGCATCAAGAGGGTAGCGGATCTGGGAATAGACGGTGCGGTCGGCCCGCCCGCCCTGGCCGCGTCCGCCGCTGTTGGCGACGATGTCGCCAACGGGCCGATAGGTGAAATCGGCATCCAGCGTGACCGGGCGCTCGGCGGCGAGCGGCGCGATCTCCGGCGGGATGCGCGACGGCTGTCCGCCGGCGATGCGCAGTGCCTTGAGGAAGCGCTCGGCGATGGGATAGGCCTCGCGGCAGGCGAGCCGCCGCGGCCGCGGCGCGCTGTCGAGGCACTGGATCGAGATCACATAGGGCACGCCGAAGCGCGTGAAGGCGTAGCGGACATAGCCCTCGCGAATGAAGCGGCGCAGATCGGGATATTGCGCTGACAGCGCCTTGACGGCTTCGCCCTTGCCGCCGGCGGGATCGGCGACATCGTAGGTGAGGAGTGAGCCGGTGATCTGGATCTCGACCGGCTTTGCGAAGACGCGCGACGGCAGGCCGGAGGTCACCTCCGGCGGCAGCGAGAACACCGCGTCGTAGCCGGACGGGCCGGCATCGAACAGGTCGGTCTGGAAGTCGGCCTGATAGCGCGGCAGGCCGCGCGCCGCGATGGCGGCGCTGCGGCGCGCGGCGAGATAGGCGGTGGCGTCGAACGGCAGCAAAACGGGGACCGGACTGCGTCCGATCCCCGTGAAGATGGTTGAGGTCACGCCGTTGAGCTGGACCAGCGCGGGCCTGCGCCGCGCATCACCGGCCGAAACGCTGCTCCGGCGCGCCGGCGCGAAGTCGGCGGCGACCTCGGGCGCCGCGTTGAGCTCGGAGCGGAGCTGGTCCAGCGCCGCGCGCCAGTCGGCGCGATTGACGGTGACGGAGGGCGTCGTGAAACCATCGGCCGCGCGCGTTGGCGACGCGGCCAGCGCGATGACCGCCGCAAGGGCGGCGGCGATGATGGTGACCCGTGCCCCCAATTCCCCCCACGCCCCCCGGCGTCAGATCCTCGAGATGCCTCAGTCCTTGGCGCGCTCGCAGTAGGAGCCGTCCTCGGTCATGACGACGATGCGGGTGCCGACCGTGATGTGCGCCGGCACGCCGGTACGAACGCCGTTGGAGAGCACCGCCGGCTTGTAGGACGACGACGCGGTCTGGCCCTTGGTGACCGGCTCGGTCTCGACGACCTCGAGCGTGACCCGCTGGGGCAGCGTGATCGCCACCGGGACCACGTCGTGCATCGACAGCTTGACCGTCATGTTCTCCTGGAGATAGGCGGCCTGGTTGCCGACCACGTCCTTCGGCACCTGGACCTGATCGTAGGTCTCCGGGTTCATGAAGTGGAAGCCGTCGGCATCCTCGTAAAGATACGTGAAGTTGCGCTCCTCGATCGTCGCCTTCTCGACCTGGTCGGTGGTCTTGAAGCGCTCGGAGATCTTCACGCCGTCGCTGATTCGGCGCATTTCGATCTGGCTGACCGGAGTGCCCTTGCCGGGATGGATGTTCTCGGCGGTGACGACGACATAGAGCTTTCCATCTTGCTCAATGACGTTACCCTTGCGAATAGAGCTGGCGATGACTTTCAAAGCTGTTTTCCTGACACTGAAAAAGGGGCGCCGGACTGGGCCGGGGCGCCACGCGACGCGGAATGCGGTTTCGGGCGGCAACATACTGATTTTGTCCGGGGTTGCCAGTCTTTTGCGGCCCGATCGGGCGATCCCCTGATGTCCCGGGAGCCCGCGCCTTCGCCCTGGTGGTCGCCGCAGCGGCACGCCGACATCAGGCCGTTCCTGCTCGCCCGGGCCGCCATCATCCGCGCGCTGCGGGCCTGGTTCGACGAGCAGGGCTTTATTGAGGTCGAGACCGGCATCCTGCAGGTGTCGCCGGGCAACGAGACCCATCTGCACGCGCCGGGCACCGACCTGACGAGGCCGGACGGAACCCGCCATCGGCGGTATTTCCGAACGTCGCCGGAATTCGCCTGCAAGAAGCTGCTGGCGGCCGGCGAGCGGCGGATCTTCGAGTTTGCCCGCGTGTTCCGCGACCGCGAGCGCGGCGACCTGCATCTGCCGGAATTCACAATGCTGGAATGGTATCGGGCGGAGGCGCCCTATGACGCGATCATGGCCGACACGGTCGTGGTGATCGCGCACGCGGCCCAGGCGACGGGAATCCGGCAGTTCGCCTTCCGTGGCCGCACCGCCGATCCCTTCGCCGAGCCCGAGCTGCTGACGGTTGCCGGCGCGTTCGAGCGCCATGCCGGCATCGACCTGCTGGCGACCATCCGCGACGGCGCGGGCGACCGCGCGGCGCTGGCGCAGGCCGCCGCTGGCAAGATCCGGATCAGCGACGACGACACCTGGTCTGACCTGTTCAGCAAGGTGCTGGTCGAGCATGTCGAGCCGCATCTCGGGCAGGGACGTCTCACCGTGCTATATGAATATCCGGCGCCGGAGGCCGCGCTGGCGCGGGTGGCGGCGGACCAGCGCGTTGCCGAACGGTTCGAGGTCTATGCCTGCGGCGTCGAGCTCGCCAATGGCTTTGGCGAGCTCACCGACGCCGCCGAGCAGCGCCGCCGCTTCGAGCAGGAGATGGCCGAGAAGGAGCGGCGCTATGGCGAGCGCTATCCGCTCGACGAGGACTTCCTCGCCGCCGTGGCCGCGATGCCGCAGGCGAGCGGTGTGGCGCTTGGCTTCGACCGCCTGGTGATGCTGGCGGCCGGCGCCACGAGGATCGACCAGGTGGTATGGACGCCGCCGGCAGGTGAGCGATGAACAGGGTCGAACGTCCGACGACATTGCGCAGCGCCGAGGATCTCGTCGCGCAGGGATTGGCTGACGCGGCGGACCAGCCGGCGCTGGCGCGCGTGGCGCAGCGCTATGCGGTGGCGGTGACGACGCATCTCGCCGACCTGATCGACGCTGACGATCCGAATGATCCGATCGCGCGCCAGTTCGTGCCCAGCATGGACGAGCTGAAGGCGGCGCCCGGCGAGCGCGGCGATCCGATCGGCGACGACGCGCATGCGCCGGTGCCCGGCATCGTGCACCGCTATCCCGATCGCGTGCTGCTCAAGCTCGTGCATGTCTGCGCGGTGTATTGCCGTTTCTGTTTCCGCCGCGAGATGGTCGGGCCCGGCAAGGACAACGCGCTGTCGGAGGAGGCCTATCGCGCGGCGCTGGACTACATCCGCGCACATGACGAGGTCTGGGAGGTGATCCTCACCGGCGGCGATCCGCTGATGCTGTCGCCGCGGCGGCTGAAGGAGATCATGGCCGATCTCGCCGGCATCGATCACGTCAGGATCATCCGTATCCACACCCGTTTGCCGGTCGCCGATCCCCAGCGCATCACGCCGGCGCTGGTCGAGGCGCTGAAAGTGCCGGGCGCCGCGACCTGGGTCGCGCTGCACGCCAATCATCCGCGCGAGCTCAGCCCAGCGGTTCAGGCGGCCTGCGCGCGGCTGATCGATGCCGGCATTCCCATGGTCAGCCAGTCGGTGCTGCTGCGCGGCGTCAATGACGATGCGGCGACCCTGGAGGCGCTGATGCGCGCCTTCGTCGAGATTCGCATCAAGCCGTATTACCTGCACCATGGCGACCTCGCGCCGGGCACGGCGCATCTGCGGACCACGCTGGCGCAAGGTCAGGCCCTGATCCGAACGCTGCGCGGCCGGGTGTCCGGCCTGTGCCAGCCTGACTACGTGCTCGACATTCCCGGCGGCTACGGCAAGGCGCCGGTGGGGCCGCAATACCTCACTGCCGATGAAACTGTTGAGCAGGATCATGCGGCAGGTGCGCAAACGCGCTATCGTGTGATTGACTATTGCGGCGAGGCGCACCTCTATCCGCCCGCCGCGGGATGAAGTGTCCTGCCGATTCCGCTGACACGGAGGAGCAACATGAAGAGACTTGCGATCGCGATGGGGCTCCTGATGGTCGTGACTGATGGCATCGCGCTGGCGCAGAGCGGCAGCGGCTCCTCCGCCGGCACCGGATCGAAGAGCGGCATGCCGCCGCAGGCGCCGGTCGGTCACCGCCAAGTCCGCCCGAGCGATTTGCCCAAGGCCGAGCAGGCCGAAGAAAATTCATTCAGCGGCATGACCAAGGAAGACCGCGAGCTCGATCGCAAGATCAAGGGCATCTGCCGCGGCTGCTGAGCGCGACCTGCGGCGCGCGCCCGACGCGCGCCGCTCATCGGTCGTGAGTGCTACGCCGAGCGCTCACGCGGGGAGTTGCGCTGCGCCGCACGCCGGGCGGCGACGGCATCGGCGAGCTGCTCCAGCACCTCCACCGTCGTGTCCCAGCCGATACAGCCGTCGGTGATGCTCTGGCCGTAGGTCAACGCCACGCCCGGCTTCACGTCCTGCCGACCCGCCACGAGATGGCTCTCGATCATCACGCCCATGATGCGCTGCTCGCCTGCGGCGAGCTGGCGTCCGACGTCGGCGGCGACCAGCGGCTGGTTCTCCGGCTTCTTGCTCGAATTGGCGTGGCTGGTGTCGATCATCAGCCGCGCCGGCAGTCCGGACTTGATCAGCTCGGCCGAGGCCTGCTCGACATGGGCGGCGTCGTAATTGGGGCCGCTGCCGCCGCGCAGGATGATGTGGCAGTCCTCGTTACCGGTGGTCGCCGCGATGCCCGAGCGGCCGCCCTTGGTCACCGCCATGAAATGATGCGGATGAGCGGCCGATTTCACCGCGTCGGCGGCGATGCGGATGTTGCCGTCGGTGCCGTTCTTGAAGCCGACCGGGCACGACAGGCCCGAGGCCAGCTCGCGGTGGATCTGGCTCTCGGTGGTGCGCGCGCCGATCGCGGCCCAGGCCACGAGGTCCGCGATGTATTGCGGCGTCGTCATGTCGAGGAATTCGCATCCCGCCGGCAGGCCGAGATTGTTGACGGCGGACAGCACGCTGCGCGCGAGCCGCAGGCCCTTGTTGATGTCGAAGGAATTGTCCAGGCCGGGATCGTTGATCAGGCCTTTCCAGCCAACGGTGGTGCGCGGCTTCTCGAAATAGACCCGCATCACGATTTCGAGGCGGTCGGCGAGGCGCTCGCGCAAGGTGGCGAGGCGGCCGGCGTAGTCGATCGCCGCGTCGGGATCGTGGATGGAGCAGGGGCCGACGATGACCAGCAGGCGGTCGTCGCTGCCGGTCAGGATGGCGTGGATCGCGTTGCGCGCCGCCATCACCACACGGGTCGCGGTGAGGGTGCGGGGGATTTCACCCATCACCTCCGCCGGCAGGCTCAATTCCTTGATTTCCTTGATACGAAGATCGTCCGTGGTGCTCAGCATGGCGGGCTCCTGGGTGTCTTGATGGGCACCTGCCGGCAACAAAAAAGCCGCCAGGTTCTGGCGGCTCGTTCGGATATCTTGCTGCAATGTGTCAGATTGAGCGCGATCCTCCCGCCGCCAGCGAGCTGTCGTAGCTAAAGTACCAATAGAAGCTGGTGGCGGCGTTGATCATGGCCATCCTATAGCGGCCGCGCGGCCGCTTGTCATCCCGAAAATCGAGCCCCCCGGCGTCAGCCGTTGCGCGCGGCGAGCGCCATGCCGATCATCGACAGCCCGCCGAACAGCAGGTTGATGCCGACCAGCAGACCGATGGCCCACATCGCCGTGCCCGGTAGCCCCGAAATGATGATGCCGGCGATCGCGATGTCGACGACGCCCGAGATTGCCAGCCACGACCAGCGCCCGGACAGCTCGCGGCGGTGCTCCAGCGCATACATGATGGTGGCGACGCCCTCGGCGAGGAAATAGACGCCGATTACGATGGTCAGCGTCACCGTCCCTTGAACCGGCTGCGCCACCAGAATGATTCCGGCGATGATGGCGAGAACCGCCGACAACAGCGACCACCAGAAGCCCGGCATGCCGCGGGCCCAGAAGGTGAGCGCGAGCCCCGTGATGCCCGAGATCAGGAACATCCAGCCGAGGAAGATCGTGACCGCAAGGCTTGCCAGCGGGGTGAGGATCATCGCAAGCAGGCCGAGTACGGCGAGGAGGATGCCCTCGATCAGGAAGGCCTTCCAATGCGTGCGCACGGCTGCACCCATTTGCGACCTCATGCGCTCGAGCTCGGGCGGAATCGTATCCTGCGGAAGGGTCATGATCGTCACTCCGGGCAAGGTCACGGGCTGGATGCCGCGTCCGCCTTCCCACGCAGATGGTGAGGAACGACGGCCGGGACAAGCGCGTGATGCGCGTTTCGTTGCTCTGATGGCGCGGCGGGGCCGGGATTATGCCGTCGTCCGCATCCGGTTGCGGCCGAAAACATAGATCGTCGTCGTGACAATCAGAAGGGCCATCCCGACGATGATCGCGGTGAGGCCCAGCGGAACCAGAACGCCGGCGACGTTGCGGTCCGGGTTGAGCAGCCAGTGCCGAATCGAGGTCAGCACGAATCCGAGCCCGACGAAGCCGGCGGCGCCGCCGAGCAGCAGCAGCGCCCACATCCTGCGCAGCTGGCTCAGTCTTGCCCGCGCCACCTCGGTGCGGGGCGTGTGGTGATGGGCGACCCGGCGCACCAGCCGTACGGCGAGGCCGATCGAGGAGAACCCGATCAGCACGCTGACGCCGCCGAGCCAGAGGCGCGCGGCGGTGTCGAGCGTCGACGCCCGCTGCAGCAACAGCAATGGATAGTCGAAGGCCGCATGCAGCATCACGGGAGCGGCCAGCACCAGCGCCCAGCTCGACAGCCGTGCCCCTTCGCGATTGTGGCGGTTGGCGCCGAGCGCCGTACTGGTGCGGGCGATCGCGAGATAGGCACCGGCAATGATGCCGAGCGCGCCGTGAAACGGCACGGTGAGCACGCTGCGCAGCACCGCCAGCGAGCGCCACATCTCGGCATGCTGGACGAGGTAAGCGAGATTTTCATAGGCAGCAAAGCCGAGGCCTACGGCCGCGCCATAGAACACCGTGTCCATGGCGTTGCCGACCTGCCGGCGCCGCGACCATAGCGCGGCGATCACCGCGACCTTGGCGAGCTCTTCCGGCAAGGCGACGCCGAACAGGGCCCGGACCGCCTGGGCGATCCAGGGATTCTCCAATGTCAGCCCGACATGCTGGAACGGCATCCTGACAATGCCGAGCAGCAGCACGCTGGCTGCCCCGAGCAGGAAGGCGGTCCAGATCTTGAGCGGGGGGCCTGAATTGTCACCGGCGGCGACCACCAGCCAGAGGATCAGCAGCGCGGGAGCGATCGCCGCGGTGCCGATCACGGTCGCGAGGGCTTCGAGCAGGTTCATTTGCGATGGCAAGTAAGCCATGGTCTCCGATCATCCAATGCGGCGGAGCCGAACCGGCCCTCCACCGCCCGCGCGGGGGTGGATTTGACATCGGTCCGTGGCCGCACGGCAAGATCTACATGTCGGCAGAATGAGCCGCCCTTCAAGGGAAAGAACCGCGCCCTGGCGCTCGATTGGGGAGAGACCGCCGCAGGGCCGAGTGCAGCCGCGGTCGGCTGCCGCCCGGCTGGCCTCAACGGGGCCGGGAGGTTCTCGGCGCCGTCGCCTCGCCGCCGCGCACCGGGGCCTCCTGGCGCGGCTCGACCGGGGTCCAGGCGTCGGTGCGGGAGGTGGTTGGCGCCTGGGCGGTCGTCGGCGTTTCCACGCAGCTCAAGCGTGGCGTCGGGTCGGCCACACGCCGGCATTCCAGACCTTCAGCGAGAGCGGCCTGACTGATCGCGCACGCAACCAGAACAATCGAAAGAACTCTCATGGTGCCCCTCGGAGCAGGCGTGGGTCGCCCGTGATGCAGGCTCGACTCGGTCGTGCCGTTCGATGATGCCCAGCTTGGTCGCAAAAGCGTGCAAATATTTGACCATTCCCGCCGTCATTCAAAAGATTCTTCCGAAATTCACGCGTGCATTCCATGAGTTGCAAGCGATGCGAGCGTTTTCCGCTGATGCAAATGCGAAGCCGTTCGCTCCGTTGCGGCGCCAAGGCTCGGCGGCTGGCGCCGAACCGCTATTTGCCCCCAGCTTGCTCGGCATGGGCGGCCGGGCGGGCTTGATGTGGCGAAGGGATCATGGTCGGTTGCCGCGATGAATTCGCCGCCTTGGTCAGCTTCCGACAGAGCCCGTGGTCCACGCTATCGCCGTGGCTGGGTCGACGACGCCGTGGCGGCCATCGAGGCCGACCAGTGCCGGACCGCCGACACGCACTTGATCCGGCTGATCGTGCCCGCGCTCGCGGGCATCGACATCTACCTGAAGGACGAGTCGACCCATCCGACCGGGAGCCTCAAGCATCGGCTGGCCCGATCGCTGTTTCTCTACGCGTTGTGCAACGGCCACATCCGCGAAGGCACGCCCGTGGTCGAGGCCTCCTCCGGGTCGACAGCGGTATCGGAAGCCTATTTCGCGCAGATGATCGGCGTGCCGTTCTACGCGGTAATGCCGCGCACCACCTCGGCGGAGAAGATCGCCGCGATCACGCATTACGGCGGCAACTGCCATCTCATCGATGACGGCCGGTTTCTCTATGCCGAGGCGGCTGCGCTCGCGAGCCGGCTCGGCGGCCATTACATGGACCAGTTCACGTTCGCCGAACGTGCCACCGATTGGCGCGGCAACAACAACATCGCCGAGTCGATCTTCAACCAGCTGCAGGGCGAGCGCTGCCCGCTGCCGGAATGGATCGTGATGGGCGCGGGCACCGGCGGCACGTCGGCGACGATCGGCCGCTATCTGCGCTACCGCCGCCACCCGACGCGGCTGTGCGTCGCCGATGTCCAGCATTCCGCGTTCTTTGACGCCTTCTGCAACGGCGACAGCGCCCGGACGTGCGAACGGCCGTCGCTGATCGAGGGCGTCGGCCGTCCGCGCTGCGAGCCATCCTTCGTGCCGGGGGTCGTGGATCGCATGATGAAGGTGCCGGATGCCGCCTCGGTCGCGGCGATGAACGCGCTGACGCGGCGGCTGCGCCGGCCGGTCGGCGGCTCGACCGGGACCAACTTCCTGGCGCTGTGCCGGTTGGCGGCCGAGATGCGGCAGGATGGACAGAGCGGCTCACTGGTCACGCTGATCTGCGATTCCGGGGAGCGCTATCGCCAAACCTATTACGAGCCGCAATGGCTCTCCGCGCGCGGTCTCGACCCCGCGCCGTACGAGGCAGCTCTGTCTGCCTTCCTCGACACCGGTGCGCCGCTGCGGCTCGAGGTTGCCGATGCGGAGAACCCGCTGCGCGCCTGAACGCCTCCCGGGGGGCGTCGCGGACCGCGGCGAGCGGCATCCGGATGCCCGGCATCGTGCGCGATCCCTGATCTGGATCAACGAAGGACGCGCCGGATTGCGCTTTGGTCCGACCCCGAACAGGCCTCCAAGGGCGCGCCGGAACGCAGGTTCGGGACGCGGGCAGGGGAAGGACGGATCAGGTGATGAACTACGACAGCTATTTCGAGCGTGCCCTCGACCAGTTGCACCAGGAACGGCGCTATCGCGTCTTCGCCGATCTGGAGCGCCTCGCCGGCCGTTTCCCCCGCGCAATCTGGCATTCGCCGGAGGGGCCGAAGGACGTCGTGATCTGGTGCTCCAATGACTATCTCGGCATGGGCCAGCATCCGAAGGTGATCGGCGCCATGGTCGATGTCGCCGCGCGCATGGGCACCGGCGCCGGCGGCACCCGCAACATCGCCGGCACCAACCATCCGCTGATCGACCTCGAGCGCGAGCTTGCCGATCTCCACGGCAAGGAAGCGGCGCTGGTGTTCACCTCGGGCTACGTCTCCAACGAGACCGGCATCTCGACCATCGCAAAACTGCTGCCGAACTGCCTGCTGCTGTCGGACGCGCTCAACCACAATTCGATGATCGAGGGCGTCCGCAAGGCCGGGAGCGAGAAGCAGGTCTGGCGGCATAACGACCTCGCCCATCTCGAGGAGCTGCTGCGGGCGGCCGATCCCGACCGGCCCAAGCTGATCGTCTGCGAGAGCCTGTATTCGATGGATGGGGATGTCGCGCCCTTGCACCGGATCTGCGATCTCGCCGAGCGGTATGGCGCGCTCACTTACGTCGACGAGGTCCATGCGGTCGGCATGTACGGCCCGCGCGGCGGCGGCATCGCCGAGCGCGACGGCGCGATGGCCCGCATCGACATCCTCGAAGGCACGCTCGCCAAGGCCTATGGCTGCCTCGGCGGCTACATCGCCGCCAATGCCAATCTGATCGACGCCGTCCGCTCCTATGCGCCGGGCTTCATCTTCACCACCGCCTTGCCGCCGCCGGTCTGCGCCGCCGCGACCGCCGCGATTCGCCACCTCAAGACCTCGCAGTGGGAGCGTGACCGGCACCAGGATCGGGCGGCCCGACTCAAGGCCGTGCTGAACGCCGCCGGGCTGCCGGTCATGCCGTCCGACACGCACATCGTGCCGGTGCATGTCGGCGATCCCGAGAAGTGCAAGACGGCGTCCGACCTGCTCTTGTCCGAGCACGGCATCTACATCCAGCCGATCAACTATCCGACCGTGCCGCGCGGCCTGGAGCGGCTGCGGATCACGCCATCGCCCTACCATGATGACGGCCTGATCGACACCCTGGCCGAGGCGCTGGTCGACGTTTGGGACCGGCTCGGCCTTGCGCGGGCGCCGCAGGCGCTGGCCGCGGAGTGAGCCCGTCCCGCTGACCTATCACATCGGCCAGTCAGTTTGATCTGCCGCAATGCCGCCCGCGCTCGCGCGGGCGTAATCTTTTGTGTTCAGGGAAAATGCCGGTTCGGCAGGGCCCGGCCGGCGCACAGGCGAGGGCGGCCATGGCTAGGATCATCGAAGCGCTGCTGCAGGAGCACGAGAATCTCGAGAAGCTTCTGTCGGTGCTCGAGCACGAATTGGAGCTGTTTGATCACAATCGGCGGCCGGACTACGACATCCTGCAAAGCATCATCGCCTATTTCGAGGACTATCCGCAGCGCTGTCATCATCCCAAGGAGGAGATGATCTTCGACAAGCTGCGCGAGCGCGACCCTGCCGCGGCCGCAGCCTATGGCGACGTCGACGACGAGCACGAGACCGAGGCGCGGCGGCTGCGCGGCTTTGCCGACGCCGTGAACGCGGTGCTGTCGGACCAGGAGATCCTGCGCGAAAGCTTTCATGCCGCCGTGCACCAGTTCATCGACAGCCAGCGCGAGCATCTGCGCAAGGAGGAGACCCTGCTGTTTCCCGCGGCGCTGCGCACCCTGAGCGCGGAGGACTGGGCCGATATCGATGCCCGCATGTCCGACCGCAAGGACCCGCTGTTCGACGGCGACGTCGCCGAGAAGTTCCACAATCTCGAGCGGACCATCCTGCGCTGGGAACAGGAGGCGGAGCAGGCGCGCGCCACCGCCGGCTGATGGCGTTTTGCCCAATTGCGCCCCGTGGCTGGTGGACTATAGTTCCAGTCGGGGCAGGCACTCTTTCGCGGAGCTGGCTATGGCCGCTTTGAACACTGGGCTCGATCCGGTCCGAGGTTCGTCGAATGCAGGGGGAGGGGCAGATGCGGCCCGGACGCCTGCGCAGGTCCCGATGGCGCAGCAGAGTGCCTTTGGCAGCCACGGCTACGACATGTATCCCCAGGAGCTCGTCCGGCTGTCGGGCTGCCAGGAGCAGGCGCTGCGCCGTGAGACGAAGCGCACCCTGCAACTGAGCTGACGGTCTTGTCCGATCTCGCCGCTCGATGGTCCTCGCGCTGCTTCATGGCCGGAACGCAAACCCGGGATCATGGTTGTAGAGCTCAGGATCGTGGTTATTCCGGTATACGTGCGTTAACCTATCATTAACCAGATCGCGCGACCCTGTTCGCATATTCCCCAGGAATGCGACGGAACCGGACGGCCGGAGCCGGCAGTCGCGACAAGAGGCCGGCGGCGTAACGCCCGCCGGCCTTTTTGCGTGGGCGGGTCAGCTGGAATTGACACCGCACCCTTGCGTCAGTTGCGCCGCGCCAGCGAGCGCAGGAACCCCTGATATTCCTCATTCAATTCCATATCGACCGCGGGCGCGAGCCTCAGCAGGACATTGGCGATGAACGCCTGGTCGTTTCGCGGCTCCTCCAGCACCTCGCGCAGCACCGGGACGTTGTCCTCGATGTGATGCAGAAAGGCGACGCCTTTCTCCGCCGTCTCGGTCCAGCGCGCCCGCGTCCATTTCGCCAGCGGATACATGATCTCGTGGACGAAGTTCGACTTGCGCGCCTTCTCGAAGAAGCGCAGTCCGGCGCTCCAATATTCCTTGGCGCGCAGTGGCGGCGGCGGCAGATCGCCCGTCAGCATCTTCTTGCCGGCCTGGCCGACGAAATCGTCGAGCGTGGTCGGTGCATCGATCGTGGCGCGGAAGTGCCACAGCGCGAACGAGCCGGGAAAATCCTTGCCCATGCCGTCGAGCAAGGCGGTCTCGACCTTGTCGACCGCGGCCTTGTCGCCCTTCAGCGACGCCGTCATCGCGAAGGCGAACAGCGCGTCGTTGCCGACCTCGTGGACGCCGCCGTTCTGCAATTGCGCCGCCGACAATGCGGGTGTCTTGCCGTCTGCAGGCACCGTGGCCTCGCCGGCGCGCTGCGCCTTGATGAAGGCGGTGATCTCGAGCCAGCCCATGAGGTTGGCGATGAAGGCGTCGGGATCGACATGCACGATGGCGAGATTGAGCGGCTCCTTGCGTGTTCTCAGCTCGGTCATGTCGGTCATGTCGCACTCCGCCGCAACTCGCCGCCGAGCGGTCTGTCGCCTTTGCGACACGTCGGCTCGTTCGACCAGATCTGCAGGGCAGGCAGCAAGAAGGGTGCCACGGTCTTGTCGGGCTCGCGGGGTACAGCGCGGTCCGCGGAACGAGTTTTGCTCGTGGTCCTTCGATTGCGATGGTCGCAATGGAGCATGAGGCCAGCGAATGTTCACCCGAGTCTGCAAGGCCGACACCATCGACGAAGGTGGCATGCGCCTCGTCATCGCCGACGCCCAGCTCATCATCCTTGCCTGGCCCGACAATGGCGAGCTCAAGGCGTTCCAGGGCGTCTGCCCGCACACGGCGGCGCCGATGGAGGAGGCCGGCTTCGACGGCCGCGTCCTCAGTTGCCCCGTGCACAATTGGACGTGGGATGCTTTCACCGGTACGCCGCTCCACCCGCCGGAGAGCGCGCTGGCGCAATATCCGGTCAAGGTCGAGGAGGGCGTGGTCTACATCGACACGGACGGCATCTCTCCGCTGTTTGCTGCGCGTTGAGCATGGCCGGAGGAGGCGCGGAAAGACCGCCGAGGGGTGGCTTGCCCGGCCGGCGAAACGCCTCTATACGTTCGGCGCGCGGCACGGAATCACTGTCGGTGGTTCAGCCGACCTCGCAGATCATCGCCTCAAGCGGCTGATTTGCTGAAGGTTTTACCGAAACGTGCAAGCGGCGATGGCACCGGGACCTCGTGCCCTCTGACATCGTGCGTATTGCTCCCTTCGTCTATCGGTTAGGACGCCACCCTTTCACGGTGGAGAGAGCGGTTCGATTCCGCTAGGGAGCGCCACTCCGCGCCGGCTTTCCTTACCCATCCCCCGATCTTGAAATCCACGGTCCGCGTCGAGATGCGGTCGGCGCGAGGTCTGCGCTCATGCACCGCAGGCGAGTACGTGGTCCGGTCAACCGTCCATTAGGGTCCTTGCCGTACTGCAGCGGGCGAAGCAGGAGCAGGATGATGGCCGCGCCCAAGAAGCGGGAAGCCCGCAAATCGATGAAGCAGCCGGCGTGGATCACGCTGGAGGGCGGGTTCGCCGTGCGCCATTGCCTGGTTCAGGACATTTCCAGCGCCGGCGCCAAGCTGACCCTGCAGGACGCGGCGGCGCTGCCGGCGACCATCCGGCTCGCCTTCGCGCGCGACGCAAGAACGGGCCGCCAGTGCCAGGTGGTGTGGCGCCGCGGCGCCTCGGTCGGCGTCAAGTTCATCGGCAAGTAGGCGTCGCTATCGCTTCCCTGCGGCAGACGCGCTAACAAGCGGCATGTGTCGATCTCTCATCCTGGGCGCCATCGCGGCGCTGGCCGCCGTGACCGTGGCAGCCGCCGGCTCGCCGGGATCATCGCTTCTTGCGCCACCGCTTCCCGCGCCGAAGGCGGCTGGACCCAACAAGGCTCCACTCCGCTCAGGCGCCGCCAGCAACAATCCCTGCGCGTCCTACGGTGCCAACTTCGTGCGCGTCGAGGGAACCGATACCTGCGTGAAGGTCGGCGGCGCCCTGCGTGTCGAGATGGGCACCTCGACCAGCCGCTGAGGTGCTCACGACAGCGGCGGCGCGATGTGGCGGATGAAGGCCGGGCGTTGCGCGATCTCCCCGTACCAGCGCGCGAGGCTCGGCAGCTCCGGCTTGACGACACCTTCAACCCCGAACCAGCGCCGGGCATAGGCGCCGAGCGCGATGTCGGCGAGCGTGAAGCGCTCGGCCTCGACATGGCTGCGCGTGGCCAGATGTGTGTCGAGGATGCACCACATCGCCGCGGCGTCGTCGGCCGCCTTCTGCAAGGCGGCCATGTCGCGCTGCTCCGGCGGCGTTCGCACCAGTCCCCAGAACAGCGGACGCTCGATCGGCTGCACCGTCGACAGCGTCCAGTCCAGCCAGCGCTCCACCGCGGCGCGGTGCCGCGGCGTCGTTGGATAGAGCGGCGTGCCATCGCCATAAGCGAGGCAGAGATAGCGCATGATCGCGTTGCTCTCCCAGAGCACGAAATCGCCCTCGACCAGCGTCGGGATGCGGCCGTTCGGATTCATCGCGAGATAGTCCGCTTCGTTGTTGCGGCCGAACTGCATGCCCGCGTCGATACGGTCATAAGCGACATCGAGCTCGGCGAGACACCACAGCACCTTCTGCACGTTCACCGAATTGGGGCGGCCCCAGATCGTCAGTCTGTTGTCGGCGGACACGTCCGGCTCCTGTCTGGGCGAGCGGCATTGCTAGCGAATGTTACGCAAAAAGCCCCGCTCGAAGCGGGGCTTTTCCGTCGAACGCGTCGTGCGCGGCGATCAGTGGCCGAAGAACAGCCACAGCAGAATGATCACCGGAATCGGCACGCCCAACAACCACAGTAGAATTCCTCGACCCATCTCGGCCTCCTCGAATCCTCTCCATCAATCGGAGCGACAACGCGAGGATGGCCTCGATGTTCCGGCAGGTGGAGGAGTGCGAACAGCTCACCAATGTCCGGTGTTCGGCATCGACAGCCAGGGCTCGGCCGGCGCCTTCGGCTCGCCCTTCTGCAACAGCTCGATCGAGTGCAGATCGGGCGAGCGGATGAAGGCCATGTTGCCGTCGCGCGGCGGCCGGTTGATGGTAATGCCGAGCTTCATCAGCCGGTCGCAGGTGGCGTAGATGTCGTCGACCTCATAGGCGAGATGGCCGAAGAAGCGGTCCTCGCCATAGCTCTCCTCGTCCCAATTGTAGGTGAGCTCGACCAGCGGGGCGCCGCGCGTCGGCGGCAGGCTCTTCAGCAGGTGTTCATCTTCGGGTGCGCAGAGAAACACCAGCGTGAAGCGACCCTTGTCGTTGTCGATCCGGCGCACCTCCTTGAGGCCGAGCGCATCGGAATAGAATTTGAGCGCGGCGTCGAGATTGCGCACGCGCAGCATGGTGTGGAGATAACGCATCGTTTCTTCTCTCCCTGAACTCGAAGCGGATGCTCAACGGCCGCCTGCGGACGCCGATCCATAGCAGCAATTCGTTCGCCCGTGTATCGAGCCTGATGCTGCGGCGATGCCGGCTCGCGCGGATGTGCAGTGCGCGCGGCGACGCATTCGACGGGGCCGCGCGGTGTTGCGAGAGCCTCTCCGTATGCCAGCGAATCGCTGTTTTGGCAGTGATTCGCGGCAGGGATGAACGGGCGCGATGCGACCGCATGCAGGGATTTCAGCGTGTTTCGCCCGCAATGTGAGGCCAAAATCACGCAGGACCATCGAAAATGCCTGGAAATATAGGGGAAAATGAATCGCATGCTCCGTTCGATCGCCATCGCAGCTTGACTTCTGCGCGCTCCGTTGGAATTTTGGCGCCGCTGTGGGTGCTTCGGGGCCCCTTGAAATGCAGGAGAATCCCGAAAAATCGCGGGGTGATACGCCACCAGACGACTGAAGTCCCGGCTGTGCAATGCAGCCAGAAAGCCCCGACCAGTCTGCGCAGCAATGCGCTGATAGCCGCGCAGTCGTCACGTCATTCACCGGTACCAATCACAAGGAGATACGATGGCTACCCAACTTTCCAAGTCGCAGCTGATCGAGAAGATTGCGACCTCGACCGAGCTGTCCAAGCGCGACGTCAAGAACGTCATGGAGACGCTCACCGACGTCGGCCACAAGGAGCTGAAGAAGAACGGCGTGTTCCTGGTGCCGGGCTTCGCCAAGTTCGTCGTCGTCAAGAAACCCGCCGTGAAGGCGCGCAAGGGCACCAACCCCTTCACCGGCGAAGAGATGATGTTCAAGGCCAAGCCGGCCCGCAAGATCGTGCGCGCGCGCCCGGTCAAGGCCGCCAAGGACGCGGTTGCCTGATCTGACCGTCAGTCACGGTCGTGATCACGTCAGAGGCCCCCTGAGAAGGGGGCCTCTTTCGTTGCGGAATGTGTAGGCTGCAGCGGGCCTGAGTGTCGCGTTCGCGGATCGCGAAGTCTCGCGCGGGGAGAGCGGAAAACGACAGCAGCGCCAGCGCGACGGAATATCTTCGTCGCGTGGCGCCACCCTCGAGCACTGGGCCCTGAAATCCCCAGTACTGATCTGTCTCGGCGTGCCGCAGGAAGGTTCAAGGGCTTTTCCGGGAAGTTTGACCGGCCCGTGCGGCCTCCGCCCGAGCGGGCAGCGTCGTCGCGCGCGCTGGGGACAAGCTGGTGGATGTTGCGCAGCAAGCCGTTGATCCGGGAGCCAAAAGACACAGGCTGGGAGCTGTGGACAGGCGTTGGATCGATTGTGGATGAGCCTCCGGCGTGATCGCCACGCGGCTCGGCGTCAGTCGCGGTCCAGATCCGCTCCGTCGTCCGTACCGGCCGCCTCGGTCCCGGGATGAAGGAACGCAAGCACGACGAAGCCGCCATAGCCGATGATGTTGAATAGAAGTTCCAGCCAGGATGCCATCGCGGACTCCCCCTAGAGGGGTGAACGCATGACTAGCGTTACCGTTCCCGCCGCGCGCGGGGGCGACCAGCCTGCAACCAATTCCCCCGCATCTGCGTTGTTTGGACGCATCGGAATTGGAGGACAACGATCATGAGAAAGGCATTGGCAGTTCTGGCGACCGCGGGTGCCGTCGCCGTCACCGCATTGGCGGCACCCGCGCCGGCACAGGCGCGCGGTCTTGGTCCGGGTCTCGCATTCGGCCTCGCGGCGGGCGCGCTGACCGCCGGCGCGATCGCGGCGTCGCATCCCTATTACTATGGTCCGGGCTACGACTACTATGACTACGGCCCGCGTTACGTCTACGCGCCCGGCCCGTATGCCTATTACGGCGGACCGTACTATCATCGCTACCACCACTGGCGTCATCACTGGTAGACGTCAGTCGTGAGAAGGAGAGCCCGGATGGCGAAAGCCTCCGGGCTCTCGTTTCATCCCTGCTATTCCGCGGCCTCGCCGCGCTGCGCCTTCTTCCACGCCGAGCGGGCATATTCGTCGCGTTCGCGCGCGAACTTCTCCTGGGTCGACTTGAACCGTGCAATCCTTGCGGTGATGTCGGCGCGCTCCTTCGCGCGGCGGTCGTCCTGCGTCTCGTTCTGCCTCACGGATCCTCTCTGCTCCGGTTGCTATCCGGCGAGCCTCGCCGTGAGACGCGTGACAAACTTCCTGGCGAATCGCTGGCGCGATGTGGATGTCCGATTGAGGCGTGATTGCGGACGCACGGCCCGGCTGCAGGCGGCCCGCGCGTTTTGCCGGGGACAGACCGCGGGAGGCGAGCGGCGCCAACGTCTTCAGGTAGACACGGAACAATCCGACTCGTTTTGCTTGTGGCCGCGTCGTTCACGGCCGGTTCCGGTGGATACGGAGTGGCACGACGACGCAGCCGGGCCGGACACGCTTGGAGGCGGGAGCCAGCTTGCCGTGCTATGAAGGGAGGACAATGATGATGCGAGGTCTCATGGTTCGGGGCAGCCGCTGATGATTGCATCCGATCTGCACGACGGGGTGAATCGCCTGGGAGACATGATCGCTGCGGCGCGTGCGATCGTGCCCTTCACCGGCGCTGGACTATCGACCGAGACGGGCATTCCGGATTTCCGTTCTCCCGGCGGTCTATGGACGCGCAACCGGCCGATCCATTTCGACGAATTCGTCGCCAGCCAGGAGGCGCGGGACGAGGCTTGGCGGCGGCGCTTCGCGATGCAGGAGACGTTTGCCGCGGCGCGGCCCGGCCGCGGCCATCTGGCGCTTTCGTCGCTCTACCGTGCGGGGAAAATTCCGGCCGTCATCACTCAGAACATCGACAACCTGCACCAGGACTCCGGTTTCGCCCCGGATCACGTCATCGAACTGCACGGCAACACCACCTACGCGCGATGCATCGGATGCGGGCAGCGCTATGAGCTCAACTGGATGCGCGAGCGCTTCGAGGCCGACGGTGCCGCGCCGGATTGTCCCGATTGCGCGGAGCCGGTGAAGACGGCGCCGGTATCCTTTGGTCAGTCGATGCCCGAGCATGAAATGCAGCGTGCCACCGAACTCGCGCAGCACTGCGATCTGTTCGTCGCGATCGGCTCATCGCTGGTTGTGTGGCCGGCCGCGGGCTTTCCATTGATGGCAAAGCGGGCTGGCGCGCAACTCGTGATCATCAACCGGGAACCGACCGATCAGGACGACGTTGCAGACCTTGTTATCCACCACGACATCGGCGAAGTACTCGGATCGTTCGTCCGTAATTGAACGGAAATTGATGCATTTTTGTCGGCATCTCTGTTCATATGCCTCACTGAAACCGATTTTTATCTATGCGCGGCACGAGGGAATGTTATCTTTGATTCGAGAGATTCGCGTGACTCATCGTGGGTATAGGTGGTGAGCACGTGTATGAGGGCGCCGTTGCAGGGGTGGCGGCTCACAATTCATATGTGAGGTCCGGGGTTATGGGGTCGGACGGATTTGAGTCCAAGAAGCTTGGGATGCCGGTCGTTGGTGTATCGACACCAACCCGGCTCGGGGCGGAATATCAAACCGGCGTCGCGCGCGACTCGGCAATCGATGCGATGACCGGTCTTGGCGAGAACCTCGTCGAAATCAGCGGTGTCATCAAATGGTTCGACGCCTCGAAGGGATACGGTTTCATCGTTCCCGACAATGGCTGGCCGGACGTGCTGCTGCACGTCACGGTGCTCAGGCGCGACGGCTACCAGACCGCCTATGAAGGTGCTCGCCTGGTGGTGGAGTGCGTGCAGCGCTCCAAGGGCTACCAGGCGTTCCGCATCGTCTCGATGGACGAGTCGACGGCGATCCATCCGGCGCAGATGCTGCCGCCGCGCACCCATGTGACGGTGACGCCGACCAGCGGGCTGGAGCGAGCCCAGGTCAAGTGGTTCAACCGGCTGCGCGGCTTCGGCTTCGTGACCTGCGGGGAAGGGAGCCCGGACATTTTCGTCCACATGGAGACCCTGCGCCGCTACGGCATGACCGAGCTGCGCCCCGGCCAATGGGTGCTGGTCCGCTACGGGCCCGGCTCCAAGGGCATGATGGCGGCCGAGATCCACCCCGAGACGGGCTCGCCGGCATTGTCCTCGCACTGAGCGGATGCTTCCTGCGACCACGGTATTTGACGGCCCCCGGAACGGCGCTTCCTGGGGCCGTTTTCATGTCGGCCCCGCTTCACGGACCGGGCCGCGGTCTTGCTGCGGAGGCCGCGACCGTGTAGTGACGGGTCCTCCAGGACAATGGTCCTTGAGAACATCGGGGTATAGCGCAGCCTGGTAGCGCGGCAGTTTTGGGTACTGCAGGTCGTTGGTTCGAATCCAGCTGCCCCGACCATCTCCGCAGCGGCGCGGCTTTCTCAGGCGGGGCCTGATAGCTGGCGCGATACTCACGATAGCGAGAAAGATTTCGGCCAGGCCGCCAGCGCTCAATCGGCCGAGCGACCGCGAGCGCGGCTGGGCCGATAAAAAAATTCGGATGCTCCCGCAGCGGCAAAACCCGGGAGCATCCGAAGTGTGCGGGTGAATCCGGGGAAGGAACATCCGCTGGTGGTCAGCATCCTCTGAATCGAAATCTCGCGTCTTTGCGCTAAATCAAATCAGGCGCAGGAGGCGGTTCGCGCGTCGGCCGTGCCGAGGTCGCGGCGGGCGGATCAGCGCGCCAGCTCGTCCTGCGCCAGCCGGCCGTCGATGATGTGCACGCGCCGGTGCATCTGAGCGGCGAGGTTGAGATCGTGCGTGACCGCGACGACGGTCTTGCCGCGCAGCGTGACGAGATCGCGCAGGATGCCGAACACCTGCGCGGTCGCGGCGGTGTCGAGGCTGCCGGTCGGCTCATCGGCGAGGATCACCGGCGGATCGTTGGCGAGCGCGCGCGCCACCGCCACGCGCTGACGCTGGCCGCCGGACAATTTGTCCGGCGTCTTGCGCAGATGATCGGCGAGGCCGAGCGACGCCAGCAGCTCCTCGGCGCGCTGGGTGGCGGCGCGCGGCGACAGCCGGGCCAGCGCGCGCATCGGCAGCGCGACGTTCTCGGTGATCGAGAACTCCGGCAGCAGGAAATGAAACTGGAAGACGAAGCCGAGCCGCGACAGCCGCACCTCGGCGCGCTCATCCTCGTTCATGCCCGTCGTCGAGCGGCCGTCGATCAGCACGTCGCCCTGGCTCGGCAGGTCGAGCAGGCCAAGCAGATAGAGCAGGGAGGATTTTCCCGAGCCCGACGGTCCGGTGATGGCGATGAGCTCGCGCGGACGGATCACGAGATCGATGTCGGCGACCAGCGTCACCGGCACCTCGCCGGGCAGCACCTTGGTCACTTGCCGCGCCTCGATCAGGGGCGGGCTCACGTCGCGCCCCGGATGATGTCGACCGGATGCAACCGCGCCGCGGCCCGGGCCGGAAAGTAGCCGGCGACGGCGCTGGAGATCAGCGCGACTGCGCCCGCCAGCAGATAGTGCTTCAGCGAATACAGCACGGGCAGATGATTGTAGTCGGAGAACGGCGTCTTGAACTCGAGCGAGGCGAGCCCGCGGGTGAGCAGGTAGCCGAGTGCCCAGCCGAGGGCGGCACCGGTGAGGCCGATGAACAGCGCCTCGACGATGAAGATGGCGCGGACCGTGCGGTCGCGGAAGCCGAGCGACTTGAGGATGGCGATGTCGCGGGTCTTCTCGTGGGTGATGGTCGAGATGATGTTGTAGGTGCCGAAGCTCGCGACCAGCAGGATGGCGCCGACGATGGTGTACATCAGCACGTTGCGCAGCGTGATCGCCGCCAGCAGATCCTCCTGCGCCTCCTGCCAGGAGACCGCCTTGTAGCCGGTCTGCTCGCCGATGCGCTCGCTGATCAGGCGCGCCTGCATCGGATCGTTGGTGCGGACGCGGATCTCGTTGATGATCCCGGTCTGGCGCTCCAGGATCTGCGCGGTGCGCAGCAGCACGTAGCCGGTGGTCTCGTCGGTGCCGCGGAAGCCGGAATGGAAGGTGCCGGCGACGGTCGCGTTCATGCTGATGCCCTGGGCCGAGGCGAGCGTGATGTTGGAGTTCACTCGCGCGCCGATCTTGGCCGCGAGCCGGTCGCCGAGCAGGATCGCGTGCGAGGACCGGTACAGCGAATTGAGATTGCCCTGCCGCATGTGGCTCGGCAGCGTCGAGACTTGGCCCTCCGTGCGCGGATCGATGCCGATGATCGTGACCGTCAGGTTGCGGCCGGCGAAGCGCAGCACGGCCTTTGACTGCACCGACGCCGTCAGCGCGCCCGGCACCCAGCCCTGCAGCGAGGCAATGGTGGCCATCGGGTTCTTGATGCCGGGGCGGCGGACGTTCGGGGTCAACCGGTGGAATTCGGCCGCCGCATAGACCTGGTCGGCCGGCTGGCGGGTCGGCTGGCGCAGCTCGTCGGTGATCGAAATGTGCGGCAGCGCGTCGACCAGCGTGCGGATGAAGTCGTCCTGGGAGCCCTCCATCATCGCCGCCATCATCACCGAAAACGCCACGCCGGTCATGACGCCGGCGATCGCGACCAGCGTCTGCCGGGCGCGATGGCGCACATGGGTCCAGGCGATGGTCAGGACGAGGCTCATGGCGCGGACGTCTCGGGCTCGATCACGCGGATCCGCTCGCCGTCCTTGATGTCGGCGGTCGCGGGCGCCGCGACCAACTCGCCTTCGCGGGCGCCGTCGAGGATCTCGACCGCCGCGGAGCCGCGGATGCCGATCCGCACCGCGCGCCGATGCACACGGCCGCCTTCGATCACCATGAGGCTGTTGTTGACGACGGCATTGGCCGGCGCGAGCAGCGTGTCGGCCGTCTCGCGGCTGACGATGTTGGCCTCGACGCTCATGCCGACGCGCAGCGGCGTGTTGTCGGGCAAGCCGATCCGCACGCGGAACGTCTTCGCCACGGGATCGCCCGCCGGCGTGATCTGCTTCACCGTCCCGGGCAGCGCCTGGTTGCCGAACGCATCGGCGCGCAGCAGCGCCTTCTGGCCGACCTGGACACGGGGGATGTCCTCTTCGTTGACGTCGGCGACGACCCAGAGCGGCTTCTCCAGGCCGACGCGGTAGAGGATGGTGCCGGGATCGACCATGTCGCCGACCTCGCCGTCCTCCTTGAGGACGACGCCGTCCATCGGCGCCACCAGCTTGAAGTAGTCGAGGCGCTGGGTCTGGGCCGCGATCTGGGCGCGGATGCGGGCGAGATCGCTTTCGGAGCGCTGGTACGCTTGCGAGGTGGCCGCGCCGCGCGCCAGTAGCTGCGTCTGCCGCTCGAATTCGAGGCGCTGGAATTCCTCCTGTGCGCGCAGATCGTTCAAGGTGGCCAGCGCCTCCTTGTCGTCGAGCCGCGCCAGCACGTCGCCGGCCTTGACCAGCTTGCCCTCGCAGCGGCAGCGCTCGACGATGCGGCCGCGAACCAGCGGCGTGCTCCGCGACCACGTCTCCGGCTCCACCGCGCCGGTTGCATAGACGATCTCGGCCGCCGTGCCGCGAGTGATGCGGGCGGTCGCGATGAGCGGTCCACGCATCCACCATACGGCAAACCCAGCCAGTGCGCCGAACAGCAGGATGATCGAGAGCAGGCCGCGCCACGGAAAACGACGCCGGCCGCGATCGACGGCCGGCGTGGCAGCAATGGCGTTGGATGGGTCCGGCGTCAGCATGTCCATGATCGAACGGACCCTGCGACGGGAGAAAGGCTATACTTAGCCCGCAGTGCCAGTCGCCACGCGGGGCGGAGCCATCTTGAAGTGCTGTTTGGCATAGGCGACGATCTGGCGATCGGTCGGGTGATCGGCAACTTCGACGCCGACGATGCGCTTTCCGACCGCAGGATGCTTCTCGTGCAGGTACTTGGCAAGCTCGGTCTTGGCGCTGGCCGGACCGATGATCAGGATCTCGCCGGCGTCATCGAGCGCGTGCGCGACCTCCTCGAGGAAATTCTTGTCGGGCGCCGCGTGGCCGCTGCCGATCTCGTTGGCCTTGTGGTGCAGATGCTTGGTCTGCAGGTGTGGATGCAGCGTCAGCTCGTCGGCACCGGTCAGTCCGATATGGAACACCTTGGCCTCGCTGTGATCGAGCCACACGACGGCATGGAAATGAGTCGGCATGTTCTGGTCCTTGTCAGCAAATCGCCGCGTGGCGGCCTTGTGCGTTCGCCAGGGAACGCGCGCCGCGGAAGGCGGCACCCTTTGTGATGCAAACCTTAGCGTGCCCGATCGTGGCCGGCTTGATGCAGGTCAACGGACGCGGGAACCCACCCCCGCGCCCCTGATGTGCGGGGTTTACTTCGGCGCAGGCGGCTTCGGCAGCGGCTTGTCCTGCCGCTTCGACCAGGAGATGTAGTAGGCCACGGTGGTCATGATCGCGATGCCCGCCGCGCTGACGAGGATCTGCGCCAGCAGCGAACCTGAG
Source organism: Bradyrhizobium sp. SZCCHNR2028 (assembly GCF_032380995.1). Taxonomy (NCBI): domain Bacteria; kingdom Pseudomonadati; phylum Pseudomonadota; class Alphaproteobacteria; order Hyphomicrobiales; family Nitrobacteraceae; genus Bradyrhizobium; species Bradyrhizobium sp. SZCCHNR2028. The sequence continues at coordinate 533,860 of NZ_JAUHJF010000001.1, read as the reverse complement.
CTCAGCATGAGGGTGAAGTGGCCGATGAAGGACAGGAACACGCCGACGCAGAACACCGCCAGCGACTGTTGGCCGCAGACGACGAGGGGATCGAGCGCCTTCCACTCCAGGCCCGGCCATTCCTTCGGCACGAAACGGATGACCAAAATGACGATCACCACGAAATGCAGGAAGCGGTACGGCGCGAGATTGGTCTTGTCGTTGGGATTGAAGGCCGAATAGAGCCAGTTCGGAAACATCGATCCGAGCTCAGGGAAGCGGCCGGCCATCGTCATGACCAGTGCGAGCACCATATAGGCGATGCAGAAATAGAGCGTGGCCGGCGCCATGATGATGCCCATCGAGCGGCGGGCGCCGCCGAGCGCGCACCATGAGCCGAACACGAACAGCACCTGCCAGCAATACGGATTGAAGTACCAGGTGCCCGCCGGGTAGGCCGCGAAATTCCAGCCCATCTGTCGCGCCACGAGCCAGAGCACGATCGAGGCGATCATGGTCAGGTCGGGCTGGCGCAGCATCATCCACAGCACCGGCGGGAAGAAGCCCATCAGCACGATGTAGAGCGGCAGCACGTCGAGATTGACCGGCTTGAACTTCAGGATCAGCCCCTGGGCCAGCGTATCGCTGGCGTGGTCGACGAGGCCCGCGACGTTGAACTCGTCGATGATCTCGGAGACGCCGAAGCGCGTCGCCAGATAGCTGATGGCCACAATATAAATCACGAACAGCACGATGTGGGCGACGTAGAGCTGCCACACCCGCTTGAACAGCCGGGTGGCGCCGACGATGAAGCCGCGGTCGATCATCATGCGCGCATAGACGAACGAGGCGGTATAGCCGGAGATGAAGACGAACAGGTCGGCGGCGTCGCTGAAGCCGTAATTCCGCGTGGTGATCCAGTTCACCACATTGTCCGGGATGTGATCGAGAAAGATCGCCCAGTTGGCGATTCCGCGAAACAGGTCGAGCCGAAGGTCGCGCCCTCGCTCGGGCAGCGTGGCATTGATTTTCATGGCCGCTTCAACGCACTGTTTTGAATGGAAAACGTCGGGGGGCAGAGGCGCCGTGGCAGTCGACCGAGATTGTCACGGGACGGCAGAATGACTATACGGAGCACGATAAACGGTCATGTCCAGGATGGGAATCACCGTTCCGTGCTGAAGCTTGCCTGTAACCCATCCCGGCCGTTTCCGCCAAACGCATGACGACCGCAGCTTCCAGGGGCTCTACCAGCCATGACCGCACGCATTTTCAAGCCCGCCAAGAACGCGATGCAATCGGGCAAGGCCAAGACCCGGGACTGGCAGTTGGATTATGAGCCGGAGCAGCCGCGTTCGGTCGAGCCGCTGATGGGCTGGACGTCGTCCTCGGACATGAAGCAGCAGGTCACCTTGCGCTTCGACACCAAGGACGAGGCGATCGCCTATTGCGAACGCAAGGGCATTCCCTATGAGGTGATCGAGCCGAAGGAGCCGGTGAAGCGGCAGATCGCCTATGCCGACAATTTCTCGTTCCGCCGCGGCGAGCCCTGGACGCATTGAGGGGCCGACACGGCCATCATCCGTTCAGCAGCCCGCCGGGGATGGGCAGCGGCGCGTCCTTGGACAGGCCAAGCACCGGGAAGCTCCTGATGGCCCGGACGCCGGGCAGGGCAGCGAACTGGCGGAGCTGGCGGCTCATGCCTTCGACCCCGGTCGACACGCATTTCAGCAGAAAATCCGCATCTCCCGACAGCCGCCAGCATTGCTGGACCCAGGGCAACGGCACGATCGCGGCCTCGAACGCCTCCAGCGCCGTCTGGTGCTGGCTGTCGAGCTGAATCGACACGAACGCTACGACCTCATAGCCCAGCGACCGCTCGTCGATGCTGGCGCGGATGGACTTGATCACGCCGCTATTGCGCAGCGTCCGCACGCGGCGCAGGCAGTTCGGATGCGAGATCCCCACCCGGCCGGCGAGCTCGTTGATGCGGATCCGGCCGTCGACCTGGAGCTCCGCCAGGATCCTGCGATCGATCGCGTCGAGCTCCGGGCTGCCAGCCATCGGCGCGGCCCGTTCAGCCGGTCGGGTGATCAGGCCGGCCGCCGCCGGCCTGCGCAGGCCCGGCGGTGCGCGGCATGACGCCGGAGAGGACGAGCTTCTCATGGGCCGCGATGATCGTCTCCTTGCTGAGCCGGCCGCCCGGACGGTACCAGCTGCACAGCCCGGTCAAGAGCGCGATGATGGCAAAGGTCGCGACCTGGATGTCGTCGACGTCGAACACGCCTTGCGCCACACCGTCGCTGAGGATGTCGGCCAGCCGGCGCTCATAGGCGCCGCGCAGCGCTACCACCGCCTCATAGTTGCGGGGCTCGAGACTGCGCAGCTCCGAGTTGGCGATGAAGACCTCGCGCTTTCGGGTCATGTGATAGCCGACGTGGAAGGCGACGAACGCCCTGAGACGTTCGACCGGACCCTGGGTGTCGCGCAGCGCCTGTTCGAGCTCGCGCAGGAGGTCGTTGATGTGGTCCTGGATCAGCTCCGCCAGCAGCTCCTGTTTGGTGCTGATGTGATTATAGAGCGAGCCTGGCTGGATGCCGACCTCGGCGGCGAGCTGGCGCAGGCTCATGGCCTCATAGCCATGCTGGAAGATCAGCCGCAGGCCGGCCTTGCGGATCGCCTCCATCGTCGTCGGACCATGTGACCCGATCGTGCGCGCCATCTCGTCCTCGCTGGACCGTCCCGGTGCCGATAGCGGCGGATCCGCCACGGTAGGGGGTCCCGTAGTGAAGTCTGAAAATTCCGTGGTCTCAAGCAAATGCTGCCCGCCCCGGACCCTACAACAATCCGCTTGAGAATAGAATTTAAAAACGTATGATCGTTTAATTCGAGAAGGACGGATGGCCGCAAACCGGGCCGCCGGCGGGCAGGGAGGACAGCATGCGGGCAAAGATGGTACACCCGGGCTCGCAGCGGCCTGGACGGCCGCGACCGCTCTGACGCGTGCTCCCACGGCTTCCCCCTCCAGCCTCGCAACGAAGACGCCGGTCATGATGCTTCATTCCACGATCGATCCATCGTCCTCCGATTTCGCCCGTAATGCCGACGCCATGCGCGCGCTGGTCACCGACCTCAGGATGAAGCTGGCGCAGGTCGCCGAGGGCGGCGGCGAAGCCTCACGCAACCGGCACCTGTCGCGCGGCAAGATGCTGGCGCGCCAGCGCGTCGACCTGCTGCTCGACCCCGGAACGGCGTTCCTCGAACTGTCGCCATTGGCCGCACATGGGCTCTATGGCGGCGACGTCCACTCGGCCAGCATCGTCACCGGCATCGGCCGCATTGCCGGCCGCGAATGCGTCGTCGTCGCCAACGACGCCACCATCAAGGGCGGCACCTACTACCCGATGACGGTGAAGAAGCATCTGCGTGCCCAGGACATCGCCCGGCAGAACAATCTGCCCTGCGTCTACATGGTCGACTCGGGTGGCGCGTTCCTGCCGCTGCAGGATGAGATCTTCCCCGACGAGCGGCATTTCGGCCGCATCTTCTACAACCAGGCGCAGATGTCGGCGGCCGGCATTCCGCAGATCGCGATCGTGATGGGCTCGTGCACGGCGGGCGGCGCCTATGTGCCGGCGATGTCGGACGAGAGCATCATCGTGCGCAACCAGGGCACAATTTTTCTGGGCGGCCCGCCGCTGGTGAAGGCGGCAACCGGCGAGGTGGTCAGCGCCGAGGAGCTCGGCGGCGCCGACGTGCATTCGCGGCAGTCGGGCGTGACCGATCACTATGCGCAGAACGACGCGCACGCGATCGGCATCGCGCGGCGCATCGTCGGCACGCTGAAGCCGCCGGGCGCACGCAGCGCGCTGAACATGCGCGAGGTGCGCGAGCCGCGCTATGCGGCGGAAGAGATCTACGGCGTCGTGCCGGTCGACGGCCGCAAGCCGTTCGACGTGCGCGACATCATCGCGCGGGTGGTCGACGGCTCGGAGTTCGACGAGTTCAAGAAGCTCTACGGCCAGACGCTGGTGTGCGGCTTCGCGCATATCTGGGGCCATCCGGTCGGCATCATCGCCAACAACGGCATCCTGTTCAGCGAGAGCTCGCTGAAGGGGGCGCACTTCATCGAGCTGTGCTGCCAGCGCAACATCCCGCTGGTGTTCCTGCAGAACATCACCGGCTTCATGGTCGGCAAGAAATACGAGGCCGGGGGCATCGCACGCGACGGCGCCAAGCTGGTGACGGCGGTCGCGACCGCGTCGGTTCCCAAGTTCACCGTGGTGATCGGCGGCTCCTACGGCGCCGGCAATTACGGCATGTGCGGCCGCGCCTATGCGCCGCGTTTCCTCTGGATGTGGCCGAACGCGCGCATCTCGGTGATGGGCGGCGAGCAGGCCGCGATGGTGCTGAGCCAGGTCCGCCGCGATGGCATCGAGGCCAAGGGCGAGAGCTGGCCCACGGAGGAGGAAGAGAAATTCCGTAGCCCCATCCGTGCGCAATACGAGGCCCAGGGCAATCCCTACTACGCGACGGCGCGGCTGTGGGACGACGGCGTGATCGATCCCGCCGATACCCGCCTCGTGCTTGGCCTCGGATTGTCTGCCGCCGCCAATGCCCCGGTCGAGCCGACCAGGTTCGGCCTGTTCAGGATGTGATCATGGTTCGTCCCGGATTGTATCGCCGTTTCCGCAAGCTCCTGATCGCCAACCGCGGCGAGATCGCCGTGCGCGTCATCCGCACCGCACGCGCGATGGGATTGAAGACCGTCGCTGTCTATTCGGAGGCCGACCGCAACGCGCTGCATGTCGCTCTCGCCGACGAAGCCGTGCTGCTCGGCCCCGCGCGTGCCCGCGATTCCTATCTCAACATCGAGCGCTTGATCGAGGCTGCAAGGCAGACAGGCGCCGAGGCGGTTCATCCCGGCTATGGCTTCCTGTCCGAGAGCGCCGAATTCGCGCAGACCTGTCTCGACGCGGGCCTGATGTTCGTCGGGCCGACGGCCGCGATGATCACCGCGATGGGCTCCAAGTCCGGCTCCAAATTCCTGATGGAGCAGGCCGGCGTGCCGCTGGTGCCCGGCTATCACGGCGAGGCGCAGGACGAGGCGACGCTCGCCAATGAAGCCGCGCGGATCGGCTTTCCCGTTCTGATCAAGGCCTCCGCCGGTGGCGGCGGCCGCGGCATGCGCGTGGTCAATGCAGCCGGCGATCTCGCTGATGCCGTCACCAGCGCCAAGCGCGAGGCCAAGGCGGCGTTTGGCGACGACCGTGTGCTGATCGAGAAATTCGTCCAGAACCCACGCCACATCGAGGTGCAGATCATCGGCGACAGCCACGGCAATCTGGTGTCGCTGTTCGAGCGCGAATGCACCTTGCAGCGTCGGCACCAGAAGGTGGTCGAGGAGGCGCCGTCGCCGACGCTGACGCCGGAGCAGCGGGAGACGGTTTGCGCGGCGGCGAGGCGCGCGGCGGGCGCGGTGAACTATGTCGGCGCCGGCACCATCGAGTTCGTCTCCGACGGCCGCGACGTGTTCTTCATCGAGATGAATACACGCCTGCAGGTCGAGCATCCCGTCACCGAGTTGATCACCGGCGTCGATCTCGTCGAATGGCAGTTGCGCGTCGCCTTCGGCGAAGAGCTGCCGCTGACGCAGGACCAGATCCGGTTGCATGGTCATGCCATTGAGGCCCGCGTCTACGCGGAAAATCCCGCCAAGAACTTCATGCCCTCAGTCGGCACGATCAAGACCTGGCGGCTTCCTGCTGAAACCGGCGGCCTGCGCATCGATGCCGGCTATCGCGAGGGCGATGCGGTCTCGCCCTATTACGACGCGATGCTCGCCAAGATGATTGCCTGGGCGCCGACCCGCGAGGTCGCGATCGAGCGGCTCAACCGCGGCCTGGAGGACACCGACGTCCGCGGCATCGTCAGCAACATCCCGTTCCTGTCGGCGCTGCTGACGCATCCCGACGTCGTGGCGAACGCGATCGACACCGGTTTCATCGAGCGCCATCTGACGCATCTGACCCAGTCAGGGGCGGTGGCCGGTGACGTCGAGCTCTGTGCCGCCGTCGCGGCCATTCTCATCGACGAGCAGACCGTGGCCGTGAAGGAGCAGGGATCGCCGTGGCGCGCATCCGGTTGGATGCCGGTGGGACTGCGGCAGCGCATGTTCTCGTTCCGCCAGGGCGCCGGAGCGGAGTCGCGGACGGTGACACTGGCCTATGGTCCGGGCGTGCAGCGCCTGTCGATCGAGGGCCGCGAGAGCTCATTCTCGGTCACTCCGACCGACGATGGCGGCTTCGACCTTGTGCGCGACGGCGTCAAATCCCATGTGGTGGCCGTAATCGAGGGCCACGAGCTGTACCTGCGAACCCGCAACGGCCGTTTCGATCTGCATTGGATCGATCCGTTCGGCGGTGACGACGAGGAGCAGGCCGGCGAGGACAAGATCGTGGCGCCGTTGCCGGGGACCGTGGTGGCGCTGCTCGCGCAGGAAGGTGCGGTCCTGGAGAAGGGCGCGGCGATCCTGACGCTCGAAGTCATGAAGATGGAGCAGACCCTGCGGGCGCCGTTCGCAGGCCGGCTCAAGGCGATCAAGTGCAAGGTCGGCGACATCGTGCAGGAAGGCGTCGAACTGGCGGACCTCGAACCGTCCGCCTGATCCTCGAACCCGAAGAGGTCGGCATGAGCGAAAGCGTGCGCATCATCGAAATGGGCCCGCGGGACGGCCTGCAGAACGAGAAGATGCCGATCAGCGTGGCCGATCGCATCGCCTTTGTCCGTGCGCTGGTGGACGCAGGGCTGACCACGGTCGAGGTCGGCGCCTTCGTCTCGCCCAAGGCAATCCCGCAGATGGTGGGATCGGACGAGGTCATGCGCAGCGTCGCCGCGTTGCCCGGCGAATTCCACGTGCTGGTGCCGAACGTGAAGGGCTATGAGGCGGCGCGCGCCGCGGGCGCCAAGGTGATCTCGGTCTTCACGGCGGCCTCCGAGAGCTTCTCCCGCGCCAACATCAATTGCTCGATCGAAGAGTCGCTGGAGCGCTTCAAGCCGGTGATCGCCCACGCCAAGGCCGACGGCATCCGGGTGCGCGGCTACGTCTCCTGCGCGCTGGGTTGCCCCTATGAAGGCGAGATCAGGCCGCAGGCCGTCGCCAATGTCGCGAAGGCGCTGTGGGACCTCGGCTGCTACGAGATCTCGCTGGGCGATACGATCGGCGTCGGCACGCCGCTCAAGGCCAGGCAGATGCTGCGCGCTGTCTGCGACGACGTGCCGGTGACGCATCTGGCGATGCATTTCCACGACACCTACGGCCAGGCGCTGGCCAATCTCTATGCGGGCATGGAGGAGGGCGTCCGCGTCATCGATGCCGCGGCCGGCGGCCTCGGCGGCTGCCCATTCGCGCCGGGCGCGACCGGCAACGTCGCGACCGAGGACGTCGTCTACATGCTCGAAGGCATGGGCATCCGCACCGGCGTCGACATGACGAAACTGCTGGCCGCCACCAACGAAATCAGCCGGCTGCTCGGCCGGCCACCGGTCAGCCGTGTTGCCGCGGCACTGAATGCGAAGATGAGGCGAGTAGCGAATGGCGAGTAGCGAATAGGGAAGGCCCATTCGCTATATCCCCTATTCGCCACTCCCCATTCGCCATTCGCCGCCGCGTCAGCGGCTCAGATCCGGCCCCATCACGAGATCCGGCAGCGCCGTCGAGATCTGCGGCACGAAGCAGAGCAGCAGCACGGCGGCCATCATCAGCAGCACGAACGGCAGCGTGCCCCAGATCACGTCCCGCAGCGGGATGTCCGGCGCGACGTTTCTGATGACGAAGATGTTGAGACCCACCGGTGGATGGATCAGGCCCATCTCCATGACGATCGTCATCACCACGCCGAACCAGATGATGTCGAAGTTCGCCGCGCGCAGCGGCGGCAGGATGATCGGCGCTGTCATCAGGATGATCGACACCGGCGGCAGGAAGAAGCCGAGCACGACCACCATCAGCAGGATCGCGGCGAGCAGCTCCCAGCGCGGCAGATGCATCGCGACGATGTATTCCGCCACCGACTGCGAGATGTGCAGGTAGCTCATCACGTAGGAGTACAAGAGCGACATGCCGATGATCAGCATCAGCATGGTCGACTCGCGCAGCGTCGCCTTCATGATCGGCGCGAGGTCGGTCGGGCTCCAGACCCGGTAGATGATCGCAATCAGCACCAGCGCCAGGATGCCGCCGAGACCTGCCGTCTCCGACGGCGTGGCCAACCCGCCATAGAGCGCAACCATGACGCCGGTCAGCAGCAGCACGAACGGGATCACGCGGGGCAGCACGGAGAAGCGCTGCGCCATCGTGTATTCGTCCTTGATCAGGATGTCCGACCAGGTGCCCGACTTCTCATAGACCGTTTTTGCGCGCGCGTATTCCTGGCGGAAGCGCACGACGGCATAGACGCCGAACAGCGTGACCAGCAGCAATCCGGGGCCGATGCCGGCCAGGAACAGCCGTCCCAGCGATTTCTCCGCGGCGATCGCGAACAGGATCATCGTGATCGACGGCGGCAGCAGGATGCCGAGCGTGCCGCCGGCGGCGATGATGCCGGCTGCGAAGCCGCCGGAATAGCCGCGCTTGCGCATCTCGGGAATGCCGGCCGAGCCGATCGCCGAGCAGGTCGCGGGCGACGATCCCGCCATCGCCGCGAACAGCGCGCAGGCGAACACGTTGGCGACGCCCAATCCGCCGGGCACGCGATGCAGCCAGGCATGCAGCGCGGAGTAGAGATCCTGTCCGGCGCGGGAACGGCCGATCGCGGCACCCTTGAGGATGAACAGCGGGATCGACAGCAGCGTGATCGACGCCATCTCCTCGTAGACGTTCTGCGTGACGGTATCGAGCGACGCGGCCGGCATGTAGATGGCCATGAATACGACGGCGACGGCGCCGAGCGCGAACGCGATCGGCATGCCCGCGAACATCGCAAACAGGGTCGAGAGTCCGTAGGCAACCCCAATTCCGAACACGCTCATCGACGCGCTCCGGTCAGCGGGGCCACGATCTGCAGCAGCATCTGCAGGCACAGCAGGGTCATCCCGGCGGCCATCAGGCCGTAAGGAATCGCCAGCGGCGGCGACCACATCGAATTCGAGACCTGGCCATCGACCCAGGCCTCGTGTGTCAGGGTCCAGGATTTCCAGGTGAAGAAGGCACAAAACAAGAAGCTCGCGACGTCGACCAGCCAGAGCCTGATCTTGTTGGCGAGCGGCGACATCAGCCCAACGAAGGCTTCGATGCTGACGTGGCCGCGATGCTCCTGCACATAGGCCGCAGTCATGAAGGTGGCGCCGACGAGCAAGAACACGGCGGCTTCGTCCTGCCAGTAGTTGGCGGCCTTGAACAGTGCACGGCCCGCCACGCTGTAGCTCAGGATGACGCAGGCCGCGACCAGTGCGAACGCGGCCAGAACGACGATGATGCGATTGAGTAGCGAGACAACACGCTGGAGCGGCGCCAGCGGACCGCTGGCGCCGATGGCTGTCGTGGCCTCGGTATCGATGACGGGCGCGTGCATCAATCAGGCCGCGACGTCGGAAGCGAGCTTGAGGAGCTTGGCGCAGTTCGCAGACTTGCCGCCATAGTCCTTCCAGGCCGTGTCACGGGCAATGTCGCGCCATTTGTTGACGGTCTCGACATCGAGCTCCACAACCTTGGCGCCCGCCTTTTCGTAGACCTTGGCAACTTCGATGTCGTCGTCCTGCGCGCCCTTGCGCCCGAACGCCTCCATCTCCGCGCCGACCGCGAGGAGGATGTCCTGCTGGTTCTTCGGCAGCCTGTCGAACGAAGCCTTGGACATCATCAGCGGCTCGAGCATGAACCAGTACGACGCCTTGGCTCCGGAGGTGAGGGCCTTCGACACTTCTTCCAGGCGGAACGAGATCAGGCTGGTCGACGAGGTGATGCCGGCATCGCAGGCACCGGTCTGCATCGCGGTGTAGATTTCGTTCGATGGAACCGACAGTACCGAGGCGCCGGCCGTCTGCAGCACCATGTCCATCTCGCGCGAGCCGCCGCGCACCTTCATGCCCTTGGCATCGTCGGGTGTCACCAGCGGCCGCGATCGGCTGGCGACTCCGCCCGCCTGCCAGACCCAGGTCAGCAGGATGATGCCCTTGTCCGCCAGAAAATCGCTCAGCGTCTTGCCGACCGGCTCGTTCTTCCAGCGCATGCCCTGGTCGTAGGTCGTGACCAGACCCGGCATCAGCGCGATGTTGGTCTCGGGAACTTCGCCGCCGGCATAGGGCATCGGATAGAGGCTGATGTCGAGCGCGCCCTTCCGCATGGCGGAGAACTGCGCGACGGTCTTGATGAGCGAGGAGTTCGGATAGATCTCGGTCGCGATCTCGCCGCCGGAGCGCTTCGCAACCTCCTCCGAGAACACCCGGCAGAGCCGGTCGCGGAAATCGCCCTTGTCGATGGTGCCGCCGGGAAACTGGTGGGAGATCTTCAGCGTCGTTGCCGCGTGGGCCGTACCGGTTCCAAAACGCAGAATGGCCGGCGCAGCGAGCGCGGATGCGATGACATGACGGCGTGATAGCATGAGATTTCCCCTGGACAACTTTTGGTTGGGTTCCCGACCCCGGTTCGTTGGCGTGACTTATACCAGCCAATTTGCCGGACTTACCTCTAGCCGAACTAGACAGTTCGTTCGAGGCCAAATGCATGGGAAGCGACATATTGCTGCGGCGCACGTGCCGGCCTGTGAATCCCTTGCGCGGGTTGTACTAACATGGCTTTGCCGGGCAAAATTGTGTCGTTGATCCCAGAAGAGGGCGCATTCGAGTCAAATTTGATCGAACAATGATTCTCGTCCGCGCTCGTAACAATCGCCTTCATCGGAACGTCGATGTCCAAGAACGGCGCGTCCGTCGCCGTCGAACCCGTCATACGAAGGAGCGATCATCATGACCAATCGTAGCCGCCTCATCCTCGGAATCTCCGCTGCCGCACTCGCGTTCAACGTGGCCGTCGCGCCGGCGGCATTCGCGGAGGACAAGATGAGCAAGGACGATGGGATGAAAAAGGGCGCGATGTCCCACGACGGCATGAAGAAGGACTCGATGGCGAAGGACGCCATGAAGAAGGACGATGCCATGTCCAAGGACGGGATGAAGAAGGACGACGGCATGATGAAGAAGAACTGACGCGTCTCGCACGTCATCGTGCGATGGGACGACCGTATCAGTCCCATCGCCGATGAATGAGGAATCGCAGCGATGCCGGCTGCGACGACTCGTGGTGGCAGCGTCGCTGCTTACTTCTTCTTTCCACGGGCCTTGCGCGCGGCGTAGCGCGCATCGCGCTTCGCCTTCTGCTCGGCTTCCATCTCGGCCAGGCGGGCGGCTTGTTCTTCCGCCTCGCGCGCAAGCCGGGCACTCTCGGCGGCCTTGGCCTCTTCCTCGAGACGCTTCTGCTCGGCCTTGGCGGCCTCGCGCTCCAATCGCTGCTGCTCGCGGCGGGCGGCGGCGGCTTCGCGCTCCTGCCGTCGCTTCACGACTTCGGGATCGTCCGGTCCCGGCTGCGATTTGAACTTCTGCACGATGCTCTGGCGGGCCTGCTGTGCGGCCTTCTGCCGATCGGCAAATCCAGGTTCCTTGAATCCTCTCATGGAGACGTCGTCACTTCGCTAGTTGGGTGTTCGGTCAGGGTGTGGTCGGTCAGGGGCTGCACGCGCCGCCAGGCAATTCTTCCACGATGTCGTGAACACGAGCGGAGGCCGACGCGAGCCCGTGTGTATAGGATCGCATGCGTCGATGACAAATGCTTTATCGCCGCTCCTCCACATCCGACCTGCCCGGCGCTTGCATGGCGTTCGCCGGAGGCTATGTAAGCAGCCCCGTCGCTGACGCAGGTCGGCGGGCTGTGAGTCGCTTCACGCCTCGCGGCACCAGCGCACCGCCCGGGTGCGACATCCAACGGAGTTGACCGGCATGACCTCTGTTCGCCGTGGGCGCATGGCGCTCGGCCTCGCGCTCGTCGCTCTCGTGGTCAGCGCATGCGTGATGACCGCGGTCCTCGCCCGCCCGAGGCCCGTTTCGGCCGGTGTGCTGGGTTCCGAATGGGAATGCGGGCAGCTGTTCTGGGTGACGAGCTGCACGCGGATCGAGTCGATCTCGCCGGCATCGCGCCAGCAGCAGCAGCAGCAACCGCACGGTGAGGCCGCTGGCCTGCGGGCCGCCTAGGGCACCGATGAGTACGCAGGGGCCGGATAACGGGCGACGCGGCGCCGTGGCGGGACTCGTGTTCGCGGCTGTCGTGGTGGCCTTCGGCTTGTGGTTGGCCCGCAGCCTGACCTCCGCAAGCCGGATGCAGGATTGTCTGATGTCGGGACGAACCAACTGCAACGTGATCGTGCCCGACCGGTGACCGCCGATCAGCTCGAACCGGACCGGCAAGACCGCGCAAGCGAGGTTGCACGATCGGAGCGGCGAATCAGCGTGCGTCTCGGTTAACCTGACGCGGCAGGCTGACTTGGCCGCAAAATAGTCGGGATTTTACCCGTTTGTCGCGCAAATTATGGTGTGTCCGGACCGTACACGCGGAAGCCGGCGAGCCGGAGTCATCAGTCCGCATCGCACCCCGCCCTGTGCGGCAACCAACGCAGAAGGCGGGCGATCAAAGGGGTAGGGGAGAATGACGTTGTCCAACCAGAGCACACGGTGGCTGCCCGCGATCGCAATCCTGACCGCGGTCGCGATCCCCGCCCAAGCCGGGGCGCAAACCCAGGACCAGGCTGGTCCTGGCGCCGGGCATTCGCCCCAGGCCCGCTCGCCGGGTGTCATCCGCCAAGCGCCAGCCCAGGGTGGGCAACCGGGCGGCCAGCCCCATGTCCAGATTCCGCGGCAAGCCGGCCCCATGGCCGGCCAGCCGCAGGGAGCACAGCCGGCCGCACCGCCGCGGGCTGCCGTTGCCCCCCAGGGACGTCCGCCAGCGCCTGTGGCGCAGCAGGGACGTCCGCCGGGAGCCAGCCATGGCTACGCCGCAGGCCCGGGTCCGGCGGCGATCGGGCGGGGACCGGATGCGCGCTATGCGCACGGCAGGGTCTCCGTGCGCGACTATGGTGGGCAGCCTTATCGCGGCCGGATCGGCTGGGAAGGTGGCCGATGGCGGCACGAGGTTCACAACGGCCGTCCCGGCTGGTGGTGGGACGTCGGTGGCGTCTGGTACTATTATCCGGAGCCCATGGAAGGACCGCCGACCTACGTGTCGGAGGACTATGCTGACGATGTGGTCTATGCACCGTCGGCGGCCTACGAGGAGCCCCCGCCGGTCGCCTACGAACCGGCGCCGCCGCCTCCGGCCGAAGTCGATCCGGGCGCCAGCGCGCTCGGGGGCGCGATCATCGGCGGGGTGCTCGGCGGCATCCTCACCGGCAAGGCGGGCGGTGCCGCGGCGGGCGCCGTGCTCGGTGGTGCCACCGGCGCTATCGCCGGCGCAACGGCTGCGGCGCGACCGGGCTATTATCTGTCGCAGGGCAATTGCTACTATCGCTATCCGTCGGGAGAGTATGTCGCGGTCGATCCGCGCTCCTGCTACTGAGCCACTGCTGACGGGGCGGAGCGCTGCGGTCGAGCCTGCTCGGCGGACGCGCGGTCCTGGCCGAATCTCCGCAAAGCTCCGGAGCAGGAGTGGGAGCGAATCTTGATAGACTCCACTTCATTGTTCGAGAGGTGAGAGCTTCGGGGCCATGACCAAGGCGTCCAAGCTGGTTGCCGCCAAGGGCGGAAGGGTTCTCCTGGTCCGACGCCGGGCCGACGGACGCTGGATGTTTCCGGGCGGCCGCAAACGCGCGCAGGAAACGGCGAAGGATTGCCTGAAGCGCGAGATCAAGGAGGAGCTTCCGAAGCTCAAGCTCGGCCGCCTGCGGCTGTGGAAGGAAGTCACCGCCAAGAACAAGCGCTCGGGCCGCAAGATGAGCGACGCCATCTTCATCGCCAAGCATGCCAAAGGGCGCCTGGAGATCGGAGACAAGAAGGAGATCGACCGCGCGGTGTGGCAGAAGCCCTACGGACTCAGCCTGACGCCGACGTCGCGCTACATCCGCGACCAGCTGTTTCCACGAAAGTCGGACTGAACCATCGTATGCTGGGAACATCCCGGCCGCTTGGGCGTTATCTGCCCATGCCTTACGATAGCACAGACAGACAGCCTCGCGTCCTCACGCCGGAAGAGCGTCGGGCGCGTGACGCCACCCGCAGGGCTGATGCCGAGCAGGCCATGCGCGATCACGAGGCGGCCCAGCGGGCCTTTTACGCCAACCGCGAGCGGCTCAGGGCCGAGCGTCTGGCGCGGGAGGCCGCCACCAAGTCGGACTGATGGGAGCTCCGGTCAGCTCGCCTGGCGGCTCCGGAATGCGTTCGCCATCCGCAGGAACGCTTGATCAAGCAATGCATACATGTCGCCGGTGATGTCGCAATCGAACATCGCGCGGCGCATGCATGTCATCCACTCGTCGCGCTCGGCATCGCCGATCGGATACGGACGGTGCGCCGACATGATGCAGCGATGCTCGGCCCGCTCGAAATAGAGCGCCGGCCCGCCGAGCCATCCGCTGAGAAATTCGAACAGCAACTGCTTGATCGGACCAAGATCGGCGTCGTGCATCGCCCGGATGCGGCTGGCGCCGGGCTCTTGGTCCATGATGGTGTAGAAGCGCTCCGCCAGACGGCGCACGCCAGCCTCGCCGCCCACGAGCTCGTAGGGCGTCGCTTCGATCACAACTGCTTCTGCTTCGTTGGCTGAATTCGCTGCCGTCATCGCATCTCGTTTCCGCTCGTCCCTCTGCAGCCAACAAGCGGCAGAGGTATGGCGCCTTGATCTGGATCAAGCGGGAAAACGAGGGGGCGTTCGGGCTAGCGAATGCTCGCTTTGACGCGGCGCTGCCGGTCGGTATCGGCAGCGATCTGGCGCAGCGTCTGTCGGAGCAAAGCGAGGTCGACCGGCTTGGAGAACGGCGGATAGACGTTGAGGCCGAGGATCTTGCCGGCGCGGACCGTGACGTCCCGGGTCTGATCGTCGGAGCCGCTGATGATCAGCACCGGCGTGCGGGATTTGATGTCCGCCAACAGCTGCAACACCTCCGTGCCGGAGCGCTCGCCCAGATTCAGGTCGAGCGTGATGCATTCGAAGCTGCGCCGGCGCAGCACGTTCATCGCGCCGTCGACCGAGTTCACGCCGGTCGTCGCAAAGCCCGCCTGCACGGCGATCTTGCGCAGGATCGACAGATGAACGTCGGCATCTTCGATCACGAGAAGTTCGTTGAGCATGGTCCCCGCGCGGCTGTGTGTCGGCTTCTGATGGACCGGCGGAGCTTAAGAGGGGGTTTCTGATTTCCTCGTAAACATCCAGTCCCGTAGAACAACGGGAAGCTGCACGCTATCCACCATTGCCGGCGCGGCTCAGAACGGGCGCCGGCCCGGCATCGCGTTGGAGGAGCCCGGCAGATTGGTCGTCGGCGCCGAAGCGGGCGGTGGCGACCGGCCGCTCGATTGGCGCCAGTGCTGAACGTGCAGGAGGATCCCGGCCACCAGCAGCGGCGCGACGGCGGCAACCGCCAGCAGCGGCGACAGCGGCTTGGGGGTGATCATCTCCATCGTCATCTCGCAGACCATCCAGATGGCTGCGGACGCCAGCACGAAGTCGCGGGAGGGGATGCGAAGCCAGTACAGGAAGCCGGTGATGATCGCGGCCGGCGCAATGATCGGGCCGATCATGTAGAAGTTCAGCTCGGGCGGCGTCACGGCGTCGAGGACCATCGATGCCAGCAGCCACAGACTGAGGAACATCACAGCGCCGTCGACGTATCTCATGGCCAATCTCCGCCGCGACATTTTGGCGCAATCTTTGTCCGGTTTATGGCTGTTCCGTCAAGGGCCATGGCGTCCCAGCCGATTTGCAGCCCGTTTTGGCGGATTTTCGCCCGCCATCCCGACCGCCGACCAGCTCCTTGTTCCATTGCCGGCCCATGCTCAATCCGCCGAGAAGCCGAACGGAACCGACGACGTCCGGAAATCGTCCGGCAGGATCTCGCGCCCGATCGGCGGCGCCGAGCGCGCCGCGCATTTCGGGCGGTGGCAGACCCGGCAGGCGACGCCGATCGGGGTCGGCTCGTTGGCATCAGGCCCGTGGCCGTCGCGGGTGTAGATCAGCTGGCCCGCGTGCTCGGCGGCGCAGCCGACCGCAATCGCCCGCTCGACCCGGACGGCGCCGTAGGAGCCGCCGCCGGCGGTCACGGTGCGCGCGATCGAGAAGAAGCGGCGGCCGTCCGGCAGCTCCAGCCATTGCGTGACGATCTGGCGCGGCGTCTTGAAGATGCCGTGCACCGACCACAGCGGGCAGGCACCGCCGTGGCGCGCGAACGGGAAGCCGGCGCCGTCGAGCAGTTTTGAGACGTTGCCGGCGGGATCGACGCGGATCAGGAAGAACGGAATCCGCTCGGCGCCCGGCTTCTGCAGGGTCGTGACGCGATGCGCCGTCTGCTCGAAGCTGGTGCCGAACTGCCGCGCCAGCGCCTCAAGATCATAGGCCCTCGCATCGACGGCCTTCGCGAAGATCGAATAGGGCATGATGATCGCAGCCGCCGCGTAGGCCGCGAGCGCGCGCCGCGCCAAGAGCTCGGCGGTCTTGCTGGCGAACTTGCCGTCCTCCAGGGCTGCGCCGATCTCGGTATCGAGCTCGAGATAAGCGAGCTGCCGGGCGAGCTCGAATTTCAGGCTCGCGCTGTCCAGCGAGTCCTCGATCAGCAATTGTCGGCGGTGCAGGTCGAGCCGCCGCAGCGAGCCGAGCATCACGTTCGGCGGCATGTAGCGGACCTGGAGATTGTGCCGCGCGCGAAAGCGCTCGATGAAGCCGGCCGGCCCCGCCGAGACCTGCGGGGACCCGGTCGGCGGCCCCTGGAAGATGGCCTGGGCGAGGCGCTCGGCGGCATCGTCGAGCTGGGCAAAGTTGTTGCGGCGGGCGGCCAGGAAGCGGCGGACGTCGGCAACGGGATCGTTGGCGTCGAAACCGTCGTTGCCCGGCCGCGGCGCAGTGCCGGCCAGCGCCGGCGCGCGCTGCTCGGCCAGCGCGAGCTGCTCCTCGCGATACGCCGTGTAGAGGCGCAGGAAGGCTTCGGTCATGCCGGGATAGCTGACGGCGAGGTCGGAAATCTCCAGCGCGGGGATGTCGATGTCGGAGAACATCGGGTCCTTCAGGACCGACTGCATCCGCGCGGTGTGGTCGGCACCGCCGTCGCCGGCGAGGTCGGCCAGGTCGATCTTGTAGGTCCGGGCGAGGCGCAGCAGCATGTCGGCCGTCACCGGCCTCTGGTTACGCTCCAAAAGCGCCACGTAAGGCGCTGAGATTTCGAGGTCGGCGGCCATGTCGGCCTGGGTCAGGCCGAGCTCGCGCCGCAGGCGGCGCAGGCGCGGGCCCATGAAGATCGATCGTGCCGTGGCGGTGGTCATGGCCAAATCCCGGTCTTGTAATCTCCTTACAGCTATACACGAGAAGTTTGTAAAGTGTGACAAGTTTTCCGCGCAATGTCTGGTCCGCCGTCCCAGCGTGCTTACAACAGATCCCAGGTTGTCTTCACCGAAGGGATCACGGACATGAACTTCCAACCGCGTGGACTTCACGATCAGGCCCTCCAGGGCCCCGCGTCCTACCAGGCCGAAGTCGAGGCGGCGCGTGCGCTGCTCGAGACCCAGCCGACCTGGAACGGCGTCACCGCCGAGGCCGTGGCGCGCATGCGCCTGCAGAACCGCTTCAAGACCGGCCTCGACGTCGCCCGCTACACCGCGGCCGTGATGCGCGCCGACATGGCCGCCTATGATGAGGACAGCACCAAGTACACCCAGTCGCTGGGCTGCTGGCACGGCTTCATCGCGCAGCAGAAGCTGATCTCGATCAAGAAGCATTTCGGCAAGACCGACCGCCGCTACCTCTATCTCTCGGGCTGGATGATCGCGGCGCTGCGCTCCGAGTTCGGCCCGCTGCCGGACCAGTCGATGCACGAGAAGACCTCGGTGCCCGCGCTGATCGAGGAGCTCTACACCTTCCTGCGCCAAGCCGACTCGCGCGAGCTCAACGATCTGTTCCGCACGCTCGACGCGGCCCGCAAGGCCGGCGACAAGGCGAAGGAGACCGAGATCATCGCCAAGATCGACGGCTTCCAGACCCACGTCGTCCCTGTCATCGCCGACATCGATGCCGGCTTCGGCAATGCGGAAGCGACCTATCTGCTCGCCAAGAAGATGATCGAGGCGGGCGCCTGCGCGCTGCAGATCGAGAACCAGGTTTCCGACGAGAAGCAGTGCGGCCATCAGGACGGCAAGGTCACCGTGCCGCATGACGTCTTCCTGGCCAAGATCCGCGCCTGCCGCCACGCCTTCCTGGAGCTCGGCGTCGAGGACGGCATCATCGTCACCCGCACCGACTCGCTCGGCGCCGGCCTGACGCAGCAGATCGCCTTCTCGAGCCAGCCCGGCGATCTCGGCGACCAGTACAACAGCTTCCTCGACTGCGAGGAGGTCACGCCCGAGAACGCCCGCAACGGCGACGTCATCATCAACCGCGACGGCAAGATGCTGCGGCCGAAGCGGCTGCCGTCCAACCTCTACCAGTTCCGTCCCGGCACCGGTGAGGACCGCTGCGTGCTCGACTGCATCACCTCGCTGCAGAATGGCGCCGACCTCCTGTGGATCGAGACCGAGAAGCCGCATATCGAGCAGATCGCCAAGATGGTCGACCGCATCCGCAAGGTGATCCCGAACGCCAAGCTGGCCTACAACAACTCGCCGTCGTTCAACTGGACCCTCAACTTCCGTTGGCAGGTCTACGACGCGATGAAGGAGGCGGGCCAGGACGTCAGCAAGTACAACCGCGCCGAGCTGATGAAGGCGGAGTACGACGACACCCCGCTGGCGAAGGAAGCCGACGAGCGCATCCGCACCTTCCAGGCGGATTCGGCCAAGCGCGCCGGCATCTTCCATCACCTGATCACGCTGCCGACCTACCACACGGCCGCGCTGTCGACCGACAACCTCGCCCGCGAGTACTTTGGCGAGCAGGGCATGCTGGGCTACGTCAAGAACGTCCAGCGCGCCGAGATCCGCCAGGGCATCGCCTGCGTCAAGCACCAGAACATGGCCGGCTCCGACATCGGCGACGACCACAAGGAGTACTTTGCGGGCGACAAGGCCCTGAAGGCCGGCGGCGCGCACAACACGATGAACCAGTTCGGCTGATACAGTCCTGCTGAATTGTTGAACTAACACGACCCGTCTGGAGCGGCACCGCTCCGGGCGGGTTTTGTTTTTGCGCAGGCTTCCAAGGCGCAACTCGATACTCCCATCATAAGCGCGCTACTCGTGGTCAACGTGCAGCGGCGGCCTCGGACCCCCACCCCTCATGGTGAGGAGCGCCGCCCTTGCGGCGCGTCTCGAACCATGAGGCCACAGCGCGGGCCTCGCCCTTCGAGACGCCCGCCTGCGGCGGGCTCCTCAGGGTGAGGAGCGAAGGTCGTATTCCCGTCGCCATGAGCCGTCAGCCCCCCTTGATCGGCCGCCCTCACCGCTCGCTCAGCGCCAGCCGGGCGCCAAGCAAAGCAAAGCCGCCGGCGAAGGCGCGGCGCAGCCACGCCATCACCCGGGGGCGGCTGACGACGCGATCGCGCACCGCTGAGGCGAACAGCCCGTAGACAACGAACACCGTGAACGTCATCGCCATGAACGTGGCCGACAGCTCGAGCATGGCGGCGAGCGGATGCACTTCGTCCGCGGCGATGAACTGCGGCAGGAAGGCGAGGAAGAAGATCGACAGCTTGGGATTGAGAATGTTGATCAAAAAGCCGGTCAGTACCACGCGCCCAGCCGAGCGCACCTCATCCTTGGCGTCTTTGGCTGCCACGGAGAGCGCGCCGCGTTCGCCGAGCGTCTGCCAGGCCATGTAGAGAAGATAGGCGACGCCACACCATTTCAGCGCGGCAAAGGCCAGCGCGCTGGTGTGCAGCACGGCGGCAAGGCCAACGATGGCGGCGAGCATCGCCGGGATGATGCCGAGCGTGCAGCCGAACGCCGCGGCGACGCTCATCCGCGACCCCTTCGTCAGCGCCACCGCGAGCGTGTAGAGCACGCCGGTGCCGGGCGAGGCCACCACGATCAGCGAGGTCAAGAGGAAGGCGTAGGACATCGGGAAAGCTCCTTGGGCGAGACGAGGCGCATCAGCCCGCAAGGCGCGGCAGCAGCCTCAGCGCGTCGCCGCGCTCGATCTCGGCGGGCTGCTGATCGCTGAACACGGGTGGCGGCCACGATGTCAGGGAGCCCTCGCCATTTCAACCGGCTCGGGCGCCCGATGCGGCCGCCGCATCGCCTCGAGGTGAGGACCGGCAGCGTCGGCCTCAGCGCAGCCGGCGAGCATGACCGCGCCGATCGTGAGCCGTGGGCTCGTGCCGCAATGCGACGGCCAGGCGATGATGGCGGCGATGTTGCCGAGGAGGAGAACGGCGAGCAGGACGAGCATGGCCCGCCGTCCTGTTGGCGTGGGTGACGACATCGGGACTTCCTCACGATACGGTTGACGCGATCGCGGCTGCACCGCGACGATCGCCATCGGTTCGATCGCGTGCGGCCACACATGCGAACACACGCCGCGTCAGCGGCGCTTTTGCGCAGGTCTGATGTCGTCATGTAAGATCTTGTTGCTGTTCGTGCGCGCGCTCCCGGCAGCCGGTGATTGAAAGCCGCGTGCGTCCGCACCGCGGGGACGCAACGGGCGACGGCGGCTAGGCCCGCCGCATGACGATCGTTCGGCCGGGCCATCTGTACCTCATCACGATGCAGGAAGGGGTTGCGGGGCAGGTGGGCGCGTTCAACCATCGTCGCGACGCCTTTCGCGCCCGAGCTTTGCTGGTCGTCTCGCCCCCATGAAACAGAGGGCGCGGGGAATGCCGGGTGAGGGCCTCACCCATGGCCCGCCTGCAGAAGAAAAAGCAGGCGGCAGTCACCACAGGTTCAGCCGGATCAACCCGGCATTCCCCGCGCGATGGTCTTCACGCTTATACGCGATCTCCCCGGTGTCCGGCTTGATAGCCACCGTCGCCCTCGGGGTCATCATTCCCCGGAGGACTTGGCGCCAGCTTCGGGGCGCCAGGACCACGCGATTTCACGTCCGCACGGAGTCGTTCGTCCGCGCGCCTCAAGCACGCTGCGACCCGCCTGCGGCCACCGCATCCCGCGCCCAACGTCCGTGACGATCGCGATCCGCCCCTCTCGAGGAGCACGGGATGGGGACAGTCAATCATGAATTTCGGAAAAATGGAAGAGGAATATTTTTCAGAAGCGGACTGGACAGGGGTGATCGTGTTGAGCGGCCTGATGAAATAAGTTTGTCCGCGCATCCTCACAGCACATGTTGCTGGAAAGCGCAGCGCCGTCGCGCCATGATCCGGGAATGCCCACGGGTCACCGCAACCTGCGCGGGTACTGAACGCGCCGCCCTGGCATTGATCGCGAGGAAGGTTGTGGCGGAGCAACCGCGTCATGTTGATGGCCCTGAATTCCCGCCGCTGGCGATCGTCTGACACATGACCACCGACGCATTTGATGCTGGGGGACGACAGCGACTGTGTCCTGTCCGCAACGTCATCGGTTTTTGATAGTCGCTCTATTCCCCCTAAGGTTGCGGCTATTGTTCCCCAGATCGGCCCCTGCTACCGCTAGTCAACAACAGTAGGGGTGCTGTGGGGGCTCAAATGGACTATTTGCGTTGGATGGCCACCTGGCTGGCCATCCTTGGAGGGGCGTGTCTTGGCGGGTGTGCTGCGCCGCTTGCGGTCAACAATGTGACCGACATCAGGTCCAGCACGGGCAGCCGAGGAATCGACGTCTACGAGCCGAAGCGCCGAACCGACACAAGCGTGCCCGAGTTCGCGGGTGACCAGCTTGTGGAAGTGCGGACGTTTCACAATCCCGGCGGAGGAGGCGAGGTCGAGATGGCCGGGGCCTCCTGCTCACTGGAAGCCTCCGGTTTCAGCGCAACCATGACGAGCCCCGCGAAGGTGCGCGTGCCGCTCTATCGCGGACAGTCGAGCACGCTTGCCGTGACCTGCCAAAAGCCCGGCTATCAGAAGCGGATGATCACGGTCGCGCCCTTCGATGCGACGCGCCAGGCTCGTCTGGCCAGCGGCGTCAACGGCGGCATCCTCGGTGCGGTCATCGTGGCAGGCATCGATGCCGCCGCCGACAACACGAAGAACGACTGGCGTTATCCCGTGGCGAAGGTCGTGCTGGAGGCCGATCCCTCTGGCAGGTAAGGGACGGATCTTTCGTTACTGGGGCGGTTACGGCAGTTGCGGAAACAGGGCACTAACTCATTCGATCGCCTCTCGAGATCACAGGTTCGGGGCACGATAGTGCCGGCCACAATTGAAGAATGGTCGGTGATTGCCGCCTCTGCGGAGGAGATTTGGCGTCGGATCGTCACGCTGCGGGGACCAAAGGCGATCGAGGCTGAAGCAAGTCCGAAACGCTCCAGACTGCGCTTCGCCAGACGGGACCTGAACCCCGGGAGTAGACGACCATGAGAGCCCTCGCGCTGATTCCGCTGATCGCCTGCCTAGCCGGCTGCGGAATGATCGACGCCGTCCAGAACGGCCTTGCCTACAGCCGCGCCGTCGAAGCCGACCTCCTCGCCGAAACCGGTGTCCGGCCCGCGGTCGGCTTCAACTGGAATAACGGCACCCTGACCTCCGTCATGGTGACGTTCCCCAAGCTCTACACGGCCAAGCCGCTGCCGGAGCTATCGGAGAAGGTCCGCGCCGCCGTGCTCAAGGAGTTCAAGCAGAGTCCGAAGCAGTTGGTGCTCGGGTTTGCGGTGAATGGGTGAGGGGGGCGGGACTGCTGCATCGCCCAAGGTCAACAGAAGTCTAGTGCAGTCCAGCACTGTCACCGTAAGTCCCAGTTGTTTTGACAGCCCTCTGCTCCTCGCCTGTCAGTCTGGCGATAATCTCGGTGAAGGTATCAGAGATCAGAAACTCCGTCATGGGCGCGGCCAGAGTGATACAGCAATTTCGGCCAAGGACTTCGAGCGCGCATCAATATTGCTGAATTTGAAATTCGACAGCTTAACTAACTCTTGCGTAAGCTTTATCGACGACTCCTTATAAGCAGTCTTCTTTCGTCCAAAGGGGTTGTTGGATGCTCCGATATTGAGGGGGCCGGCAAAGAGCGTGAGATTTCCGATCCGATCTACGTACTTCGAATGCGCGGATTCGGCATGGTTGCCGAGATAGGCAACCCAATCGCCGTATTCGTCCTTTGCCTTCTTGGTCTTAATCTTTTGGGGCATGATGTGTTCGACGTGAACATCATCAGAGCCCAGCACCTGCAATTCTTCATGTTCGCCGTGCTTCGCAATTTCTATCTTTTCCAGGCAATACCGCGCTCGATCAATTAGGTTCGCCGAAAAATGGGCGTCGGCAAATTCGGTGCGGAATTTGTCATCCGTCGGACACAATTCACGATAGGCTGCCTTGGTCGATTCGACGGGATTTTTGGGTGGGTTTGCACAAAGCCGTGCGAAAAGAGCTTCAGTGTCGTTCGACCGCTCTCGACAGACGTGCCGGCGGAGCACGAAATTCTCGGTCAGCTTTAATATTTCCCGGAAGTCTTTATCGCTGCAGCCGTTGGCCCGCAGGTGCATAAGAAAGCCGTACGTTTGGACCGCCTTGATCATTTGCAAATTGCGAAGATGGCGATCGATACGCTTGTCCTTGGTTCGAGCGAATATCAAAGCGCTGTAAACCTCGGAACACAATGTTAGTCGCGATATGAACTCACTAAACTCAACCTTCTTGAGGGTGGGCGATTGAGCGGCAGCGACCTCAGCTAACACAGCATCAGCATCAGTAATGGCGCCATCTTCGTCCTCCTCATCCTCAGAATCGTTATAAAAGCCGTGCTCAGGAAGCGCCTCCGCTTCCTTCACCTGTTTCATGAAAAGGCCTTTGAACTCGGCAATAACCTCTGACGTCATTACTCTGCGTTGGAGAGTCGCCATCAAGAAGTAGCGAAAGAACGCGTCAGAGCTTGTTCCATCCAAGTTAATTAGCAACTTACTCCAATGTTTGCGAGCCAGTTCAAGCGAATCCGATCCGATTCTAGCGGCATTGCCGAGCAGAAAATTCTTGACGATGTCCGTCGGACTTAGTTTCAGGCCACGATTGTTGATCGTCTCGAACAGCTTAAAAGCATCTTTGGCATTACCAACATCGAGCCTAATGATGACCGCTTGATTGCGGAGCATGTAAAGAAATTCACGAACATCTTTCAATGAGGCGTCGGCGACCCGCTCGCGAACAAAAATGAAAGCACTAGCCAGATTCTGATTTTTGACGCCCGCTATTTCATCTCGCCGCAAATGCTGTTCAAACTCATCTGCATCAATCGATTCAAGTGCAATTTTCTTGACGGAAGTTCCGCTAAGCGGCTTTGCGTTCAGAAGCCGGCCTATATCGAACGCTTCGTCCGATGTTCCCTCTGCTTCGAGACGCTCTCGAATGCACTCGAGAATAATACTTACGGTAGTGAGCCGTTGCTGTCCATCGACCAGCTCAAGTTGATTTAGGCCAGCTTTATGATGGCCGGCCAAGCAAACGATGCTGCCCAGCAAATGAGTGTCGCCATTTTCGATTGCGGCGATGTCGTCCATAAGCTCGCCTACTTGACGTTCATGCCATGAATATCTGCGCTGGTATGTCGGGATGACATACTGCTCGTTCGTGGAGCCGAACAATTGATTCAGTGTAAGTGATGTCGGAGTAATCTTCATTGTCAGCTCCAAGCAGTTGTCAGGAAACGTTCTATCAAACGAGCCAGAGTTGCCGTTCAGCCAGATCGCGGTCTCCACGCCTCGATCTGGCTGAAGAACGGGCGCACGCCTCCGGAATCGTCGTGCCGCCAATGCTTGAGCAGGCGGCCGGGATTACGTTGACAGTGCACTTAATAATTCCGCCGGGTGGGTTACGGGAGACTCATGAAGTCGCCCCGGATCAACTTGATGATCCGATGATGCCCTTGCGCTGCAAGTCGTCAAAAATGGCCGCGACTGCGCTGGAGGCGTTTGCGCCATCGCCGACGAACAGAAGGCCGCCGGCGTTGACCTGACCATTTCCAACCCAGAGGTTTCGTCCTGTGCTTGCCTCAAGAAGCCGCGCCGTGAACGTGGTCTGACGCTTGTAGCGGTAGGTCGGCGTCGCGGTGGCAACCACCATGCCTGATGACGTCCCATTCATGGATATGGTCGACGTGTTGCCGAAGGTGTTGACGGTACCGATCGAGCTCGATGTTCCGGTGTATTGGCCCGACAAGATCGTCCCGGCGTATTGTTGCTGCACACCGCTATCGCCCACGCTGATGACGAGAACGCCTTCGATCGCGTCACGCGCGAGTCCCTGCTGAACCTCGGTATTGGTGTAGGTCCGTGTCGGTGGGAACAGCATCAGCGCGTCGTCAGCAACGACGCCGCGTTTCCGCGCCTCCTCGGCGATGTTGGTTTGGATGCTCGTGACGAGCGGGCCGGGTCCAGAGACGTAAGCGACCATGCGGCCGATCGGCTTCGCCGGCAATTGTCGGTCGGCATATCCCTGCATCGATGTCGCGATGCAGCCCGACAAGGCAATGGCAGCCAATGGAATCGCGACGACTGTTCTTGCCCAATTCATCGAAACGCCCCGGCAATAAATCAAAGACTGCAACGCTCGATTGTGCCTTGGATTGGCCGAACAAGCCAGTCGGCATGTGGACAACCTTACGCCGTCGTCATCCCAAAAAACCGCATCACGGTGGCGGTGCACAAAAATGGAGCTATGCGGCGCCACTTCCGACGCACAGCCCCTGACGCCGATGGTGGCTTGATGATCAGGCCTTGTCCTGTGGGAAGCGCGAGAATAGTGACGCCATGCTGAGAGGCCCAAGCGTCGAATGCACGCTTCTGGGCCTCGTAGCGAACGAAACCATAATCGTCGAGCAGAACCGGGGCGCCTGGCTGCAGCTTGCTCCAGAAGTGGTCGATGGCCGCGATCTCGGGCGTGACATTGTTCATGTCGATCGACAGATATGCGACGGCATTGATGTCGACGGTCGACAGGCTCGATGGGACACTGCCACGAATGATTTCGACGTTGTTGTATTCGGAGAAGTTGCGAACGGCATCCTCATAGATGTCGGTCTTGTACATCTCTCTGAAGTAGCCGAGGTTGCCGCTTGCGACCTCATCATCGGTGACGAGGCGCTCGTCGACACCGGTAAACGTATCAAATAGAAAAAATCGACGTTGGAGGTTGTTCCAGTCGAGATAGTGCATGATTGAAGAGCTGAGCATGCCGCGACAGACGCCGCATTCGACGAAATCGCCGCCAAGGCTGACGCCGATGCTGGCGCACCAGAGCGCAACATGCGCCCGCCAGAAATAGCGAGGCTCATAGCCCTCGGCGGCGGCGCCACGTTCGTAGGCGGCGACGAAGCGGGGATCCCGCATGAAGTCATGGTTGTGCACGATCGCGGGATCGGTCCGCAGTCCCGCGTAGTCGTATACGGGCGTGTAGAGCCGGGGGCCGGCAACGTCCGGAGTCGAGGGCTCGCTCGTGTTGGTGCCGTCGTTCGCTCCGGCCAGCTGCAGCTTGAGCTTGATGAGCTCGGTCGACATCTCACGAAGCGCCAAACTCTCGCGCTGCAGGTTCTGGAGATAGCTGGCCGATACCGTCTCCGTCGGTTCGCTGGCTTGCGAATCCGTTCGGACTTGATCCTCACCTTCGTTGTCCTGCTCGCTTGCATGTCCATTGCGGGCCGACGAGACCAGCTGATGGAGCGTGGATTGGCGAATGAGTTGGAAGCCGACGCCGTTGAGCAGCCGGTTGATCACGGCGCCATAGCTTGCAGACATGCTGGCTCCACTGGCGCGAACGCCTTGCCAAAAAGGCCTTACCGGAATTCGATAAAAATGACTTGCGATACCGTTGGTTGTCGACCTTAGCACCCTGGTTGCGCAGACTGCAATTCTGGCAGACGTGGAGGTGCCGACATGATCGAGCTGACGCGCGAGAGCGGACGCGCGGCGCGTCTGACCGCGTGATTCGGCAGCTTCTTCGTTACATCGCCTGGATGGAAGAGAACATGGAGACGTCTCGCCAGGTTCGTACGAGCATCGTAGCCAAGGAAATGACTGAGGATCCAAAGCCGCGTGAGGATCGAGGGCGTTCGACTCATCGAATATGAAATCGAGTTCCGATCGAGACCCATTCAGGCCGCCGCTTACGGGCGATCTAGGCCACGCATCGTCTTACCGATGTTCCGACGTGGCCAAGGGAGGCGTCTGCCAGGCTGACTATTCGATCGTTCGGGATCTTGGTGAGCGCGCCGGGACTCGAACCCGGGACCCCATGATTAAAAGTCACGTGCTCTACCGGCTGAGCTACGCGCTCGCTTCCAAGAAGCGGTGCGACGGCAGGGCCGTCACTGTCCGGATCGTCGGCAGGTACCCATCGGAACGCTTGCGGCGTGGCCGTGGTTCACTGCGGCATGAGATCGGGGCGGCAAAAAACCCCCACCTTGGGCCGCATGCTGTCGTGGGCGCTGTGTAGGGGGTGGGTCCGTTCCGGTCAATAGGGCGGGCGGGGGAAACCACGGGAGATCGACGGTCGTTTCGGGCGCGGCGATGACGGGGCCGTCGCCCGCCATGAGCCGCCGTCGGCGCTCGACAGAGCGACGGCGGAGGCGACATGCGGGGTCTCTCGGGCCGTCGCGATGAACCCGGATGTCGCTGCCGCCTGCGCCCTTCGGGCCCAGGCGTCCGCTCATCCGGGCTACGCGGCCTACGCTTCCGCAGGCCTCGCTCGGCGTTACACCTTCTCTGCCGCCTTCGTTGCCGCCGCGCTCAGCGGCGCCGGTTGCATCCCGGGCCCCGCCAGCTCGGGCACCCAGACCGGGCGCAGGCCGATCAGCTCGGCGGTGCGGACGGTGGTGTAGCGCCAGAACTCGAAGGAGTTGATGCGCGACATCTCCAGCAGCGCGATGGCGACCGCTGAGAGGAACGGCAGGCTCTCCAGGATCAGGACGGCGGCGAAAATGTAGAGCTCGGTGATGGCCAGCGTGTTGGTCACGATCAGGATGGTGGCGCCGATCAGGAGCAGGGCGCCGATCACGGCCTCCCAGAACGCCTGGAACTCGATCGACATCCGCGACAGGCCGCCCTTGGACGTGCGGGCGAACGCCAGGTGCTCGGTGATCAGGCCCTGCGCCACGGCGCGGCTGACCGTCCACTGCACGCTCATCGCCGCGACCATCGCGCCCAGCATCTGCCACGGCTTCACCGCCACCCGCAGCCGGTAGAGGATCAGGAAGTGAGCGAGCGAGACCACGAAGGCGGCGAGGATCGGGATGGTCAGGATCTTGTCGGGAATGGCGATGCCGGCGAAGGCAACGATCGGCGTCCAGATCAGGTTGAGGATCGCGACCACGACGCCGAGGCTCTCGGCACCGAGCCAGTTGAGCCAGCCGAGCGAGAACTCGCGCTTCTGGTCCGAGGTCAGCCGGCTGTGGCCGGGCAGGAAGCGGCGCCAGTGCTTCTTGACGATCTGGAAGCCGCCATAGGCCCAGCGATGGCGCTGCTTCTTGAACGCCTCGTAGGTGTCGGGCAGGAGGCCCTGGCCGTAGCGGGTGTTGGTGTAGTGGGTCTGCCAGCCGAGCTCCTGGATGGCGAGGCCGAGATCGGTGTCCTCGCAGATCGTGTCGCTCGACCAGCCGCCGGCCATGTCCATCGCCGCGCGCCGGATCAGGCACATCGTGCCGTGCACGATGATCGCGTTCTCCTCGTTGCGCTGGACCATGCCGATGTCGAAGAACCCGGCATATTCGCCATTCATGATGTAGTGCATCAGCGACAGATCCTCGTCGCGATGCTCCTGCGGCGCCTGCACCAGGCCGACGGCGGGGTCGGCGAAGGCCGGCACGAGGTCGGAGAGCCAGTCCGGCGTCACGACATAGTCGGCGTCGATGATGCCGATGATCTCGGCGTCGACAGCGGTGCGCTCCATCGCGATGCGCAAGGCGCCGGCCTTGAAGCCCTTGACCTTCTCGGCGTTGATGAACTTGAAGCGCTCGCCGAGCATGCGGCAGTGATCCTGGATCGGCTGCCAGAACGCCGGGTCGGGCGTGTTGTTGATGATGCAGACGACCTCGTAGTTCGGGTAGTCCAGCCGCGCCAGCGCATCCAGCGTCTGCTTCATCATGTCGACCGGCTCGAAATAGGCCGGCACGTGGATCGAGACCTTCGGGCAATAGCCCTCCGGCATGGCGGCGCGGTCGCGCGCGGCCTTGTCGCGGGTCAGCAGACGGCGCGGCTCGCGGCCGAAGGCGATCGCGGCGATCTCCTCGATGCGGGCCATCGCAATGAGGATCAATGGAACCAAGAGGATCAGGCCGAGGGTCAGTGCGAAGGTCGAGCCCCAGACGAAATAGTGCACGTTCCAATAGGCGAAGACGTTGGAGACCCAGGCACCGACGCCATGTGCCGTGATGGCGAGCATCATCGCCTGCAGCACGGTCGGCTGGCGCAGCCGCACGATCGGCAGCGACAGCAGCACGCCGACCAGCAGCGCGATGGCCGCGAGCTGCCAATAGTCGGGATTCACGATCGGGCCGGTCCAGGCGAATTTCGCCTCGCGCGCGGCATTGAGGACGCCCCAGTAGGGGCCGACGCCGCCTTCGAAATATTTCCAGGGCTGATCGATGGCCTCGACGATGTTGTATTCCATGCCGATCGAGGCGGCCTGGGCGAGAAAATTACGCAGCACCTTCGCCTGCCGGAGCGGCCCCGGCACGGCGGGGCCGCGGTTGTCGCCGCTGCGGCTGTAGCCCTGGCTCGGCCAGCCGAACTCGGCGATCATGATGCGCTTGCCGGGGAACTGCTTCTTCAGGAGCTGATAGCGATCCACCGCCTGATCGACGGCCTGGTCGTCGGTGAAGAATTCCCAATAGGGCAGCACGTGCGCGGCGATGAAGTCGACATTGGCCGCGAGCTCGGGGTTGTCGCGCCAGCTGTTCCAGACGTCGCCGGTGGTGACGGGCACGTTGACCGACTTCTT
This sequence comes from Bradyrhizobium sp. SZCCHNR2028, assembly GCF_032380995.1. Lineage (NCBI taxonomy): Bacteria > Pseudomonadati > Pseudomonadota > Alphaproteobacteria > Hyphomicrobiales > Nitrobacteraceae > Bradyrhizobium > Bradyrhizobium sp. SZCCHNR2028. The sequence continues at coordinate 503,705 of NZ_JAUHJF010000001.1, read as the reverse complement.
CACGCGCTTGATCTTCTCGATCAGCTCATCGACCTTCTGGGTCGCCGTGAGGATGGTCTCGTTGCCGACCACGATGCCGATGACGTTGCTGTTGCGGCGGGCGAGGGTGATGGCGGACTGGATCTCGCGCTCGTTGCGGTCCGGATCCTTGTCGATCCAGGCGCCGAGCATCACCTTCAGTCCGGCCTCCGCGGCCAGCGGCGGCACGATCTCGAGGCCGCCGGTAGAAGAGTAAAGCCGGATGGCCCGCGTCATCGTGGCGAGCTTCTTCATGTCGGCGCGGATACGTTCCGGCGAGGCCACGGTGTTGGCGCCGGGGGCTCCGGTTCCTTCATGCGGATCGTAGGAAACGCTCTGCAGCAGGCCGGTGAAATTGGGGGCCTCCTGCTTGTCCTGCAGCAGTCCCCAGAGGGCGGCGTGCACAGCGGTGACGAGGAGCAGGACGGCGACGACGGCACGCATTGGAGGGGCAACCATTCCTAGGATCAAGTCAGCGGCGAAGCGGAGCGGTCGATCGCCGTTCCATCTCGGGTATGCGATGCTACCGGGAGCACGTTCACGCGTGACGTTCGACGACGAACGACGAAGGCGGTCATTCTCACACCGTCACAGCCGAAGGCCGCGACATCATATGCCATCCCAACAGAGCCCAATCATGCTGAACGGTGCCTGAACCGGGGCGAGGCTCAAGCGCGCGTCGACGACCTCGATCGTATCCTGCCACGTGATCGGAGCGCTGTCATGCGCACGCCACGCATGGGGGGCGGTCGCCGGGATCGTGCGTCCTGCCTGCCTCAGGCGCCGGTCACTTCGCCGGAGGCTGCGCGGGCGAGGGCGAAGCCTGGGGGGCGGGCTGCTGCGTCGGCGCTGGCGACGCCTGCGCGGCCGGCGTCGCTGCCGGGCTCGAGGCTGGGCCCGGCGCAGGCGCCGCAGCCACCTGCGGCTTCGCGTCCGGATTGATCCAGCAGGTATGGACGTGGTTGTTCAGCGAGTTCGGCACCTTCGGATCGATCTGCGGGATGAATCGCGTCAGGCAGCGGAAGGCGGCCTGAACGTGGCCACCGGGGCAGCCGAACCGGTCATAGAGATCGAGGTGGCGGAAGGCGGTATCGAGGTCGTCGTTGTACATCAGCTGGACGACGCGGCGGCCGAGCCAGACGCATTCGGGATTGCCGGCCGGGCCGCCACTGAGCGCCTGGGACGCTTCGGTGAATTCGTCGGCCTTGCGCTGGTTGTCCCTCGACACGTCGGCCGGATTGGCCGCCTGCGGCTTTTGGTCCTGGGGATGGTCGCTGCCGCTCTGGGCGAGGGCGCCGGGCGCGCCGATGAGGAGCACGAGGCCCAGAGCCGCGGACAGGCGCGAAACCGAAAACTTGGACTTGAGCACGCGTCGACCCATAAATTCCCCGATTGTTGCCTTCGTGCCGTCCCCTGACGGACGCAGTGGTGATGCCGATCAAATCGGCCCCGATTGCGGCGGGAGATTGATTCCGACTGTCGCGGAGCGTTCCTGACGGGCGCTTGCGCAGGGCCGAGAAACCTGGTTGCGACGGCCGGGGTCAACCGGGATTCCCAATGACCGGAATCTCGGAATTTGTCCAGCAACGTACCAACTTTCTCGCGTCATCGTAAAAGGGTGATTTGAAGCGGGTCCGCCAAGAGTGCCGGAGGGCTCGGCCGATCGCCTACTTGGCAGATCGCCGCCGACCGGGTAATCGACACCACCCTGCCTGGAGACACGGAACTGAAATCCCTTCCTACGCCGCTGGCGCTTCTGCTCATATCCTTGGGTGTCATCGCCGCCGCGTGGTGGTGGCTGGCCCAGCCGATCACGCTCGCGCGCGCGCCGATCGAGCTCGATTCGAAGCTGCAGTGCGTGTCCTATGCGCCGTTCCGCGGCCAGCAGAGCCCGCTGGATCCGACCACCCATATCGACGCCGAGCAGATCGAGCAGGACCTGGTGCAGCTCGCCAAGATCTCCGAATGCGTGCGCACCTATTCGATCGAGAACGGCCTCGACCAGGTGCCGGGAATCGCATCCCGGGTCGGCATCAAGGTGATCCAGGGCATCTGGCTCGGCTCCAACAAGCTGAAGAACGAGCAGCAGATCGCGATCGCGGTCGACCTGATCAAGCGCTATCCGAAGGTGATCACGGCGGTCGTGGTCGGCAACGAGGTGCTGCTGCGCGGTGAGATGACGACCGCCGATCTCGCTGCGACCATCCGCAGCGTCAAGGCCCAGGTCCAGGTCCCCGTGACCTATGCCGACGTCTGGGAGTTCTGGCTGCGCAATCGCGAGCTCTACGACATCGTCGACTTCGTCACGGTTCATATCCTTCCGTATTGGGAGGACATGCCGGTGCGCGCAAAATTCGCCGCCTCCCATGTCGACGCCATCCGCCAGCAGGTCGGCGTCGCCTTTCCGGGCAAGGAAATTCTGATCGGCGAGACCGGCTGGCCGAGCGAGGGGCGGATGCGCGAGGGCGCGCTGCCGTCGCGCGCCAACCAGGCGCGGGTGGTGTCGGAGATCCTCAGCCTCGCCAAGCGCGAGAACTTCCGCGTCAACCTGATCGAGGCTTATGACCAGCCGTGGAAGCGCAAGCTCGAAGGCACGGTCGGCGGCTATTGGGGCCTGATCAGCGACGATACGCGGGCGCTGAAATATCCGCCGGGCGAGCCCGTCAGCAACTATCCGCTGTGGAAGCTGCAGATGGGCGGCGGCATGATCCTGTCGTTCGTGGTGTTCCTGGCCGGGTGGCTGACGGTGCGGCGCCGGCCCTGGCCGCCGCACGTTTCGGCCTGGATCGGGGTCGGGTTCTCCGCGACGACAGCGGGCGCGCTGTTCGGCATGGCCGCGGACAAGATGTTCTATGAGAGCCTCGGTGTCGGCGGCTGGCTGCATTGGGGGGCGCTGCTCGCTGCCGGCGTCCTGGCGCCCATCCTCAGCGCCAACGCGGCGATGGCCGGGCGGCCGTTGCCGACCTTTCTCGACCTGCTCGGACCGAATGACGGCCGCAAGCAGTTGAAGATCACCTACCTGCTGGGTCTGGTCCTGGTCGTGACGGTGCTGATCGCGGCCGAGACGGCGCTCGGCTTTGTATTCGACCCGCGCTACCGCGATTTCCCGTTCGCGAGCCTGACCATGGCGGTGGTGCCGTTCGCGATGCTGCTCGGCAATCGTCCGGCGCAGGGCGCGCGCCCGATCGCCGAGGCCAGCTTCGCCGGCCTGCTCGCGATCTCCTCGGTCTACGTGATCTACAACGAGGGCCGCGACAACTGGCAGGCGATGTGGACCTGCGCGATGTATCTGCTGCTGGCGTTCACGCTGTGGCGGGCGCGGGCCGCGCAAAGCCGAGGATGAGCAGGCCGATCGCCAGCCCCGACAGCACGATGTTGTAGAGCACGATGCCGAGGCCGGCGGCGATCAGCCCGCCGGTCAACAGCACGATCGACGGCCGCATCACGTGCAGCACTGCAATCACCAGCGCGGTGGCGCCGAATACCGAATTCTTGAACAGCGTGGTCGCGACCGCCCGGCTCTTGCAGGCCAGCGTCTGCAGGCCCGCATCGCAGGCCAGCGCGACGCTCGACAGCTCGATCGCGAGATAGCGCAGATAGAGGGCATAGCCGACGGTGACGAAGCCTATGATCAGGAGCCATTGCACCTGATAGGGCGAGAGGCGGAACGGGGTCTTTTTCATGCGCGGGACTATGCTGCGGAAAGGATCGTCGGACAAGCCGCAAAGCCGGTTCGCGGACTGCTTTCACAATCCGTCCCAACCGGCTTTGGCTGCACGATGATTTGAGGCTCAGGAGCGGCGGAAGAACGACGAGAGCGCCGACGGTTGCTCGGGCTTGGGCGCCTCTGCCGGCGGCGGCGCCGGTGCTGCTGCTGTGGGCGGCGGCTCCTCGCGCTTGCCGTGGCGCTGCTGCTGGGCCTGCGGCTGAAACGTGCGCCGGCGCTGCACCGGCTTCTGGGCGGCAACCGCGGGAGCGCCCGGCTTGGCCGCCTCGGCCCCCTCCGGCTCCTCGCGGACTGCGAGGCGCTGGCCGTCATAGACGGTGGTCTCGCAAGCGCGCCGGCTCTCGGCGAGCACCGCGCAGATCTTCGCCGCCGTGGCCGCGTCGCCCAATGGGCCGGCGCCGAGTCGCAGCTGCATGCCCGGACCGCTCCGGCCTTCCTTCAGGATGATGATCGGCCTGAGCGAGGCGAGGTCGGCATGGGTCTTCACGAGATCCCGCCACAGCGCCCGCAATCCTCCGAGCGAGCTGGCCGCGCCGAGATCGACGGCGAATTCGGTCTTCTGGACCGCCGTGACCGTGACGTCCGTGCTGTCATTGCCCTTGGCGGCGGCCTCTGCGGGCTCAGCCTTTGCGAGCTTGTCGGTCTCGGCCGGCTTGCCGGCCGGGTCCGGTGCGCCACCAGGCGGCTGGGAACCGGTCGCCGCGACGGCGGGTGCAGGCGGGGTCGGCGACAGAGCGGCGGAGACGGACGATGACGAAGCACCCGACAGCCCGGCCGACATCGGCCTGGACTGCTCCTGTTTCGTCTTGTCGGCGCTCGCGGCAGCCGCCGGGGAACCGGGCTGAGCCGGATTGATTCCGGCGGCCCCGTTGGGAATCGGCATGAACGGCGACGCGTTCGCGTAGGCCGGCAAGGGGCTGGACGCCGCGGAACTCGATGGGGCCGCCACCGTGGCCTGGGACTCCACGGCCGCGATCTGCGGCGCGGGTGCGGCTTTGCCGCCGGGGGCGGGATTGGCGGTTGCCTGGGCGCTCTGCTTGGCCAGCGCGCCGGTCACCGAGTCCAATCCCTGCTCGAGCACGGTCACGCGCGCGTACAGCCGGTCGCGATCGGTGTTGAGCGTCTCGATGGCCGCGCCGAGCTGGCGCGCCTCGCCTTGCGTCTCGCGGGCCAGCGACTGCAGCAATTGTGCCTGGCGCGACAGATCGGCCGCGGAAACACGGTCCTGCCGCCATCCCTGTGCGGCCTGATTGGTGAAAACGGCCAGGCCGACGGCGCCGACGGCGCCAGCCCCCCACCAGCCGAGCCGCCACAGCGCGCGGCGATCGAACTCGTTCTCGTCGGCAAACAGTCCGGACAGAGTCGCCCCCGTCTTCTCAGCTCCATTTGTGCCGGCGGATTTGCGGGAGTCCTTAGCCATGAACCTGCCTTAATCGAATCACGAAGCGAACATTAACAGGAAAACCACCAGGGGCTTCAGCGGGTGCGGTTTGCCCCGCGCAGAAAACGCATTATGACAGCGCGACCTATGCGCTCCCTTCATTCCAGGTGTTTCATGACCGCTCGATCCAGTCTGACCATCGTGCTTGCGGCAGGCGAGGGCACGCGGATGCGCACGAGCGTCCCCAAGGTGCTGCATCCCATCGCCGGCGAATCATTGCTCGCGCACGTCCTGGCGGCGGCGCCGCAAGGCGATGGCGCCAGCATCGCCGTGGTGGTGGGGCCAGGGCACGAAGCGGTCGAGAAGGAAGCCAGGCGCCTGCGGCCCGACGCGGATATCTTCGTTCAGCGCGAGCGGCTGGGGACGGCGCATGCGGTGCTGGCGGCGCGGCAGGCGATCGCGCGCGGCGCAGACGATCTGCTGGTCGCATTCGGCGACACGCCGCTGATCACGGCCGAGACGTTCGCGCGGCTGCGGGCAGCGCTCGTGGAAGGCGCAGCGCTCGCCGTGCTCGGCTTCCGCGCCGCCGATCCGACCGGCTATGGACGCCTTCTGCTCGACGGATCGAAGCTGGTCGCGATCCGCGAGCAGGCCGATGCAAGCGAAGCGGAGCGGGCGATCACGCTGTGCAATGCCGGGGTGATGGCGATGGACGGCCGTCGCGCGCTCGCGATCCTCGACAGGATCGGCAATGCCAACAGCAAGGGCGAGTACTATCTGGTCGATGCGGTGGCGATCGCGCGCGAGCAGGGGCTCGAGGCGGTCGTGATCGAGACCTCCGAGGACGAGGTGCGCGGCGTCAATACCAAGGCGCAGCTCGCCGAAGCCGAGGCGGTGATGCAGAACCGGCTGCGCCGCGCGGCGATGGATGCAGGCGTGACGCTGGTCGCGCCGGAGACCGTCTACCTCGCTGCGGATACCACGTTCGGCAAGGACGTGACCATCGAGCCGTTCGTCGTGATCGGCCCCGGCGTGTCGATCGGCGACGGCGCGGTGGTGCATTCGTTTTCGCACATCGTGCAGTCCAAGCTCGGCCGGAACAGCCTGCTCGGGCCGTTCGCGCGGCTGCGGCCCGGTACGACACTCGGAGACGGCGCCAAGATCGGCAATTTCGTCGAGGCCAAGGCCGCGGTGCTGGAGGCGGGCGTGAAGGTCAATCACCTGTCCTATATCGGCGACGCCCATGTTGGGGCCAATGCCAATATCGGTGCCGGCACCATCACCTGCAACTATGACGGCTTCAACAAGCACAAGACCAATATCGGCGAGGGCGCTTTCATCGGCACCAACACCTCGCTGGTGGCGCCGATCACCATCGGCGCCCGCGCCTATATCGGCTCTGGCTCGGTGATCACGCGCGACGTGCCCGATGATGCGCTGGCGCTCGAGCGGAGCCCGCAGACGACGCGTGAGGGCGCTGCGGCGCGCTTCCGGAATGCCAAGCAACGCCACAAGAAGTGAGCTGAGAAATCAGCCTTCGTCGTCCTGGAACTCGGCGAACATCGCACGTGTCAAACGCCACCCGCGGCGGGTGGCGTGCTTGACGGGCTCGTTGGCGCGATGTTTGATCGGCATCGGCTTGAGCTCGCTGCTCAAGGCCGGCGGCGGCCAGTGCGCCAGATGGCTTCCGGAGGTCGGATGCGACAGGCTCAGCGGGCTGGTGCCTTTGGGATCAGTTGGGCGGCGGCTATAGGTCATGGCGTCCTCTCCGACGCGACAGTCTCTGCGCGAAAGCGTTGACCGGGCGTTAAGTGCGCTCCGAACCGGACCTCCGCATCAAACCGGAGTTGCATGCAGGCCCTCGGTTAGGGCTCCCACTTAACCCTGTCGCAATCCGCAATAATTATTGAATCCTGAAAGCGCGCCGTTTTCGTTAAGACAATGCCACGCTTTTGAATCTCTCTCGACGATTTGGGGACTAGCGCTGATGTGCGGAATCATCGGGATCCTGGGACGCGGGCCGGTTGCCGAGCATCTCGTCGATTCCTTGAAACGTCTCGAATATCGCGGCTACGATTCCGCGGGCGTTGCTACGCTCGAGGGCGATCATTTGGACCGGCGGCGCGCCGAGGGCAAGCTCAAGAACCTGCAGAAGCGGCTCGAGCAGCATCCGCTGAAGGGGCACGCCGGCATCGGTCACACGCGCTGGGCGACCCACGGCAAGCCGACCGAGAGCAACGCGCATCCGCATGCGACTGACAACGTTGCCGTGGTACATAACGGCATCATCGAGAATTTTCGCGAACTACGGGCCGAGCTCGAAAAGCAGGGCGCCAGGTTCGCGTCGGAAACGGACACCGAGACCGTCGTCCATCTGGTCAACTCCTATTTGCTGAAAGGCCATTCGCCGCAGCAGGCCGTGGCTGCGTCGCTGCCGCAATTGAAGGGCGCGTTCGCGCTGGCCTTCCTGTTCAAGGGTCATGGCAACCTCCTGATCGGCGCGCGCAAGGGCTCGCCACTCGCGATGGGCTACGGCGATGGTGAAATGTTCCTCGGCTCGGATGCGATCGCGCTGGCGCCGTTCACCGACACGATCAGCTATCTCGATGATGGCGACTGGGTCGAGATCACCCGCGACTCCGGCATCATCCACGACGCCTCGGGCGCGGTGGTGAAGCGCGACGTGTTGAAATCCGGCGCGTCGTCGTTCCTGGTCGACAAGGCCAACTATCGCCACTTCATGGCCAAGGAGATCCACGAGCAGCCGGAGGTCGTCGGCCATACGCTGGCGCGCTATGTCGACATGGGCACCGAGCGCGTAGTGCTGCCGGCGCGGCTGCCGTTCGACTTCAAGGACATTCAGCGCATCTCGATCACCGCCTGCGGCACCGCGAGCTACGCCGGCTTCGTCGCCAAGTACTGGTTCGAGCGCTTCGCGCGCGTGCCGGTCGAACTCGACGTCGCCTCGGAGTTCCGCTATCGCGAGGCGCCGCTGCGCCAGGGCGATCTCGCCATCTTCATCTCGCAGTCCGGCGAGACTGCCGACACCCTGGCGGCGCTGCGCTATGCGAAGTCGCAGGGCGTGCACACGCTCTCCGTCGTCAACGTGCCGACCTCGACGATTGCGCGCGAGAGCGAGATCGTGATGCCGACGCTCGCCGGCCCGGAGATCGGCGTTGCCTCGACCAAGGCCTTCACCTGCCAGTTGATGGTGCTCGCGGCGCTCGCGATCGCGGCAGGTCGCGGCCGCGGCGAGCTCTCCGAAGCCGACGAGACCAAGCTGGTGCATGGCCTGGTCGAGGTGCCTCGCCTGATCGCGGCGGCGTTGACGACCGAGCCGCAGATCGAGAAGCTCGCCCGCGAGATCGCGAAGTCGAAGGACGTGCTCTATCTCGGCCGCGGCACCTCCTATCCGCTGGCGCTGGAAGGCGCGCTGAAGCTGAAGGAGATCTCCTACATCCACGCCGAGGGGTACGCCGCCGGCGAGCTCAAGCATGGGCCGATCGCGCTGATCGACGAGACCATGCCGGTCGTCGTCATCGCGCCCTATGATCGCGTGTTCGAGAAGACGGTGTCGAACATGCAGGAGGTCGCCGCGCGCGGCGGCAAGATCATCCTGATGACCGACGCCAAGGGAGCCGAGGAGGCGACCGTGGACTCGCTGGTGACGATCACCATGCCGGATATGGCCGCGACGTTCACGCCGATCGTCTACGCCATCCCGGTGCAGCTGTTGGCCTACCACACCGCCGTGGTGATGGGGACCGACGTCGACCAGCCGCGCAACCTCGCCAAGTCGGTCACGGTGGAATAGGCAAACGTCCGGCCCGGCGGATCGGTCGGTTCGCTTGATCACGGGGATCGGGATGACCCTCAACACCTGGCTGCTGTTCTTCGTCACGTCCGTGGGGATCTCCCTGACGCCAGGCCCGAACGGCCTGCTCGCCTTGACGCACGGGGCGCTGCACGGCGGACGCAGGACGCTGTTCACGATCGCGGGCGGCCTGATCGGCTTCATCCTCGTCATCGCGCTGTGCATGTTCGGCATCGGTGCGCTGGTGCAGTCGTCGATCACCTGGCTCGTGGTCCTAAAATGGGTGGGCGGGCTCTATCTCGCATGGCTCGGGGTCAAGTTGTGGCTCGCGCCGCCGGTGGGCGTCGATCTGGCCGACCAAGCCGTGACGGCCAGAGGACACGCGCTGTTCCGCCAGGGTTTCCTGACCGCGGCGACCAACCCGAAATGCCTGCTGTTCTTCAGCGCGCTGCTGCCGCAGTTCATCGATCCCGATCGCAGCCTGGCGGTGCAGTTCGCCGTCGTGGCCGTCACCTATACGGTGACCGAGTTCGTCACCGAATACGCCATCGCCAGCGCGGCGGCCCAGGTTCGCCCCTGGCTCGCGCGGGTTGGGCGGCGCTTCAACCAGGTCTGCGGCGGCATCTTCGTGGCGGTCGGGCTGGCCTTGCCGCTGCGCAGCGCCTAGGGCGCCGCGTTCGGCCGTCCGCGTCGCAATTCGCCGCCACGGACCTGAAGCACCTTCCGCCTGAAATGGGTGTCCGGCTGCCGGGCCACAGGTCAGCGGCAAAGCGCGCATGTGTAGGAAAGAGGGCCTTTGCCCTTCAAAAATCTGCTAAGACCCTTAGCTGAGATTTGATCCGACCCGGAAGTTCGCATGAGTTCCCGCGACGACCTGCCGCCAGAGACCGATCCCTTGGCCGATGCTCCGGCCGAGACGCCCCACCATGGGCTGATGTTCCGGTTTCGCAACTATTTCCTGACCGGCCTCGTCGTAGCCGGACCCGTCGCCATCACGCTCTACATCACGTGGTGGTTCGTGACCTGGGTGGACGGGCTGGTCCGGCCGTTCGTGCCTCTGGTCTATCGTCCGGAAACCTATCTGCCGTTCGGCGTGCCCGGCTCCGGCCTGATCGTGGCCGTGATCGGACTGACGCTGCTCGGCTTCCTGACGGCCAACCTGATCGGCCGCACCCTGGTCGACCTCGGCGAGCGGCTGCTCGGCCGCATCCCGGCGGTGCGGGCGATCTATCGCGGCCTCAAGCAGGTGTTCGAGACGCTGTTCTCGGGCAAGGGCTCGAGCCTGCGCCGAGTCGGCCTGGTCGAGTTTCCGTCGCCGGGCATGTGGTCGATCGTCCTGATCTCGCAGCCGCCGAGCACGGAGATTGCGAGCCGCCTGCCCGGTGACGACGAGCAGATCTCGGTGTTCTTGCCGTGCGCGCCGAACCCCACCACGGGCTTCTTCTTCTATCTGCCGCGGAGCAAGATCATCGAGGTCGACATGAGCGCCGAGGACGCGGCGACGTTGATCATGTCATGCGGCGTGGTGCAGCCGGGATCCGACCAGCAGAAAAAGGTCGCGGCGCTGGCCAACATGGCCAACACCGCGCGCCTCGCCAACGCACCCGCGCAGCCATCGCCGCATCGCGAGCCGGAGCCGGCCAAGGCGGACTAGGCTGAAAGGCCGATTGATGCGCATGGCCGGCCACCCGCGGAGGGGCTAGGCCGCATCCTGCGGAACGAACACGCGCAGGCGATGCCCGTCCGGATCGAGCGCGACGAACGTCGTTCCGAAATCCATCCGCGTCGGCGCTTGCGCGATCGAGAGTCCGCGCGCCTTCCAGTCGTCGTGCAGCCTCTGGACCTCGCCGGCATCGCCGACCGCGAACGCGACCTCGGCGAAGCCTGCGGCGCCTGTCGCTGTCGGCTCGACCGTGTGCCGCGACCACAAGCCCAGCATGACCCCCTCGCGCAGCGGCAGCATGGCGAACGTCGGCGATTGTTCGATCACGGGCCGGCCGAGCAGATCCGCATAGAAGGCGGCGCTCCTCGGCGGGTTGTCGACGTAGAGGATCAGGAAATTGAAGTCGGGCATCGTCGTTTCTCCGGTGGCGGCGCCGTCTGCAGCGCTTCAGCCACACGACTAGCCGAGCCCTCTGCCAGATTCTGTCAGCAGCCTTCGTGAGCATGGTCGGTGGCGGTCCGGTCCGCCCAGCGGGCAAACGTGCGCATCGCGGCGCTTTGCACTGCATGATGATGCGGGGAAAGCACAGCCACGGATGTCGTCGTTCCTACAACCAGCGGGCGGTGGTGTTTCGAATGGTCACCATGGAAACATCGGGCAAACAAAAGTAAGGCGTTGGGGAGGCGCGTAGGATGCCTGTGAGTAGGACGACATTGTTGTGCGCGGTCGCGCTGTCCGCAGCGTCCCTGCAACTGATGGGGCCGGCAGCAGCCCAGACCACCTATACGCGCATTCAGGCATTTGGCGACAGCTACGCCGACACGGGCAATCTCTGGACCTTCACCGGCGGCGCCGGCAAGCTGCCGCTCTATCCCACCGGCCGCTTCAGCGGCGGCACGAATTTCGTCGACACGACCTCGGCGCTGCTCGGCATTCCCCAGCTCAACTACGCGATCGGCGGCGCCATGGCCGGCAACACCAACGTGGTGGCGCCCGGCATTCCCGGCTTCTTCCAGGAATGGAGCGGACTGACGGGCTTCTCCGGCAGGATCTCGTCGACCGACCTGGTCGAAATCTCGGTCGGCGGCAACGATGCGCGGGCCTATTACCGCGCCGGCGGCTCGCTCGCTGGAGCGCCGACGGCCGCGGCCGTCACGGCCCAGCAGGCCATGGCCGGCATCAACGCGCTGGTCGGGGACGGCGCGCGCAGCATCGTGTTCACGGCCGGCGATGTCAGCACCTTGCCGGAGGCCGTAGGCAACGCCAATGCCCCGGCCGGCAAGGCCTACAGCACGACCTATAACAGCCTGATGCAGCAGTCGCTCGCTGGCGTCGCGCGTTCGGGCGTACGTGTCGAGTATGTCGACACCGGACTGGTGGGGACGCTAATCCAGGCCAATCCACAGCGCTATGGCTTCACCAATGTCGGCGCCTGTCCGGTGGCGTGCATCGGCAATCCGGCGCTGCAGAGCCAGTATCTGTTCTATGTCGACGGCGTGCACCTGACCTCGCACGGCTTCGAGGTGCTGGGCCAGTACATCGTCAACCGCCTCAACGCGCCGCTGACCTTCGCGCCGCAGGGCGAGGTGGCATCGATCACGGCGATGGGGTTTGCCTCGACGCTGTTCGGCAAGCTGGATCAGTTCCGCGAGACCACCGGCTTCGCGCCGTCGACGATGAATTCCTTTGCCGCCGTGACGAAGGCGCCTTACGCCAAGTCCCCTTACACCAAGGCGCCGCCGCTGGCGCCGGTCAGCCCATGGTCGTTCTACATGCAGGGCAATGGCGGCGTCAGCGACCGCCAGGGCAGCGCCGCCTCGAACGGCTTCAATCTCGACAGCATCGGCGGCACAATTGGTGTCGAGTACCGGCTGTCGGCGAACTCCATGATCGGTACCGCCTTCGACTATTCCAATCCGAAGGCGAGGCTGTTCAACAGCGCCGGCACCACGGATGCCAACTCCTATCAGTTCGGCCTCTACGGCGCCTGGGCGAGCAGCAACCTGTTTGCCGAGGGCCTGGCGACGATCGGCCGTCAGGACTATCGCAACACGCGGCCGGGCGTGGTCGACACCATCATCTCCAGTCCCGGCGGCACCACCTTCGTCGCGGCCGGGAAGGCCGGTTACCTGTTCGACGCAGGCACGGCGAAGCTCGGCCCGATCGGCGGGCTGACCTATGCCCGCGCCCGTGTCGACGGCTTCACCGAGACCGGCGATCCTGCGCTGACGCTCGCGGTCGGCTCGCAGACCGCCGAGACCCTGATCGGCAGCGTCGGCGTGCAGCTGCGCACCCCGTTCCAGGTGCAGGGCAACGTCATCAATCCGTACCTGAACCTGACGCTCGATGACGACATCATCGGCAACGGCCGCCTGATTCAGTACAACGCGACCTCGGCGCCCGTCATCGTCAACAACTGGACGGTTCCGAACGGCACCTCGCACAACGTCTACGGCCGGGTGAGCGCCGGCGTTGTGGCGCCATTCTGGAGCAATGTGGCGCTGACGGTGAATGTGTCGCGCACGATCGGACGCACGGGGGGAGACGATTTCTTCGGCAGCGGAGGCTTGAAGATCGCGTTCTGAGGGTCTGCCGCGGCAGCCAGCGTTCTCGGGGGCTCTGAGGGGCGCTGGCGTTGCGGCCAAGGCGAGGGCAGCCCGGAAGGGCTGCCCTTCGTTTTCGTGCCTTCAGTTTTGTCATGGGGTGGGCATAGTTTTAGAGACCATCGTTGGAATCGGAGCGTCATCATGCCTCCCAGCATTGCCGTCATCGCGCCCGGCGCCATGGGCAGCGCCATCGCCGCCCGTCTCGTGGAGCACGGCTGCAAGGTTCTGACTTCGCTCGAGGAGCGCAGCGCGGCGACGCGGGCGAGGGCGGCCGCATCCGGCATGGTCGGCGCCAGCGACGCCGAGATCGCCAATGCCGACATTATCCTGTCGATCGTGCCGCCGGGCGAGGCTGTGGCGCTGGCGGAGCAACTCGCGACGGTCATCAACCGGAATTCGAAGAAGCCCATCATCGTCGACTGCAACGCCGTCAACGTCGACACCATCCGGACCATCGAGGACATCGTGCTGTCCTCGGGCGCGCGCCTGGTCGATGCCGCCATCATCGGTCTGCCGCCGAAGCCGGGCACGAAGGGACCGGCGTTGTATGTGAGCGGCGAGGCGGCCGTTGATGTCGCCGCGCTGGGCCAACTCGGGCTCGATCTGCGCCGGATCGAAGGGCCGATCGGCGCGGCTTCGGCGCTGAAGATGTCCTATGCGGGCATCAACAAGGGCCTGACGGGGCTCGGCGCCGCGATGGTGCTGGCCGCCACCCGCGCCGGCGCCGCCGACGCGCTGCGCGACGAGTTGGCGCTGAGCCTGCCGCACGTCCAGGCTCGGCTTGCCAATGCGCTGCCGGACATGCTGCCGAAGGCCTATCGCTGGGTCGCCGAAATGCGCGAGATCGCGGGCTTCCTGGGTGATGACCATCCGGCCGCGCTGATCTACGAAGGCTTCGCCCGTCTGTTCGAGCACATCGCGACGGACGTGCAGGGGCAGGGCACCGATGCAGCGCAGCTGGTGGCGTTCGCCGAGAGCTGCAAGGTGAATAAGCCGGCGTCATAGACTCGTAGGGTGGGCAAAGGCGCACCGCGCAACGCGCGGTGTGACGTGCCCACCGTTGTTCTTTACGACCATCGACATGGTGGGCACGCGCCGCCTTTGGCGTCGCTTTGCCCACCCTACGACATGTCAGCCCGCCGTCAGCAGCGGGATCGCCTCGTCGCGTTCGTAGAGATAGAGCAGGCAGCGCAGCGCGTCGCTGCGCGGGCCCTTCAACTTCGGGTCCTCTTTCAGGATGCGCAGCGCCTCGTCGCGCGCCTGGGTGATCAGTTGGGCATGCACCTCGGGACGGGCGATGCGATAGCCGGGCAGGCCACTCTGGCGGATGCCGAGCACGTCGCCTTCGCCGCGCAGCTTGAGGTCCTCCTCGGCGATGCGGAAGCCATCGGTGGTCTCGCGGATCACCGCGAGCCGCGCCTTCGACATCTGCCCCGGCGGCTCGTGATAGAGCAGGATGCAAGTCGACGCTTCCGAGCCGCGGCCGATGCGGCCGCGCAACTGGTGCAGCTGGGCGAGGCCGAAGCGCTCGGCATTCTCGATCACCATGATGCTGGCGGCCGGTACGTCGACGCCGACCTCGACCACGGTGGTCGCAACCAGCAGCCGCAACTCGTGGGTCGCGAACCGGCCCATGACGTCGTCCTTCTCGCTGCCCTTCATCTTGCCGTGGACGAGGCCGACCTTGGCACCGAAGCGCTCGCGCAGGCTCTCGAAGCGATCCGTCGCATTGGTGAGATGATCGATGCCCTCGGCCTCGGATTCCTCGACCAGCGGGCAGATCCAGTAGACCAGCTTGCCGGCATCGAGCGCGCGCCCCACCGCGTCGATGACCTCGCCGAGCCTGGTGTCGGCGACCGCACGGGTGTCGATCGGCTGCCGGCCGGCCGGCTTCTCGCGCAGCTCGGAGATGTCCATGTCGCCGAAATAGGTCAGCACGAGGGTGCGCGGGATTGGCGTCGCCGACAGCACGAGCACGTCGACGGCCTCGCCCTTCGAGGTCAGCGCCAGCCGCTCGCGCACGCCGAAGCGATGCTGCTCGTCGACGATGGCGAGCGCCAGCGACTTGAAGACCACGTCGTCCTGGATCAGCGCGTGGGTGCCGACCAGCAGGTCGATTTCGCCGGCCTCCAGACGCGCAAGAATGTCGCGACGCTCCTTGCCTTTCTCGCGCCCCGTGAGAATGGCCACGTTCATCCCAGCGCGCTCGGCGAGCGGCGTGATGGTCTTGGCATGCTGGCGCGCCAGAATCTCGGTCGGGGCCATCAGGGCCGCCTGCTTGCCGGCCTCGGCGACGGCGGCTGCCGCCAGCAGCGCCACCACCGTCTTGCCGGAGCCGACATCGCCCTGCAGCAGCCGCAGCATCCGCACCGGCTTTTCGAGATCGGCGGCGATCGCTTCGATCGCCTTGGCTTGCGAGTTCGTCAGCGCATAGGGCAGGGCGTCGATGATCTTGCGGCGCAGCCGGCCATCGCCGGCATGACGGTTGCCCGCGGGCCGGCGCAGTTGCGCCCGCACCAGTGCCAGTGCCAGTTGGCCGGCGAGCAGCTCATCGAACGCGAGCCGCGACCAGAACCGGTTTTCCGGCAGGATGTCCGTCAGCTCCTGCGGCACATGCACCCGCGTCAGCGCCTCCTTCAAGGGCGGGAAGCCGCAGCGGCTGAGCACCTCCGGACTGATCCATTCCGGCAGTTCGGGCAGCTTGGTCAGCGCCGCGGCGATCGCGCGCCGCAACGATCCGAGCGCGAGGCCTTCCGTCAGCGGATAGACCGGATCGATGCCGGAGAGTTTTGCAAACCCCGCTTCATCCAGGATGCGGTCGGGGTGCACGATCTGCGGCACGCCGTCATACATCTGCACGGTGCCGGAGACATAGCGCTTGGCGCCGACCGGCAGCACCTTCTCGATGTAGTCGCCCTTGGGACGGAAGAAGGTCAGCACGACGTCGCCGGTCTCGTCGCTGGCGTAAACGAGGTACGGCGCGCGGGCGTTGCGCGAGGGACGGTGGCGATCGACCGTGACTTCGAGCGTCACCACGGTTCCGACCGCGACGTCGCGCACCTTGGGCCGGTTGCGGCGGTCGATCACGCTGGCCGGCAGATGCAGGAGCAGGTCGACCAGGCGAGGCGTCTCGCTGCAGCCGAGCAGGTAGCGTAGCAGCTTGTCCTGCTTCGGCCCGACCCCGGAGAGGGTGGTGACCGGCGCGAACAGGGGATTGAGAACGCTTGGGCGCATGGACCGAACACTTAAAGCGGTTTGAGAGCCGGAATAGCCGCGAATGCCAAGACATCCACGTCTTTTTCTCAAGTTTCAGGTGCCGGGCATGCCGGTTCTGCAGCCTGGGAGGGCTGACAGGAGCGCTGCGTGCCGCTATATCGAACCGCGCCCGGCACCGTCCGGGCTTTTGGCGTTGTCCTGCAGGAATATCGCGATGACCGGAACGACCCGATCGAGCCAAGGCCTAGACGACCGTCGCAAGCGGCTCCTGTTCCGCTGCTGGCATCGCGGCACCCGTGAGATGGACCTGATCCTCGGCCGCTTCGCCGATGCCGAGATCGGGAGCCTCTCCGAGAGCGAACTGGCCGAGCTCGAACAGCTTCTGGAAGTTCCGGACCCGGATTTCTATGCCGCGGTGACCGGCGCCCGGCCGCTGCCGCCGGAGCAGACCCCGGCATTGTTCGAGCGCATCAAGGCGTTCCGCGCGGTGGACGCCGATTGATGAAGAGCCCGGTCAAGTCGCCAGCCGAGCATCTCGCGCCGGGGCGCGCGCTGACGCTCGCCAATGTCGCCGAGGGCGCCGAAGGCCTGGTCGTCTCCGATCTCGCGCGGGCGGTCGCGGCCAAGCCGAAGCCGCCGGCGGTGAGCCTCGCCGTGGTCTGTCGCGACGGCAATCGGATGCAGCAGCTGGCGCGGGCGCTCGACTTCTTCGCGCCGGATCTGCCGGTGATGCAGTTCCCGGCCTGGGACTGCCAGCCTTACGATCGCGTCTCGCCGCATGGCGGTATTCTCGCCCAGCGCGTCACGACGCTGGCGCGGCTGTCGCGCCTCGCCGGCAGCGACAAGCCGCTGATCGTGCTGACCACCGTCAACGCCATCGTGCAGCGCGTGCCGGCGCGCGACACCATGGCCGGGCAGGCGCTGTCGGTCGCGCCCGGCCATGTCGTGCCGATGGACTCCGTCGTCGCCTGGCTCGAGCATAACGGCTATCACCGCTCGTCGACCGTGCGCGAGAGCGGCGAATATGCCGTGCGCGGCGGCATTCTCGACCTGTTTCCCGCCGGCCTCGACCAGCCGGTGCGCTTCGACTTCTTCGGCGACAGCCTGGAGTCGATCCGCACCTTCGACGCCGAGACGCAGCGCACCTTGCTCGACATGCGTTCGCTGGATCTCGTGCCCGTCTCTGAATTCCAGCTCGTCACCGACACCATCCGCCGCTTCCGCATGGGCTATGTCGCCGAGTTCGGCGCGCCCGAGCGCGACGACGCGCTGTACGAGGCCGTCAGCGAAGGCCGCCGCTATCCCGGCATGGAGCACTGGCTGCCGCTGTTCCATGACAAGATGGAGACATTGTTCGACTATCTGCCGAACACACCCATCGTGATCGAGCCGCAGGGCGAGGACGCCGCGCGCGAGCGCTTCAAGCAGATTATCGACTATTACGACGCGCGCCGCGAGGCGATGGAGCATCCCGGCGGCGGTGCGATCTACAAGCCTTTGACGGTTGACCGGCTGTATCTGACGTCGTCGGAGTGGGCTGAACGGCTCGCCGCCGTCCCGCTGGCGCGGGTGACGCCATTCGCGGTGCCGGAGAGCACCGGCGTCGTCGACATCGGCGCGCGGCAGGGCCGCAATTTCGCGCCCGAGCGCAACGATTCCGCCGTCAACGTGTTCGAGGCAGTTGTCGCCCACGTGCAGGCATTACAATCGGTGCGCAAGAAGGTCGTGATCGCGCTGTGGAGCGAAGGCTCGCGCGACCGCATGGCCAGCATGCTGAAGGACCACAAGCTGATCCACGTCACCAGCGTCAACACCTGGCGCGTGGTGCAGGCGACGCCGCGCAACGAGACCATGCTCGCGGTGCTCGGCCTGGAGACCGGCTTCGAGACCGACCAGATCGCCGTCATCTCCGAGCAGGACATTCTCGGCGACCGCCTGGTGCGGCCGCGCCGGGCGAGCCGCAAGCTCGACAACTTCATCTCGGAGGTGACGAGCCTCGCGATCGGCGACATCGTGGTCCATGTCGATCACGGCATCGGCCGTTTCGTCGGGCTGCAGACGCTCGAGGTCGCCGGCGCGCCGCATGATTGTCTCGAACTGCGCTATGCCGGCGAGACCAAGCTGTATCTGCCGGTCGAGAACATCGAGCTGTTGTCGCGCTACGGCTCCGACCAGACCAATGTCGAGCTCGACAAGCTCGGCGGCTCCGGCTGGCAGACGCGCAAGGCCAAGCTGAAGAACCGCATCCGCGAGATGGCCGGCGAGCTGATCAAGATCGCCGCCGAGCGCATGCTGCACGAGGCACCGAAGCTGCCGGTGCAGGCTGGCCTCTATGACGAGTTCTGCGCCCGCTTCCCCTATGACGAGACCGAGGACCAGCTCGCCGCGATCCAGGCGACGCTCGCCGATCTCGAAGCGGGACGTCCGATGGACCGGCTGGTCTGCGGCGACGTCGGCTTCGGCAAGACCGAGGTGGCGCTACGCGCCGCCTTTGCCGTCGCGCTCGACGGCAAGCAGGTCGCAGTCGTCGTGCCGACCACGCTGCTCGCGCGCCAGCATGCAAAGACTTTCGCTGAGCGCTTCAAGGGCTTTCCGGTCAACGTCGCGCAGGCCTCGCGTCTCGTCTCGACCAAGGAACTCAATCAGGTCAAGAAGGGCCTCGCCGACGGCTCGGTCGACATCGTCGTCGGCACCCACGCGCTGCTCGGCAAGGCGATCAAGTTCCGCGATCTCGGCCTCGTCATCGTCGACGAGGAGCAGCATTTCGGCGTCAGCCACAAGGAGCGGCTGAAGCAGCTGCGCGCCGAGGTGCATGTGCTGACCCTGTCGGCGACGCCGATCCCGCGCACCTTGCAGCTCGCACTCACCGGCGTGCGCGAGCTGTCGATCATCGCCTCGCCGCCAGTCGATCGTCTCGCCGTTCGCACCTTCGTCGCGCCGCACGACCCCGTGATGATCCGCGAGGCCCTGCTGCGTGAGCGCTATCGCGGCGGTCAGGCGTTCTACGTCGTGCCGCGCATCGACGATCTCGCCGAGGTCAAGGAGTTCCTCGACAAGACCGTGCCGGAGATGAAGGTCGCCGTCGCGCACGGCCAGATGGCGCCGACCGTGATCGAGGACATCATCGGGGCGTTCTACGACGGCAAGTTCGACATCCTGCTGTCGACCACGATCGTCGAATCCGGCCTCGACATTCCCCGCGCCAACACGCTGATCGTGCACCGTGCCGACATGTTCGGCCTTGCCCAGCTCTATCAGCTGCGCGGCCGCGTCGGCCGCTCCAAGCTGCGCGCTTATGCGCTGTTCACCCTGCCGTCGACGCACAAGATCAGCCCACTGGCCGAAAAGCGCCTGGGCGTGCTGCAGTCGCTGGAGACGCTGGGGGCCGGCTTCCAGCTCGCCAGCCACGACCTCGACATCCGAGGCGCCGGCAACCTCCTCGGCGACGAGCAGTCCGGCCACATCAGGGAGGTCGGCTTCGAGCTCTATCAGTCGATGCTGGAGGAGGCGATCGAGAACCTCAAGGCGGGCATCACCGAGCCGACCGTCGACCGCTGGTCGCCGCAGATCACGATCGGCATGCCCGTGCTGATCCCCGAGGACTACGTCTCCGACCTCTCGGTGCGACTGTCGCTGTACCGCCGGCTCGCCGATCTCGAGACCGACGACGAGATCGACAACTTCGCGGCCGAGCTGCGCGACCGCTTCGGCAAGCTGCCGGACGAAACGCGCTATCTGTTCAAGGTCGCCGCGATCAAGAACTACTGCCGCAGGGCCAATGTCGAGAAGGTCGATGCCGGCCCGAAGGGCGCGGTCATCGCCTTCCGCGACAACAGCTTCGCCTATCCCGATCGTCTCGTCGCCTTCATCAAGCGCCACGGCCAGGCCGCCAAGGTGCGCCCCGACATGAAGGTCGTGTTCCTGCAGGTCTGGGAGACGCCCGAGGAGCGGCTCGCCGGCACCACCGATATCCTGAAGGAACTCGCCGACCTCGCGGAGAAGAAGAAGGCGGCGTAGCGGAATGGAGCGTTAGCGAAGCATCCAGCCGAAATGCAACGCAAGGCTGGCGATCGTGAAGACTGAGACGATCGCGATCACGCTGATCCAGTCGGTCTGATCGCGAGATTGTCTGTTCTGCATCGCAACGCTCCGCTTCACAAGACGCCACACGCCCCGTCCGATGATCAGATCAGAGGAGTGAGGCGAATGCGCGATCTGAAGATGTACGTGTTTGGTTGAGATCGTGGCCAAGCCGACGTTCCGTCATTGCGAGCGAAGCGGAGCAATCCAGAAGCCACGCCAGAATTCCGGATTGCTTCGTCGCTTTGCTCCTCGTGACCTGCCCCTAAGAATTTCCTCCAGAAGGATTTAGAGTCCGGCCTGACGAAGGACGGACAGATGAAGCGTAAGCGGTTCACGGAAGAGCAGACCATCGCGGTTTTGAAAGAGCACGAGGCCGGCGCGAAGACGGCTGATCTTGCCCGCAAGCACGGGATCTCGGAGGCGACGTTCTACAATTGGAAGACCAAGTTTGGCGGCATGGACGTGTCCAGTTCGCCCCAGGACAGCGCTTCCGTATCCTCAACATCGTCGACGACGTCACCAAGGAGAGCCTGGGAGCGATCGCTGACACCTCAATCTCGGGCCGGCGGGTGGCGCGGGAGCTGACCACTATCGTCGCCCGACGCGGCAAGCCGGGTTCGATCGTCTCGGACAACGGCACCGAGTTCACCTGCAATGCGATGCTGGCCTGGTGCAAGGACAACGCCATCGACTGGCACTTCATCGCGCCCGGCAAGCCGATCCAGAACGCCTTTTGTCGAGAGCTTCAACGGCCGGATGCGCGACGAGTTCTTGAACGAAACGCTGTTCTTCGGCCTCGACGACACGCGGCGCAAGCTCGCCGCCTGGGTCACGGACTACAACGGCGAGCGGCCGCACTCTTCACTGAAATACCAGACCCCTGCGGCCTATGCCGCCAACCTCCCCGCAACGGGCGATCGGCGGCGCAACCCCGACCAGCTCCGCCAATCGCCGTTGCTGCACCCGCGCCACTCGGCTTAAAACCCAACAGGACTCTAAATGCTCCTGGATGAAACTTCGGTGGCAGGTCAGTTGCAGAACACGGCGGGCCTGCGATGCTCGCCCGTATCGGCCTCAGAGCGCTAGCTAAGTCCGGCTCGAACGCGTGTGCAACCTTGAGATGGTCGCACGAGTCCCTAAAGAGGATTAATGTTTCGCAGATCTTCATTAAGAAGATCAAAGGTCAGTTGTGGGGGGCGATTCAACTGCCTGGTCCAGGCATCGACGATGTCCGATCCACGATCACTATCGCCGGAGATAAATTTCCGCCGAGGCATTAGCTATGCCAGCGGTCTGGTCGCAATTGGACTGATCTATTTCGCCCTGGCAAAAGGTGGCCTTGCTCTCGCCTCTATTCATCCCAGTGCAACGCCAATTTGGCCACCGACAGGTGTCGCGCTGGCGGCGGTGCTGTTGTGGGGATATCGGACTTGGCCCGCAATTTTCACGGCGGCGGTGATCGCCAATGCGGCGACCGCCGGCTCGGTTGCCACCGCAATTGCGATTGCGACCGGTAACTCTCTTGAAGCCGTTGTTGGCGTTTACCTCATCAATCGATGGTCGAGCGGATGTAATACGTTTTCGACGCCAAATTCTGTCGCGAAGTTTACCCTGATTTGCCTCGTGATCGCGACACCGATCAGCGCCACCATTGGACTGTCCAGCCTAGCAACCGCCGGGTACATCGAACGGACGAATTTCGCAAACGCCTGGGTCACATGGTGGCTGGGAGATGTGACCGGCGCGCTGGTCATTGCCCCCGTTATCGTGCTTTGGGCATCAAGCCCCTACCATGCTTTCAACCGCAAGGAATTTTTGGAGACGGTCGGCGTCCTCGCAACAGCGGCGGCTGTTGGACTCATTGCTTTCAGCCCCCTGATCGAGCAAACGCCGAGCCGAAATCCACTGGGTTTTCTTGCGATCCTGCCAATGTTGTGGGCGGCGCTGCGCCGCGGTCCACGTGACACCGCAACGGTTGCGCTGGTGCTTGCGGGGATCACGATTTGGGGGACGCTCACGGGCGGCGGCCCCTTCACGACCGTGGATCTCAACGTTTCATTCCTGCTGGTGTTGATGTTCTTGATCAGTATTACCGTTCCAAGCTTGTTACTGAGCGCCGACGTCGAGGTGCGCAAGAAAGCGGAGGAAAGTCTGCGCCACTCGCAGATGGAACTCGAACGGAAGGTTGCAGAGCGTACGCAAGAGCTGGAGCTCGCCAATGCAGCAAAATCGCGCTTTCTTGCCATGGCAAGCCATGATTTGCGGCAGCCATTACATGCACTAGGCCTGTTCGTTGCCCAGCTGCGCACGCCGCTCAAATCGGGGGAAAGGACAAAGACGATCGAGCGGATCGATGCAACGCGCAAAGAAATGGATGAAATGTTCAACTCGCTCCTGGATATTTCCAGGCTCGATGCTGGAATCCTTACACCCAAAATTACCGAATTCCCAATCGCGCGCCTGTTGCAAACAATTGAGACTACGTTTGATCAGGCAACGCGAGAAAAAGGCTTGCGTCTACGCGTTCGGCGAAGTGATGCCTGGGTGCGGAGCGACGCCATGCTGCTCGAACGCATACTGCTCAATCTGGTATCCAATGCTGTGCGCTATACGTTACGAGGCGGGATCATCGTCGGATGTCGTCGGCGCGGTGAAATGTTGCGTATCGAAGTATGGGATAGCGGTCCCGGCATTCCTGAGGATCAGAAGCAGAATATCTTTGGCGAGTTTTTTCAACTACCCGGCCCAGAACGGAACCGGTACGGCGGCCTGGGGCTCGGCCTGGCTATTGTCGACAGGCTTCGCGTACTTCTCAACCATCAAGTCGACTTAGCTTCGACCGTGGGCCGAGGTTCGCGATTCGCAATCTTGATTCCGATGGCCGATAAATGCGTCACGTCCACTGAGCCCGTCGACACACCTCGCCCCGCAGTCGTTGCGGTCGAAGGCAAGGTAATTCTTGTTATTGCCGATGCTCCAATTGTGCGAGAGGAGGCGGGCGGATTGCTTGGCAAATGGGGATACTCCGTCCTTACCGCCGGATCCGACGAAGCTGCGCTTATCCGACTGGCTGAGCGCCAGCAACGCCTCGATCTTATAATCTCGGATTATCATCTTGCGAGCGGAAAGACCGGGATCCGAGCAGTTGAACAAATTAGTGCGGCGTTTGGCTCATCAATTCCAGCTATCCTCACCAGCGGCGATACGGCACCCGAACCATTACGTGACGCTAAGGATAGAGGGTACATTTTGCTGCACAAACCTGTCGACCCAATGCGGCTCCGCGCTGTCATGCAAGAGTTCTTGAGGGATCAAGACGATAGGAGAGATACCGGGGCGGCGTTATGAATCAGATTTCGGCGACAATTCCCAGCCCATTTTTCCTACTTCTATTACTGCCTCGGTGCGACTCGTTACATTGAGTGCCTTGAGAACGACCGTGATGTGGTTCTTCACTGTCGGCACGGCCATATCGAGGGTCTTGGCAATGATCTTGTTGCTTTTTCCCTTCATCAGGAGCGCAAGCACTTCAATCTGCCGATCGGTCAACCCGAGACCCTTGGGAGAGTCGCGCGTCGCTAGCTTATTTGCAAGCCGCGGAGACGCTGGTTCCTCAAGAATCTCCGAGGGAATGTAAATGCCGCCAGAGAACACTAATTTGATGGCGTTGAGCATGACCTCACGTTCGGTAGTTTTCGGGATGAAACCCAGGGCGCCAAGTTTGAAAGCGCGCTTGACTGTATCTTGATCATCCGAGGACGAGAGAATGACGATAGCAATGGTCGCATAGCGGTCACGCAGTTCGCGGAGGACAGAGAAGCCATCTCGATCAGGCAAATTGATATCAAGCAAAATGAGGCTGATGTCAGGATGTTCCTCGACTATGTGCACTGCCTCACGGCCGTTCGAAGCTTCAAAAATGACGGAGTCTCGCTTCAGTTGTTTCACGACAGCGTGCAACGCCTCGCGGATTAATGCATGATCGTCGACAATAAGAACTTTCATAAAATCTCTCCGTCATCCCATTGCACGGAGATCCAACTTAAAAAACATACACCCACCTTCGGGTCTTTGGCGAGGAAGAAGCTGGCGGAAGACTGGCTCCCGATACCGTCCATCCACCATCATCCTTGGCCCAACCAGCGGTTCGCCGCCGCGCACTCAAGGTAGGAGCCGAATGCCGTTGTGTGGTGTAATTGTAGTCACCTCACGGTAGGAGCGTGAGTACGGACCACGAAAGTCGTGGGACTCAGAGTCTCCTTCGCCTGTGGGCAAAGGTGATTGATGCCGAGATCTGTACGGTACCTTGATCATAGGACCTAGGAACCTCTCTCTGTGGACCTCGGGCTGATTTACGCGCGGTGCCGTTTGAACGATGATCGTCAAACTCACGCGCCAGCAGGTTCTACCAAGCGCCGCCATATGATCCTTATCGTAATAGCTTTCGTGGCGGGGTCGGCGTGAAGCAGATCTAGATTGCGGTGTTGTCACGATCCGGCAGCGCGGCGGTGACTTTTTGTCAAATTCGGTCCCTCTTGAAGCGTGCTCGTACGCCGGACGGGGCAATCAGATGCATGATCGAACTGCCGACCTGAAGCCATCGGTAGGCGCGTTGCCGGAGCTGAAAGGCTACGGCCGCGATTTGCGCATTGATGCCTGCCGCGGCATCGCGCTCTGGTGGATCTTTCTTGATCATGTCCCCAACAACATCGGGAGCTGGCTGACGCTGCGGAACTACGGCTTCAGCGATGCCGCGGAAGTGTTCATGTTCGTGTCGGGCGTAACCTGCACGTTGGCCTACGGCAAGGCATGGCGCTGCGGGGGCTGGACCGGCGTGATCGGCCGGACGCTGTGGCGAAGCTGGGATATTTATGTCGCATTTCTGCTGCTCACGCTCGCCTGCGCCATCATGGTTCACCTCGCAGGCGGCGGCCATCTTGCCGACGAGAGCAATACGCGCATTCTGTTGGAACAGCCGGGCGTGACGCTCGCGCACGCGGCGATCCTGCAATACTGCCCCGTCAACACCGACGTCTTGCCGCTCTTCGTGCTTTATCACCTTTTGTTCGCGCCGCTGCTGTGGCTGCTGCTGCGAGCGCCGAACGCAACGCTCGGCGCGTCGCTGTTGCTTTACGCACTGGTGCACGTCTTCGGCTGGAGCATCCCGGCATGGCCGAACGGCCACTGGGCCTTCAATCCGCTGGCGTGGCAGCTGCTGGTCGTGCTTGGCGTGTGGTGGATGATCGAAGACAAGAGAGCCCGGCCATGGGTGACCTCAGGCACCGCGCTTGTGGCTGCCGCTCTCTATCTGGTGTTCAGCCTCATCATCGCATTGAGCTGGAGCATCAAACCGCTGGAAGCGCTGGTCCCGCAGGCGTTGCTGACGCTGCTTTACCCGATGGACAAATCGAATCTCGATCCATTGCGACTGCTGCATTTCTTGGCCCTTGCGGTTTTGGTGGTATGGTTAGTGCCTCGCAATTGGCGAGGGCTGACGACGGCGGTGATGCGCGGCGCCATTCTCTGTGGCCAGAATTCGCTGCCAATCTACTGCCTCGGCGTTCTGCTGACGTTCGCCAGCCGCCTGGCGCTGCTCGGCATCTCGGAGGGGCTGACGATGCAGATCGCGCTCAGTGTTGGTGGCGTCCTGGTGATGATCGTGGCGGCGACGCTGCTGAACTTGATCAAGATCAAGCCGAGGCAGCAGCCGGACGCGAAGCCCGTCGAGCAGACAACCAGGTCTGAGCTGGTCGTCAATCTCAAGCCAGCCAAGGCGCTCGGCGTTGACATTCCGCCCACGTCGCCCCGCCTCGGGCCGACGAGGTGGCCGAATAAAGATGCTGTTTGCTCCGGTGCGCGAGTCCGGCTGCGGCGCTGGTCCAGTGCCAGCAATGAGCACGCCTTCGGGCCACCAGCGAAAACTGTGGGTCAGGTCGTGAATTAGATCACAAGGACCGTGGAGCCTGCCCTTTATTCTTCCGGCCATCGTACAGAGGAGCCAAGGCCATGATTTCCCACCCAAGGACCCACAAGGGAGCGGTGCTGATCGCGGCGTGTGTGATGTTTGCCTGCGTAGCGGCATTATTGTCGGTCAACCTGAGGTCACCCACTAGCGCCGCGCTCGGCGCTGACTGGCAGTGCAGCCGGCTTGCGCTCGTTATCACGACCTGCACCCATGTGCGTGCACACGAGACCGTTTCAACTGGCGTGCGCAAGCGGACCTGGTACCCGGAATCATAGCTCGGTGATACGGCGGTCTTTGAAGCGGCGTTGCCGGGCCTTTTTCTTGGTCCAGACGTTTCTTGGTCCAGACGAAGGGCTCAGATCTGACGTTATATGCTTTGATGTAGTGACCTGCCCCTAAGAATTTGCGGCCTATGCCGCCAACCTCACCGCAACGGGCGATCGGCTGCGCAACCCCGACCAGCTCCGCCAATCGCCCGTTGCTGCACCCGCGCCACTCGGCGTAAAATTCAACAGGACTCTAAATGCTGCTGGATGAAACTTCGGTGGCAGGTCACTCGCAATGACGCCCGTGACGCAGGCAACATCGTTCTATGAAGCCGCGCGTTGCGCCTCGCCGTAGACGCGGGCCAGCAGGCTTCGGGCGGTATCGCCGGCCTGCAGCGCGGCGACGGTGACCGAAGGCTCCGTGCGCGTATCGCGCTTGCCGTGGGAGGTGTGGCGCATCACGCTGGAGAGGCGGCGCGCGATGGCGTGAGCCGAGCGCAGATCGGTCTCGGCGAACACGACGACGACCGAGCCGTTGTCCTCGTGGGTGCCGAAATCCATCCGCCGCATCAGGCGGCTGATGATGCGGGCGCCGTCATACTGCGCGCGCGGATTGACCGGATCGAACGCGAAGCGGGCGACGGCAAGGCTGCCGCCGTTCTTCTGGGTCTGGCTGACGGCGCTGGCGAAGTCGCGGGCGAACGCGTTGCGGGTGAGCAGGCCGGTCTGCGGATCGAGCATGCCGCCGGCTTCGATGGCGCGCAGCGTGCGGTTGAGGCGGGCCTCGAAGGCGTGCTGGCGGATCAAGGGCAGCGCGCTGGCCGCGATGTGCGCGGGAGCGCCGGCGATGATCTCGAGATTGGCGAGTTCCTGCAGCGGTGCCGGCTGGTTGGCGGTGACGACCACGGCGAGGTTGCGGAAGCGAGTGTCCTCGGCAAGGACGGCGAGGAACGCATCGACCACGCGCGGCGAAAAACCTTCGCCGAGCACGATCCCGTCGATGTCGCGGCTCGACAGATGCTTCGCGGCGGCTTCGATGCTCAGCGCGCCGACCACGGCCATGCGCTCGCCGAGCGCAACCGAGAGGCCGGGCAGAGAGGTGCCGCGGCCGAGCAGTAGCACGGTCGCATCATCGAGCGGATCTGTTTCCGGCAGCGCGGCGTCGGGCGTCTTCTTCTCGTCGAGACGGCGCAATACGGTGGTGTGCAGAGTGCGGACACGCAGGGCGGCGCGCAGTCGCGCCAGCAGCCGTTCGTGGTTGTCGCTGTCCTGCAGGGGAAGAGCGTGATCGGGCAGGGTTGCGTCACCCGGCGTGATTGCGATCAGCGGCACGTAGGGCTTTCGCGCGCCTATATGACGCGAGAGCGCCGCAAGCTCGGCCGCATCAGCGCCCTCCATCACGGCCACCACTGCGGCCGGCTGCACCTTGGACATCGCGCTCAGCGCATCGGTCCAGCGCGTTTCGACGGAGGGGAGAATCTGCGCCGCCGCGAGGGCAGCCGTCAGCGAAGGCCGCGTGGAAGGAGAGACGATGAGAAGCGGGCCTTGTTGGGACATCCAGGAAACTCAGGATACGCTGACGATACGTCGCGATCCTAGGTCGCTCCCGTTAACGCGGCGTCAACACTGTTCCGAGCGCACCGGTTCCGCTGTCAGAGTGCGCGCCTTTCTCGCGGGCGCACCGGATCGACGATCTAGCCAACGCGGCAATATCAGCCGCCCGAGCTGGCGCGATCGCGGAAGGCCTCGACCATCAGCGGATTGAGTCCGAGTTCGGCGAGCGCTTCCCGTGCGCGCGCATTGTCCATCGCGCGGCCCGCGAGGCGGTGACCGCTGAGACGGTCGGGCAGAGCGGTGAGCAGCGCGCCTTGGCCGAGCCGCCGTGACCATTCGTGCAGATCTTGCGCGAGGAAGCGGTAGCCGCCCACGGCCATCACGCCTGCCGGCGGCGCCGTGATCGAGATCGTGTCCTGGGCGCGGTCGAAACGCACGGCGTATTCGGTGTCGACGTAGTCGCGCGGCGCTGCCGGCAGCAGCGAGTCGCTTGGCGGCGGCGGTGGCGCGTAGGCGGCCAGCACGACCATGGGCCCACGCAGTCCGAGCGTGCCCTTCGGCGTCACCAGGATCTCGCCGGCGATCGACGAGCCCGGCTGTTCGCGCGGCGCGCCCTGGCGTCCCGGTTTGACCGGGCCCGGGCTGCCGTCGGCCGCGGTGCGGCGCACCGCGAACAGGCCGGCTTCGCCGAACAGATAGACATCGGTGAGCTCGATGTCGCGCGTCTTCCACGATGCGCTCGACGCGACCTGCTCGGGCGCGCGCCACAGGCCGAGCACATAGCGCAGGTTCGGCAGCCGCGCGGCGAGGTCGCCCTCGTCGAGACGCAAGGCGAGTTGGGCCGGGGCGATCAGCGTATCGCAGGCCAGCTCCGCGAGCTGCTGTTCCAGCGCATCGGCGTCGAACGGGTGATGTAGTGCAAGGGTGCCTCCGGACAACAGCCATGTCACGACCGAAGCGGCGAGACCGGCGAATGACGACGGCAGGAAGGCCGACATCATGTTCACGCCCTGCGGCAGATCGCTCTCGAGCGAGACGGCGAGCCCGCCGGCGATCAGGCTCAAATGGGTGCGCGGGACGGCGCGGAAGCCGTCGGCGGTCACGTCGAACGAGACGATCGCGGCCTTGCGGCCGTCCGGCATCATCCCGCGCGTCGAACGCGAGGGTTTTGCGATCGACTGGTCCAGCGAATACATGCCCTCCGGCAGGTCGGAGCCGAAGCCGCAGACGTGGCGGATCGAGAACGCCTCCGCCGCCGCGTTCATCGCGAGATCGGAGTGGATCACGCCGTCGATCTTCGACATCGTGACGATGGCGCGCGCGCTGGTGCGGTTCAGCGCCGCCACGAGCTCCGACTGACGCCACAGCAGCGGGAACACGGCGACCACGAGGCCGGCGCGATGCGCGGCCAGCACCGTCAGCACGAACTCGATGGTGTTGGGCAGTTGGACCGCGATCACCGAATGAGCGGGCAGGCCGGCGTCAATGAAATGCGCCGCCAGCGCAGAGATCACGCGATCGGCTTCGGCATAGGTCAGGCGCATCGTCGGCCGCCCGGTGACGCGCTGCTTGTTGATCGGATCGACCAGCGCGACCGCATCCGGCTTGCGCGCCAGGATGCGTTGAAACAACGCGTCGAGCGTCGGCGACGTATTGGCCTGATTCACCTGTTGCCCCGTACTTTCACGGACCCGGCCACGACCAATTGCCCCGATTGGTCACTTCCGTGCCGGCTCCGGCCGCTGCCACCAGCTCTCCGGGAGCGCTCCCGTCAAAGCCGTCCTCTTTGGCCGTTCTATACGATTCCACCGCGCAATCCATTCCTCGGCGGCATTGAGCACTGGAATAGCGTAGAACCCCGCCATCAGGGTACGGTCCAATGCGCGAACCGTCGAGATAAATTCCGGCCTGTCGCGGGCGCGCAACAGCGCCGCGATCATGGCGTCGATCGCAGGATCCTTGGCACCCATGTAGTTGCGGGTTCCGGTGCGGTCGGCGGCCTCGCTGCCCCAATAGAACGCCTGCTCGTTGCCGGGAGACAGCGACTGGTCCCAGCGGTTCTGGATCATGTCGAACTCGAAGCTCAGGCGGCGCTGGTCGAACTGCACGGGATCGACGACCCTGATCGAAGCATTGATGCCGGCCCGCTTGAGACTGCCGGCGTAAGCCAGTGCAATACGCTCCTGGTCGCGCGTCGTGACCAGGATCTCGAAGGCGAGGGGGGCCCGCGTCGTCCGATGCCGCAAGACCGTCCCGTCGAAGCCATAGCCAGCCTCGTTCAGCAGATCGAGCGCCGCCTTCAGCGTTGCGCGGTCGCGGCCGGACCCGTTGGTGATCGGCAGGCGGTAGCTGCCGTCCAGGATGTCGGCGGGGATCTGCGCGGCGTACGGCTTCAACAGCTCTAACTCGGCCGCGTCGGCTGGACGTCCATAGGCCGAAAGCTCGGAGCCGGCGAAATAGCCGCCGCTGCGGCGGTACAGCCCGAAGAAGTAGTTGCGGTTGATCCATTCGAAATCGAACAGCAGTGTCAGCGCGCGGCGCACCTTGACGTCGGCGAACACCGCGCGCCGCGTGTTGAACACCAGGAACTGCGAGGGCTGCGGCATCCCCGAGGTGAAGCTGTCGCGGATGACCTCGCCATTGCGGGCGGCCGGGAAATCGTACCCGTCCTGCCAGCGCAGCGGCTCGGTCTCGACGCGGAAGTCGTACAGCCCGCGTTTGAAGGCTTCGAACTGTCCATTGGACTCGCGGTAGTAATCGAGCCTGATCTCGTCGAAGTTCCACAATCCGCGGTTGACCGGCAGGTCGCGTCCCCAATAGTCCGGATTGCGGGTGAGGGTGACGCTGGATCCCGGCTGCACCGCGGTGACACGATACGGGCCTGACCCGAGCGGCGCGGTCATCGTCGTGTCCTCGAAGCTCGCCACGTCCGTCGCGTGCTTCGCCAGAATGGGCATCAGGCCGAGGATCAGCGGCAGCTCGCGGTCCTCGGCGCCGCCGAAATCGAACCGGATGGTCAGCGGGTCGAGCACGTCGGTCCTGGCGACCTTGCCGTAGAACTGCCGGTGGTTGGGGCGGCCGTGATCGCGCAGCAGCGCAAAGGAGAACGCCACGTCCTCGGCGAGCACCGGGCTGCCGTCGGAGAAGTGGGCACGCGGGTCGAGTCGGAAGGTGACATAGGTCCTGTTCTCGTCGGTCTCGACAGTTTTCGCCAGCAGGCCATACAGCGTGAACGGCTCGTCGTTACCGCGGGTGAGCAGGCTCTCGACCACATAGCTGCGGATTTGCTGCACCGCGATGCCGCGGACGATGAACGGGTTCAGGCTATCGAAGGTGCCGAGCAGTCCCCAGACCAGACGGCCGCCCTTGGGCGCATCGGGATTCGCGTACGCCATGTGGTCGAAGTCGGCGGGCAAGGCCGGGTGACCATGCATGGCGATCGCCGCAGTTTCTGCCGCGTACGCCGTGGGAGTGTAGACCGCGGGCAACAATGCCAGGATGACGGCGACCCATCGCACGGCCGCGCTGAACATGCGCTGCAGCATCAGGATCGGGGCGCAAGCATTTGATTCGGAACAGGTCACAAGGGGCTTTTACCACAGGCTCGCCAGCGCTAGACCGCGGCTTCGACATGGTCTCGCGGCATTGATTCTTCCGCGCACCGCGTTAAGAAGGCGGGCGATTGAGTGAGGGCGGCAACGCCTGTCACTTAACCGCCTCATTTCCTGAGGAGACAGCCGCTTCAACGGCTTGGTGTGGCGCCTTTGGCGGTCTCGGGCGCTGCCGTTCAGAAAGGGTTTTCCGCAATGAATTTCCGTGACTTGGCCTCGTCGGTTGGGCCGCGTGGGCGGCTCGTCGCGCTGCTCGCGGTCACCGCGCTGGCCGTTTCCTTCGCTCCTTCGGTTGCGCAGGCTCAAGCGCCGAAGGCGAAGGCTCCGGCTGCCGCTCCCAAGGCTCCCGCTCCGGCCGCTCAGGCCCCTGCAACTCCTCCCGCCGGCGGCCAGCCTCAGGCCCAGGCTCAGCAGGAGATGCCGCAGCTGATCTACGCGCCGTGGACCAAGTTCTGCCTGAAGGGGCAGGATGCCAACGCCAAGCAGGTCTGCTTCATCGGCAAGGACGGCCGCATCGAATCCGGTCAGCCTGTGGTTGCAGCCGTCATCATCGAGCCTGAAGGCGAGCCGAAGAAGATCCTGCGCGTGACGCTGCCGCTCGGCATGCAGCTCCAGCCCGGAACCCGCATCGTCATCGACAACAACCAGTTCATGGAAGGCAAATACGTCATCTGCTTCCAGAACGGCTGCATGTCGGACTACGAAGCCACGCCTGAGTTCGTGAACAACCTGAAGAAGGGCCAGACCCTGTTTGTCCAGGCGATCAACTCGAACGGCACCGCGCTGACGCTGCCGCTGCCGCTGCAGGAAGGCAACAGCAGCTTCGCCAAGGCCTATGATGGCCCGCCGACCGACCCGAAGCAGTTCGAGGAGACCCAGAAGAAGCTGCAGGAAGAGCTGCAGAAGCGCGCCGAGGAGCAGCGCAAGAAGCTCGAGCAGACCCAGCCAGGCCAGCCGCAGGCGAAGCAGTAACGCCGGTCGGGTCCATTCCGCAAAATCAAGGGCGCTCCATTCGGAGCGCCCTTTTCGTTCTGCGAACGGATGTGAGGGGAACTTGCGCGCCGGGACCAAAGATCAAGCCTGCGCCGACGGCGCTGGGTTGAAACCCTCCGGTCGACAGGTCAGTTCATCAGCGGATTGCGCGGACGATAGCCGCCCGACTTGTCCTTGATGAAGATCTCCGCAACCTGGGAATGGCGGATCGGCTCGCCGGACTCGTCGGGAACCAGGTTCTGCTCGGAGACATAGGCGACGTATTCGGATTCCGCGTTCTCGGCCAGCAGGTGATAGAATGGCTGGTCCTTGTGCGGACGGACCTCCTCGGGAATCGACAACCACCATTCCTCAGTGTTGTTGAACTCCGGATCGATGTCAAAAATCACGCCCCGGAACGAGAACACCCGATGCCGGACGATCTGGCCGATCTGAAACTTGGCAGTTCGCGCTTTGATCATCCCAGTCGAATAGACCAGGATGGGGAGCGATGCTAGTGCCCCGCGGGCGGATTTGATCTAGACCAATCCGATTCGCGTC
Organism: Bradyrhizobium sp. SZCCHNR2028; assembly: GCF_032380995.1. Lineage (NCBI taxonomy): Bacteria > Pseudomonadati > Pseudomonadota > Alphaproteobacteria > Hyphomicrobiales > Nitrobacteraceae > Bradyrhizobium > Bradyrhizobium sp. SZCCHNR2028. The sequence goes on along the minus strand of NZ_JAUHJF010000001.1, from coordinate 470,268 downwards.
AAGCCGCGACGCCCCCGCATTCCAGGCCCTTTCCAGGCCCCCCAGGGGTCATCCTCCGAGCCCATGTTCGACATTCTCAACCTGGCCCTGCCTTATTTCGGCGTCGTTTTCATAGGCTTCGCCTGCGGTAAGTGGAGGAGGCTGCCCGAAGCCGGGCTCGCCTGGATGAACTTCTTCCTGCTCTACGTCTCGCTGCCCGCCTTGATGTTCAACCTCATCGCGCGCACGCCGTTCACGGAGCTGAGCAACCCTCCCTTCCTGGTTGCAACGACGCTCGCCACCATGCTCACCTTCGCCCTGGCGCTCGTGCTCGGCAAGGCCATCGGGCGGCTGTCGCTGCGCGAGGCGACCATGGCCGGGCTCGCGGGTGGCTACGGCAATATCGGCTATATGGGGCCAGGGCTGGCGCTGGCCGTGCTCGGGAGCAAGGCGGCGGCGCCGACCGCGCTGATCTTCTGCTGCGACAGCATCTTCCTGTTCTCGATCGTGCCGCTGCTCGTCGAACTGACCGAGCGCGACCACGCCTCGGTGGCGCATGCGCTGCGCACCGTGCTGCGTCAGATCCTGCAGAACCCGCTGATCATGGCGACGGCAGCCGGCATCCTGGCGGCCGCATTTCAGCTGCATCCGCCGACCGTGCTCGATCGCACCCTGCAGTTCCTGCAGAACGCCGCTGCGCCGACGGCGCTGTTCGCGCTCGGCGTGACCGTGGCGCTGCGCCCGTTCGAGCGGCTGCCCTGGGAGGTGCCGGTCCTGACCGTGGTGAAGCTCGTCGTCCACCCGCTGCTGTCGTTCGGGCTGATGCTGCTGTTCGGGCCGTTCGCGCAGCCCTGGGCCGCGACTGCGGTGCTGATGGCGGCGCTGCCGCCGGCGCTCAACGTGTTCGTGATCGCGCGCCAGAATGACAGCTGGATCGAGCCGGCCTCGTCGGCGGTGCTGATCGGTACCTTCGCCTCGGTGATCACCCTGACCAGCGTGATGTGGCTGATCCAGAGTGGCCGGCTGGTGTTTCCCTGATCGTCCTCAGCCGGCCCTGCGCGTGGCCCTCCATGACGGCGCCAGGCCCTCGCGCATCGCGAGCCGCCGCAGCGGACCGATGCCGCCGATCAGGTGCATGCCGACGGCGCGCAGCGACTGCATCGGCAGGAGATCGCTGAGCAGCGAGCGGTTGGCGACGTCGATGGCGAAGGTGCGGCTCAGGATGTCGGCGCGGCGCGCCGCACCATAGCGCGCGAGCACCTGCGGCGCACCGATATCCTCGCCGGCCGCATTGGCCTTGCGCACGACATCGGCGATGTCGATGCCGTCGCGCAGGCCGAGGTTCAGTCCCTGGGCACCGATCGGCGGCACCACATGCGCGGCCTCGCCGACCAGGACGATGCGGTTTTGCGCGTAGCGCAGGGGCCGCTCGATCGCGAGCGGAAACACATGGCGGCCCGGCTCGACGCGAACGCGGCCGAAGATCGAATGCGACTGCCGCTCGGCCGCTGCCGACAGGGCATCGTCGTCGAGCGCGAACAGCCGGTCGGCCTCCTTCGGGGCTGCGACCCAGACGACGCTGGAGCGGTCGCCCGGCAGCGGCACGAACACACAAGGTCCCTGCGGCGTGTGGAATTCCGTCGACACGTTGTGATGCGGCCGCGCATGGGTGATGTTGAAGGTCAGCGCCGACTGTTGCAGCGTGCGCCGGCTCACGCCGATACCGGCGGCCTCGCGGCACAGCGAATGCCGGCCATCGGCGCCGATCACGAGCCGCGCCGTCAGCACGCGGCCCGATGCGCTGGTGACGGTCACCGCATCGGCATCGCTGCGGACGCTTTCCGCATCCTCGGCGATCCGCACCAGGCCGTCGATCTCGCCGGCGCGTTGTTCCAGCGCCTCGACCAGGACGGCATTGGCGATGTTGTAGCCGAACACGTCGAGACCGATCTCGTCGGCGACGAAGCGCACCTCCGGGGCCCGGATCAGCCGGCCGGTATCGTCGACCAGCCGCATCGCCTTCAGGCCGGCGGCGCGGTCACGGCACGATGACCAGACGCCGATCTCGTCGAGGAAATCGACCGAGCCGCCGAGCAGGGCGGTGGTGCGGTTGTCTGCATACGGGGCCTTGCGGGCCACGAGCGCCGTCCGCGCCCCGGTCTGCGACAAGGCAACGGCGGCGGCGAGCCCGGCGGGCCCGCCGCCGACGACGATGACGTCAAAGCTGGCGTCTGTGTTGCTCATGCGGGAACATTTGACGTTCCTGCGGGGCTTTTTCAAGAGTATTGCGTGAGCCTGCGCGGCGCATCGCCGCAACGGCGGATATGCAATTGGCTCCGATTCCTGATAGCACTGGCGCCGCATGGATCAGTTGAGACCAGAGAGCAGGGTGGCCGCAACGCCCGCCCATCGCGCCGCGGCGTTCTCGGTGCACGTCTTCACCGCGCTCGGTGCGGGCGTCGCGCTCCTCGCGCTGCTCGAGGCCGTGCGCGAGCATTGGACAGCGATGTTCTGGTGGCTCGGCGTCGCGCTCGTCATCGACGGCATCGACGGGCCGCTGGCGCGTCGGCTCGACGTCGTCCATGTGCAGCCGGACTGGTCGGGCGAAGTGCTCGATCTGGTAGTGGATTTCACGACCTATGTGTTCGTGCCGGCCTACGCCATCACCGCCAGCGGGATGCTGCTGCCGCTCGCGGCGCCTGTCATCGGCGTCGGCATCGCCGTCACCGGCGCGCTGTATTTCGCCGATCGCCGCATGAAGAGCGACGACAATCATTTTCGCGGCTTTCCGGGACTCTGGAACATCGCGGCATTCTACCTGTTCCTGCTGCATCCCTCGCCATCGTTGGCGACCTTGGGGCTCGCGGTCCTGATCGCGCTGACCTTCGTCCCATTCCATGTCATCCACCCGGTGCGCGTCGAACGGCTGCGCTGGCTGACGCTGCCGCTGGTCGCGCTCTGGGGCGTCCTGGTCATCGATGTGCTGGGAAATAACTTCGCCGTGGACCCGATCGTGACGACGCTGTTGTGCGCGATCGCCCTCTACATCGTCGCGAGCGACTCCGCGATCCGCCTGTTGAGATACTTGAAAGCATGATCGACCTTCTGACCAGTCCCGAAGCGTGGGCGGCGCTGCTCACCCTGACCGCCCTCGAGATCGTTCTCGGCATCGACAACGTCATCTTCCTGTCGGTGATCACCTCGCGCATCCCGCAGCCGCAGGCGACACGCGCCCGGCAGGTCGGGCTGGCGCTGGCCTTGATCTTCCGCATCGTGCTACTCAGCGTGCTGGTCTGGCTGATCGGGCTGACGCAGCCGGTGCTCACGATCGGCGGCCTCGGCTTCTCCTGGCGCGACATCATCCTGATCGCCGGCGGCTTGTTCCTGATCGCCAAGGCCACGCATGAGATCCATGCCGAGGTCGAGGCGCGTGAGGACGGCGGGTCGCAGGGCGGCGGCACCAACAAGTTCTTCTGGGTGATCGTGCAGATCATCGTCATCGATCTCGTGTTCTCGCTGGACTCGATCATCACGGCGATCGGCATGGCCCAGGATCTCGAGATCATGATCGCCGCCGTCATCATCGCCATGGTCATCATGTACGTGTCCTCCGGACCGGTCGCTCGCTTCGTGGCGAACCATCCGACCACCAAGATGCTGGCGCTCGCTTTCCTGCTCCTGATCGGCGTCGCGCTGGTCGCCGACGGCTTCAAGTTCCACATCCCGCGCGGCTACATCTACTTCGCGATTGTCTTTGCGCTGGCGGTCGAAGCCTTCAACGTGATGGCCTCGCGCAACCGCAGGAAGCGCAACGCCTGACAGGTGCCGAGTTGACAAGGCCGTCGTGATCGCCTTCGCTTTTGCCGCCGGCAGCGCCCGATGCACGGCCGGAGTCCGGCTCTTTCAACGGAGCCGGATGTCCGATGAGAATCAGGTCCGATGAGAATCAGGTAAGTGTCGAAAGTTCTCTCGCCGGATTCTCGGACGCGGCGATGGAGAGTCCGAAGGGAGATGGCGGGATGACCAAGGCGGTGCGCGTGCACAAGGTGGGAGGCCCCGAGGTGCTCGTCTATGAGCCGGTCGACATCGCCGCGCCCGGCCCCGGCGAGGTCCGCATCCGCCAGCACGCGATCGGCCTGAACTTCATCGACGTGTACTACCGCACCGGACTGTACAAGGCGCCCGGCCTGCCGTTCATCACCGGCAACGAGGCGGCAGGCGAGGTGATGGCCGTAGGGCCGGGCGTCACGAATTTTCATCCCGGCGACCGCGTCGCCTACTACGAAAATCTGGGCGGCTACGCGACCGAGCGCAATATCGCTTGGCAGCGCCTGGTCAAGCTGCCCGACCACATCACCTATGAGCAGGGCGCGGTGCTGATGCTCAAGGGGCTGACGGTCTGGTATCTGCTGCACAAGACGTTCAAGGTCGAGCCGCACCATCGCGTGCTGATCCACGCTGCCGCCGGCGGCATCGGCCTGCTGGCCTGTCAGTGGGCGCGCGCGCTCGGCGCGCACGTCATCGGCACCGTCGGCTCCAAGGCGAAGGCCGATCTCGCCCTGGCCAATGGCTGCGACCACGTCATCCTCTACAACGAGGAGGACTTCGTCGCACGGGTCAAGCAGATCAGCCGCGGTGAATTGTGCGACGTGGTCTATGACGGGGTCGGCAAGTCGACCTTCCCCGGCTCGTTGTCCTGCTTGAAGCCGCGCGGTCTGTTCGTCAGCTTCGGCAATGCCTCGGGTCCGGTGCCGCCATTCTCGATCGCGGAGCTCAACAGCCATGGCTCTTTGTTCGCGACCCGGCCGAAGCTCAACGACTACATCGGCAAACGGTCCGAGTTGCTGGAGGGCGCCGACACGCTGTTCTCGGCGGTGATCAGCGGCAAGCTGCACGTGCAGATCAATCACGCCTATGCGCTGAAGGATGCGGGCCGGGCGCACGCCGATCTCGAAAGCCGCGCCACGACCGGGGCCTCGATCCTCAAGCCATAGGCGCTTGGCGATCGGGATCTGCCGCTAGAATTCGTCCCGGATCGAAGCGCCACCAGCCGAAGCCCGGCTCCAGAGCACCGCGTCCGTCTGCGCTGCCGTCGTCGACGCCTCGATCCGCGCCGGCGCGAGGCTGTCTTGTCCGTCGCGCCAGGCGCGCTCGCGCTCGGGGTCGTCGAGCGCCAGAACGAGACCCTGATTGAGCTCATAGAGGCCAGCGGCGAGTCCTGCGCTGTCGAGCGCTTCCCTGAGCGAATCCTGCACCAGGGCGCGCAGAGCGACGTGTGGCGCCGAGACCGGCACGTCCACCTCGCGGCCGGCCATGGCCTGCGCGCAGGCGCGCCGGTCGAACGAGGCATGGCCGCGGCAGGCGAGCGGACGCGCGGGATGGATGATGCAGCCGCCGCGCACGACGAATGGGCAAGGCTGGCGCAGCTTCATTCGCTCGGTCTCGCCCAAGCCGCGCGTCGCGCGGTTGGCGAGCTTGATCCGTCGTGACAGCGAGCCGAGCGCGGTTGCCGGCATGCGCTGATCGATCTGCCGGGCGTAGCGCGCGAGCAGGAATATCTCCGGTGCCGTCGCCGTCACGCGCAGCGCGCAACAGGAGGGGCAGCCTTTGGCGCAGGCGAGGGCGGGCAGATGCGCCGTCTGGGCATGGATGTTGGCTTCGAACAGATCGAAGGCGCGGTCGGCGAGCATGTTCGCCAGGTTCTGCGAGGCCTGCCCGGACGCCAGCAGCGCGCTGAAGACCCGTCGCAGTTCGCTGAAAGCTGCTTCGCTCAATGTTGTCCTCCGACGCCCGCACGAACCAAAACGTCAGCGACCGCGGCGCACCCGGCGCACCGCGGTCGACAAGGATGAGGCAGAGAGGACGCCCGCTGCCTCATCCGGAGAGAGCCGACGTCAGGCAGCAACGCCTTTCAGGATCGCGTCGAAGCAGGGGCGGGGGATGCGGAAGAATCCGCGGCCGCCGGCGAACGTCCGATAGTGCGGACGTGCCATCTCGAGCAGGCGCTCGTACCATTCGTTCGCGGTGAGCCCGGCCGGCTTCTCGCCGATCGAGTTGATGTCCGAGTTCGGAAAGAAGCGGACGTGAATCAAAACCTCTTCGGTGGCGGCAGCGGGGGCGATGTGGCTCGCGGCGTCCGTGACGGGTAGTGCCCGAGCCAGATTGTCTCTCGCCATTCTCGTATCTCCTTGTGTCGTACCGACGTCGTTGTCGGCGGAATGATCATCAGCTTGGTCCGGCAAGCCTCGTCCCTCCGAGCTGATCACATCCCGTACAACGCTATATCCACAAGGATATAACGTATGTCATCGGACCGCAGGTGTTTGGCTCCGCAAAGATCGTTGGTCAGGCGGCGCGCTGTCTTTGATCTAGGTCAATCGACGTCCGGTTCTGGAGCCTCCGGCGCGACACGATAGACCTGACGTTGTGGCTCCTCGTCTTCGCGCCGGCATGCTTCCGCTCCTCCGACAATCATGTTCTCGGCGATCGCGCGCCCCTCCGGACGCGCATCCCGCAAGGTCGGCTCGACTGATGAATGCCGCGCCGGTCCTAGCGACCTGAGCTGCTACGCCACGCACCGGGCAGCGCCGACCTTGGTCAGGATGCCATCCAGCGTGTCGATCATCGCCGCGATTTCGTCCCGGGTCACGTTGAGCGCCGGCATGAAGCGCAACGCATCCGGACGCGGCGCGTTCAGCAGCAGGCCGAGCTCGAAGGCATGCGCGACGATCGCCGGCGCGATCGGTCTGATCACGTCGAGCGCGAGCAATAGACCACGGCCGCGCACTTCGCCCAGGCCGTGCCTTGCCGAGATGCGCTGCAGCTCACTCTCGAGATAGATCCCGTTGTCCGCGACAGCCTTGAGAAACTCCGGCTTCTCGATGACGTCGAGCACAGCAAGTCCCGCCGCGCACATGAGCGGATTGCCGTTGAAGGTGCCGCCCTGATCGCCATGCTCGAAACAAGACGCCGCATCGGTCGCCAGCAGGGCGGCGAGCGGGACGCCACCGCCGATGCCCTTGCCCAAGGTCATGATGTCCGGGAGGACGTCGGCATGCTCATAGCCGAACAGCTTTCCGGTGCGGCCCATTCCGGTCTGGATCTCGTCAACGATCAGCAGCAGCCCGTGCTCGGCGGTCAGCGCCCGCAAATGCTGCAGGAACTTGTCCGTCGCGGGCCATACGCCGGCCTCACCCTGGATCGGCTCCAGCATTATCGCGACCGTCTGGTCGGAGATCAGCGCCTCGACCGAGTCGATGTCGTTCAGGCGCGCCTTGGGAAAGCCCGGTACCTTCGGCTCGAACAGCGGCTCGAACGCCTTCTTGCCAGAAGCCGACATCGTCGCCAGCGTCCGGCCGTGGAAGCCGCCCTCGAAGGTGATGATCTCATACGCGCCGTTCTTGCGCAGGGCGCCGTATTTGCGCGCGAGCTTGATGGCGCCTTCATTGGCTTCGGCGCCCGAATTTGTGAAGAACACCTGGTCGAAGCACGAGCGGTCGACCAGTGCTTTGGCGAGTTGCAGGCTGGTATCGTTGAAATAAGCTGGGCTCGGCGTGATCAGGCGCGCCGCCTGGTTGGTGAGCGCGCTGGCAAGCTCCGGCGGCGCATGCCCGAGCGCGTTCACGGCCCAGCCCTGGATGAAGTCCAGATAGCGCTTGCCGTCGTCGTCCCATAGCCAGGAGCCCTTGCCCTGAACGAAAACGGTGCGCGGACGCGCCGTGATCTCCATCAGAGCGTCGTAGGGATGGGAGGCGGTCAGCATGTGCAATCTCCTGTGCTCAGGGGGAAACGGTGGGCCAAAAAGCGAGAAGGCCGCTCCTTTGCGGGAGCGGCCTTCTCGAAAACCTGGAGCTGATGAGCTAGCTGATCAGCAACGTCTTCGGACATGGCGCGCCCCGGCATCGTCACGGCGGTGACGACGGCAAACGGCGGCGCGGCGGTTGGTCCGGTTGAAGATCATGCGGCGGCCATACAGGCAAATCGCAACCGGTGTCAAGATGCCGGCCTGCAGGCTGCAATACGGGCCGCTGCTCCGGGAAGCGGCGAGGGAAGCGCCGGCCGGTGCGAAGGCCGCACGATCCAATCTCGGGTCTCGCGCTTTAGTGACAACTTTACCAAACATTTAGCGGCTGCGTTTACTTTGCCGGGCAGCTTGAAAATGCAAGCGCTCAGGAAGAGCGATGTCGAACCCCCATCTCACGATCGCCGAAGAAGTGCAGGCGGCCATAGCCACCGGCTCAGCCGACCGCTGCTCCGGCGTGGCCGAGCGGGTGGCCGCCCTGTTCGTCGCCTCGGCCGGCAGCCTGGATATCGAGCAGCACGCGCTGTTTGCCGACGTCTTCGAGCGTCTCGTCAACACCATCGAGCTGCGCGCGCTGGCCGACGTCGGTGCCCGGATCGCACTCGCCGAACTCAGCGCCCAGCTTGCCCCGATCCCGCAGGCGCCGGCCGGCGTGATCCGGCGGCTGGCCTATCATGACGACATCGCCGTCGCGGGGCCGGTGCTTTCGGAATCGCCGCGGCTGAGCAGCGAGGATCTCGTCGAGATCGCGCAGACGCGCGGCGAGAAGCACCTGATTGCGATCGCCGGGCGCTGGTGGCTGCAGGAGATCGTTACCGATGCGCTGCTCGCGCGACGCTATCCGAGCGTGAGCCGCCAACTGATGAGGAATCCCGGGGCGCGGGTGTCTCCCGCCGGATTCGCCGCCATCGTGGCACAGGCGGCTGGAGATGCGGAGCTCACGGTCGCGGCCGGCATCCGCGCCGATCTGCCGGCAGCCTTGCGCAGGACCCTGTTGCAGCGCGCGACGGAGGCGGTGAGGGCGCGGCTGCTCGCGTCGGCGCCGCCGCATCTCTACGAAGAAATCCGCAGCGCCATTTCAGCGGCCACGGTCGACGCCGAGCGCGACATGTCGCGAAACCGCGATGGTGGCAGCTCCAAGGTGGCGGTTGGCCAGCTGAAGCAGGGCGGAAAGCTGACCGAGGCCGCGCTGCTGGAATTTGCCCGTCAGCGGCGCTACGGCGAGACGATCGCGGCCATCGCGGAGCTCGCGAAATGCAGCATCGAGCTGGTGCGGCCGCTGATGCAGAGCCTGCGCAGCGACGGCATTCTCGTGCCGTGCAAGGCCGCTGGACTGAGCTGGGTCACGGTTGCGGCCATCCTCGACAGCCGGTTCGTCTCAGGTGCAACGCCTCCCGACGAGCTGACCAAGCTCAAGAACAAATATCTCGAACTGAAGCAGGACGAGGCGCTTCGCCTGCTGAAGCTCTGGTCAGTTCGCACCACGGGCTCCTCGCACTGAGGGGCGGTCCGCAGGTCCAGGACGCGTTGACACGCCCGTCTGTAATTCCCCCGAGTTCCCGGCGGGTGGCCCGAGACGCGACAGAGCCGCGCTAGAAACCCGCGACCGTGCCGTGCAGGTCGTATTCGTCGGCACGCTCGATCTTGACCGTGACGATCTCGCCGACACGCAGCGGCCGCCGGCTGGACAGATAAACGGCGCCATCGATGTCGGGGGCATCAGCCTTGGTGCGGCCCTTGGCGACGCTTGGCCCGACCTCGTCGATGATCACCTGCTGACGCGTTCCAACCTTGCGCTTGAGCCGGCGCGCCGAGATCTTCTGCTGGCGAGCCATCAGGGCGTCCCAGCGCTCCTGCTTGACCGCGTCCGGGACCTGGTCGGGTAGGGCGTTGGAGGTCGCGCCGGCCACAGGCTCGTATTTGAAGCATCCGAGCCGATCGATCTCGGCCTCATCCAGCCAGTCCAGCAGATAGGCGAAATCCGCGTCCGTCTCGCCGGGGAATCCGACGATGAAGGTCGAGCGCAGCGCAAGGTCGGGGCAGGCTGCCCGCCAGGCCTTGATCCGGTCCAGCGTCTTGTCCTGCGCCGCCGGGCGGCGCATCGCCTTCAGGACGTTCGGGCTGGCATGCTGGAATGGGATGTCGAGATAAGGCAATATCTTACCGTCCGTCATGAGGCCAATCACCTCGTCGACATGCGGGTAGGGGTAGACGTAATGCAGCCGGACCCAGGCTCCGAGTTCGCCGAGCTCGCGCGCCAGATCGAGGAAGCGCGCCCGGACGCTGCGGTCCTTCCAGGCGCTTTCGGCATATTTCAGGTCCAGCCCATAGGCCGAGGTGTCCTGCGAAATGACCAGGAGCTCCTTGACCCCGGCTGCGACCAGCCGTTCGGCCTCGCGCAGCACGTCGGCTGCGGGGCGCGACACCAGATCGCCACGCAGCTTCGGGATGATGCAGAAGGTGCAGCGGTTGTTGCAACCTTCGGAGATCTTCAGATAGGCGTAGTGCCGGGGCGTAAGCTTGATGCCCTGCGGAGGAACCAGGTCGAGATGAGGGTTGTGCGCAGGCGGCGACGCGCGGTGTACGGCGTCCAGCACACTCTCGTACTGCTGCGGGCCGGTGATCGACAGCACACCGGGATAGGCCTGCTCGATCTGCTCCGGCTCGGCGCCCATGCAGCCGGTCACGATGACCTTGCCGTTCTCGGCCATGGCGGAGCCGATCGCCGACAGCGATTCCTGCTTGGCACTGTCCAGGAACCCGCAGGTGTTGACGATGACGACGTCGGCGCCGTCATGCTTCCGGGCAAGCTCGTAGCCCTCGGCGCGGAGACGCGTGATGATGCGCTCGGAATCGACCAAGGCCTTGGGACATCCGAGCGAAACAAAGCTGATCTTGGGCGCCGAACCCTGCTGCATCTTGGAACTGCCTGATGAGATAGGCGTCAGCTAGTCCGAATTGCCCAGAAAGACAAGGCTTTGACGCGGCCACGTCCATGCTATGGGTGAGGGCCCGGACAACCTGGTGATCGATGAGCGCCGAGCAATCGCCTAAAATCGTGATCGTCGACGAAAGCCCGATCCGCGCGGCCATCCTCGAGGAAGGCTTGCGGGAAGCGGGCTTTACCGGCGTCGTGCATGTCAGCGAGATGCAGGGTCTCCTGGCGCGCATCTATGCCCTGGATCCGGACGTCATCGTCATCGACCTGGAGAACCCGAGCCGCGACGTGCTGGAGCAGATGTTCCAGGTCAGCCGCGCCGTCCGCCGGCCGATCGCGATGTTCGTGGACCAGAGCGACGCAGCTTCGATCCAGGCCTCGGTGGAGGCGGGCGTCTCCGCCTACATCGTCGATGGCCTGAAGAAGGAGCGGATCAAGCCGATCCTCGACCTCTGCATCTCCCGCTTCAATGCGTTCTCCAAGCTTCAGGACGAGCTGGAGCGCGCCAAGTCCGCGCTCGAGGACCGCAAGGTGATCGACCGCGCCAAGGGCATTCTGATGAAGATGAAGGGCTTCACCGAAGAGGAAGCCTACGTGCTGTTGCGCTCCACAGCCATGCGCGAAAAGAAGAAGATCGGCGAGATCGCACAATCGATCCTGACCGCCTCGGAGATGTTGAAATGACCGGCCCGCTTCGCATTGGCTTCATTCCGCTGGTCGATGCCGCGGCGCTGATCGTCGCCGTCGATAAGGGCTTCACGGCCGCGGAGGGGCTCGACGTCACCCTCGTCCGCGAGGTCTCCTGGTCGAACGTCCGCGACAAGCTCAACATTGGCCTGTTCGATGCCGCGCATCTGCTGGCACCGGTGGCCATTGCGTCCAGTCTTGGTATCGGCCACGTCAAGGTTCCGATCGTCGCGCCGTTCAATCTCGGCGTGAACGGCAACGCGATCACCGTGACGCCGGCGCTGCATGCGGCAATCATGGCCCACCTCGAGGGTGATCGTTTCGACCCGATGGCGACGGCGCTGGCCCTGGCGCGCGTCGTCGCTGAACGGCGCAAGGCCGGCGCCGAGCCGCTGACTTTCGGCATGACGTTTCCGTTCTCGACCCACAACTATCAGTTGCGGTTCTGGATGGCCGCAGGCGGCGTCGACCCCGATGAGGACGTCCGCCTCGTGGTGCTGCCGCCGCCCTACATGGTGGAGAGCATCGCCAACGGTCACGTCGACGCGTTCTGCGTCGGAGCACCGTGGAACTCGATCGCGGTCGATCTCGGCATCGGCCATATTCTCCACTTCGTGTCTGACGTGCTGGTACGCGCGGCCGAAAAGGTGCTGGCGGTCAGGCAGAGCTGGGCTGACAAGAATCCCGGCGCCCTCGCCGGCCTGGTCCGCGCCTGCGCCAAGGCCGCCGACTTCATCGAGCAGAACCACGCAGAAGCCGCGCGTATCCTGGCCCAGCCGGAGCGGATCGGCGTCGATGCGGAGGTGCTCCAGCGTACGCTGGACGGCCGCCTCAAGATCTCGCCGGACGGCACCTTCCGCGAAAGCTCGCGCTATCTGCTGGTGGGCCGGGAAGAAGCGGGACGGCCCGAGAAGATCCAGGCGGCATGGCTGTATGCCCAGATGGTGCGGTGGGGCCAGACTCCCCTCAGCAATGAAGCCCTGGGCACCGCCATGGGCGTGTTCCGGCCGGATATCTACGACGCGGCGATGGGCACGGCTGCGGTCGGCACGGATGCCGCCATCGGCGCGTTCGCTGGTCCGCCTTTTGCGGTGGACGACGTGATCGGCCATCTCAAGGCATTCAAGATCGGCCGCTGGACGGCCTGATCCACCGCTCCGATCAGGGTCTGGGCACCGGGCGCCGCCGACCAATTTTTGGGCGGCGTGCCCGTATTTCGGGGCTTGAGCCTGACAACGCGCCTTCATCGATTCGGGTAGCGACCTGATTCTTCACGCTTTTTCTTGATTTGTCCCGCTGGCACGCAACTTGAATGTTGCGGTGCAGTCGGCCGCCGCAGACGCCGCTGACTGCAATCCATGTCGGATTTCCGCAGCAACGAAGCTGGTCGGATCGCTCACCTGAATCAGGCCATACCGGCCGGTCGGACGATGCGATCCTCATCCCATTCCCGAACGCCAATCGCCCTGGCCGCTGGAGCTTCGTCCGCCACCATGAAAATCGAATCGTTGTCAGTCGACTTCAACGACGAGCAGAAGCGCTACCTCGAAGGGTTGGCCGCGGGCCTCAAGGTCACGCTCGCAGGACGCGGCCAGGGTGGCGCGCCGACAGCAAGCGAGCCGACCGGTCCGGACGCCATCCACATCAAGGCGCAGGACAAGGTGATCGCGTCGGGACGGAAGCTCGCCGACCAGGAAAAGGTCAAGCGCGAAGGACATCCGTTCGATGCCTACGAGCGGCTGAAGCAGCAGGCGCGCAACGATGCCGCGCCATCCACGGCCGACAATTTCCGTTGGCGCTACTACGGCCTGTTTCACGTCGCTCCGGCGCAGGACTCCTACATGTGCCGTCTGCGCATCCCCAACGGCATCCTGAAGCATTGGCAGTTGACCGGCCTCGCCGATCTCGCCGACGAGCTTTGCGGTCCCTACAGCCACGTCACCACGCGGGCAAACCTGCAACTGCGCGAAATCCCACCCAGGCACGCGGTCATGCTGCTGGAGGGACTCTCGGATCTCGGTCTGACCGCGCGCGGCTCCGGCGCCGACAACATCCGCAACGTAACGGGAACGCCAACCGCGGGGATCGATCCGCAGGAATTGCTGGATACGCGGCCCTATGCGCGCGAATGGCATTTCCACATCCTCAACGACCGTTCGCTGTACGGCCTGCCACGCAAGTTCAACGTCGCTTTCGACGGTGCCGGGCAGATCGCGGCGCTCGAGGACACCAACGACATTGCGTTCTCGGCGGTCGAGGTGAAGGACGGATTTGGGGTTGCGCCCGGCGTGTGGTTCAGACTCGGCCTCGGCGGCATTACGGGACACAAGGATTTTGCCAAGTCGACCGGAATCATCGTCGAGCCGGAGCGGGCGACCGAGGTGGCTGACGCCATCGTGCGGCTCTTTATCGAGACCGGCGACCGCACCAATCGTCTCAAGGCGCGGCTCAAATATGTGCTCGACAACATGGGGCACGACAAGTTCATGGAAGCCGTCGAGACGAGGCTCGGCCGCAAGCTTGCACGCGTGCCGGACGAGGCGCTCGAGCCGCGACCCGACTCCGACCGCATGGCCCATGTCGGCGTGCACCAGCAGAAGCAGCAAGGGTTGAACTGGATCGGCGTCGTGCTGCCGCTGGGCAAGCTGACCACGGATCAGATGCGCGCGCTTGCCAGAATCGCAGCGGATCTTGGCGACGGCGAGATCCGGCTCACGGTGTGGCAGAACCTGCTGTTATCGGGCGTCCGCGACGACAAGGTCGCGCTGGCCTGCGCCGCGGTCGAGCAGATCGGACTGTCGGTCAAGGCCTCGCACATCCGCGCCGGACTGATCGCCTGCACAGGCAACGCCGGCTGCAAGTTCGCAGCATCCAACACCAAGAAACATGCGGCCGAGATCGGCGACTGGTGCGAGAGCAGGGTGGACGTCGACACGCCGCTGAACATTCATCTCACCGGCTGTCATCACTCCTGCGCCCAGCACTACATCAGCGACATCGGCTTGATCGCGGCAAAGGTGCCGGTTGGTGACGGCGACGACACGGTCGAAGGCTATCATCTGTTCGCCGGGGGTGGTTTCGGCCCTCAGGCCGATATCGGCCGCGAGGTCTATCGCGACCTCAAGGCGGCGGATGCGCCTGTAACCGTCGAGAAGCTGCTCAAGGCCTATCTCGCCCATCGCGCCTCGCCCGAAGAGACCTTCCTCTCGTTCGCACGCCGTCACGACGGCGAAGCGCTGCGCAATCTCGCCGAAGCCCAGACCTCGTCGCAGGTGTCAGCATGAACCAGATCACGCCCATGCCCAACATCGATATCATTCCTCCGACGGCGCCATTTTCCGAGGCGCAGCGCTCGTGGCTCAACGGCTTCCTGGCCGGAGCGCTCGGTCTAGACGGCTCGACAGCATTGTCGCCGACGCAGAACGGCGCTGTGCTCGCGCCCGCAGGCGACGGTGATGACGGCGAGGCGCCATGGCACGATCAGACCATGCCGATCGCCGAACGCATGAAGCTGGCCGAGGGTCGCCCGCTGCGCCGGCGCATGATGGCAGCCATGGCGCAGCAGGACTGCGGCCAATGTGGCTACAATTGCAACGACTATTCGGATGCGATTGCCGGTCGCAGCGAGGCGCGGCTGAATCTGTGCGTCCCCGGTGGCAAAGAAACCGCGCGGATGTTGAAGGCTCTTTACGAGGAGATCGACACGGCTCCGGCGGCCGCCAAGCCCGCTGCTGCCGCGCCGGCCACCGTCTCCGTCGTCGTCAGCGAGCCCGGCCGCTCGCGCGACAATCCGGTCGAGGCGACGTTCCTGTCGCGGCGCCTGCTCAACAAGCCGGGCTCGGAGAAAGAGACCTGGCACATCGAGTTTGATCTGGGAGAGAGCGGGCTCGACTACGTCGTCGGCGATTCCTTCGGCATCTTCGCCAAGAATGATCTCGGCCTGGTCGACCAGATCATCGCGCTGCTCGGCGCCTCGCACATGACCGAGGTGAACGGCAAGCCGCTGCGGCAGTGCCTGCTCGAGGACGTCTCGCTGGCGCCGGCGCCGGATTCGCTGTTCGAGCTGATCTCCTTCATCACCGGCGGCGCGACCCGCGAGAAGGCGCGGCAACTGGCGCAGGGTGAGGATCCCGATGGCGATGCGGCGACGCTCGATGTGATGGCGGTGCTGCAGAAGTTCTCCGGTGTCCGGCCGCATCCCGAAGCCTTCGTCGAGGCGCTGGAGCCGCTGCAGCCGCGGCTCTACTCGATCTCGTCGTCGCACAATGCCACGCCCGGCAAGTTGTCGCTGACGGTCGACTGCGTCCGCTACGTCATCGGGAAGCGCAAGCGGCTGGGCCTCGCCTCGACGTTCCTGGCCGAGCGGATTAATCCCGGCGACAAGCTGCGCGTCTATGTGCAGAAGGCGCATGGCTTCGCGCTGCCGGCCGATCCCAAGACGCCGATCATCATGGTCGGCCCCGGCACCGGCGTTGCTCCGTTCCGTGCCTTCCTGCTCGATCGCAGGGCGACCGGCGCGCCGGGCAAGAACTGGCTGTTCTTCGGCCATCAGCGCAGCGACTGCGACTTCTTCTACGCCGACGAGCTCAACGCCATGAAGACCGCGGGCCTCTTGACGCGGCTGTCGCTGGCGTGGTCGCGCGACGGCGACAAGAAGTTCTACGTCCAGGACCGCATGCGCGAGGTCGGCCGTGAGGTGTGGACCTGGCTCGCCGACGGCGCCCACCTCTACATCTGCGGCGACGCCAAGCGCATGGCCAAGGACGTCGAGCGCGCCCTGGTCGACATCGTCGCCCAGTTTGGTGCCCGGTCCACGGATGAGGCCGTCAGCTTCGTTGCGGACCTCAAGAAGAAGGGCCGGTTCCAACTCGACGTCTACTGAGCCGGAACCCGATGGAGAATATTTCTTGGTCGGAACACCGATCGAGAATTTTTTGGTTCCAAGCGGACCCGAAACAGGGGGCTTGTCGTTATTTCGCCGGTTGCCTTGCACCCGGCCGCGGGAACGCTTTTCTCATGGCCGGAACTTCAGGAGACCGGCCATGCGGACGATATCGACGCCCCTGCGACACATGCCCCAGGCCCGCGCCATTCGCGAGCGCAGCGCAACCGTCGCGCTGGTTGCCTTCTACAGCGCGATGGCGCTGATTGCCGCGATCACCCTGGGCACGTCTTTCACGCATCCGTTCTGATTCTCATCACCTCTTGAACGGCGCGACCGTGATGGCGGCCGCGTCGAGTGCCTTGCGGACCTCCCGCGCAATCTCGACCGCGCCGGCGGTGTCGCCATGGATGCAGACGGTGTCGGTCCGCATCTTCATCACCTTGCCAGTCACCGAAATCACCGCGCCGTCCAGAACCATGCGCACGACGCGATCGGCGATGACCTTGGGATCGTGCAGCACGGCGCCGGGCTTGCTGCGCGACAGCAGGAGTCCATCGTCGCCATAGGCGCGATCGGCAAACACCTCGTGAGCCATCCTCAGATTGGCCTTCTCGCCAGCTGTCACCAGCTTGGAGTTGGCGAGCACGACGAAGATCAGGCTGGGATCGACGGCCTTGATCGCCTTGGCGATGGCGTTCGCCGTCATCTCGTCCTCGCAGGCGACATTGGACAGCGCGCCGTGTGCCTTCACATGCGTGACCTTGTGACCGGCCGCGGTGGCGATCGCCTGCAGGGCGCCGATCTGATAGGCGACGAGGTTCTCGATCTCCGATGATTTCAGCCCCGGCATCGGACGCCGACCGAAACCATGCAGATCGCGATAGCCGGGATGCGCGCCGACGCTGACGCCTTTGGCCTTCGCCATCTCGACCGTCCGCCGCATGATGTCGGCGTCACCGGCATGAAAGCCGCAGGCGACGTTGACCGATGTCGCCAGCTCGATCATCGCGACGTCATTGCCCATTTCCCACGGGCCGAAGCCTTCTCCGAGGTCGCAGTTCAGATCGACGGTGCTGGTCATGTCAGGGTCCGCTCGTTGATGGGTCCGAAGCAACGTGAGATGTGATCAAACTAATCGGGAGTGACTCCAGGCCAAGTGGTGGCGTCGGTTGCGCTGACGGCATGACCGGCCACATTGGCCGTGAGCAGCGCATCGACGTTGAAGTCGCTGCTCGCGATCGCGGTGACGCGGCCGGGCAGGCTGCGCAACAGGTCCTTATAGCGGCGCAGCTCGGCCTGTGCCTCGACCATGCTCACCGCCTTGAAGCGGAACGGCGTGCCGGCGGGCGTCTGCGCCAGGCGGCCGAAATCGGCTGTGATGACGGTCGCGATCTTCGGATAGCCGCCGCTGGTGCCGCGGTCCGACATCAGCACGATCGGCGAACCATTGCCGGGCACCTGGATGCTGCCGTCCACAGTGCCGTCCGAGACGATGTTGTGACCGTGCAGGTGGCGGATCTGCGGCCCCTCGAGCCGATAGCCCATGCGGTCGCTGGTCGCCGAGACCATCCAGTCGCTGCCGAGGAACAGCGCTTTCATCTCGTCGCTGAACTCGTCGTCCTGCGGCCCCATGACGACTCGAATCGCGCCGCTAATTTTCGGCAGATCGATCCGCAGTTCCGGCGCGTCGCCGGCGGGTGCGACCTCGAACACGTCGCCGGCCTGGAGCGGCCGCGGGTAGGGACTGCCAAGTCCAGCGCGTGCATTCACCGAGAGACTGTTGAACATCGGTTCGCCGGCGATGCCGCCTTCGACGGCGAGATAGGTGAAGGAGCCGCCGCGAGCAAAGCCGAGCGTGAGTTCCTCTCCGTCGTTCAGCGTCACCGACGTGTTGATCTCGACCTGCCGCTTGGCAACATCCGCCGGTCGTTGCGCGCCCGCGAGCGCCACGCGCACCGCGCCGCCCTTCGCCGTGAAGGTCGCGCCGAACGGGCCGATCTCGATCGCAGCCGCCATCGGCTCATTGCCGACGAGGCTGTTAGCTGCGGCCAGCGCCAGCTTGTCCATTGCACCGGACGGTGTCAGCCCGTAGCGCTGCGCGCCGAAACGCCCGCCATCCTGGACCGAGCTTGCCGGGCCGATCTGTGAGACGACGAGCGTGCTCATGCGGCGATCCGCTCGGCAATGAGCTCGCCGCCCTCGGCGGCGCGCTCCTGCTCGGTGAAGGTCTTCACGTCAACGGCGTAGAAGCTGACCTCGTCGCCAGGCTCGAGCAGGAAGGTCGGGTCGCGATGCAGTTGAAACGTCCGCATCGCGGTGCGGCCGAGCAGGTGCCAGCCGCAGGGGCCCGCAAGGCATTGGATGCCGGTCTGGATGCCGCCGATGGCGATGATGCCTGCCGGCGTCGAGAGCCGCGGATTCTGGCGGCGCGACATCTGCAGCGTGGGATCGAGACCGGACAAATAGGACCAGCCGGGGGTAAAGCCAATCATTGCGACGCGATAAGTTCTGGCGATATGGCGCGCGACGATTTCGTCCGGCGTGAGACTCAACGCCTTCGCGACATCCTCGAGGTCGATGCCATTCTCTCCGCCATAGCAGACCGGAACCCGCCAGCGCCTGACCTCGCTGTCCGGCGCGAGCGACCCGGCCGACAGCGCCAATAGCCTTGCCCCGAGCGTGTCGTGGTCGATGACGTCAGCATCATAATGCACGAGCAGCGAACGATAGGTCGGCACCGTCTCCGTGATGCCCTCGATCCCGGCCGCTGCCACTGCATGGTCGAGCGCCAGGACGCGGCGGTTGGCGATCTCGTCGATCGTCCGGCTGAACTCGACGGTGACGGCGCTGTCGCCGCTGGGCAGCAGGCGGGGAGGTGGAAAGGGATCGGCCATGAGTCCGAAGTGATCCGCGTTGATGGTCCCTGATCTAGCTCGTTTCGATCGCAAGTGGAATTGGGTCAAAGGCAAAAAGTCTCGAAAATTCAATAAATTAATCGGATGCTCGGCGATAAGAAGACTTTATCGGATGGGCGCAAGCCCCGCATGCGCTGGACGCACCGAGCATTCCCTTGACGCCGCCTTCGTCGCTCGCAAGATGCGCCTGCTTTTTTCCGCCAGCCTGTTTGGAGCGCCAGTCTCAAGATGTCCCTCACCCCCGAAGCCATCGCCACCCTGTCTCAAGTCACAACCGCGACCATCACGACGGTCTTGCTGAAGAAGGGGTTGCGCAATGTCTGGCTGCGCGGCGCCAAGCCGCTGCGCCCGGGACAGAAGCGGCTGGTCGGTCCCGCCTTCACGCTCCGCTTCGTGCCGGCGCGCGAGGATCTGGCGACGCCGGAATCCTGGTCGTCGCCGATCTCGACCCGCACCGCGATCGAGGCCATGCCCGAAGGCTGCATCGCCGTGGTCGATGCGATGGGCGTCAAGGACGCCGGCATCTTCGGCGACATCCTCTGTGCCCGCATGGTCAAGCGCGGCGTCACCGCGCTGATCACCGACGGCGTGGTGCGTGACCTCGAAGGCGTGCTCGGCACTGGGCTTCCGGTATGGTGCGACGGCTACGCGGCGCCGCCTTCGGTCGCCGGCCTGACCTTCGTCGGTTGGGGCGAGGCGATCGGCTGCGGCGGTGTGGCCGTGTTCCCGAACGACGTCGTCGTGGCCGACCAGGACGGTGCGGTGCTGATCCCGCAGGCGATGCTCGATCACGTGCTCGCCGAGGGCCCCGAGCAGGAACGCATGGAGGCCTGGATCGTCGACGAGGTGAACAAGGGCGCGGTGCTGCCGGGTCTCTATCCGATGAACGCCGAGACCAAGGCGCGTTACGCCGCGTCGAAGAAGTAGTTCACGGCCCCGATCAATCGACGGCACAGATTCAGGAAAGGCAGAACAATGGTCGAAGTCTATCTCGCGGGCTCTCGCCCCACCCGCCGCGCGGCGGCGGAAAGCTTTACGGGCACGGTCTGGCAGGATCCGATCATCACGCCACAGGCTCCGGCTCGCGTCGCCTCGGCGCGTGTCGCGTTCGAGCCGGGTGCTCGCACGGCCTGGCACACCCATCCCCTCGGGCAGACGCTCTATGTCATCCAGGGCGTCGGCCGCGTGCAGGCCAAGGGCGGGCCGGTGCGCGAGATCAAGGCCGGCGACGTCGTCTGGATTCCGCCGGGCGAGAAGCATTGGCATGGCGCAGCGCCGACCACCGGCATGGTCCACGTCGCGATGCATGAATCGCTCAATGGCGAGCACGTGACGTGGATGGAGCACGTCACCGACGAGGAATACGCCACCCAGGTCGGCTGAAGCTGAGCAGCCCCCGAGATCAGTTCGAGCGCGCGGTCGCAGGGCCGCGCGCTTTTCATTTGAAAGAGCGTCGACCGCAGGCGCGGCGCTCAGTTCACCCGCGTCCAGGTCTGGCCGCCGCAGAACATGCCGCCGAAGGCGCAGCCCTGCACGCGCAGACTGTCCATTCCCTTCAGCGCGATGGTCGAGTCGTAGGTGCTGCCGCTGTTCGGATCGAAGATGCGGCCGGTCCACTTCTTCTCCTGCGTCTTGTCGCTCGGACGCATGTTGATCAGGATCTGCTCGCCGTTCTGGTTGGTCTTTGCGTCCACGGCGTAGCCGCAGAGATTGGTGCCGCAGGGCTCGATGCGGATCTGGCCCTCCTTCTCCTCGGTCAACCAGATGCCGACCGGCGAGTTGGGATCGCGACCGGCGGTCTGCGCCGCAGCGGGCGGCGCGGCTGCGGTGGTCACGGCAGGCGTCTGGGCTGGGCGCGGTGGCGGCGGCGCGGCGGCAGGAGCCGGAGCCGCAGCAGGTGCCACAACGGCCGTCGCAGCGGCTGGCGGCGCAACCGGTGCCGCGGCGTTGGCGGCCGGGGCCGCTTGGACGGGAGCAGGCGCAACCGGCGGGGTCGCCGGTACGGCTGCCGTCGGAGCTGGTGCGGGAGGAACAGGGGCTGGGGCCGCGGCGGCCGGAACCTGCGGCTGCGGGGCCGGCGTAACGGCCGCCTCGGCTGGCGCCTGGGCCGGCTTGTCCGCGCCGGGCTGCGGCCTGGCCGCCGGATCCGGATCGCGCTTGGTGCGCTTGGTCTTCTTCTGCTCGGTATTGTCGTAGACCCCGGGGATCTGCACGGTGCCGCGGTCGGGATCGATGCGGATCGTCTTGCCGCCGTATTCGATGACGTACTGCGCCTCGGCGGCACTGCTGGCCAGAACCAAAGCCACAACAGCCAACAGCCTCTTCATCCGTGTCTCCGCGATGTCGGTTGCTGATGTGAGCGAGCTCACGCGCAGTTAAGTCGCTGATGCGGCGTCCCCGGTTCAATGCGCGACCTGCTCAGAAATCGAGCGGCGCATTGTCGACGACCTCCTTCATCACGAAGAACGTGCGCGTCTGGCGTACGCCGGGCAGCGAGATCAGTTGGTCGCCATGCATCCGATTGAAGTCGTGCATGTCGCGGACGCGGATCTTCAGGAAGAAGTCGAAATCGCCGGCCACGAGATGACAGTCGAGCACGAATTTCAGCTTTCGGATCGCGGCCTCGAAGGTGCGAAAGCTCTCCGGCGTTGAACGGTCGAGCACGACGCCGACCAGCACCAGCGCGCTGCGCTCGACCTTCTCCGGCGCGATCTGCGCGCGCACGCTCCTGATGTAGCCGTCCTCGAACAGACGCTGGGTGCGGCGATGGCAGGTGGCCGGGCTGACATGGACGGCTGCGGCCAGGTCGGCATTGGTCATGCGGCCGTCCTTCTGCAGCAATTGCAGAATGCGCCGATCGACCCGGTCGAGATCCGGGGTGGAAGGTTCTTTCACATTTATTGTCATCTAAGGACGTATCTCTTGCCAAAGTCGAGCTTGGTGGACGTAAGCACGAAACATAGGAACGATAAAGAGAGCACCTTTCCCCGGCAATTTTGTATGTTTGGGGCGGCCCTTTCATCCACCCACGGAGAGACCCGTGCTTCGGCTCGACAAGTTCAAGAAGTATCCGCTGACCTTCGGTGCCACCCCGATCGAGCATCTGCCGCGGCTGACCGCGGCACTCGGCGGCAAGGTGCAGATCTACGCCAAGCGCGACGACTGCAATTCCGGCCTCGCGATGGGCGGCAACAAGCTGCGCAAGCTCGAATACATCGTGCCCGACGCGATCGAGTCGAACGCCGACACGCTGGTCTCGATCGGCGGCGTGCAGTCCAACCACACCCGCATGGTCGCGGCGACCGCGGCCAAGATCGGCATGAAGTGCGTCGTCGTCCAGGAGAGCTGGGTGCCGCACGAGGACGCCGTCTATGACCGCGTCGGCAACATCCTGATGACGCGCCTGATGGGCGCCGACAGCCGAATCGTGCCGGATGGATTCGACATCGGCATCCGCAAGAGCTGGGAGGATGCGATCCAGTCGGTGAAGGATGCCGGCGGCAAGCCCTACGGCATTCCGGCCGGCGCCTCCGTGCACAAGTTCGGCGGCCTTGGCTATGTCGGCTTCGCCGAGGAGGTGAGGGCGCAGGAAGCCGAGATGGGCATCAAGTTCGACTACATCATCGTCTGCGTCGTGACCGGCTCGACCCAGGCCGGCATGATCGTCGGCTTCGCCGCCGACGGCCGCGCCGACCGCGTCATCGGCATCGACGCCTCCGGCACGCCGGAGCAGACCCGCACCCAGGTGCGCCAGATCGTCGACAACACCGCCGAGCTCGTCGAGCTCGGCCGCAAGGTCCGCGACGACGAGATCGTGATCCTGAATGACTACGCCTATCCGGCCTATGGCGTGCCGAGCGCCGAGACCAACGAGGCCATCCGCCTCGCCGCCCGCACCGAGGCGATGATCACCGACCCGGTCTATGAGGGCAAGTCGATGCAGGGCATGATCGACCTGGTCAAGAAGGGCTACTTCCCGGAAGGATCGAAGGTGCTCTACGCCCATCTCGGCGGTGCTCCGGCGATCAACGGCTACAGCTACACGTACCGGAACGGGTGAGGGCGGTTTCGTCTTCCGCCGCCGCGTAGCGGTGGTCCGAGGTCCAACACCACATTCCGCTGTCGTCCCGGCCTTCGAGCCGGGACCCATAGCCGCCGGCGGTGCTGTTGTCGTCCTCTGCATCTCCGGCTGTGCCTCAAACTACGGCCTGTGAGTATGGGTCCCGGCTCAAGGCCGGGACGACACCGAATGTGTCGCGCGAGCGATCCACACATGACGTCGCCTTCTCGCGACGCGCCAGCGTCCGAGGGATCCATCAGTTCGCCCCTCTGAATGAAGAGGGTGCAGGGAATGCCGGGTGAGGGCCTCACCCATGGCCCGCCTGCAACAAGAAAAGCAGGCGGCAGTTACCACAGGATCAGCCGAACATCCGGCATTCCCTGCGCGACGGTCTTAACGCTTATACGCAGTCTCCCTGGTGCGCCGGGCTTGTTGGCCACCATGGCGACAATGCGCTTGCGCGCATTGCGCTGGACACCAGCATCGGGGTGTCAGGACGCTGCGATTTCACGTCCGCGCCGTGCCGTTCGTCCGCGTGCAAGCACGCTGCGGCAAAACGCGGCCATCGCCTCCCCACCTCGCGTGTCGAGACGATCGCGCGCAACGCCCCTCTCGTTGAGGTGGGATGGCGGCAGTCAATCATAGTTTCCGGAAAAACGAAAGGTGAATATTTTTAGCGCAAGGACTGGACAGGGGTCTTCGCGTTGAAATGACTGCAGGACTTTGCGTTTTGCGTCCTGCTGGACATTCCATGTCAGGTTCCGGCTGCGGCCTCATCTCGGAATCCGCAGTATCCCAATGGAGACCCTGACCGCCGTCTTGTATAAGCCCCGCGATTATGCTCTCCGGAGACATCCACAGCAGCGAAATCATCGTACTATGCTACACTCACGCTACCACGAACGCCGTCGAGATCACGTTCTCATAGCGGCCGTCGATGCGGACGGCGTTGCGTTGCAGCCCTTCGGCTCGGAAGCCGACGTCCTTAAGGCGATCGCATTCATGTTCTACTCGCGCACGGTCAGCTCGATGCGCGTGAGGCCGAAGGCAAGCGCGGCGTCCATCGTCCGTCGAATGAGAGCACGACCAATTCCGCGGCCGCGATGAGCTGGCAGCAGACCTATGCCGAGGGTGCCGCAATGGGCGTAATCACTCGGCAAGCACGTGTCCTGCGCCAGACGAGGGGAGGCAATGGCGCTGTCGGCGCAACGCAGGTCGCGCAGCTCCCCCAAGGCAGCATATTGGAAGACGGCTGTTCTCGCGTGCCACCGCGAGCGCGCGATCCGCAAGTCCCGTCGACGTGTCCAAGCGAGCCTGGCGGCAGGGCGATGACCTAACCTCCGTCTCGAAGCTTCGGCTCAAGCCGCCTCTGCCACCGGTTCCGATCCATCGCCAGAGGCGCCGCGCGCCGCTGTGCTGCCGGATGACAGGCCACGTCCTTTCACCAGACCGAAGATGGCGGGGATCACGATCAGAGTGAGCAGAGTCGATGAGATCATGCCGCCGATCATGGGGACGGCGATGCGCTGCATGATCTCGGAGCCCGTACCATTGCTCCACATGATCGGAAGCAGACCCGCCATGATGGCGACCACGGTCATCATCTTCGGCCGGACGCGCTCGACGGCGCCCTCCATGATCGCGTCCTGGAGATCGCGCCGGGTCAAGGGCGCGCCCTCAGCGGCCCGCCTGGCTTTCATCTCGGCGAGCGCGTGGTCGAGATAGATCAGCATCACGACGCCGGTCTCAGCGGCCACGCCGGCGAGTGCAATGAAGCCGACCGCGACGGCGACCGATAGATTGAAGCCGAGCCACCACATCATCCAGATGCCGCCCACCAGCGCGAACGGCAGCGACAGCATCACGATCAGGGTCTCCGTCATGGCCCTGAAGTTCAGATAGAGCAGCAGGAAGATGATGGAGAGCGTCACGGGGACGACGATCTTGAGGCGGGCAGCGGCCCGCTGGAGATATTCGTACTGGCCGCTCCAGACCACGTAGGTGCCGGCTGGAAACTGGATGTTCTCGGTGACGGCGTGCTGCGCGTCGGCGACGTAGCTGCCGATGTCGCGATCGCGGATGTCGACATAGATGTAAGTTGCAAGCTGTCCGTTCTCGGTCCGGATCGAGGTGGGTCCCCGGACCGGCTCGATCCTGGCGACCTCGCCGAGCGGCACGGCGCCGCCGGCCGGCATCGGCACCAGGACATCGTCGGCGATGGCCTTCGGATTGTCGCGGAGATCGCGCGGATACCTCATGTTGACCGTGAAGCGCTGGCGGCCCTCCACCGTGGTGGTGACCGTCTGGCCGCCGAGCGCAGCCGCGATCGTATCCTGGACGTCCTGGACCAGCAGGCCGTAACGGGCGAGCGCCTCGCGGTCGGGTGTGATCTCGAGGTAGTAGCCGCCGATGCCGCGCTCGGCATAGGCCGAGGACGTTCCGGGGACGGTCTTGATGACCCGTTCGATCTGCTTTGCCAGACGATCGATCTCGGTCAAATCAGTGCCCATCACCTTCACGCCGATCGGCGTGCGGATGCCGGTCGAGAGCATGTCGATGCGGGCCTTGATCGGCATCGTCCAGGCGTTGGAAACGCCGGGGAATTGCAGCGCCTTGTCCATCTCGGCGATCAGGCTGTCGATCGTGACGCCAGGGCGCCATTGATCCCTCGGCGTGAGGTTGACGACCGTCTCGAACATCTCGATCGGCGCGGGATCGGTTGCGGTCGCCGCCCGCCCGGCCTTGCCGTAGACCGAAGCGACCTCCGGGAACGATTTGATGATGCGGTCCTGCATCTGCATCAGCTCCGCGGCCTTGGTCACGGAGATGCCGGGCAGGGTCGTGGGCATATAGAGCAGCGTGCCCTCGTTCAAGCTGGGCATGAACTCGGTGCCGAGCTGGCGCGCCGGCCAGATGGAGATCGCGAGCACCGCGACCGCGGCGAGGATCACGATCGTCTTGGCCCGCAGCACGCCCTTGATGACGGGCCGGTAGATCCAGATCAGCAAGCGGTTGATGACGTTGCGGCGCTCGGGAATGATTCTGCCGCGCACGAAGATCACCATCAGCGCCGGCACCAGCGTGACCGACAGCAGCGCGGCCGCCGCCATCGAGAACGTCTTGGTGAAGGCGAGCGGGCTGAACAGCCGGCCTTCCTGCGACTCCAGCGTGAAGATCGGCATGAACGACACGGTGATGATCAGGAGGCTGAAGAACAGGGCAGGGCCGACCTCCGCGGCCGCGTCGATCAGGATTTGAACACGCGATTGGTCGGGCTTGGCCCGCTCGAGGTGCTTGTGGGCGTTCTCGATCATGACGATCGCGGCATCGACCATGGCGCCGATCGCAATCGCGATGCCGCCCAGGCTCATGATGTTCGAGCCGAGCCCGAGCAGTTTCATCGCGCCGAACGCCATGAGCACGCCGACCGGGAGCATCAGGATCGCGACCAGGGCGCTGCGGACGTGCAGCAGGAAGACGACGCAAACGAGGGCGACGACGATGCTCTCCTCGAGCAGGGTGTGCTTGAGCGTGGCTATGGCGGCATAGATCAGGTTCGAGCGGTCGTAGACCGGAACGATCTCGACCGATTTTGGCAGACTGCTCGCGATCTCATGCAAGCGCTTCTTGACGTTCTCGATGACATCGAGCGCGTTGACGCCGAAGCGCTGCAGCACGATACCGCTGGCGACTTCGCCCTCGCCGTTGAGCTCGGCAATGCCGCGCCGCTCGTCCGGACCGAGCTCGACGGTTGCGACGTCGCGCAGCAGCACCGGCGTGCCGCCGGACGTCTTCAGCACGATGTTGCCGAGGTCGTTTATATTCTTGATGTAGCCCTTGCCGCGGATGACGTATTCGAACTCCGAGAGCTCGACGGTGCGGCCGCCGACATCGGCATTGCTGGCACGGATCGCGTCGCGAATCTTCTGCATGCTGACGCCGCGATCGCGCATCCGCTGCGGATCGAGAACGACGTTGTACTGCTTGACGAAGCCGCCGATGCTCGCGACCTCGGCGACACCTTCGGCCTTGGCCAATGCGAATTTGAGGGTCCAGTCCTGGATCGTGCGGGCGTCGGCGAGGTTCAGCTCCTTCGACATGACGGCGTATTGATAGACCCAGCCGACGCCGGTGGCGTCGGGGCCGATCGTGGGTGCAATTCCCGCCGGTAGCCGCGACGCTGCGCTGTTCAGGAATTCCATCACGCGCGAGCGTGCCCAATAGATGTCGGTGCCGTCCTCGAAGATGACGTAGACGAACGACACACCGAAGAACGAGAAGCCGCGCACGACCTTCGACTTCGGCACCGTGAGCATGGCCGTGGTCAGCGGATAGGTGACCTGATCCTCGATCACCTGCGGCGCCTGACCGGGATATTCGGTGTAGACGATGACCTGTGTGTCCGACAGATCGGGGATCGCGTCGAGCGGCAGATGAATGAGCGCGTAGAATCCGGCGGCTGCGGCGAAGCCGGTGCCGAACAGGACCAGCAGGAGATTGCGCGCGGACCAGGCGATGATGCGGGCGATCATTTGTGCGCTCCCATCCCGGCGTGATCGGCGTTGGCGGGCTGCTGTTCAGCTGCTTCGGCAAAGCTCTTCAACGCGGCCTTGAGGTTGCTCTCGGCATCGATCAGGAAGTTGGCTGACGT
The DNA here is from genome assembly GCF_032380995.1 of Bradyrhizobium sp. SZCCHNR2028. Lineage (NCBI taxonomy): Bacteria > Pseudomonadati > Pseudomonadota > Alphaproteobacteria > Hyphomicrobiales > Nitrobacteraceae > Bradyrhizobium > Bradyrhizobium sp. SZCCHNR2028. The sequence continues at coordinate 442,352 of NZ_JAUHJF010000001.1, read as the reverse complement.
GACGACCGCCTCGCCTTCCGACAGACCGTCCCGCACCTCGACATAGCCAGCGCCGTGGCGACCGAGCTTGACGGCGCGCGGCTCGTAGCGGCCGTCGCCCTTGTCGATCAGGACCGCCTGGCGGCTGCCGGTGTCGAGCACGGCCTCCGCCGGCACAGCCAGCACCGGCGCCGGGGCTGCGGTCTCGATCTCGGCATCGACATACATGTCAGGCAGCAGCGCGAGGTCCGGATTCGCGAGCTCGATCCGCACCCGCGCCGTCCGCGTGTCCTTGTTCACCTGGGGATAGATCACCGCGATCGCGCCAGCGAAGGTCCGCCCCGGGAAGCTGCGCGCGCGGATCATCACGGGCTGACCCACCGCGATGCTGCCGAGGTCGCGTTCGGCGACGTCGACGAGGGCCCAGACCAGCGAGATATCGGCGATGCGGAACAGTACGTCGCCCGGATTGGCACGCATGCCTTCGATCGCATTGCGCTCGAGCACGATGCCGTCGCGCGGTGCCGACCATTGCACCGTCACGGGGGCGACGTGCGACTTCTCCATGGCCGCGATGACCGGCTCCGGCACGTCCAGATTGGTCAGCCGCTGGCGCGAGCCGCGGCCATAGGCGGCATTGCCGCCGACGATGTTGGAATTGATGGTGGAGAGATATTCGGCGGCGGCCGCCGCGATCGCCGAGCTATAGATCTCCATCAGCGGCTGGCCCGCTCTGACGCGCGTGCCGGTCGTCACGTCGGCGATCTTCTGCACGAAGCTTTCGGCGCGCATCGCGATCACGGAGATGCGCCGCTCGTCGAGCTGGATGGTGCCCGGCGCCTTCACCGCGACGTGGAGCGTGCGCCGCTCGACCGGCGTTGACTTCACGCCGCTGCGCTGGATCTTGCCGGGCGACAGCTTCACCACGCCGTCGTCGGCCTCGTCGCCGTCGTAGACGGGAACGTAGTCCATTCCCATCGGGTCCTTCTTCGGAGTGGGAGACGTGTCCGGCAGGCCCATCGGATTGCGGTAGTAGAGAATCTTGCGTGAGGAGTCCGCCTGCTGCTTCGGCTTGGCCGGCTCCGGCCCCGCTTGATCGTCGTCGTAGACGGGCAGATAGTCGCGCCCGCGATCGTCCTTCCTGGGGGTCGCCGACCAAGCGGGGGCACCGCTTGGGTCGCGATAGTACAGCGGCATCCGATCCGCCGCGGCGGCGGCAAGAGGGGCGCGAAACGACGGAGGCGTGGTCTGGATGGATACGAGCCCACCCAAGCCGAGGCCAGCACCGACCGCAATGGTCGCGAGCAGACGCAACGTGTTCATGGCATCACCGTGAGGCGCGCTGGGCGCGCGCTATCCGTTGGGAGACTGGGGCGCTCGTCGGGAGCGCCCCGCGAAGCTCACTTCGTCGCCTTGACGATGACCTTGCCGGTGACCGTCTCAGGCTCGCCCTGCACCTTGGCGGACAGCGTGACCTGGTAGCGCCCGGCCATCGGCAGGTCGGTCTTGAAGGCGTAGACGCCCGGTTCCTTCGACGGCAGCGGCGCCACGTCCGACACCATGTCGGCCATCCCGTCGGGAGCCATGTCGACGCGCGTCTTGAAGATGACCGCGTCGGCGACCGGCTTGCCGGTCTGCTTGTTGGTGAGACGAATGGCGACCGTGACATCGTCGCCCTTCTTCATCTCCGGAGTGACCGGCTCGAACGTGTAGTCAGTCACGCCTGCCAAGGCGGCTGATGTGGCAAGCGAAAGGGTGGCGGCGAACGCCGCGATGCTAAGTCTGGAAAGCATGGTCCTGTCCTCATGAATGGATCTCGGCCGTGGCGCCGATGGCGCGCAGGCATGCGCGCGTCGGTACGAGATCAGACTCGAGGAGGCCGGAAAGGAGGACTGCCGCTATCGACGGAGGCCACTTGGTCGGCAGGAAGTGCCAGCGTGGTCGCCGCGATGGCGAGTGGAGCGACGACGATGGTCCTGATATCGCCGAGCGCAACCGTTCCGCCGGCGCAGCAGAAACCCATCCCACATTTGTCGCCGTGTGACGGGGAACTCGTCCCCTTCATGTCGTCAGGACAGCACTCGTCCATCGACATGTCGGCGCCATCGCCCATGGCCATGCTTGCCTGCATGTCGTTCGACGACATTGCGACCGCCGCCGTCGATGCGCCAATCGGCAGCATCGCCAGCGAGAGGGCGATCGCGAACGCCAGGATGGTCCGAACAAGCCGCATCAGGATCCGAGTTTGCCTTGGCCGCAGCATACCCTACTGCGCTTCCGGAGGCAGTCCTTGAGACGGGTCAAACTGCGCCATCGCGGACGCGATGGCTGCCAGGGTCGACGTCATCGACCCCGATATACCCCCATGGGGTAGATTCCGCAAGCGGGTGTGAATGCCCGGGCGAGCCGGGCATGACGACCGAAAGTCTGGTGAATTCCTGCCATTCCGGCGCGCGCCCGGTTTGAAGCGATGGTTCCGGCAGGAGTCGCGCGGGGCACATGCCAACGTCAATCAAACCAATTCTTGTAGATCGCCTGGTAGCTGCCGTTCTCGGTCGAGATGTGCAGCCACTGATCCACGAACGCCTTCAGGGCGACGTCGCGCTGCAGCCAGTAGGCCTTCTCGGAGAAGTCGAACGGCTTCTCCGGGTGGATGGCGCAGAGCACGCCGGGATGCAGCTTCTGCTGATAGCGCGTCTCGGAGGCATCGGTCATCATCAGGTCGGCGTCGCCCTTGGCGATCTCCTCGAAGATCGTGACGTTGTCGGTGTGGACGCGGATGTCGGCGGCCTTGACGTTGGCGCGGGCGAAGCGCTCATTGGTGCCGCCGGGGTTGACGACGACGCGGGTGCCCGGTCTGTCGATGTCGGCCAGCGTCTGGTATTTCGACGTGTCCGAGCAGCGAGCGATCGGCGTCTTGCCCTCGCGCATGATCGCGGTCGAGAAGTAGCCCTTCTTCTGGCGGTCGAGCGTGATCGACACGCCGCCCATGGCGACGTCGAACTTGTCGGCCTCGAAATCCTTCATCAGTTGCGGCCAGCTGGTCGGCACGAACTCCACCTTGACGCCGAGCGCCTTGCCGAGCGACTCGGCCATGTCGACGTCGAAGCCGGAGAATTTGCCGGTCGCCTTGTCGAGATAGGTGAAGGGCTTGTAGTCGCCGGTCATGCCGACCCGCAAGCTACCGCGCTGCATGATCTCGTCGAGGCGCGAGGCCTGCTCGGCGGCCGCCGGGACGGCAAGGCTGCAGACGAGGACGAGCCCAGTCAGAACGGACAGCGGACGATCGAAGAACCCCATGATGCGACACCTCGGCTTGAGTGGGACGAGGTTCTTCTTATACGAAGCGGTGTCGCGGGACGAGGGGCAGAGGCGGCTGTCGTACCGTTCGGAGCGGCTCACGGCCGCCGCCGGCGGTCGATGCTGGTCCACCAGGCGATGCCGCGCATCGTTCAACGATGCGGGGCGACCGAGCGCTAGGTCCGGCCGGGTCCTACCGGAGCAAACGCACCCTTGCCGGTCATCTCGTTCTTCAGCGCCTCGAAGCGCTCTGCCGCCTCGTGCGCACGGGTGTCGACCATGTCGATGGCGGCTTCGGCCGTCATCGGGCCGCTGCTGACGGCGATCGAGGTCGGCCCGACGGTCTCGTCGACGTAGTAACCGTCTTCGCCGCGCCGCGCGGTCCAGCGGAAGCGGATTGCAGAGATCGGGCCGGGCCCGATCTTGGTGTAGCCGTCGGCCTGATCGAACGAGACCACCGTGCCTGCGGCCTTCTTGGCGGGAGAGTTGGGAGCAGGCGCGGCCGCCCGGTTGTCACGCTTCGCAGACTCCGGCTTGTCGAGGATGCTCGCTATCGTTGCGAGCGCGTGCTCCGTCGCAACACTCATGATCGCCTCTGTTCCTACTGACGCGCGCAAACGCCGACGCCAATAGCTATAGTTGTAGCGAAATCTGGGCGAGATGCAATAATGCGTTCAAAATTGGGCGACAAAGCGGTGGACGAATATCCCGAGGAGTGCAGGAGGGCCCGTGCTCCAAAGGTGGATGGCCGGGACGGAGCCCGGCCATGACCATTCACGTACTGAGCAGATCTATCAGCGCGAGTCGGCGCCAGCCCGCGACTCAGAGCACGTCCTGATTGATCACGTTCTGCCGAATCGGATCGCCGTCGAGCACACTCAGGATGTTGCGCGCGGTCTGCTCGCTCATGCGGTCGACGGCCTCGCGGGTGACGCCGGCGACGTGCGGCGCCATGATCACGTTGGGCAGCGCATGCAGCGCGTGGCCGACCGGCGGCGGCTCCTGCTCGAACACGTCGAGGCCGGCGCCGGCGAGGCGGCCGGACACCAGCGCGTCGTACAGCGCTGCCTCGTCGATCAGGCCACCGCGCGCGGTGTTGATCAGATAGGCGGAAGGCTTCATCAGCCGCAGACGCGCTGCATTGAACAGGCCGATGGTCTCCGGCGTCTTCGGGCAGTGGATGCTGACGAAATCGGCGCGCGGCAGCGCGGCGTCGAGGTCGGTCACCGGCTCGCAGCCGGCGGCGGTGATGTCGGCGGCCGGCTTGTAGGGGTCGTAGACCAGGACCTGCATCTCCATCGCCAGGCAGCGCTTGGCGGTGCGGGTGCCGATGCGGCCGAAGCCGATGATCAGCACGGTCTTGCCGTACAGATCGAACGGCAGCACACCGAGCCGCGCGCCCCAGGTGCCGTCCCTGACCATCGCATGCATCTCGTTGGCGCGCTTGGCCAGCGTCAGCATCATGAACAGCGCTTGCTCGGCGACCGACGGCGAATTCGCGGTGCCCGCGACCATCAAGGGCACCTTGTGGCGGCTCAGCGCCGGCACGTCGACCGCGTCGAAGCCGACGCCGATCCGGGTCACGACCTTCATGTCGCCGGCAGCGACGAGCTCCGGCTCGCCGAACCGGGTCGCACCGAGGGCGACGCCATGCACCGGGGCATGGGAGGTGAGCAGCGCAGAAAAGTCCGCCGCCGAGATCATGTTGGGGAACTCGATCATCTCGACGTCGTCGCGCGCCGCGAGCAGCGCGCGTCCCTTGGCCGAGAAGGATTCCGTGACGAGGATCTTGTTCTTGTTGGTTGCCGTCCTGGTGGTCATATCCTGCCCTTGAAGCTTCTTGTGCTCGTCAGATCACGAGCCCGGTCGCCTCGTTTAGCAGGTGCATGTTGTTGAGGTCCATTGCCATGCGCAGAGGGCTGCCATCCCGCGCGCCGGCGTTGGGGTTGACCCGCCCGCAGACCGGCGTCTCGTTGAGGGTGAAGTAGACCAGCGTCTCCATGCCCATCGGCTCGGTGACGTCGAGCAGCGCCTCGAACGGCTCAATCCCAGGCTCCGCATGCGGCTTGGTCTCGGTGATGTGCTCCGGCCTGATGCCGAGCAGCAGCGGCTCATTTCGCGACACGGATTGATAGCGCGCGGCGCGCGCCGGCGGCAGCGGAAAGGCGATGCGGTCGGTGAGGCGGATGTGGAGCCGGCCATTGGCCTCCTCGAGCCGGCACGGCACGAAGTTCATCGCGGGCGAGCCGATGAAGCCGGCGACGAAGCGTGTCGCCGGATTGTGGTACAGCTCGTTCGGCGTGCCGATCTGCTCGATGCGGCCCTTGTTCATGACCACGACACGGTCGGCCAGGGTCATCGCCTCGACCTGGTCGTGGGTGACGTAGACCGTCGTGGTACGGACCTTCTGGTGCACCTTCTTGATCTCGATGCGCATCTGCACGCGCAGCTTGGCGTCGAGGTTTGACAGCGGCTCGTCGAACAGGAAGACCTTGGGATTGCGCACGATCGCACGGCCCATCGCCACGCGCTGGCGCTGGCCGCCGGAGAGCTGCTTGGGCTTGCGGTCGACGAGGTCGGCGATATCCAGCATGCGCGCGGCCTCCGCCACGCGGCTCTTGATCTCGGCCTTCGGATAGTGCTTCAGACGCAGCCCGAACGACATGTTCTCGGCCACCGTCATGTGCGGGTAGAGCGCGTAGTTCTGGAACACCATCGCGATGTCGCGATCCTTCGGCGGCACGTCGTTGACGACGTCGCCGCCGATGGTGATGTCTCCGTCGGAGATGTCCTCGAGCCCTGCGATCATCCGCAATGTCGTCGACTTGCCGCAGCCGGACGGGCCGACCAGCACGACGAACTCGTGGTCGGCGATATCGAGATCGATGCCCCTGACCGCCTCGACGTCGTCATAACGCTTCACGACCTTGCGCAAGCTCACTTCAGCCATGTGTGGTCAACCCCCGTCATCAGCCCTTGGTCGCGCCGGCCGTGAGTCCGGCAATGTAATAGTCCATCAGGAACGCGTAGATGATCAGCGGCGGCGCCGCGCCAAGCAGCGCGCCGGTCATGATCTGTCCCCAGTTGAAGACGTCGCCCTTGATCAGGCTCGTGACGATGCCGACCGGCAGCACCAGTTGGTCGGTCGAGGTCGTGAACACCAGCGGATACAGGAACTGCGCCCAGGAGACGGTGAAGGCAAAGATCGTCGCGGCGATCAGGCCGGGCAGGGCGACGGGAATGAAGATCCGCGTCAGCGTCTGCAGCCAGGAGGCGCCGTCGATGATGGCGGCTTCGTCGAGCTCCTTCGGGATCGACGCGAAATAGCCGATCATGATCCAGGTGCAGAACGGCACCGTCAGCGTCGGATAGATGAACAGCAGCACGTACCAGCGGTTGATCAGCTGGATGCCCGTGACGTCGCCGATCAGCGCGAACATCTTGAACAGCGGGATGAACAGCAGGCTGTCCGGAATCAGGTAAGTCAGGAACACGCCGGTCGCGAGCGTGGCCGAGCCCCAGAATTTCATTCGCGACAGCGCGAACGCCGCGGGGATGCTGATCAGCATGGTGATGATCACGACGACGATCGAGACCATGGCCGAGTTGAAGAAGAAGCGCATGAACTGGTTCGAGGTCAGCAGCTCGAGATAGTTCTCCAGCGTCGGGTGGAACACCCACCACGGATTGGTCGCCGCGGAGATCTCCGCGCTGCCCTTCAGCGAGGTGATCAGCATGTAGAGCGGCGGCACCAGCGAGAAGATCGCGAACAGCGTCAGGAAGAAATACGACCAGCGCAACGCCCAGGCGCGGTCGCGGCTCATCGAGCCATATTTGACGGCACGGGTCGGGCCGGCCTTGTCGATCGTGACGGTGCTCATCAGGATTCGTTCCCCCGCTTGTTGACGTCGCGCAGGATGAAGATGGCGGCCACCGCCAGGATCGGCACCATGAACAGCGAGACGCTGGCGCCGAGCGGAATGTCGCTGCCCTCGATGCCGACGCGGAACGCCCAGGTCGCGAAGATGTGCGTCTTGTCGAGCGGGCCGCCGGCGGTGAGGATGCGGACGATGTCGAAATTGGCGAACGTCACGATCAGCGAGAACAGCGTCGTGATGGCGATGATGTTGCGCATCATCGGCAGCGTCACGTACCAGATGCGCTGCCACCAATTGGCGCCGTCGATCGCCGCGGCTTCGTAGAGCTGCTCAGGAACCGATTTCAGCGATGCCAGGTACATAATCATGAAGAACGGCGCGCCGTACCAGATGTTCACCAGGATCACCGAGAACCGCGCCCAGGCGGCGTCGCCGGTCCACGGGATCGGGCCGATGCCGAAGAAGGCGAGCGTGTAGTTGAAGGCGCTGTAGGACGGGTCGAACAGCCACAGCCACGCCAGCGTGCTCATCGCCGGCGGGATCACCCAGGGTACCAGCAGCATGCCGCGCCATTTGCGCTGCCCCTTGGCGGGGATGTTGTGCACGAAATGCGCGACGATGAAGCCGATCAGCGCCTTGAACACGACGGCGGTGATCGCGAAGATGCAGGACTGCTTGACGACCAGCCAGAACGTGTCGCGCTTGAACAGGAACTCGAAATTGCCGAAACCGACGAAGCGCTGCATCGACTTGTTCAGCGTCGCCAGATGCACCGAATACAGGGCGGGATAAACGACGAGGAGCACGATCAGCAGGATCAGCGGCAGCGTCATCAGGAAAGCGGCGGTCGATTTCCGCTTCAGCGCCCTGTGCAGACCATTGCGGCGGGCCGCGCGAGGGCGGGCGACGGCGTTTTCACCGATGGCGGCATCAACCATGAAAAAGGGCTCCTCGTGATGTCCCCCGCGACGGCGGGGTCCTCACTGGATGGGGAACACTGACAAGGTGAAAGGAGGCGGCCCGCCTGCTGAAGCGGACCGCCGGCGTTGCTTCAACATGCCTCAGCTGCGCATGAAGCCTTCGCACTCGCCTTCGGCCCAGGCGAGGGTCGATTCCATCTTCTCGCCCTGGGCGTAGCGCAGGCACATCTTGGTCATCGTTGCCTGCGCATAGATCTGCTGCGCGATCTTGGGCGGAGCAGGGGAGGCTGCGATCGACAGCGTCTGGTGATTGTAGGGGTTGGGATAGTGATAGAGCGTCCCCTTCGGCGGGCCCTCCTCCTGCCACACCTTGAGCGTCGTCAGCTTCTGATAGGCCGGCAGATCGTAGCCGCCGCTCGCCACCACCATCTTCTCGATCGATGACGGCTTCGACAGGTGCACGATCAGGCTCTTGGCGGCCTCCTTGTTCTTGGAGAACGACCAGATGCTCCAGAAGTAGGGCAGGAACGGCGCGAAGCGGCCCTTGGGGCCGGCCGGGAAGCCGTGGGTCCAGCACTGCTCGGCAATCTGCGGCGCGTCGCGCTTGGCCACCGCCCAGGCGCTCGGCGGATTCATGATCATCGCGCCCTTGCCCGAGACCAGCCATTTGTTGTTCGATGCGTCGTCCCATGAGGCGACATCCGGCGGCAGTGCCGCGATCAGCCGCTTGTAGAACTCGAGCGCCTGGCGCACGGCATCCGTCTTCACCGTGACATCGCCCTTGGCATTCACCAGCTCGGCGCCATACGCCTGGAAGAACGCGCCGGCGGAGTCCACGCTATCGGTGGTTTCGCCGAGCCCGATGCCGAACGGCACGCCAGCCTTCTGGCAGGCCTCCGCCGCTTTCAGGAAGGTCTCTGTGGTCCAGCTGTCGGCCTTCGGTGGAGAGCCGGCCGGATACAGCTCCTGCACGTCGATGCCCGCATGCTTCTTCATGAGATCGATGCGGGTGCAGGGGCCCTTGATCTGACTGCCGACGCAGGCCGGCACGGCGAGCCATTTGCCGCCGGACTGTCCGAGATATTTGACGGTGCCGTTGACCTCGCCATTCTCCTGGATGATCGGCCCCATGATGTCGTTGACCGGCTCCAGCAATTCGGCATGCGCATGCGGCCACCAGGTCGGCATAGCGATCAGATCGTGGCCGGACTTCGCGGCGCCCTCGGCGGCGATCGTCAGCTCGATCTTCTTGCCCTGGCTGGTGATGTAGTCGATCTGGACCTCGACCTTCTCCTTGGCGGCCCACTCGTTGACGAGATCGGTCGAGGCCTGGTTGGCGCCCGGAACCCAATGGTCCCAGAAGCCTATCGAGAGCTTGCCGGCGGCGTAGGCACCGCGCACATAGGGCGCGGCAATCATGACCGCCGAGGTGGCAGCGGTCGCAGCAACGAATTGTCGACGGTTCAGCTTCCTCCGTGACATGGCGTTCCCTCCCTGGTGAGCCAAGCATTCTGTCAATGCGAATCCGATTTGTTAGTTGTTGCGTCGCGTCATGCGCGCATGGATTTCGCTTGGGTGCAATCAGAGCAGAATTGCGAGCGGCTGTCGAGAAAGCAGGTGAGGCGAATCCTTGAACTAATGGCGGGCACAATTCGTCGCAGGTCCGTAACTGATTGCATCGCAGCGCTGAGCGCTGCAGTGCAAGGCGCGTCCCCGGCAGAGCAGGAAGCAGAGCAGGAATCAGTCTAGCCGAACGCGTTCGATGCATCGCACTGCATGCGGCCGATGGACTTGCGCGTTGCGGCAACGATAGAATTCGTTGGAATCATGGCCGTCACGACCAGCGACTGCGCGCGACGGTCGGACGTGTTGCACGGAGCCTGAACTGATGATGACGAGCCCCGCCGGCATTTGGCGCCGGTCTTTCCGGTGCATCGCAATAGGAGTGTCAATAGGCCTCATCGGCCTGGCGGGCCTGCCGCGTCAGCTTGGCGCGCAGGGCCTGTTCAAGGGCGTCGAGCAGGGCGCGCGCGAAGGCAACAGGGCGGCGGGCCCGGTCGGCGGTGTGCTCGGCGGCGCGATCGGCGGTGTCGTCGGCGTGGTTACCGGCGTGACCGGGGCGTTCACCGGCAACAGCGGCCAGCAGAGTACGCAGCCCGAGGCACCGCCGGCCGAGGGCAGGAAGGCGAAGCCTTCCAAGGCGACGAAGACGAGCAAGGTCGCCAAGGCGACGCCGATGTTGACGCAGCCGGGCGTCCCGCAACTCACGGCCGAACAGATCGTCGCCAACAGCGACAGCAATATCGAGCGCCTGAAGACCGGGCTGAACCTGACGGAAGAGCAGGCGAAGAACTGGGGTCCGTTCGCCGACGCGATGCACGCGCTCGGCCGCAACGGCGCGGATCGACTCGAGCTGCGCATCGCGCGGTCGAAGCGCGATCCGCCGGATGACATCGTCGAGCAGATGCGCAACGAGGCTCAGTTCCTGGTCGATCGTGCCGCCGACCAGCGCGCGGTGGCCGACACGTCGGAACCGCTGTTCACCAGCCTCGACGACAAGCAGAAGCAGATCTTCATCGACGAGATGGTGCGCCTGAGTCGCGAGCGCGGACTGGACTAGCTCAACGGAGCTGGCGTCGTCGGGGCTGCGCCCGTTGGCAGCAGTGGCGCCTGCGGCGTGCCGTGACGCATGACCACCGCGGTCGCGCCGGGTCACGGTACACTAGTACCCTAAGAATGGCAATTGGTCGCGTTGACGGCATGGTCGGGAGAAAGCAGGCTCCGCGGCATGCACATTTATCGGGCATGAGCGGGCACGGCTCGCGCAACGTGCCGGCCACCATCGCTGCCTCTGCAACCGAATTGCGATGCAGGTTTGATGTACATTGCAATTGTATTACATGGAGAGCCGGAGCCGGCAGGGCGGCCTTCGCAGGCGTGCTGAATCGCAGCAGCGATCGGGCGGCAGACGATCAGCAGGCCGTTCGGCTCGATTTCTTGGAGGATTATTGTTGTCGAGAGTGCGACTGCGCCGGTGGATCGAGAACCGATTGGGGATTGGCACCGCCAGCACCGAAAGCCGCCTCGATGCGGACGTGAAACGCTTCGTCGATGCGCTGCAAGCGGAGTTGGTCGCTGCGAAGGACGAGTCCGAGCGGTACAGGCGCATCACCGAAGAGAGGGGCGTGATCATGGGCCGCCTGCGCGACGAGCGCGACGGCTACAGGCTGGAGTGGGAGGCGGCGTCCGCGGAGCTTCGCCGGCTGGCGCGTAAGCGCCTGGCCGTGGTCTCGGACAATGGAGCGACGCGCCCCTCCGGCAATGGCCGCGACGCGGCCCTGAGGAATTCTCCACCTTCCACGCTGCGGGTGCTGTGCGTCGGCACCGGCCGGGACGGCACGACGTCGCTGACGCGGATGATGCAGGAGGTGTTCGACAACCAGGGCAACGGCGACAGGGCCGTGCACGAATGGGCGTCGAGCGAGCTCAATGAGCTGTTCTGCCAGCTCAAGGAAACCAACGATCCCAGCTTCGCGGATCAGATTCGTCAGACGATCCTCGATTGCCCCCATGCTTGCGTCGTCGGCAACGGCTACGCGGCCGTGCTGCCGATCATCGCCGAGCTCCTCGGCGATCAGGTCACGCTGGTGCATCTGCGCCGGCGCGACCGGGCGGCGTGCATCGCAAGCTTGGTGGAGAATGCCGAGCTGTCGCCGCAGAACCACCTCTACTACGCCGATTCGCCGGCCGCGCGTCGCAAGCGTCCGACCGCTTTCCACTTCGGAGAGATGTCGAGGCAGCAATGGATGGATCTGTCGCTGGCCGACAAGTTCGGCTGGTACTACGACAAGACCCACGCCTTGATCGAACGCTACAAGAGCCTGTTCCCGAACACGCTCTCCGTCGATACCGAGGATCTCAACGCGGACAACGTGCGCCTCGCGCTGGCCCAAGCGGCCGGCAGTGCCGAGGCGCCGCGAGCCTTCCACGTCAACCGGTTCGTCGATCTGCGCCATGTGCCGCCCGATCGGCGCAGCTTCGTGCAGCGGTTGCTCGGCCAGCTCGATGTCCAGAAGCTCGCCCATGACGACCTGTACGGGCTGCGGCAGGTCCTCAACGAGATGGTCTATCATCTCTCGCATTTTCCCGACGCGGCGCCGGGCGCGCTGGATGAGCTGCGTTGGACGCTCAGCGAGATGCACGGCCTTCTCGACAACCGCATCCGCGACGTTCGCGAACTGATGGAGCGGGTCGGCGTGCCCTCCGAGACCGCCGGCGCCGTGAACGGCCACCGCGCGCCGCAGGCAAGCCATGGCGCGCACCCTGGTCGTTGACCGGACGCGCAGCTCTGAGCAGCGGGGCTGCGGGCGCGCTCGCCAGCGTTGTGCGCGGCCAGCCGATCCATCGGGTCCCGGATCAGCGGCAAGTTCGGGGACGTGGAAGGAGACTTGGCGGAAGGGGTGGGATTCGAACCCACGGTACCCTTGCGGGCACGCCGGTTTTCAAGACCGGTGCCTTAAACCACTCGGCCACCCTTCCATCCGGCATCGTCTCCGGAACGGCGATACCCGCGCCATGACGGCGCGGTAGCGACGCGATCCTTGTTTAGGGTGCTGGCTTGCGGCTCGTCAACGGCGCATTCACGCCTGCCCGAACGGCATCAGCTCAAAGCCCGCGGCTTAGCGGAGTGCGAAAACCATCAGACCCGAGCACAACACTGCCGTGCTCAGCGCTGCCAGGGCGAGAAAGCTGCTCGAAAGCAAGTCCGGACGTCCAACGTCTTGACGTCGTAGGTATGGGTATCGCATGGGCCACCTTCTACAGCTGGGCTGCCGGTCCGACCTCACGTCGATCGGAAGAAGCGGAGGACCGGACGAAGAGCGGTCTGAAAGATCTGTTGGTCGAAACTGCCGGCTTCAGGGATGTTCCTGAAGTGTCGTTATTGAAGCGGACGAAATCTTTGAAGCGGACGAGAGCCGACCATGACGTCGGCTGTCCGATCCGTCCGGAATCAGGCCCGCGAGCGGACCCCTTCAAACGCATGAGCAAGGAAGATCCCGGCGCCAACCAAGCCCATCACTGCCGTCATTGCTTCGATCATAGCGAACACACCCTGTTGCGCCCCACGTGAAGCAAACGACGTGCAGCCCTGCACAGTCAAAATGATTCAGGTCCCGGGAAATGAGAACACTCTCAAGTGAGGATTTCACGCAACATATGTGTCCAAAAAGGTGCACTCGCAACGAGGAGGCGGGGCGGAGCGCACGCTTAGGCGGCTATCGTCCTCCGGAAAGCTCCGGTTAACCACGGCGGGGCCTACCCCATTTCCGCCGTGTTCGGGTTGCGTTATCCTTGTGCGTTGAGTTGCGGGGGACGCGACTCGCGGGGACAAGCGCGCGGCGCGCGGGGCTGATGGGATGGCCCGGCTGCGACCGGCACATTGGTAATTGGGGTCGATGGGGATTGGTCAAACAGATCCGGTCGAGAGAGCGGTGCGCAGTGCCGTCGCCGTCCTCGCCTGCCTGATGGTCGCGAACTGCGCCTCGTCCAACAAGTTCGCCAGCAAGGTCGATCCGAAATACGGCGTGTCGTCGAGCCCGCGCGTCGTCGGATTCGGCGAGCCGGTGCCGAAGGGCGGCGGCGTCTACCGCATCGGCAAGCCCTACACCGTGGCCGGCAAGACCTACGTCCCGGAAGAGGACGCCAACTACCGCGCCGAGGGCATGGCGTCCTGGTATGGCGATGATTTTCACGGCCGCCTGACTGCCAATGGCGAGGTCTTCGACATGACGTCGCTGACGGCCGCCCATCCGACATTGCCGCTGCCGAGCTACGCCCGCGTCACCAATCTCGCCAACGGCAAATCGCTCATTGTCCGCATCAATGATCGCGGGCCATACCACGGCAACCGGCTGATCGACGTCTCCAACAAGGCGGCCGATCTGCTCGAGTTCAAGGGCAACGGCATCGCCAAGGTGCGGGTGGAGTATGTCGGCCGCGCCCCGCTGGAGGGCTCCGACGACGTCCAGTTGATGGCGACCTTGCGCACGGGCATCCCGGCGCCGGCACCGTCCCTGGTGCGCGTCGCCTCGGCCAGGCCGTTCGTGCCCGAGATGGGCACAGGCCGTCCGATTCGCGGCGAGATCCCGCTGCCCGAAGGGCGCCCCTATACGCTCGGCAACGGCTCGGCTGATCTCGCCTCGATCGGCGCGACCTCGGAAATGTCGGCGTCCAGCAGGACGCGGGGCCGCAACCTCGAGAACCCGCGCGCTGTGTCCTACGACCAGGACGGCCGCTACGTCTCGCAGGGCAGGGCAGAGCCGAACGACGGCGCCAACGAGGCGCGCGACATCATGAGCGGCCGCGGGCTGTACTGAACTCCGCCAAGCACGGCTTGTTCACGTGAACCGCCCCATGCCGGGGCGGTTTTGATTCCGGCGATCAGCAAAGCTTTATTGGGCCGAGAACGGCACGCGCGCTCTCGCCGAGTAGGTCCAGACGCGGGTGGTGCTGCCGATGCCGCCCAACTCGGCGCCGAGCCCGACGCTGGCGCCGCCCTGAGTCCTGATGCCGAGACCGCCCGTGGCGCGCGCCGACCAGCCCTGCAGCAGCGGGGTCGAGGCCAGACCGGTGCCGCCGTTGGCGAGCGTGTTGGCATCCTCCTTGTTGAAGTAATAGTCGCCATACATTCCGACGAACGGCGTCAGCACGATGCCGCTGTCGAACCAGGCCACCGGGTAGGCGGCTCTCAGGCCACCGGAGGCGCGGCCGCTGGCGAAGTCATTGGTGCCCTGCCGGGTGCCGAGCGAATCGGTATACGCATTCTGGTGCTCCCACAGCGCGTAGACCTTGGCCGAGGGCTCGAGCAGGAAGCCATAGGCCTTGTACATGCCCGTCAGTCCCGTCGACGCCATCCAGCGCTCGCCGTTGAAATTGCCCTGCGCCGTCCCGGCCGTGCCGTTATAGCCAATGCCGGAATAGGCGACCGTCGCATCGTAGCGGAGTGTCGGCAAGATCTTCCAGCCGAGATAGGCGCCAACCGTCCAGCCGTCTCCCTTGAGCTTCCCGTTGATATCCTGCTCGGTATAGCTGAAGGTCTCATACCCGCCGAGCACGCCGATCAGGACATTCGGCGTCGCCTTGTAGGTCAACCCCATCAGCGCGTTGAGCTGCTGGCCGTAGAGCGAGGTTTGGCTTGCCTGAGTGACACCGAACGCGCTGGTCGTGCTCCAACGGTCGATGTTGGTGCCACGCACATCGGCCCAGAGCAGCCACTGCTTGTCCTCGTGCCACTTTGGCAACGCCTTCTCCGGCGTCTGCTGGTCGATCGCTGCGAAGGCATTGTCGATGCGCGACCGGCCACGGGCGGATCTGCCGCCCGGGCCGGGGTTTCCGCCACGGTCTGTAAAGGCGCTGCTGCCCGAATTGGCCGAGCTCGGGACCGCCGCGGCGTCGTCCTGGTCCCGCGGGTCAGCCGAGAAATTGAAGCGCATGCGGCCGTTGCTGGGCGTCACGAACGCGCCGCCATCGTTGAAGCCATCAGCGATGGCATCGTCGATCGCCCCGGAAATGGCCTGGCCTGAGTTCTGCGCCACCATCTTGGTGACGTTGAGCTGCAACGCGCGAAGCCTGACGCTGTCGAGCGGAACGTTCACGGTCTGCGCAAGGCCGGGTGAGGTGCTCGCCGCAAAGGTTGGGCTGCCGGTATAGCTTGCGATGATGGTGTGGCTGCCGACCGCCAGCGCGGATGTGGTGAAGGCCGCAACGCCGCCGCTCAGCGTCGCTGTTCCGATCGGTGTGCCGTTGTCGCTGAACGTCACCGTGCCCGTCGGCGTTCCACCCGACCCTGTGACCGTTGCCGTGAACGTCACGGGTTGACCGCCCTGGCTCGGGTTCTGCGACGAGCTCAGGGTTGTCTGCGTCGTCGCCGACAAATAGGTGAACCGGTCCGCGACTGAGGTCGCGGACGTCTGCCCGTTGTTGGTCACGGTCACATCGACCGCCCCGGTGCCGGGGGGCGAGGTGGCCGTAATCGAGGTCGCGGAATTGACGGTGTAGCTCGCCGCATTGACGGCGCCGAACTTCACGCCTCCCGCACCGGTGGTGCCGGCGAGGCCGGTGCCGGTGATGGTGACCGTGGCGCCGCCGGCCGCGGGGCCTGACGTCGGCGAGATCGATGTCACGGTGGGCGCGCCGATATAGGTGAACTGGTCAGCCGCCGAGGTCGGCGAGGTGCCGCC
Source organism: Bradyrhizobium sp. SZCCHNR2028 (assembly GCF_032380995.1). NCBI lineage: Bacteria > Pseudomonadati > Pseudomonadota > Alphaproteobacteria > Hyphomicrobiales > Nitrobacteraceae > Bradyrhizobium > Bradyrhizobium sp. SZCCHNR2028. Next base: position 426,035 of record NZ_JAUHJF010000001.1, on the reverse strand, counting down.
GGCGGTGGTGACCCTGACGTCGACCGTACCGGTCCCCGCTGGCGAGGTCGCGGTGATCGAGGTGGCCGAGTTGACCGTGAAGCCGGTCGCGGCGGTGGCGCCGAAATTCACCGCGGTCGCCCCCGTGAAGCCGGTGCCGGTGATGGTGACCGAGGTGCCGCCGATCCCAGGTCCGGAGGTTGGTGCGACCGAGGTGACGGTCGGAGCTGTCGTATAAGTGAATTGATCGGCCGCAGAGGTGGCCGAAGTGCCGCCCGCGGTGGTCACCCTCACATCGATCGTGCCGGTGCCGGCGGGCGCGGTCGCGGTGATCGAGGTGGCCGAGTTGACCGTAAAGCCTGTCGCCGGCGTCGCACCGAAATTCACCGCTGTGGTGCCCGTGAAGCCGGTGCCCGTAATGGTCACCGACGTGCCCCCCGCCAACGGCCCGGCAGTCGGCGCGATCGACGTCACGGTCGGTACCGGCGAGTAGGTGAACTGATCGGCGGCCGACGTCGCCGAGGTGCCGCTCGGGGTGGTCACGCGGACGTCGACGGTGCCGGTCCCCGCCGGTGAGGTCGCCGTGATCGAGGTGGCCGAATTGACCGTGAAGCCGGTCGCCGGTGTGGCGCCGAAATTGACCGCGGTCGCCCCTGTGAAACTGGTGCCGGTGATGGTCACCGAGGTGCCGCCGGCGACAGGCCCGGATGTCGGCGAAAGCGAGGTCACGGTCGGCGGGCCGATGAAGGTGAACTGATCGGCTGCCGACGTCGCCGAGGGGCCGCCCGCGGTGGTGACGCGGACGTCCACTGTGCCGGTCCCAGCGGGCGAGGTCGCGGTGATCGAGGTGGCCGAGTTGACGGTGAAGCCGGTCGCAGGCGTCGCGCCGAAATTGACAGCGGTGGCGCCGGTGAAGTTCGTGCCTGTGACGGTCACCGTGGTGCCGCCAGCCGCCGGACCTGACGTCGGCGAGATCGAGGTGACGGTCGGTGCGGGGATGTAGGTGAACTGGTCGGCCGCAGAGGTCGCCGAGGTGCCGCCCGCGGTGGTGACGCGCACGTCGACGGTGCCGGTCCCGGCCGGCGAGGTCGCCGTGATCGATGTGGCCGAGTTGACCGTGAAGCCGGTCGCGGGCGTGGCGCCGAAATTCACTGCCGTTGCGCCGCTGAAGCCGGTGCCGGTGATCGTCACCGAGGTGCCGCCGGCACCAGCGCCCGATGTCGGCGAGATCGAGGTCACCGTCGGTGCTGCGACATAGGTGAACTGGTCAGCGGCACTGGTTGCCGACGTTCCACCGGCGGTCGTGACGGTCACGTCGACCGTGCCGGTGCCGGCCGGTGAGGTTGCCGTGATCTGGGTGGCCGAGTTGACCGTGAAGCCGGTTGCAGGCGTCGCGCCGAAATTGACCGCCGTCGCCCCGCTGAAGCCGGTGCCGGTGATCGTGACTGACGTGCCACCGGTTGTCGGACCTGCGGTCGGCGAGATCGAGGTCACGGTCGGCACGGCGGCATAGGTGAATTGATCCGCCGCCGAGGTCGCCGAGGTGCCGCCTATCGGAATCGTCACCCGGACATCGACCGTACCGGTCCCAGCGGGCGAGGTCGCGGTGATCGAGGTGGCCGAATTGACCGTGAAGCCGGTCGCAGGCGTGGCGCCGAAATTGACCGCGGTGGCGCCGGTGAAGCCGGTGCCGGTGATGGTGACCGTCGTGCCGCCGGCCACCGGCCCCGAGGTCGGCGAGATCGAGGTGACGGTCGGTGCGGGGATGTAGGTGAACTGGTCGGCAGCCGAGGTGGCCGAGGTGCCACCGGCTGTCGTGATGCGGACGTCGACTGTGCCCGTTCCCGCTGGCGAAGTCGCGGTGATCGAGGTCGCCGAGTCGACCGTGAAGCCGGTCGCCGGCGTGGCGCCGAAATTGACCGCGGTGGCGCCGCTGAAGTTGGTGCCGGTGATGGTCACCGTGGTGCCGCCGGCGCCGGGACCCGAGGTCGGCGAGATCGAGGTCACGGTCGGTGCGGGAATGTAGGTGAATTGATCGGCGGCAGACGTGGCCGATGTTCCGCCCACAGTGGTGACGGTAACATCGACGGTGCCAGTCCCGGAGGGCGACGTCGCGGTGATCTGGGTGGCAGAGTTGACCGTGAATCCGGTCGCAGCCGTAGCGCCGAAATTCACCGCGGTCGCGCCGCTGAAGCCGGTGCCGGTGATGACGACAGATGTACCGCCGGAGCCGGGGCCCGATGTCGGCGCGATCGACGATACCGTGGGCGCGGCCACATAGGTGTATTGATTCGCCGCCGCCGCCTGGGATGGCGCGCCATTGGTGACCGTCACATTGACGGTGCCCGCCGACCCGGCCGGCGCGACCGCCGTGATCTGGGTGTTGGAGTTGACCACGTAGCTCGTCGCATTGTTCGAACCGAACTTCACGCCGCCGGCGCCGGTGGTCCCCGTGAATCCAGTGCCGGTGATGACGACCGAGTTGCCGCCCGCGGTCGGGCCGGAACTCGGTGACAATGCGGTGACGGAGAGGCTGGGCGTGACGTTCGAGAGCGAGATGGTCAGGCCACTATCGGTGGTGCCGAACGTGCCAGTGCCAACATCAGTCGTCGACGAATAGTTCAGAATGATCGTGTCGGAGGTCGTCGGCGGCGCCGTCGTCATCGTCAGATTATAAGTTACGTAGTAGGCATTGCCGTTATTGGGATCAATCGTCTCTATCGGCGTGATCGTGTAGACGCCCCCATTCGAACCAGCGATCGATGCGGACGTGTCGGATCCGGCCCCTGTAATCGGGAAACCAGTATTTGTGTCAGTTCCGCACGCATTGTACAGGCCGCTGTTGGCGATTCGATTGTATTGTGTGCCCGTTTTCGGCACGAGCGTCGCGCCGGGACCGGTGGCGCCATTGACGCTGAATGTGATCTGCGAGTTCAGCTGAATGCTCGTCGAAACCGTCAATGCGGACACTGCCGTGCAATTGGCAGCCCAGGCGTCACTTGCAGCAATGGATACGAGGCCCACGACTGCCGAGACCACTGCCGAGACGACGGCGTAGCGCCGCGCGCCGGCTTTGCCGGGCCGGGAGGCAGAGGCTGTCGCATGGGAGGACGGGCGTGCCGGCGGTCTGTCGAGCGAGAAGCCGAAAGCGTGGGCGAATGCGTACCCCATGGCACGGACCACCATCCAGATCCCGGCAGTGAGATTCACAACGCCCCCTCGCGGCCCATCCTCGAGCTGGACGATGCCGCTGCAAATTCTTTGATAAAAAATTCGACTGTTATCGTGTGTATTAGGTCTTTTGCGTGCATTAGGCCGTGACGGTGCGCGGCGAGCAAGCAGGCAGACGATTGTTCCCGGCAAAACCCAGCCATTGCGCGCGCTTTTCGACCATCAGTTGCAGCTCGGCAACAGGGCAGTGTGTGGTCGAACCGCCTAGGTCCGCCGCGCCTCCCGCGGCAGCACATCTTGCGCGGCAGCCGACTCAGCGGCGCTCGCTGCGCGAGCGACACCGCCAGAAGTTGTTGCTCGTGATGACTGCGCGTGCGGGCTTGACTGTGCCGGTTCCGCCCACTAACAATCTTTGCGAGCATATGCGTCGTGGCGCACTGCGTTTTTGACCCATCGCGCGTCGATATTCCGCGCTTCAATGACAAGGCGATCCATCGCCTGATGGAAGAGGGGGGAGCATGCCGTTACAGCCCATCCTGGGTCAGATCATGCCCTTTGCCGGCACGACGGTGCCGAGAGGGTGGGCGCTGTGCAACGGCGCGCTCCTGGCAATCCCGACCAATCAGGCGCTGTTTTCATTGCTCGGGACCTACTACGGTGGTGACGGCGTCAGGACGTTCGCGCTGCCCGACTTGCGCGGCCGTGCGATTCTCGGATCCACCGGCGGCAGCGGCACCTTTCCTGCCGGCATGACCAGCGGCACGGTTTCGGTGACCCTGAACGCACAGCAGCTTCCAAGCCATAACCACATCGTTTTGGCATCGACAGCGCAGGGAGCCGGACGAGGCGCTTCGGCGACCAACAATCTGTTCGGCACCAACACCATTCCGCCAGCCGGCCCAAAGTCTATTTTCGTGACCGCAGGCAGCGGCGAGGTGCCGCTGGCGCCGGGCACGAATGTCCTCAACGAAGGCGGCAATCAAGCTCATAACAACATGCAGCCGTACCTGGTCATCAACTACATGATTGCGCTCAACGGCGTCTTTCCGTCTCGCGACTGAGACTTCGACCGCGAAGCGTTCAGCTCCAGCAAACCGCTTCCATGATTGAGCTTTCCCGAACTGCGCTTCGTGAGAGGCGACACGTTCCCGACATTGATTTGCAATCGATACTTGAAAGGGACTTCGGCGATGTCAGACCCCTTTATCGGCGAAATCCGGCTGTTCGGGTTTCCACGGGTGCCGGATGGCTGGCTGGCCTGCAATGGACAAAGCCTGGCGATCGCACAATACGATACGCTCTATGCCATCATCGGCACCACCTATGGCGGCGATGGCGTGCAGACCTTCAATGCGCCCGATCTGCGCGGCCGGGTGCCGATTGGCCAGGGGCAGGGACCGGCTCTGCCGCTCTATGTGCTCGGCGAGATCGCCGGAGAGGACGGACACGTCCTGATCGAGAGCGAGATGCCCGCGCATAGCCACGCGCTGATGTCGTCGACCGTCACCGCGGAAACGCAGACGCCGGGTGCGACCGTTCACCTGGCGACGGCGTCGGCGGGAAATCTGTACGCGCCGGCAGCAGACGCTGCGCCGTATGAGACGATGGCGGCCGGCGTCGCGCTTGCAGGCAACAGTTTGCCGCACAACAACATCATGCCGACGGTCGTGGGCAACTACTGCATCTGCTTCGCCGGCATCTTTCCGTCATCGGGCTGATCGCGCCTCGTCCTACGCGCGTCGGCAGATTTCACGCTTCACTGGATTTGAGGAGAGACCACGTGTCGGACCCGTATATCGGCGAAATCCAGGCCTTCCCGTTTACCTTTGCTGCTCAGGGCTTCAACCAGGCTTGGCTGCCATGCTTCGGCCAGTTGGTGCCGATCCAGCGATTCACACCCCTGTTCGCGTTGATCGGCACCGCCTTCGGCGGCAATGGGACCAGCAATTTTCAACTGCCCAACCTCAGCGGCTGCATCACCAACAGTCAAGGCGACGGTCCGGGCCTTCAGCCACGCGTGATCGGCGAATCGATCGGGAGCAGCACGGTCGGCCTGATCACCAGTGAGATGGCGGCGCACACCCACGGTCTGCAGTTGGGGAGCAAGACGGCCGTAAATGCGGCGCCTGGTCCGGGAACGGCCGGGACCATGGCCGCCATCGATCCCATCTTCAATGGTTTCGTGCCGCTGCCGAGCACCACCACGCTCGCACCGAACGCCATGACGTTGACCGGGCAGGGCATTCCCCATGACAACACGCAGCCGACCCAGGCGCTGATCTGGTGCATCGCCTATGCCGGCATCTACCCGTCGTTCAACAACTCCTGACCGGTGAGCTCGGTCGGCGTGACGACGATCGAATCCGAGATAGTCTCACGCGACGCCCGATTGCGGCTGCGGCTTGCCGAGGCCGCCGACGAGCCGTTCCTGCACAATCTGTTCAAATCCGTCAAAGGCGTGCAACTTGCCGCAGCCGGCTTGCCGCCTGCTATGCTCGACCTCGTGCTGGCGCAGCAATATCGCGCACAGGTCGAGGGCCATGCGGCGCAGTGTCCTGCGGCGCAATCGCTGATTATCCTCCGTGACGGCGCGCCGGTCGGGCGGCTGCTGCTCGACCGCGCGGCGCAGAGATGGCACGTGGTCGATCTCGCGCTGCTGCCGGGCGCGCGCAACGCGGGTGTCGGACGCGAGATCATGCAGGCGGTCGCCACGGCGGCACGGGAGCAGGGCGCCGAGGTGCTCTCGCTCGCGGTCGCGACGACGAATGAGGACGCGATAAGGTTCTACGTCCGGCTTGGCTTCCGCGACGTCGCGGACGAGGCGACGGCTTCGCATCGCACGATGGAGCGGTCGCTCGCGTGCTAGCGAGCAGGAGCCACCTCGCGCAGGAACGCAATCAGCGCCGCATTCACCTCGGCAGCGCATTCCTGCTGGATCCAGTGCCCGGCGCCGTCGATGATCAGCTTGCGCCGGAGATCCGGCAGCACGCGCGTCATCTCCTGAACGCGCTTGGCACCGATGATCCCGGTCACGACCGCGTCCTCGCTGCCGGCGATGAACAGCGACGGCTGGCGGATCTGCGCGTCCTGCCACGGCGCGGTGAGCTCCCAGTTGCGATCGATGTTGCGGTACCAGTTCAGGCCGCCGCGAAAGCCGGAAGCGCGATAGGCCGCGATAAACTCCGCGAGATCGGCCTCGCTGAGCCACGCCGGCAGAGCGAGATCCGGCGTCACGTCGCCGAGAAAGCCTTTGTCCGGTGCGACGAACAGCGACTGCGGATCGGAGAAGCCGCGCGCCAGCATGGTGCGCATCGTCAGCGCCACGTCGCGCTCGAGCTCGGCCTCGGCCGCGCCGGGCGTTTGAAAATACTGCCAGTAGAAATTCTCGATGCCGCCGGCGCGGAGCGTCTCGAGCGGCCGGCTGCGGCCGCGGAACGGCGGCGGCACGCTCAGTCCGGCAACGGCCCTGAACAGGTCCGGTCGGAACAGCGCCGCATGCCAGGCGACCGGCGCGCCCCAGTCGTGGCCGATGATGACGGCCTGGCGCTCGCCGAGCGCCCCGACCAGTCCGACCACGTCTCCGACCGCGTCGAAGATGGTGTAGGCGCCGATGTGGTCAGGCGCCTGCGAGCGGCCGAACCCGCGCATGTCGGGCGCCACGACCCGATAGCCCGCAGCGGCAAGGGCAGGGATCTGGTGCCGCCACGAATATGACAGTTCGGGCCAGCCGTGGCACAGCACGACAAGCGGGCCTTCGCCCTGTTCGCGCACGAACAGCTCGATTCCGTTGGCCTTGATGATCCGCGTCGATGACACCGTTTCCCCCTTGATTGCTCGACCTTTGATTGCCGGCCCAGGACGTATCGCACCGCGCGAAAGGCCGTGCAAATCCACGGGAGAGCGGTCTGATCCGCGGGATTGCCGAGTTGTTTGCGCCCCCCGCAGCTGCTAGATTCCCAGTGCGCTCCAGAGCTTAGCCGATGGATTTCATGACCTTACCGCTGCGTCGCGCCGGTTTCACGTCCGGACGGACGACGCGTGCGCTCGTCGCCTTGGCCGTGGCGGTTGCCGTCGGCTGGAGCGGTGCGCTTTTCGCTGCCAACCAGAGCGTCCAGGGCGCGCGCAAGGAGGATGGCGGCTTCGACGGCGATGCGCCGACCGCGATCCTGATCGAGGCCAACAGCGGCAGCGTGCTGTTCGAGAAGAATGCGGACGAGCTGCGGGCGCCCTCCAGCATGATGAAGCTGATGACCGCCGAGGTGGTGTTCAACGCCGTCAAGGAGGGCACGATCAAGCTCAATGACGAATACCGCATCAGCGAGAATGCCTGGCGCCGGGGCGGAGCGCCCTCCGGCACCTCGACGATGTTCGCCGCGCTCAACAGCAAGGTGTCGGTGAGCGACCTCCTGCACGGCGCCATCATCCAGAGCGGCAACGACGCCTGCATCGCGCTCGCCGAGGGCATGGCCGGCAACGAGAAGATCTTCGCCGCCGACTACATGACCAAGCGGGCGCGCGAGCTCGGCCTCACCAAATCGACCTTCGCCAATTCCAACGGGCTGCCGGATCCCGGCAACAAGATGACGGTTCGCGAGCTTGCCATGCTCGCCCGGCACATCATCCTGGATTTCCCGGAGTTCTATAAGATCTTCGGCGAGAAGGAGTTCACCTGGAACAAGATCCGGCAGCAGAACCGCAACCCGCTGCTGAACGCGATGGAGGGCGCCGACGGCCTCAAGACCGGCTACACCAAGGAAGGCGGCTACGGCATGGTCGGCTCGGCCGTGCAGAACGGCACGCGGTTGATTGTGGTCGTCAATGGCCTGGAGGATTCCGAGGACCGCGCCACCGAGGCCAAGAAGATGCTGGAATGGGGCTTCCGCAATTTCGAGACCCGCACCCTGTTCGCCGCGGAGCAGCCGATCGGCTACGCCAAGGTGTTCGGCGGCGAGAGCCGCTCGGTCAAGCTGTCGAGCCCGGTGCCGGTCAAGGTCATGGTGCAGAAGAACGGCGGCGACAAGCTGATCGCCCGCATCGTCTACAGTGGCCCGGTCAGGGCTCCCGTCGAGCCCCGGCAGAAGGTCGGGGTTGTCAGGGTTTGGCGCGGCCCCAATATCGCCATGGAGGCCCCTGTCTATGCTGCGGAAGCGGTGGGCAAGGGGTCCACGATGCGGCGTGCGATCGATGGGGTCAGCGAGCTCGTGATCGGGATGTTCCGCGCCGGGGCCGAGAAGCTCTAGAGACATGGCGGAAGCAGCTTTGAAACGTGGTCCTGGCCGCGGCCGATTCGTCACCTTCGAGGGCGGCGAGGGCGCCGGAAAATCGACGCAGATCAAGATGCTGGCGGACCATCTGCAGAAAGAGGGTGTGCGCCTGGTCCTGACCCGCGAGCCCGGGGGCTCACCGGGCGCGGAGATCATGCGCCACCTCGTGCTGTCGGGCATGGGCAGGCTGCTGGGCCCGGAGGCCGAGACGCTGCTGTTTGCCGCCGCTCGCGACGACCATGTGCGCAACGTGATTCTGCCGGCCCTGAACCAGGGCAGCTGGGTGCTGTGCGATCGCTTCTTCGATTCGACCCGGGCCTACCAGGGCAGCCAAGGCAAGGTCGCGCCGGACGTGCTCAATGCGATGCAGCGGGTGACGATCGGCGACCTCAAGCCGGATCTGACCCTCATCCTCGATATTCCCGTCGAGATCGGTCTCAAGCGTGCCGGGGCGCGGCGCGGCGCCGGAACCCCGGACCGGTTCGAAGGCGAAGACATCAAGTTCCACAAGGGGCTGCGCGACGCCTTTCACAAGATCGCCGCCGAGGATCCCCGGCGCTGCGTGCTGATCGACGCGACGGCGAGCGCGGAAACGGTCTCGCAGCTCGTTTGGGACGCCGTGCGCGAGCGCCTGTTCACGGAAGTGGCGGCGGCGTCATGAGCGCACGCAAGGTCGAGCCGGAGATCGCGGTCCGCCATCCACGCGAAACCACCGCCTTGTTCGGGCATCGCGACGCCGAGACGGCGCTGCTTTCCGCCTACCGCAGCGGACGGATGGCGCATGCCTGGCTGATCGGCGGCCCACAAGGCATCGGCAAGGCCACCTTGGCCTACCGCATGGCGCGCTTCGTGCTGGCCCACCGCGATCCCACCACCGCCGAGGTGCGTGCTGCCGATTCGTTGTACGTCGATGCGGAGGACCACGTCGCGCGCCTGATCGCCTCCGAGGCTCATGGCGGGCTGCTCACCTTGGAGCGCTCGGCCAACGACAAGGGCGTGCTGCGCACCGTCATCACCGTGGACGAGACCCGCGAGACGATCTCGTTCTTCGGCTCAACGGCGGCGGTCGAGGGCTGGCGGGTGTGCATCGTCGACACCGTCGACGAACTCAATCCCAACGCGGCCAACGCGCTGCTCAAGATCCTCGAGGAGCCGCCGCAGCAGTCGCTGTTCCTGCTGGTCAGCCACGCGCCGGCACGGGTGCTCGCCACCATCAAATCGCGCTGCCGCCGGCTGGCGCTGCGGGCGTTGTCGACCGACGACGTCGTCAGCGCCGCGGCCGAGGCCACCGGAATGGACGGAGCCGATCCGGCGCTGCGCGAGGCCGCCAGGGCTTCCGAGGGCAGCGTCGCGCGGACCCTGATGCTGTTGGGCGGCGACGGGCTGCAGCTGCAGACCCGGACCGCCGCGCTGCTCGCGAGCCTGCCCCGGATCGACCCGGGCGAGCTGCATGCCCTGGGCGATGCGCTCGGCACCAGCGACCGCGTCGCGCTGGCGAGCTTCCTCGACAGCATCGAGCGCTGGGTGGCGGAGCGGCTGCGCGCCGCAGATCCCAACGCGGAACTGCCGCGCCTTGCACGGCTGGCGGAGGTATGGGAAAAGATCGTCCGCGCCGCGCGCGACACCGAATCCTATAATCTGGAGCGAAAACCGCTGGTTTTCTCGGTGTTCGGGATGCTCGCCGAAGCCACGCGGTAACCGCGCCGACCATCATCCCGGGATCATCAGGATCAATCCGTCGACCGACGTCGTCAAAGAGGAATTTGCCGTGGCGAAGGCCAACAAGACCACCGTGAAGAAGGGCAAGCCCGCGGGCAAGAGCGCCGCGAAGAAGGCTACCGCCAAGGCGCCCGCGAAGGGCAAGGCCAGCGCGGCCAAGGCGAAGGCGGCGAAAGCGAAGAAGGACAAGGACGCCAAGAAAAAGACCGCCACGTCCAAGACGGCGCCTGCGAAAGCCAAGAGCAAGGCGCCGAAAGCGAAAGCAACCAAGAGCGCCGCCAAGAAGGCCGTGAAGGTGCCGGCGAAGAAGGCTGCGGCCAGGCCTGCACCACCGCCGGTCAAGAAGACGGCCGCCAAGCCCGCGGCAGCAACGAACAAGCCTTCGGCAGCGAAGCAGCCCGCCGCTCCGAAACAGCCGGCTGCACCGAAGAAGGTCGCGCCGGCCATCGTTGAAGCGCCGAAGCCGCCACGCGCCGCGAAGCCGAAAGCACCGCGCAAGCCGAAGGTCGAGGCCGTGGTCGTCGAGATCGACGAGGTCGTAGCGCAGATCGCCGCAGCTCCCGTCGACAAGAACACCTTCTACGTCACGACAGCGATCGCCTATCCCAACGGCAACCCGCATATCGGCCACGCCTATGAGGCGATCGCGACCGACGCCATCGCGCGCTTTGCGCGGCTCGACGGCAAGGACGTGTACTTCCTGACCGGCACCGACGAGCACGGGCTGAAGATGGTGCAGACCGCGCAGAACGAGGGGCTGACGCCATCGGAGCTGGCGACCCGCAACGCCGGCCGCTTCCGCGACATGGACGAGCGGCTGAACGTCTCGTTCGACCGCTTCATCCGCACCACCGAGCCCGCGCATCATCGCTCCGTCCAGGCGATCTGGAACCGCATGCGCGAGAATGGCGACATCTATGCCGACAGCTATGCCGGTTGGTACTCGGTACGCGACGAGGCCTATTACGCCGAGGATGAGACCGTCGTCGGCGAGGACAACGTCCGCCGCGGACCGCAGGGCACGCCGGTCGAATGGGTCGAGGAGAAGAGCTATTTCTTCCGCCTGTCGGCCTATCAGGAGAAGCTGCTGGCGCTGTATGACAGCCAGCCCGATTTCATCGGGCCGGACGCGCGGCGCAACGAGATCATCAGCTTCGTCAAGGGCGGGCTGAAGGACCTGTCGATCTCGCGCACGACGTTCGATTGGGGCGTCCGGGTGCCGCATGACGACGAGCACGTGATGTATGTGTGGGTCGACGCGCTGACCAACTACATCACCGGCGTCGGCTTTCCCGACGAGGATGATGCCAATTGGAAATACTGGCCGGCCGACGTCCACGTCATCGGCAAGGACATCATTCGCTTCCATGCGGTGTTCTGGCCGGCGTTCCTGCTGTCGGCCGGCGTGCCCGTGCCGAAGCGGGTCTATGCCCACGGCTTCCTGTTCAACAGGGGCGAGAAGATGTCGAAGTCGGTCGGCAACGTCGTCGATCCGTTCAATCTCGCCGATCAGTATGGCGTCGACCAGCTGCGCTACTTCTTCCTGCGCGAGGTGCCGTTCGGCCAGGACGGCAACTACAATCACGAGGCGATCGTCGCGCGCATCAACGCCGATCTCGCCAACGACCTCGGCAACCTCGCGCAGCGCTCGCTGTCGATGATCGCAAAGCAGCTCGGAGGCCAGCTGCCGGAGCCCGGCGAGTTCTCGGCCAACGACAAGGCGATCCTGGCGGAGGCCGACGCGATGATCGGCGCCGCACGGAAAGCCATGGCGACGCAGCAGATCCACCAATGGCTCAATGCGGTCTGGTCGGTCGTGGCCGAGGCCAACCGCTATTTCGCGGGTGAGGCGCCCTGGGCACTGGCGAAGACCGATCCGCCGCGCCAGCACACGGTGCTCTATGTCACCGCCGAGGTGATCCGTCAGGTCGCGATCCTGACCCAGCCGGTGATGCCGGCAGCGTCGGCAAAGCTGCTCGACAGCCTCGGCATCCCCGAGGATGAACGGAATTTCGCGCAGCTCGGCGGCGAGGTCAGGATTGCGGCCGGGACACAGCTGCCGGCGCCCCAGGCGGTGTTCCCGCGCTACATCGAGCCAACGGCGGCGTGATGCTGGTCGACAGCCATTGCCATCTGGACTTTCCGGATTTCGCCGAGGATCTGGATGGCATCGTCACGCGTGCCGCCGCCGCCGGCGTTGGCCGCATGGTGACGATCTCGACGCGGGTGCGGCGGCTTCCTGAGCTGCTCGCCATCGCCGAGCGGTTCGACAACGTCTTCTGCTCGGTTGGCACCCATCCGCACAACGCGGACGAGGAGGACGGCATTCCGGCCGAGGAGCTGATCGCGCTGACGCGCCATCCCAAGGTGGTCGCGCTCGGCGAGGCCGGACTCGACAATTTCTACGACCACGGCTCTAAGGACGCCCAGGAGCGTGGCTTTCGCGCGCACATCGCGGCGGCGCGCGCCACCGGCCTGCCGCTGGTGATCCACACCCGGGAGGCCGACGAGCAGTGCGGCCGCATCCTCGACGAGGAAATGGCGCGCGGACCTTTCAAGGCCGTGCTGCATTGCTACACCGGCGGGCGTGAGCTGGCGATGAAGGCGATCGATCTCGGACTGCACATCTCGTTCACGGGCATCGTGACGTTCAAGAAGTCCGAGGCATTGCGCGCGCTCGCCGCCGAGGTGCCCGCCGACCGCATCATGGTCGAGACCGACGCGCCGTATCTGGCGCCCGGCAAGTTTCGCGGCAAGCGCAACGAGCCCGCCTACGTCGTCGAGACCGCGAAGGTGCTGGCAGAAGCGCGCGGCGTCTCCTTCGAGGAGTTCTCGCGCCAGACCACCGAGACCTTCTTCAAGCTGTTCTCGAAGGTGCCGCGGCCACAGGAGGCTGCATGACGCTGACGCTCACAATCCTCGGCTGCGGCTCCTCGGCCGGCGTGCCGCGCCCGGCGCTGGGGTGGGGCGCCTGCGATCCCAACAACCCGAAGAACCGCCGCAGGCGCTGCTCGCTTCTGGCTGAGCGCCGCGGAGCGCATGGCGTGACGCGCGTGGTCATCGACACCTCGCCGGATCTGCGCGAGCAGTTGATCGATACGCAAGTCGATCACATCGACGCGGTGTTTCTCACGCACGAGCATGCCGACCAGACCCATGGCATCGACGATCTGCGCTCGGTGGTGATGCATCAGCGGCGGCGGATTCCGGTCTACCTGAACCAGTCGACCGCCAAGGACATCATGCACCGGTTCTCCTATTGCTTCATCTCGCCACCGGGAAGCGACTATCCGCCGATCCTGACCCAGCACGCGATCGAGGCGGGCGAGACCCAGGCGGTGGAAGGCAAGGGCGGCGAGCTGAAGCTGACGGCGTTCCTGGTCCAGCACGGCAACATCCCCGCGCTCGGCTATCGCATCGGCAACGCCGCCTACACGCCGGATCTCAACGACATTCCGGAGGAGAGCTGGGGAGCGCTCGAGGATCTCGACATCTGGATCGTCGACGGCCTGCGCCCCGCATCGCATCCGAGCCATTTCTCGGTCAGCGACGCGCTGGCCTGGATCGAACGATTCAAGCCGAAGCGCGCCGTCATCACCAACATGACCGCCGATCTCGACTACGAGGTGCTGCGCCAGAGCCTGCCGGCGGGCGTGGTGCCGGCGTATGACGGCATGCGGTTGGAGGTCGGTTAGGGCGCGTCGGCCACCCAAGGCCGTCATTGCGAGGAGCCGAAGGCGACGAAGCAATCCAGAGTCGTCGGAATGACCCTGGATTGCTTCGCTTCGCTCGCAATGACGATCATGGATAGCGAGTGCACCGGCTACCCGGCTTGGTGCATACAGCCCCGCAGCCGAATAGATGGAGGCACCGTCATGCTGTCGCTGTTCTTCGAGGTCGAGGTCAAACCCGGCCGGCTCGACCAATATCTGCAACTCGCCGCGGCGCTGCGGCCCGAGCTCGATGCGCTCGGCGGCTGCCTGTTCCTCGACCGCTTCCGGAGCCTGTCGCGCGACAATCTGATCCTGTCCTACCAGATCTGGCAGGACGAGGGCGCCATGACCGCCTGGCGCGTCCATGCCCATCATCACGACATCCAGACCCTCGGCCGCGACAAGGTGTTCTCGGACTATCGCCTGCGTATCGCCGAGTTGGTCCACGAAATCAGGCCAGGGCAGGCCGCCTGGCAGCCGGAGCGGCGCGGCACCTACAATGATCCGAAGCGGCGGGCGCCGACGTATGTGCTGGCCGTCGAGACGGCGAGGCCGCAGTTGGGCAGCGTGACCGACCTGCCGGTCGCGAGCTTCTCGAGCGTCTATCGCGAGGGCCGCTTCGCGCATCTGGTCGAGCTGCCGGACGAGGCCACCGGCCTTGCGCTGAGCAAACAATTGCTCACCGAGCCGGGTGCCGACAACATCCGTATCGTCGAGGTCACCCGCGACTACGGCATGTACGACCGCCGCGAGGCGCCGCAATATTACGCGGAGAAGACACGAGACGCGTAGCGAGCTCAGGTGGGGCAGCGCGGAATGCCATCGACCACGGCCTGATCAGGAGCAATCGAGCGCAGATCGACGTCACGTGCCAGCGTCACATAGTCGATGGTCTCCGATGTCCTCAGATAGGTCGTGAAGTTGATGGGGCCAGCCGGCAGCGCTACGGTGGTGCAGGCCTTCGGCGCGACCGAGATCGTGATCGATCCGCCACCGGCAGAGTTCTTTTCCGCCATCAGCTCGGCGCGAAAAGACTGTAGACGCACCGTGTCGGCCTCCTCGAGGCGGTAGGCGTAGATGCGCGTGCCGGCTCCGGCCTCCTGCGCCAGAGCCGGGGGATCCGGAATTTCCCGCAGCACGAAGTCCCGCTGCTGTTCCGCGCCGCGCCCGCGTTTCACGGCAATCCTCAGCACCACGCCACCTGGCAGCGGCCGCAGACTCGTGGGCAGTCTCACGGCCGCGCGCAGCTGTGCGGGGTCGCTGGTCTGGAAATCGACCCGGACCAGCTTGACCATTGAGGTCACCGGCATATGGCCACAACCAACAGCGCTCAACGTTAGTCCGATGGCCAGAACGAGCCGCTTGAAGGGATGCATGGGCATGAGGAGGAGCCTTCGTTTGACAGTCATTAATTATCGTAATACGATAAATTACTCACTGGTCAATAGGAGGCTCGTCATGGTGGACCGTGCGGATCAATCCCGTCGCCTGCGCCACTTCTCCCGGGTAATGGCCTGGATCACGGGGCTCGGCATCGTCTTGATCGCCGCCGCGACTTGTCTCGTCTTTATGATTCCGGAGTGGACGAGAGGTCTGCTCCTGGCGCGCCTCGGCACGGCTGGCGCGGAGCTGCAAACCACGCCGGATCGCGTGCTTTTGGGCGCGGCGGTGACTGCGATCCCGGTCGGCGTGATGCTGTACGGGTTGTGGCGGGTGAGAGCCCTGTTCCTGGATTTTGCGGAAGGGATGGTTTTCACGCTGGCGACAGCGCGCCGCTTGCGCGATTTCGCCGTCACGGTCCTGGCGCAGGCCTTGCTTGGTCCGCTGTCGTCGACGGCCCTGCTGATCGCCTTCACCATCAGCAATCCGCCTGGCAGCCGGCAACTCGGCATCGCGCTCTCGGTCAACGACTACATCGCGCTGATCGTTGGCAGCGTGCTGCTCGCCGTCGCCTGGGTCATGGCTGAGGCGACCCGGATCGCCGAAGAGAACGCCAGCATCGTGTGAGGCGTGATGCCGATCATCGTCAATCTCGACGTCATGCTGGCGCGCCGCAAGATGCGATCCAAGGAGCTCGCCGAACGCATCGGTATCACCGAGCAGAACGTCTCGCTCTTGAAATCGGGCCGGGTGAAGGGCGTGCGTTTCGACACCCTTGCGCGGATCTGTGAGGTGCTGCGCTGCCAGCCCGGTGACATTCTCGAGTATCGCAGAGGCAACGAAGACACCACCATGCCGGAGACCGCATGAGCGAGGCGCGCGCCTCGCTCATGCGCATGTCCTTGGCTTACGCCGAGATCGCCTTGGCCGAGTCGATCTGATTGCGCAGCAGGAATTTCTGGATCTTGCCCGTCGACGTCTTCGGGATCGGGCCGAACACCACGACCTTGGGCGTCTTGAAGCCGGACATGTGGCTGCGGCAATAGGCGATGATCTCGGCTTCGGTCGCCTCGGCGCCATCCTTCAGCTCGACGAAGGCGCAGGGCACTTCGCCCCATTTCGGATCGGGCTTGGCGACGACGGCGGCGAACAGCACGGCGGGGTGCTTGTAGAGGATGTCCTCGACCTCGACGGAGGAGATGTTCTCGCCGCCGGAGATGATGATGTCCTTGGAGCGGTCCTTGATGATGACGTAGCCGTGCTCGTCGAGCACGCCGAGATCGCCGGTGTGAAACCAGCCGCCGGCGAAAGCTTCCTGCGTCGCCTTCTCGTTCTTGAGATAGCCCTTCATGACGATGTTGCCGCGGAACATGACCTCGCCGATGGTCTCGCCATCGCGCGGCACCTCCTGCATCGTCTCCGGATTGAGCACGGTGACGGCTTCCTGCAACGGATATGGCACGCCCTGGCGCCGCTTCAGCCGCGCGCGCTCGGGCGCGGGCAGGTCGTCCCAGCCGGGCTGCTCGGCGCAGACCGAGGCGGGGCCGTAGACCTCCGTCAGGCCGTAGACATGCGTCAGCTTGATGCCGATGCTCTCGGCGCCTTCGAGCACCGCGACCGGCGGCGCGGCGCCGGCGATCAGGCCGACGACGGGCTTCTCCCGCTTGCCCTTGGGCGCGTCGGGCGCATTGATCAGCACGTTGTAGACGATCGGCGCGCCGCACATGTGAGTGACGCCGTGGGTTTTGATCAGCTCGAAGATCCTGGTCGGCTCGACCTTGCGCAGGCAGACATTGACGCCGGCCGCGGCGGCCATGGTCCAGGGGAAGCACCAGCCGTTGCAGTGGAACATCGGCAGGGTCCACAGATAGACCGGATGCTGGCCGAGCCCGCCCGCGAGAATGTTGCTGACAGCGTTCAGATAGGCACCGCGGTGATGGGTGACGACGCCCTTGGGATTGCCTGTGGTGCCCGAGGTGTAGCTCATCGCGATCGCGTCCCATTCGTCCGCCGGACGGCGCGGCTCGAACAGCGGATCGCCCGAGGCGACGGCGGCTTCGTACTCGATCTCGCCGATGCGGCTGCCGCCGGCATAGGAGGCGTCGTCGACGTCGATCACGAACGGCTTTGCGCCGCTCATCAGCTTCAGCGCTTCGCTGATCACGCCGGAGAACTCCGGATCGACCAGGATGATCTTGGCCTGGCCGTGATCGAGCTGGAACGCGATCGACGGCGCGTCGAGGCGGATGTTGAGCGTGTTGAGCACGGCGCCGGCCATCGGCACGGCAAAATGCGCCTCGTTCATCGCCGGGATGTTCGGCAGCATCGCAGCCACCGTGTCGCCAACGCCGATGCCGCGGCCCGCGAGGTACGACGCGAAGCGCCGGCAGCGGTCATAGGTTTGGCGCCAGGTGAAGCTGCGGCCTTCATAGACCGTGCTGACGTGGTCGGGATAGACGGCCGCGCTGCGCGCCAGGAAGCTGAGCGGGGTCAGCGGCACGTAGTTGGCCGGGGTCTTGTCCAGACCGAGCTGATACTGGTTCGTGCTCATCACCACCCTCCCTCGTGATCTCAGGAGTTTACAGGAAGCCGATCGAAATCCACGGGAAAATAGCGACCACGATGAGGCCGATGAGAAGCGCCAGCAGGTAGCCCCAGATCGGACGGATGCCCTCGGCGGGATCGACCCGGCCGATCGCGCAGGCGGCGTAATATCCGACTCCGAACGGCGGTGCGAACAGGCCAATTCCCATCGCCAGGATGATCACCATGGCATAATGCACCTCGTGCACGCCGACGGCACGCGCGATCGGAAACAGCAGCGGGCCGAACAGCACGATCGCCGGAATGCCCTCGAGCACACTGCCCAGGATCGTGAAGGCGACGATCGAGACCGCGATGAACGTCGCCGGGCCGCCCGGCAGCCCGGTCATGGCCGCCGCCAGCGCGCGTGAGAAGCCGGACTGCGTCAGGCCCCAGGCCATGCCGGTCGCAGTCCCGATGATCAGCAGGATGGCGCCGGAGAGAGCGGCCGTCTCAATCAGCATCGGCAACAGGCGGCGCCAGTCGAAGCGGCGATAGACCAGCAGGCCCGCCAGCACGCCATAGACGATGCCGATGGTAGAGACCTCCGTCGCCGTCGCGACGCCCTCGACGACGGCAGCGCGGATCACGAAGGGCAGGGCCAGGGCAGGGAGCGAGACGATGAAGGCCTTGCTGATCTCGGCTCCCGTCGCGCGGCGGACGCCGCTCATGTCCTCGTTGCGGTAGCGCCACCACACCAGCGCGCACAGCGTGATTGCCAGCACCACGCCCGGCAGCAGGCCGCCGGTGAACAGCGCCGCGATCGACACGCCGGTGACGGAGCCGATCGTGATCAGAACCAGGCTCGGCGGAATGGTCTCGGTCTGGGCGCCGGTGGCGGCGAGCAGGGCGACGAGATCGCCGGGACGGGCGCCGCGCGCCTTCATCTCCGGGAACAGCACGGGCGCGACCGCGGCCATGTCGGCCGCCTTGGCGCCGGAAATGCCGGACACCAGGTACATCGCGCCGACCAGCACGTAATGCAGCCCGCCGCGGACGTGCCCCAGCAGGCTCGCGAGGAACGCGACCATGGCGCGCGCCATGCCGGTCATCTCGATCAGCAATCCCAGGAACACGAATAGCGGCACCGAGAGCAGGATCAAATGGCTCATGCCCTCGTCCATGCGTCCAACCAGCACCATCATCGGCGTGCGGGTCGTCAGCGCCAGGTAGCCGAAGATGGCGAGCCCGAACGCGAACGCGATCGGCACGCCGGCGAACACGCACAGGCCGACCACGCCGACGAAGAAGATCACGAGGTTGATGTTGCCGAGCGGCTTCAGGACCGGCTGCGCCACCCAGAACAGCGCGATGATGGCTGCGATAGAGACGACAGCCAGCAGCATCATCTTGAGGCTGGCCGCGCGGGCGAGACGGATGAGGGCGAACAGCGCCATCAGTCCGATGCCGACCGGCAGCGCGGCGGCGCGCCAGATGTTTTCGATCTGCAGCGCCGGCGTCGTGATGAAGCTTTCCTCGTAGGCGTACTCCCAGGACGGCCAGGCGATCATGACAAGGAACGCCAGCGCCGCGGCAGTGGCGACCAGATCGAGATAGGCGCGCAAGCCGGGGCTGGCGCGCGCCACCATTGCCGTCATCCGCATGTGCTCGCCGCGGCGGAACGCCACCGCGGCGCCGAGCATCGCGAGCCACAGGAACAGGATCGAAGCCAGCTCGTCCGACCAGATCAGCGGCCGGTGCAGGCCGTAGCGCGCCACGACGCCCGCGAACAGGATGACGATCTCGGCCACGACCAGCAGCGCGGCTGGGATCTCGACCAGGAGACCCAGCAAGGCATCCAAGCCATCGAGCCAGGACCGGCGGCGAGGGGTCTCGATGACCACCTCGCTGATCGCGATTTCCGTGAACTCGGCATGCGCCATGACGTCACCCGAACGCCCCTACACGTTACGACAGCTTGCCGACGGCCTTTTCCAACAGCGCCCAGGCCTCGTCGCCATACTTGCCCTTCCACTCGGCATAGAAGCCGGCGGTACGCAGCTTGTCGCGGAACGGCGCGACGTTGGGCTGATTGAAGGTCAGGCCCTTCGATGCGAGCTCTGCTTGCAGGCCGGCATTGAGCTTGGCGACGTCCTCACGCTCCTTTAGGGCGGCCGCGTTGATGTGCTTGGCGACGATCGTGCGCATGTCGGCCGGCACGGCCTCCCAGGCGCGGCGGTTCGCTAGGAACCAGAAGCCGTCCCACATGTGGTTGGTCAGCGAGCAGTATTTCTGCACCTCGTAGAGCTTGGCGGTCGAGATGATCGCCAGCGGGTTTTCCTGGCCCTCGACCACCTTGGTCTGCAGCGCCGAATAGACCTCGCTGAAATTGATCGAGGCGGGCGCCGCCTCGAATGCCTTGAACATCGAGGTCCACAGCGGCGACACCGGCACGCGGATCTTGAAGCCCTTGAGGTCGTCGGGCCCATTGATCGGCTTGGTCGACGACGTCGTCTGGCGGAAGCCGTTGTCCCAGATCTTGTCCATGACCACCAGGCCCGCCTTGTTGATCTGGCCGCGCACGTAAGCGCCGAGATCGCCGTCCATGGCCTTCCAGACCGTGTCGTAGTCCGGGAACGCGAAGCCGATGCCGTTGATCGAGGCCGCCGGCACCAGGGTCGCCAGGATCAGCCCGGACAGCGTGAAGAACTCGACGCCGCCGGAGCGGATCTGGCTCAGCATGTCCGTGTCGGATCCGAGCTGGTTGTTCGGGAAGATCTGCAAGTCGAACTTGCCGTTGGTCTCGGCCTTGATCGCCGCCGCCATCTCCTTGGCACGAACGTTGAGCGGATGGGTGTCGGGCAGGTTGTTGGCGTACTTGTAGGTGAATTCGGCGCTCTGGGCGCGCGCCACATGCGGCGCCGCGATCCCACCCAGTACGGCTGACGCTGCGGAGGCCTTCAGCAGCGCGCGTCGTGACAGGCTCATGCTCGTTTCTCCCTGAGAAGCTTCTTCTTGTTGCATCCAGTCGCCGCATGATGGCGCGGTCCGAATCCCGCGACGTCAGCAGCGTCATCAGCGCTTATTGCAGCGATGAGCCGCAGCAGCAATATGCGGCGTTCGCTGCGGGCGCCTTGGCGCGGGTTTCAGGCGCCAATGGCGAGCGGCGATGGTCGTGCTCGCGACGCGGGTTGCAGGCTCGGTGCTACGGCAGAGTTTGAGGTGTTGGCCGCAAGTCTCTGATTTTCCTAAGTATATAAATATTCCATAATATACCTTATGCGAATTGCCGATGGGCGGCTCCTGACGTGAGAAGCCGCACAACGGCCCGCCCAGCGCACGTCGGCGCCTGTGCGAAATCGCCCCCGCCTTGTCACCCCGCAGTCTTCGTTTGGTCAAAGCCCAGAGGTCAAAAGCGCATCCTTCAGGATTGGGCACGGGCGTATCGCGAATGGGACCCGAAGACATGCCAGTTCAGTCGACGCCGAAGGAAGTTGATCCGGGTGATGTCGCGCTGCCGCCCGACGACGATATCTGCGAGGAGATCTATCAGCGGGTGCTGGCCGAGGTGCGCGCACGTATCGACCAGCGGATCGCCGCCATCGAGGCCCAGGCCGCCGCTGATGCAGTCGAGGCTGTCGACCCCGCTGTAGGCAGCGAGCCCGTGGAAACGCCTCCTCCGGCCCGGCGCCGGCCCGTATTGCGGGCGATGATCACGCTGATAGCGTCAGCCGGGCTCGTCGGCGCTGCCGTCACCCTGGCGCGGGACCATACCGAGACCATCACCTCCGTCACCGACCGGATCGAAGCGGCGGTTCAATCCATCCGGCGTGAGAACGCTCAGACGGTGAATCCGGCCGGGTCACCGGAGACGGCGGCGAGCGGATCGAGCGCGGCCGAGACGGCAGAGGCGGCCCCTGCCTCGCCATCACCATCCGTTTCGCCGACACCCGAGACGGCATCAGCATCAACGCGCTCCAGCGATCCATCCTCCGCGATGGCGGAGGCAACGCCAGAGCATGACATGCCGCCCGCTCCCGACCGGGACGTCGCGCCGCTGATCGAGAAGATCGCGCATGATGTCGCCGAACTGCAGAGCGGGTTTCAGGAGCTCAAGGCCAGCCAGGAGCAGGCCAACCGCGATCACGCCAGGGCGATCGAACAGCTGCAGGCGAGCCAGGACCAGCTCGCGCGCGCGTTCCGCGCTGCGAAGACCGAACCGACGACCGTCGGCGCAGCGGCGCGCCTCGCGCCCCGGCCGCCCCAGGCGCGCCCGCCCCGTTTCCCGTAGCTCCGAACGAATGAGATCCGGGCAGGGAGCTGGGACCCCTGCTCCTGTCCCTCAGAGATAGTCCGCCGCAGCCTCCGCCTCGAAGCGTTCCGGCGGGCCTTCCCAGACGATCTTGGCATGATCCAGCACGTAGACGCGGTCGGCGTGCGGGAGCGCGAAGGTGACGTTCTGCTCGCCGAGCAGCACCGTGATCTTGGTGGTCTCGCGCAGTCGATCGAGCGCCTTCGACAAGGTCTCCAGGATGACCGGCGCAAGTCCGAGCGTCGGCTCGTCGAGGATCAGGAGCTTCGGTTTCATCATCAGCGCGCGCGCGATCGCCAGCATCTGCTGCTCGCCGCCGGACAGCGTGCGCGCCAGCTGCGGCTGCCTCGACTTGAGGATCGGAAACAGCCCGAACAGCCATTCGAGCCGCTCGGCACGCTCGGTGTCGGGCAGCGCATTGCCGCCGAGCTCGAGATTTTCGCGCACGCTCATGTCGCCGAACAATTCGCGCGTTTCCGGACACTGCACGATGCCGGATCGCGCGATCTGCGCCGCCGTGCCGCCGGCAAGGCTGCGCCCTGCCCACTTCACCTCGCCCGAATACGGCACCAGGCCAGAGATCGCGTTGAACAGCGTCGTCTTGCCGGCGCCGTTGAGGCCGACGACCGAGACGAACTCGCCCTCGTGGACGTGCAGCGAGACGTCCTGTAGCGCTTGCGCCTTGCCGTAGAGCACGCCGACATTGTCGACCTGCAGCGCCGGCGTGACGTCCTTGAAGCTCGCTTCGGGCCGCGCGGTCGAGACCAGCGCGCCGCCGAGATAGACGCGGCGCACGGTCTCGTCCTGCATCACCTCGGTCGCCCTGCCCTCGGCGATCTTCTCGCCGAGATACATCGCGAGCACGCGGTCGACCAGCGCCGACACGCTCTTGACGTTGTGATCGACCAGCAGCACGGCGCGGCCGTCGTCGCGGAATTCGCGGATGAGGTCGGAGAAGTCGGCGACCTCGGAGGCCGTGAGGCCGGCGAAGGGTTCGTCGACCAGCACCAGCTTCGGGCTGCGCGCGACCGCCTTGGCGAGCTCGAGCCGGCGCAGGTCGGCAAACGCCAGCGTCGGCGGACGGCGATCGATGACACCGCCGAGGCCGACGCGCTCGGCGATCGCGCGCGCCCTGGCATCGACGTCCTTGTCGGCGAACAGCCGTGTCAGCTTGTCCGGCAGTAGCGCGACCTTGATGTTCTCCAGCACGGTCTGGCGCGCCAGCGGCCGAGAATGCTGAAACACCAGCCCGACGCCCATGCGCGCGATGCGGTGCGATGGCAGGCCGGCCAGCTCGACGCCATCGAGCTTGACCGAGCCTGCGGTCGGCCGCTCGACGCCCATCACGCTCTTCATCGCCGTTGACTTGCCCGAGCCGTTCGGCCCGATCAGGCCGAGGATCTCGCCGGGATGGATCGAGAAGCTGAGGTTCTTGACGGCGACGAGGCCGCCGAAGCGCTTGGTGAGGCCGCTGACCTCCAGCATCGGAGCGCTGCTCATGCCTTGCGTCATGCCTTGGCCCCTCCCCTGATCATGCCGAGGAAGCCGTCGGGGAAGAACAGGATGACCACGAGCGCGATCACCGAGACGATCAGGGTCGCGAGCTCGCCGAGTGGCCGCAGCAGCTCGCCCATGCCGATCAGGAAGATCGCGCCGATCGCGGCGCCGATCACGGTGCGGCGGCCGCCGAGCACGGCGGCGATGATGATCTGCACGCCGACACCGACATCGACGAAGGTCGAGACCGAGGCCGTGCCCATGTAGAACACCATCAGCGCGCCGGCGAGCCCGGAGAAGAACGCGCTGACGACGAAGGCCGCGAGCTTGTGCTTGGTGACGTTGAATCCGAGCGCGCCGGCCTGGATTTTGTCCTGCCCGCTCGCCTGCAGGATCAGGCCGATGGCGCTCCGCGACAAGCCGAACAGGATCGCACCGCTCACCAGCATGAAGCCGAGCGCGATCCAGTAGTTGGTCTTGGCATCGATCGAGATGACGTCCGGCACGGCGAGACCGATCTCGCCGCCGGTCAGCCCGGCCGCGACGACGATGAAGTTCTGCAGCATGAGCACGGCCACGAGCGTCGTGAGGCCGAAATAGGGTCCGCTGACGCGTAAGGCCGGAAGGGCCAGGACGACGCCGCCAACCACGGCCGCCAGCGCGCCGGCGGCGATGCACAGCCACACCGACAGACCCGGTGAGAAATGCGCGTCGAGAATGCCGGCCGTGTAGGCGCCGACGCCAATCAGGAAGGTCGGGCCGAAATTGACCTCGCCGGCGAATCCGAACAGCAGATCCCAGGACATGGCGAAGACGGCCGTATAGTACGCCACCGTCAGCAGCCCGAGGACGTAGCCGGAGACATAGGTCGGCAGCACGAGCGCCACGATGACGGTCAAGAGCCCGATCCAGAACAGCCGGGACGAAGCGAATGCCGGCATGCTCACCTCCGTCCGAACAGCCCTTGCGGGCGCAGATACATGACGACGACGAGCAGCAGCAGCGCCGGGATCGTCCGGTAGGCCGGCGAGATCAGATAGGCCGTTCCGGTCTCGAGATAGCCGACGACATAGGCCGCGATCAGCGAACCGGAGACGCTGCCGAGGCCGCCGAGCACCACGATCGAGAACGCGCTTGCCGTCAGCGGGCCGACGCTGTAGGAGCTGACGCCCAAGAACATGCCGAGCAGGATGCCGGCGACGCCGGCCAGCAGGCCGTAGATGGCCCAGACGGTGAGGTAGATCGACGATAATTCGATGCCCAGCAAGGTGACGCCGCGCGGGTTCATCGACGCCGCCATCACAGCCTTGCCGCGCCGTGTGCGGTTGACCAGAAACCACAACAGCCCGATCGCGACCCAGCAGATCACGGCGGTGAAGTATTCGTTCTTCGGCGTCCGCACGCCGAACACCGTGGTCACGCCCTCGACGATGGGCAGCACGGTCTTGGCGTTGTTGGTGAACAGATACGCGATCGCCTCCTGAATGATGATGCCCCACAGCAGCGTCGCGGTCAGGATGAAGATCTCCTTCTCGGACTCGGCGATGACCTTCGAGCGCTGGATCGGCCTGACGGCGATGAAGTAGGTGGCGAACGCCAGGAGGAAGCCGGCGAGGATGCCGATCAGCGCGCCGGTGTAGGGCCCGACGCCGAGCTCGCTGGCGGCGGCCCAGGCGGCGACCGCGGCGCCGACCATGATGGCGCCGTGGGAAAGATTGAGCACGCCCGAGACGCCGAAGATGAGCGTGAAGCCGGTCGCGCCGAGGGCATAGAGCGCGCTGATGGCAAAGCCATCGATCAATATCTGCCAGAAAAGCATTTGGAATTGGACCCGAACGTCGGACTGAGGCACCAAAAAAATGGGCCGCTCTTTCGAGCGGCCCGGCGATGCATCAGTTGCTGGCCGCCTTGAGCTTGATGAAGGACGGCCAGGTGATCGTGCCGGCGGCGAGCTCCTTGGGCCAGACGTTGACCTGCTTGCCGCTCTGCCACTGCAGCATCAGCCCGGTGATGTAGCCCTTCCCGGTCCGCAGCGCGTGCGGGTTCGGATCATCCTTCGGCTTGAAGGCGATGCGGCCGATCGTTCCGACATAATCGGTCGCTTCCATCGCCTCGACCATCTTGTCGGGATCAGTGCCGCCGGCCCGATGGATGGCGTCCGCGATCATGTAGACGTCGTCGTAGGAGGTGTAGCCGGCATAGGACGGGAAGTTGCCGAACTTCTTCTGATAGGCCTCGACGAAGGGCAGCGTCTTCGGCGTCACCGCAACGCCCGGGCCCGACACGGCGTTGTAGAACACGCCCTCGACGGCCCCGTTGGTGTCCTTCCAGAAGGTCGAGTTGGTCGCCTGCGAGGAGATGCCGAACATCGGAATCGGCACCTGCTGGCTCTTCCACTGCACCGTTGGCTGGGTGCCGACGTGTGAGATGCCGGTGATCATGACGTCCGGCTTCAGGGCTTCGATCTTGTTGAAGATCGGCGTGAAGTCTGTGGTATCAGGCGACATGCGGATGTGGTCGACGACCTTGAGCCCGATCTCCGGCAGGCATTTCTCGTAGCCGGCGTCGAGCGGCGTCGTCCACGCCGCATCCTCGCTCATGATCACCGCGGTCTTCATCTTATAGGGCTCGACCAGCAGATCCTTGGCCGCGTCGCAGACGAGGCCGGCCAACGAGGTCGATGTCAGATAGCCGTGGAAGGTGTATTTGAGCTGGTCGTAGTTCTTGGCGATGTTCTGGGTGATGACGTCGGAAGCGGCACCAGGCGTAATCATCAGCGTCTTGAGACGCCCTGCCCACGGCTCCAGCGCCAGCACGACCTCTGAGATGTAGCTCGCGATGACCGCGTTGACCTTATCCTCGCTGACGGCGCGCTGGAAGGCACGCACCGATTCCGCCGAGGAGGAATGATTGTCGTAGACGACGATCTCGATCTTGCGCCCGTCGACGCCGCCCTTGGCGTTGATCTCCTCGGCGGCCAATTGCGCTGCGGGTGCGATCGACGAGCCGGCGACGGCCTGCGCTTCGGAGATGACGCCGATCCTGATCGGGTCTGCGGCCCAGGCGGCCGAGGAGACGAGCGCAGTTGCGCAGCTCGCAAGCAAGATGGACTTGAGCGAAATCATGAAACCTCCCGAATCCTTATGCCTCTGACGGGCAGGCTCAACTTTGGTCTCCGATATGCCAGTGAGCAAGGGAACATCCCGAGACGTGCTCTGCGCTCAGCGCATTGTGACAGCGCGCGCCGCTCATGGCTCACTGAATGTCTTACAGGACGACTTGGTTCCTGCTGCCGCGCCCAAATATCCGCTGCATTGCAGCAGCGGATATTCCCAAGCTGAGGAAGGCCCATGTCCTCACGACGAGGCGGCGCCTTGACCTACATGAAGCTTCTCAACTGAAGCGGCGACCTCAACAGCACTCAGCCAAGCTGACGCAAGGGCCCAAGCATCTCGTGCACGTCGTAGGTCATGACGGCGAGAAGCGCCGCCAGCGCGAGATAAGTCCCGGCATATTCGAGCTTCGTCTGCAGCGTCGTGCCGTAATAGGCGACGTTCTCGGGCGCGCCGGGATCGTAGCGCCAGGCCTTCATCAGTTGCGGGGCTGCGAGGATGGCGATGAAGATCAACATCGGGCTCGGGCGGTAGAGCATCAAGGCGAGCAGCATCGGAACGCCGAGCAACCAGATCCGCGGGCTCAGCACGCTCGTCACACGTCCCCCGTCGAGCGGCGAGATCGGCAGCAGGTTGAACAGGTTGAGGAACAGGCCGGAATAGGCGATCGCAAGCAGCAGATTGCTGTCGTCCGATCGCGCCCACAGATAGACCGCAAGCGCGCCGGCGGTCCCGACCAGCGGACCGGCGAGTGCCACATGGGCTTCCGTCTCGACGTCGACCGGCTGCTCCTTGAGCGCGATCCAGGCGCCAACGAACGGGATGAAGGCGGGAGCCCCAACGTCGAGGCCGCGCTGGCGTGCGGCGATGTAGTGTCCCATCTCATGGGCAAACAGGAGCGCAATGAAGCCGGCCGCATAGCGCCAGCCCCAGATACCGGCATAGACGACCAGCGACAGCAGCATCGTGCCGCCGCTCATGGCGAGCTTCCCCCATTTCAGGCCGGAGAACAGGATCAGCAGGAGAGCCTTCACGCCGGCCCGCCCGCGTTGTCGCCGCGCCGCTTGCGGCGCAAGAAGTTCATGACCGCAGCCGCGGCGCCGACGACGGCGAAGATGATGATCTTGGCGAACTTCAGGACGAACGCACCGGCGAGCGCCAGCAGTCCGAGCTTCTTGGCGGCAACGCCGCCGACCAGCGCAAGCAATCCATATTCGGCGATCCGATCCGTGCTCGCGCTGAAATCCTCATAGCGCTTGCCGGCATTGTAGGAGAGATCGGACAGCAGCTCGTGCGCCACCGCCTTGTCCCCCGCGATCCGCTCCGAGCCGGACAGGAGGTTCAGGCTGAAATAGCCGTCACGCCCGAGCGCGTAGGTGTTGTAGTTGACGTTCTTCGGCGCATCGTCGGGCTGGCCCTTCTCCTTCGCGAGCAGCGACCAGACGAGACGATGCGCCGTGGCATCGTAGGCCGGCGGCTCGACCCAGCCGACGACGGCCATTTCCGGAAATCCGCGCGCCGCACGGTCCTTGTTCGCCTCCTCGGCGCCGGCGCGAAGGTTGCTCAGGAGATCGTCCGCGTTCCAGTTCTTGGCGTCGTCGTCTTTGATGTAGCCGTCCTTGATGTGCTTGATGACCACCATCCAATCGTCGTTCTGGCGTCTGCCGACGACCAGCCCGACGAAGGTCGCGTCGTTGACGACGTTGCCGAGCGCGCGTAGGACCCGCAGACCTTCGCTCTTCGGCACGTAGAAGTAGTCGGCCGGCAGCTTCAGCGTGCCCTGATCGATCAGCACGATGTCGCTTGGTCCGTCGGTGCCCGCCTGGCTCGCCGCCTGCCAAGCCGCCATCAATTCAGCCTTGCGCGTGGCCTCATCCGCTGGCGCGGCCTGCACGTGAGCGGTAAGGACTACGAACGCTGCGCACAACACTGCGCGCGCAATGACAATCAAGCTTTGCACCGGCCCCAATCCCCCAAAAATATCGGTCGGATAGTACCTCGAAGGCTCGGCGGTGCGCAACCAAGGGCGGATTCAAGCCTCTCGAAGCGATCTGCTGGCGCTGCACCGAGGGAGAGATGGTCCGAAAAGGCCCCCTCCTCGTCACGACGCTGTCTTGCTTTCGGCCAAAGCGGCGGGTCGAGTCACGTTTGAAAATTCAAAGAGAACAGCGGCGTCGGCGGCGGGCTAAAGGGTTTGGGGATCAGCAATGCAGTCCACACAGAACGTGCAACAGATTGATCAGAGCGAGATCGGCCTCGCCCCGGAGAAGCCCGAGAAGGCAAGCTACGATCAACTGTACCGGCGGGTGCTGCGCGAGGTGCTGACCCGGATCGATACGCGGCTCGCGGCGATCGAGAAGCCGGGTGTGGCGGCGGATGCTGCTGCGGCGGCGAGCACGAGCGAGGCGACAGGCAGCGGGGCCAGCCGCTGGGCGCGGATGAAGGCGCCGCTCGGCAAGCTGCGCGGGCGCAACGCCGTTGGTCTCGCTCTGCTGGTCGTGCTGGTCGGTGGCTCGGTCGCCTGGTCGCAGCGCGACGCCGGCACCTCGCTGATGGACCGCTGGATGCCGGGCGCCAGCGAAGCGTCGCAGGATGAGGCGTCGGTCCAGCAGGGCAGCGAGGATGCCATGATGTCGAATGCCTCGCTGAGGGGAGCGGAAGACACCACCGGCGCCCGTGAGCCGGGAACGTTGATGCAGAGGATGGCGCGCGACATCGCCGAGCTGCAGCAGGGCATCGAGCAGATCAAGTCAACGCAGGATCAGGCCAGCCGCGATCACACCCGCGCCATCGAGCAACTGCAGGCCGGCCAGGATCAGCTGATGCGACTGGTGTCGCGGATGACGAACCAGGCGGTGCAGGCACGCGGCACTGCGGTCCCCCCGGGCCCGCCCCAGCAGATCATCGTGACGCCGCAGCAGCGGACCACGACGGGAATGGCCCGTCCGCAGCCGGCGCAGCCGCAGGGCTCGACGTTCGGGACACTCTTTACCCGCAACACCTCGGGCATTCAGCCGCCGATGCCGCGTTGATGGTGTGATCGGCAGCGGCGATCGGTGGCGGTCTTGGCCGCCGCCGATGAGCGCACTCGCCGATCGGTCCTTACGAGCAGGTGTGAACGCGCCCGTCGTAGCCCCGATAGGTGCCCTTCTCCGCGTCATAGGTGCGGAAGCTCTTGCAGTTCACACCCCGCCTCTTCGCCTCCCGCTTCATGTCGCTCTTCGGTTCGCTCTTGGGCTTGCGGGCGCGGTGCTCGCGCTTGGCGGGCTTGGCGTCGTCCTCGGCATGTTGATGCGCTTGGCCGTGCCATTCGGGCTTGGCTGACGTGGTTGCGGTGTTCTGCTTCGCAGCCGCCTTCTCCGGCGTGGCCGCGGGCTTGCTCTCGGCGGCCTTCTCCTCGACCTTCTCCGATGCGGGCGCGTCCTTGGCGACGGCAGCGGGCTGAACGGCCAGAGTGGGCTCTGCCGGTTTCGACTCAGTCACGGCCGGCTTCTGGCCGACGTCGGTGCCGGAGTTCGGTTCGACCTTGGTCTCGGATTTGGCCTCGGCCGGCTTGCTCTCGGCCGCAGCATCCGTCGCGGTTTTTTCAGTCGATGCCTTGTCCGCCGGCGGCTGGCTCGCGCTGTCTGTGGCCTGAACGGGCTTGGTGTCCGCAGCGGCTGGCTCGCCGGGCTTCTCGGCCGTCTTCTCAGGCTCGGCCGCAGGCTTGCCGGCGGCATCCGAGGGCTGCTCGGCGGGCCTGGTTTCAGCGACCGCGGGTTTCGGCTCGGACTCTGCGGGCTTGTCGGCCGTCGGCGCGGCAGACTGCTCCGTGGCGGGCTTGGCCGCATCGTTCGCGGCTCCCTGGGCCCAGGCGCTGGAGCCAGCGATCACTCCGAGGACGCAGAACAGAACGCCGGCGCGGACGGCTGGCGGACAAACAACGGAAACTTGCATGCTGGAAAACTCGCTTGAGGGGCCGGCAGATTGCCGGTTTACGTCATCTGCAGCCAGCTTTCGCCACGAAAACGGCATGCGCGCAAAAGAGTCGCACAAGGTGTGCTTTCCGCATCATGAATTTGCAATCGCGGCGTGAAGGCCGGCGTGCCGACACTCAATGCGCCGGATGCCGACGGCACATTGGCCGCCTGAATGGCGCGGACTGCGTCCGGCTGGACCCCGGGTGGCGTCGCGGCGCTTCACGCGCTCACGGCGTTGCGGCTGATCACGTGATGGTAGTACGACGCGCTGAGCTTGGGCGTGCGCACCTGCGTGTCGAAGTCGACGTGATAGATGCCGAAGCGCTGCTTGTAGCCGAACACCCACTCGAAATTGTCCAGCAGGCTCCACAGGAAGTAGCCCTTCACGGGCACGCCCTCGGACGTAGCGCGCTGCAGCTGGGCGAGATAGTTGCGCAGATACATCACGCGGTCGAGGTCGTGGACCTTGCCATCGGCGGTCAGCTTGTCGTCCGAGGAGGTGCCGTTCTCGGTGATGTAGATGGTCTGGAGATTCCAGATCTTGGCGGCGAGCTTCGGCACCCAATAGGCCGTCTCCGGACCGACCAGCAGCCAGGGTGAGCTCATGTGCGGGAACGAGGACGGCATCGGCAGCACGTCGAATCCGGCCGCGCGGTCCGACGCGACGACATAGGCTTGCGGCGCGTAGATATTGAGGCCGACGAAATCGACCGGCGCCGAAATGATCTTCAGTTCGTCGGCGGTAAACTTCGGCGCGTCCTTGCCGGACCACGCCAGGAACCCTTCGGTATAGCGCCCCTCGAGGATGACGTTGAGAAAGCCGGCATTCAATTCGCGCGTCGCGATCTCGGCGGCGCGGATGTTCTCCGGCGTGTCGATCGCCGGCAGGCAGGCCGTGATGTTCTCGGCCATGCCGACGCGCATGCCGGCGCGCCCGCCGGAGCGGATGGCCTGGACGGCGAGACCGTGCGCCAGCGCCACGTGATGGCGCGCCTGGTTGACCTGCTGCTGCGGCAGCTTCAGCCCGGGCGCGTCGACGCCGAGGCCATAGCCGAACGGGACGAAGCGGCCGCATTCGTTGATGGTGAAGATGGTCTTGACACGGTCGCCGAGATGCTGCGCGACGTAGCCCGCATAATGCGCAAAGGCCTTGGCCGTGTCGGCCGAGAGCCAGCCGCCGACACGGTCCTGCAGCGCCTGCGGCAGATCCCAATGATACAGCGTTGCGTACGGCGTGATGCCGTTCGCCAGGAGCTCGTCGACGAGCCGGTTGTAGAAGTCGAGGCCCTTCGGATTGGGCGTCAGCCCGCCGTCGGGAAACAGCCGGGGCCAGGCGATCGAGAACCGATAGGCCCGGCAGCCGAGCTCCTTGATCAGCCGCACGTCGTCCTTGTAGCGGTTGTAGTGATCACAGGCGACGTCGCCGGTGCTGCCGTCCTCGATGTTGCCCTGCAAATGCGTGAACACGTCCCAGATCGACGGCCCGCGGCCATCGGCCGTAGCCCCGCCCTCGATCTGGTACGACGACGTCGCCGTCCCCCACACGAAATCGGCGGGAAACCGCCGCCCGATGTCCTCCTTCACCGCGCCCTCCTCCGCTTGCGCCGGGCCATTGGCCGCCCCGAGGGCGGCCAGCCCGGCCAGCTTCGCAAGATCACGGCGGGAAACGTCGTTCGGCATTGATGAACCTCAAACCTCTGTTGCTATCGTGCCCGATCGGAACGGCGAAAGCACTACGAACCATATCTGCGCTCCGACTTGAACAGCCCGAGGTGGCGGCAATGGAGCGGCCCCGATCACATCTGCGTCCGGAATCGGCGCGTCAATGACCGATGACGCCGCGCTCGGCATTGTGACCGCCGCACGGCTGCGGCGGCAGTGAAACGCGACTGCTCGCACCGTGGGTTCGTAGTGGCCCCGGCTCGACAGCGGTGCCCGATTACGCCTATGGTTGAGTCATGACGGATCACGATCACCATCACGACCATCAGCACGATCACTCGGACCTGTCCGAGACCGATCTGCGCGTCCGCGCGCTCGAAAGCATCCTGACCGAGAAGGGGTATATCGATCCCGCCGCGCTCGACGTGCTCATCGAGACCTATGAGAGCAAGGTCGGTCCCCGCAACGGCGCGCAGGTCGTGGCGCGGGCCTGGAGCGATCCGGCCTATCGAGCGCGCCTTCTTGCCGACGCCACGCCGGCGATCGGCGAGCTCGGCTATGCCGGCCGCCAGGGCGAGCACATCGTGGCGGTCGAGAACACGCCCGATCTGCACAACATGGTCGTGTGCACGCTGTGCTCCTGCTATCCGTGGCCCGTGCTCGGCCTGCCGCCGGTCTGGTACAAATCGGCGCCCTATCGCGCCAAGGCGGTGAAGGATCCGCGCGGCGTCCTGAAGGATTTCGGCTTCGAGCTGCCGCCGACGACGAAGATCCGGGTGTGGGATTCGACGGCCGAGGTCCGCTACTTCGTGCTGCCGATCCGCCCCGCCGGGACCGACGGCTGGAGCGAGGATCAGCTCGCCGCGCTCGTCACGCGCGACAGCATGATCGGCACCGGCTTGCCGAAGCAACCGCACGAGGTTGGCCGCTGATGGATGGTGCGCACGACATGGGCGGCGTGGCCGGCTTTGGTCCGGTCCGCCCCGAGCCGAACGAGCCGGTGTTCCACGCCGAATGGGAGCGTCGCGCCTTTGCCATGACGCTGGCGATGGCGACGCCCGGCGGCTGGAACATCGACATGTCGCGCTTCGCGCGCGAGAACCGTCCGCCGGACGACTACCTCGGCATGAGCTACTACCAGATCTGGCTCGCGGGCATCGAACGGCTGATGCAGGAGCGGCATCTGGTCGACGCCGATGAGATCGTCGCCGGCAAGGTGCTGCATCCGGCCAAGCCCGTCGCCAAGATCCTCACCGCCGATGCCGTCGCGCCGACCTTGCGTCGCGGCGGCCCGACCGAGCGCGCGGCGACGAAGCCGGCGCTGTTCGCGGTCGGCGACCGCGTCCGCGCCAAGGACATCCATCCGACGACGCATACGCGGCTGCCGCGCTACGTGCGCGGCCATCTCGGCCGCGTCGAGGCGGTCAGAGGCGTGCACGTGTTTCCGGACAGCAACGCCCATGGCGGCGGCGAAGACCCGCAATGGCTCTACACGGTGTCGTTCAGCGGCGCCGAGCTGTGGGCCGATGCGCCCGATCCGCTGCTGGAGGTCACGGTCGACGCCTTCGAGCCCTATCTGGAGCCGGCCCGATGACACCCGACCGCGAGGCTGCAGCCGCGGCGACGCGCGCCCTGCCCGGCATTCCCGTCGACGACAGCGGGCCCGTGTTTCGCGAGCCGTGGGAAGCCCACGCCTTCGCGATGGCCGTCACGCTGCACGCCCGCGGCCTTTTTACCTGGCCCGAATGGGCGGCTGCGCTCGCCGACGAGATTTCGCGCGCGCAAGCGTCTGGCGATCCCGATTGCGGCGATACATATTACCGGCACTGGCTCGCGACGCTCGAGCGGCTCGTCGCCGAGAAGGGCGTCACCTCCGCCGACGCGCTGACGCGTTACCGCAATGCCTGGGATCACGCTGCCGATCGCACCCCGCATGGCAAGCCGATCGAGCTCAGGCCCGAGGATTTTGTCGGCTGAGCCCTTCGCGCGCGCGTCTGGCGGATGCTTAATGCCCGGTGTGCGGACGATCCTGCTTTTGATGGTCCGGTCTTAACGGCCGGCTATTCATGCCGCGAATAGCGGTATTCGTTCGAAATTGAACGTTCATCAGTGCGTCCGTAGCGTCCCGCGCATCTTCTTTGCTGAAGTTGAGGGGGACGTCGAAATGCCCGCGCCAGAGTTCGCCACCATCGTCGACACGCTCGCCGGCGTGCGTCAGGATTATCACGAGAAGCTCAAATCGATTCCGCAATACGAGGCCTTCCTGCTGATCGAGAGCTCGACCGAGAAGGCTGCGGGAGCCCTGCACGGCACCGAGGCGTCGGGCTCCTCCATCGCCACCGACGTGATCGATTCGCTGCAATATGCGCGCAACCGGTTCGAGCAGCATATGGCCTCGATCCCGGAGTATCGCGTGCTGGTGGCGATCGACAGGCTGATCAAGGAAATCTCGCAGCATCTCGGCCTCGCGCCGCATGATGATGCGCCGGCCAAGGAGGGCCTTGCCGCGGCCGCCGAACAGCCCGCCGAAGCCGCCGAGGCTGTGGCCCGCGCTGCGAGCGCCGACACCGATGCCCCCGCCGAAGAGGCCGCGCCCCCCGAGCCGGAGCAGGCGGAAATGGCCGAGGACGAACCGGCCGCAGCCGCAGCGGAGCCGGTCGAAGCCGAGGCCCCCACCCTGCGTATCGTCGACACCCCAGTGAAGTCGCCGTCGATCGTGCCCGCCGATCACGACGGTGCCGCCCACCACGACGACGACATCGTCGTGCTCAACGCGCCTGCCTGGGAGAAGAGCGGCAAGGACGCCAAGGACGACATCACCGCGCGCCTCGTCGCACAGGCGGCATCCGCGGCAGCCAATGAGGCCGATGACGGCCACCACCTCGCCGATGCGGATCTCGTCATCGTCAGCCAGCGTGAGCCGTCCGACAACGAAGCCGCCTGAGCGCTCGTCTGTCGCGCAGCTCTCCGCGGGGCCCGAGGGCCCCGCTTCCGATTCAGGATGGCCCGCCCGCCGCGATGTACGCGCGCCATCCTTTGGCGCGCAGCTCGCAGGCGGGGCAGTGACCGCAGCCGTGACCCCAGTCATGCCGCGCGCCGCGCTCGCCGAGATAGCAGGTGTGCGACTGGTCGCGGATCAGGTCGACGAGACCGGCGCCGCCGAGGTCATGCGCCAGCTGCCAGGTCGCGGCCTTCGACAGCCACATCAGCGGCGTGTGCAGCTCGAACGCGCGCGCCATGCCCAGGCTCAGCGCATTCTGCAGCGCCTTGATGGTCTCGTCGCGGCAGTCCGGATAGCCCGAATAGTCCGTCTCGCACATGCCGCCGACGATGTGGCGGATGCCGCGGCGATAGGCGAGCGCCGCCGCAAAGGTCAGGAACACCAAGTTGCGGCCCGGCACGAAGGTGTTGGGCAGGCCGTCGGCGCCCATCTCGATCGCGACGTCGCGCGTCAGCGCGGTCTCGGAGATCGCAGCCAGCGTTGGAATGTCCAGCGTGTGGCTGTCACCGAGCTTGGCTGCCCAGTCCGGGCGCAGGCGCGCGATGCCCTCGACCAGCCGGTCGCGGCAGGCGAGCTCGATCGCATGGCGCTGCCCGTAGGCGAAACCGATCGTCTCGACGCGCGCGAAGCGGTCGAGCGCCCAGGCCAGGCACGTCGTGGAATCCTGCCCGCCCGAGAACAGCACCAGGGCCGTCGTGTCCTGCTCACTCATGGCCCCCGCTTAGCATCATCGACGGGTCGGGCCAACCCGCCGGGCGCATCCCGTGCAGTCGCCCTTTTCGCTGGGAGCCGCGCGCGGCTTGGGGCATACAGGACCCGATCGAACGATGCTGTCAGGACCTGCCCATGATCCCCTCCCGCGACATCTCACGCCTGATCGAGATCATGGCGGCGCTGCGCACGCCGGTCACCGGCTGCCCGTGGGATATCGAGCAGACGTTCCGGACCATCGCGCCCTACACCATCGAGGAAGCCTATGAGGTGGCGGACGCGATCACGCGTGACGACCTCGACGATCTGCGCGAGGAGCTCGGCGATCTCCTGCTGCAGGTGGTCTATCACGCCCGCATCGCCGAGGAACAAGGCGCGTTTGCATTCGGCGACATCGTCGAGGGCATCACGAAGAAGATGGTCCGCCGCCATCCGCATGTGTTCCCGGACAAGGACGGCAACGTCACCCAGCCCACCAAAGGCACCTGGGACCGCATCAAGGCCGAGGAG
Organism: Bradyrhizobium sp. SZCCHNR2028; assembly: GCF_032380995.1. Classification (NCBI taxonomy): domain Bacteria; kingdom Pseudomonadati; phylum Pseudomonadota; class Alphaproteobacteria; order Hyphomicrobiales; family Nitrobacteraceae; genus Bradyrhizobium; species Bradyrhizobium sp. SZCCHNR2028. The sequence goes on along the minus strand of NZ_JAUHJF010000001.1, from coordinate 389,521 downwards.
AAGGCCGAGCGCGCCGCACGGCGGCCGCCCGAGGCGCAGACGAGCAAGTCCTCGCTGCTATCAGGCATCAAGGCCGGACAGCCGGCGCTGGTCCGCGCCATGGAGCTGCAGCGCAAGGCCGCGACCGTCGGCTTCGATTGGAACGATCCGCGCGCGGTGTTGCAGAAGATCCGCGAGGAGGCCGACGAGATCGAGGCCGCGCTCGACAACAAGGATGCGACCGAGCTGACCGAAGAGACCGGCGATCTCCTGTTCGCGCTGGTCAATCTTGCCCGCCACGCCGAGGTTGATCCGGAGACCGCATTGCGCGGCACCAACGCCAAGTTCGAGCGCCGTTTCGCGCACATCGAACAGGCGTTGACGGCGAAGGGCCGCACGCTCGAAGAAGCGTCGCTCGACGAGATGGACGAATTGTGGAACGAGGCGAAGCGACTGGAGAAGTAGCGTCCCCGGTTCCGAGGTCGTGATCAGCCGCCCTTGCGCGACAGCTCGGCCCTTGCGATCTCGACGAAGCGCTGGGCGGCCGGCGACAATCCAAAGTCGGCGCGGCTCAGCAGCGAGACGTGCCGATGAATCGTCGGCTGCGACAGCGGGATCGCGGCCAAGGTCGGAAATTGTGCCTTGGGCAGCATGTGCGCGGGCAGGATGCTGATGCCGGCGCCCTCCGCCGTGAGCGCCAGCGCGGTCGTGATCAGCGACACTTCCCAGGCAGGCTTCAGCGACCGCCCGGTCTCCGCCAGCGCCTCGTCGATCTGGCGGCGGATGCGCGTGCCGTGACGCATCGTGATCAGGTCGGAGCTCATGATGCCGTCCCACGTCAGACGGCGGTGCTTCTCGAACCGGCCGTCCTTGATGCCGATCGCCGAGAGCGGACTTTGCATCAGCGTCTCAATCCTGACCTCCGGTACGCCCTCGTCCTCCACGCTGCCGAGGCCGAACTCCGCATGCCCGGCCATCACGATCGCGAGCAGTTCGTCGGGCGCGACATCACGCAGATCGATGCGCACCTCGGGATGGCGCGATCGAAACGTCGCAAACACGCGTGGAAGCAGCGCCGACGCGACGCCCGCTGAGACCGCGATGGAAATTCGGCCGGCCTTGATCTCGGCAAGGTCGCGCATCCGCTGCGACAGCCCCTGCGTCCCCGCCAGGATGCGTTCCGCCGCCGTGATCGCCTCGCGGCAGGCCGCCGTCGGGTGCAGCGCCCGCGTCGTGCGATCGAACAGCTTGAGCTGAAAGTTCTCCTCGATCTGCCGGATCAGCAGGCTGATCGCCGACTGCGTGACGCGCAGCTCGGCGGCCGCCTTGGTGATGCTGCCGAGCCGATACACCAGGACCAGGGCCTCCAATTGCCGCAAGGTCGGGGGCATTAGCTTTCCTCATGAATGAATGAGAATTTTGTGGCTAATCGAAAGAGTTTGATCATGCAACATATTTGCAAACAGCCGGCGGCTGCGGTGAAGCGGCCAGGCAATAACAAGCACATGGGGAGGGACATTTGACGCAAGCGATCAATCTCACGCGCTACGTCGACGAGCGGCCGCTGTCGGGATTCCAGATCAGGGTGATCTGCCTGTGCGCGTTGGTCGTCGGGCTCGACGGCTTCGATGCCCAGGCGCTCGGCTTCGTCGCCCCTGCCCTCAGCAAGGACCTGCATCTGGCGCCGGGCGCCCTGGGACCGGTGTTTGGCGCGTCCCTGTTCGGCGTGATGATCGGCTCGCTGGTGTTCGGCGCCCTGGCCGACTATCTCGGGCGCAAATGGCTCGTCGTCGCCGGGGTTCTCGTGTTCGCGCTTGGATCGCTGGCGACCACCCAGGCCACGAGCGTATCCGACCTCGTCATCATTCGGTTCCTCACCGGCCTCGGGCTCGGCGGCGTCCTGCCCAACACGATCGCTCTGACCGGCGAATATTCGCCGCAGCGTCGCAGGACCCTGTTGATCATGCTGATGTTCATGACGGTGTCGCTGGGATCGGCGATCGGCGGAGCGGTCGCGGCCAAGCTCATCACCGCCTATGGCTGGCAGATCATCTTTCTCATCGGCGGCATTCTGCCGCTCATCCTCTGTCCCGTCCTCATTATCTGGCTGCCGGAATCGCTCTCGCTGCTGGCCCTCGACGACAACAAGAATGATCGCGTGCGCGCGCTGCTGACGCGGATCGATCCGTCGGACCGCCTGCCCGCCGACGCGCGCTTTACGATCATCGAGGAGAGCGGCAAAGGCTTTCTGCTGCCACAGCTGTTCACCAAGCGGCGCCTGCTGCCGACCTTGCTGCTGTGGGTCATGTTCTTCATGAACATGATGGACATCTATTTCCTCAACAGCTGGCTGCCGACGCTCACACATGGTGTCGGGCTCGACGTCCAGGCGGCGATCGCCGTCGGCATCGCCTTCCAGCTCGGCGGCATGCTCGGCACCGTCGGGCTCGGCCTGCTGATCGAAAAGTTCGGCTTCGATCGCGTCCTGTTCGCGACCTACGTTGCCGGCTTCCTCTCGATCATCACCATCGGGATCGCGGGAGCCTCGTTGCCGATTCTCGTGCCGGCCGTCTTCATTGCCGGCGTCGCGGTGATCGGCGGACAGATCGGCTGCAACGCCTACGCGGCGCGCATCTATCCGACCTACATCCGCGGCACCGGCATCGGCTGGGCACTGGGCATCGGCCGCTTCGGCTCGATCCTCGGCGTCACGATCGGCGGGTTGATGCTCGCGGCGAAATGGGACGTCTCCTCGCTGTTTCAGGCCAGCGCGGTACCGCAACTGTTCTCGGCGCTGGTGATCCTCGGCCTCGCGGTCCTCGGCATGCGCGGCAGTCTTCCGAGCGCCGACGATGCGCAACGCAGTGCGCTCTCCACGCCCGAGCGCGCGTAGATCAAAGCAAGAGAACCGACATGAAGACGATACGAACCCAGGTGCTCATCGTGGGCGCCGGCCCGGTCGGACTGACCGCCGCCATGGATCTCGCCTCGCGCGGCATCGACGTCGTGGTCGCGGAGATCAGGCGCGCCGGAGAGCCGCCCAACGTGAAATGCAACCACGTCTCCGCGCGCTCGATGGAGGTGTTCCGCCGCCTCGGCATCGTCCGCGAGGTGCGCGAAGGCGGCCTGCCGGCTGATTTTCCAAACGACTGCGCCTATCGCACCGCCGTCGTCGGCCGCGAGCTGACGCGCATCCCGATCCCATGCCGCCAGGACCGCTACACGGCAACCGGTGGGCCGGACACCGATTGGCCGACGCCCGAGCCGCCCCATCGCATCAATCAGATCTATCTCGAGCCGATCCTGTTCGCTTGCGCAGAGGCGCAACGCGGCATCACGATTCTCAACCGCGTCCAGGTCGATCGGTTCGACCAGGATGAAAACGGCGTGATCGCGCGGGCGCGCGATCTCGACGCCGGCCGGGACATCACCATCTCAGCCGACTATCTGATTGGCTGCGACGGTGGCCGCTCCACGGTGCGCAAGCTCATCGGCTCACGGCTCAGCGGCACCGATGTCGTGCAGCGGGTGCAGTCGACCTACATCCACGCTCCTGCGCTGAAGGAGCTGATCACCCAGAAGCCGGCCTGGATGACGATGTCGCTCAACCCGCGGCGCTGCGGCACCACCGTCTCCATCGACGGCCGCGACAACTGGCTGATCCACAACCACCTCGCGGCCGAGGAGCTCGAGTTCGACAGTGTCGATCGCGATTGGGCACTGCGCACCATTCTCGGTGTCGACGACCGTTTCCAGTATGAGATCATCAGCAAGGAGGACTGGATCGGACGTCGCCTGGTGGCGGATCGCTTCCGCGATCGCCGCGCCTTCATCTGCGGTGATGCGGCGCATCTGTGGATCCCCTATGCCGGCTACGGCATGAATGCAGGGATCGCCGATGCGGTCGACCTGTGCTGGATGCTTGGCGGCGTCCTCCACGACTGGGCCACCCCTGCCCTGCTCGACGCGTACGAAGCGGAGCGGCAGCCGATCACCGAGCAGGTGTCGCACTTCGCGATGAACCACGCGCTCGCGGTGATGAGCCAGAGACGCGCCGTGCCTGCGGAGGTGGAGATCGATGGCCCCGTCGGCGACGCGGCGCGCAGCAAGGTCGGCAAGGCCGCCTATGATCTCAACGTGCAGCAATATTGCTGCGCCGGCTTGAATTTCGGCTACTACTACGACCGGTCTCCGGCGATCTCATACGATGGCGAGACGCCGCCGCCCTACGGCATGGGCCATTTCAGCGCGTCCACAGTGCCCGGCGCACGCGCGCCGCACGTCTGGCTGGCCGATGGCCGATCGCTGCTGGATGCGCTTGGCCCGGCCTACACGCTGGTGCGGTTCGATCCGGCCGTCGATGTCATGCCATTGGTCGACGCCGCGGCCCGCCAGGGCGTTCCCTTGACGCTCGTCGACGTCGAGCGCGCAAAGGCCGGCTATGGATTCCCGGACAGCCTGCTCGTGCTGCGGCCGGACTCGCACATTGCCTGGCGCGGCTTGGCCGCACCGCTCGAGCCCAACGACCTGGTCGATCGCCTGCGTGGACAGGCAAGTCAGAGCATGCGCCGTGACGATGCCGTCGTCGCCCTGACCCGCGTCGTCGCGCCATGACCCGCCACACCACCGCGCATTACTTCCTCGAGGCGCTCGTCGAGATCGGCATCGACTACATCTTCGCCAATCTCGGCACCGATCATGTCTCGCTAGTCGAGGAGATTGCACGCTGGGACAGCGAAGGTCGACGGCACCCCGAGGTGATCCTGTGTCCCCACGAGGTGGTCGCGGTGCACATGGCAATGGGCTATGCGAGCGCGACCGGCCGCGGCCAGGCCGTGTTCGTCCATGTCGATGCCGGCACGGCGAATGCGTGCATGGCGATTCAGAACGCCTTTCGCTACCGGCTGCCGGTGCTGCTGTTTGCAGGGCGGGCTCCGTTCGCGATGCATGGCGAGCTGCCGGGAGGACGTGACACCTACGTCCACTTCGTGCAGGAGAGTTTCGATCAGGGCAGCATCGTGCGTCCTTATGTCAAATGGGAATACACGCTGCCGTCGGGTGTCGTCGTCAAGGAGGCGGTCGCCCGCGCTGCCGCGTTCATGCACAGCGATCCGCCCGGCCCGGTCTACATGATGCTGCCGCGCGAGACCCTCGCCGAGACCTGGGACGAGGCGGCGATGCCGGCCTACCCGCCCGCGCGCCGTGGCAGCGTCAAGGCGGGAGGGATCGAGCCGGAGCGCGCGCGTGCCATCGCGGACGCGCTGATGAAGGCGGAGAATCCGATCGCGCTGACCGCTTATCTCGGACGCAGCGCCGAGGCCGTCTCTGTGCTGGAGCGGCTGGCGCTGGTCTGCGGAATCCGTGTCGCGGAGTTCAACCCCGTCACGATGAACATCTGCCAGGACTCCCCTTGCTTTGCCGGCTCCGACCCGGCCGCGCTGGTCGCCGGCGCCGATCTCGGGCTGCTCATCGACATCGACGTGCCATTCATTCCGCAGATGCTGAAGGCCGCCGATCGGCTGCGCTGGATCCAGATCGATATCGACGCCCTGAAGGCGGACATCCCGATGTGGGGATTTGCCACCGACCTCCGTATTCAGGGCGATTCGGCCGTCATTCTTCGTCAGGTGCTGGAGATCATCGTTGCCCGTGGCGACGACGCCTATCTCACGAGAGTGCGCGACCGGATCGCGAGCTGGCAGCCCGCACGCGAGGCCGCGCAGGCGAAACGGATATCCGCGGCGGCACAGAAGGGCCGGATCGGAGCGATCAACCCGGCCTATTTGTTTGCGCGGTTGCAGGCGCTGCTGTCGGAGGACGACATCGTCCTCAACGAGGCGGTCCGCAACGCGCCAATCCTGCAACAGCAGCTTCGCCGCACCAAGCCGATGACCTATGTGGGCCTGGCCGGCGGCGGCCTCGGCTTCAGCGGCGGCATGGCGCTCGGACTCAAGCTCGCCAATCCCTCAGCGCGAGTGGTGCAGATCGTCGGCGACGGCGCCTATCATTTCGCCGCGCCGGACTCCGTCTACGCCTTATCGCAGCAGTGCCAGCTCCCGATCCTGACCGTGATCCTCGACAACAACGGATGGCAGGCGGTGAAGGCATCGGTGCAGCGCGTCTATCCGGACGGCGCCGCACAGCGCACGGACTCCTTCCTCTCTAGGCTCAGCACCGGGCGCCAGGGCGAGCAGCGTCGTCTCGCCGACATCGCCTGCGCATTCGGCGCCCATGGCGAGCGGGTCGACGATCCCGACAAGCTCGATGCGGCGATCGAGCGCTGCCTCGCCGCCCTCGGTGACGGCCGAGCCGCCGTGCTGCACGTCGACATCACGCCCTTGTAGCCAGATGGATAGGCGCAGCGATGCATGTCATCCTGCACGAGAGGCAAACGACGTCGCGCGAGGCTCACGCCACGCGGGGCACGCCGTGATAGCGCTCGACCACGATGTCGCGCTTGGTGGCATCGACGCGCACGGTCATGTCGTAGTGGCCCTCGTGCAGCTCCTTGGCCAGCACTTCGGCGTTGCGATGCAGCCAGGAGATGCCGGCGCCGTCGGCCGCATCGATGGTGAGATCGAGCGTCGTCCGCGCCGCCGCGAGCCGGTCCTCGATCGTCTGCAGGAGCGCGTCGACGCCCTCCCCGGTCTGGGCCGAGACCAGCAGGCACGGGCGCTCCGGTGGCCGCCGTGCGGCGATGTTGGCGAGGTTCTCGCGCGCCGCCTCGTCGAGGCGATCGATCTTGTTCCAGACCTCGATGATGGTGTCGGTGGCCTCGGGATCGATGCCGAGCTGGCTGAGCACCAGCTCGACATCGTGCTGCTGCGCCTCGGCATCCTCGTGCGACATGTCGCGGACGTGCAGGATCACGTCGGCCTCCAGCACCTCCTCGAGCGTGGCGCGGAAGGCGGCGACGAGCTGCGTCGGCAGGTTGGAGATGAAGCCCACGGTGTCCGACAGCATCGCCTTGCCGCCATGCGGCAGCGTGATCGCGCGCAAGGTCGGATCGAGCGTCGCGAACAGCATGTCGGCGGCCTGGACGTCGGCGCGCGTCAGGCGATTGAACAGCGTCGACTTGCCGGCATTGGTGTAGCCGACCAGCGCCACGACGCGATACGGCACGCGCTGGCGTCCGGCGCGATGCAGCCGCCGCGTCGCCTGGACCTTCTTCAGCTCGTTCTCGAGCCGCGTGATGCGGTCGCCGATCAGCCGGCGGTCGGCCTCGATCTGGGTCTCGCCGGGACCGCCCATGAAGCCGAAACCGCCGCGCTGGCGTTCGAGATGGGTCCAGGACCGCACCAGGCGGCTGCGCTGATAGTTGAGATGCGCGAGCTCGACCTGCAGCGCACCCTCCTTCGTCTTGGCGCGGCGGCCGAAGATCTCCAGGATCAAGCCGGTGCGGTCGAGCACCTTGGTGTTCCAGGCCTTCTCGAGGTTTCGCTGCTGGATCGGCGAGAGCGCGCAATCCATCACCACCAGCTCGACGCCATGGCCGGCGATCACGCCGGCAATCTCTTCGACCTTGCCCTTGCCGAGATAGGTCGCGGGGCGGATCTGCCCGATCGGCGTGAGAATGGCCTCGGCCACGGTCAGGTCGATGGCCCGCGCGAGGCCCGCCGCCTCGTCGATCCGCGCCTCGAAATCACGCATGTCGGATTGGCCTGCTTGCGCGCCATCGTCGCCGCGGCGCGCTCGCAAGTAGGGGCCGACCACGATGACGAGCCCGGTCCCCTTATTGTCATCCGGCCTCGACAGGCCGATGGTCCCTTCGCGATCGCGGGGTTCCAATCAGGTCACTCTCACGTCAGGTCACACTCACGCAGACGCGTCCTCGCCGCCTTCGAACAACTGGATCGGCGCGCCTGGCATGATGGTGGAGATCGCATGCTTGTAGACGAGCTGCGAGTGACCGTCGCGCCGGAGCAGCAGGCAGAAATTGTCGAACCATGTGACAATCCCCTGCAGCTTCACGCCATTGACCAGGAAGATCGTGAGCGGCGTCTTGGTTTTGCGGACATGGTTTAGAAAGGTGTCTTGTAGGTTTTGTGCGCGGTCTGCCGCCATTGTTATTGTCTCGCAGTCTTGTGCTTTTTCTTATTGAACCTTCGATGTCCCGATCGCAGGCCCCGGATTCATCGAGGTGGCCCATGGTCCATTGAGATCCCCCTCGAGGGACCACGGGATGCCGGATTAGAAGACAGGCGAGCATATTAGGCAAGCCGCTTGCAAGGAAGCCGGTTCCAAAAGAGCCGGATTCATCCGTAAAATTCCGGAAATGGACGAATTTTCCAATGTAAATTCGTCCAGTCGGCAGGTTTGGCCGAGCTGGAGCCTCAGCCGACGCCGAGCGCCTTCAGCTTGCGATGCAGGGCCGACCGCTCCATGCCCACGAACTCGGCCGTGCGCGAGATGTTGCCCGAGAAGCGGCTGATCTGGGCGATCAGATAGTCGCGCTCGAACACCTCGCGTGCCTCGCGCAGCGGCAGGCCCATGATGTGCTCGCCATTGTTGCTGGTCGGCATCGCCGGCACCATCGATCCCACATCCGGCGGCAGCATGTCGGCGGTGATGATCACCTCCGGTCCACCGGCGGCCAGAATCATGACACGCTCGACGTTGTTGCGAAGCTGACGGACGTTGCCGGGCCACACATGCGACTGCAGCACGGCCATGGCGTCCTGGCCGATCTGCCGCTTTGGCAGGCCGGTCGTGGCCGAAATCTGCTCCATGAAATAGTCGATCAGCTCGGGAATGTCCTCGCGGCGCTCCGACAGCGGCGGAACCCGGATCGGCACCACCGACAGACGGTGATAGAGGTCCTCGCGGAAACGCCCGGCGGCAATCTCCTCCTCGAGATTCCGTGCGGTCGAGGAGATGATGCGCACGTCGACGTGCACCTTGGTGGTGCCGCCGGCGCGCTGGAACGTCTGGTCGACCAGCACGCGCAGGATCTTGTTCTGCGTCTCGCGCGGCATGTCGGCGATCTCGTCGACAAACAGCGTGCCGCCATGGGCCTCCTCGAGCGCGCCGGTCTTGCGCGACTGCTCGCCGTTCGACTGCTCGATGCCGAACAGCTCCTCCTCCATCCGCTCCGGCGTGATCGCGGCGGCGTTGATGACGACGAACGGGCCCTCGGAGCGCGGCGACTGAGCGTGCAACGAACGCGCGGCAAGCTCCTTGCCCGAGCCCGGCGGGCCGACGATCAGGATGCGGCTGTTGGCCTTGGCGGCGCGCTCGATGGTCTGGCGCAACTGGTTCATCGATGGCGAGCGGCCGGTCATGCTGCTCGCGGTCGGCGCCAGCTGCTTGAGCTCGCGCACCTCGCGCTTTAGCCGGGAATTCTCCAGCGCACGCGTCGCTACCAGAATCAGCCGGTCGGACTTGAACGGCTTCTCGATGAAGTCATAGGCGCCGCGCTTGATCGCGGCGACCGCCGTTTCGATGTTGCCGTGGCCGGAGATCATCACGACCGGAAGGTCGGGATGGTCCTTCTTGATCTGCTCGAGGAGCTGCAGACCGTCGAGCTTGGAGCCCTGCAGCCAGATGTCCAGGAACACCAGGTTGGGACGGCGGCTCGTGATCTCCGCGAGCGCCGAATCGCTGTCGCGCGCGGTTCGCGTCGTGAAGCCTTCGTCATCCAGGATGCCGGCGACCAGCTCCCGGATATCGGCTTCATCGTCGACAATCAGAATATCACTCGCCATGGGTCACGCCTGTCTCGTCAGCTGCCGGTTGCGGCTTGGATTTTTGGTTCATCATTGGTCGTTTTAACTGTGTCAGCGGTTTCGCCGCCGGCCTCGGTCTTCTGCGCATTGTCAGACGCCCCCGCCTGCTCCTTCGCGCCCGTCTTCGCGGCCTGGCCGGAGACGGCAAAGCGCAGTCGCATCCAGGCGCCGCGCTGGCCGGGACGGAAATCGGACGCGTCCTTCAGCTCGAGCTTGCCGCCATGGTCTTCCAGCACGCGGCCGACGATGGCGAGCCCGAGGCCGGTGCCCTTGGCGCGCGTCGTGACATAGGGCTCGAGCAGCCGCTGCCGCGCCACCTTCGGCAGACCGATGCCGTTGTCGATGACGTCGATCAGCACGTCCTCACCCTCGCGCGAGGCGACGACATCGATTCGGCCTTTGCCGAGCTCCGCCTCGGGCACCACCTCGATCGCCTCGGTGGCGTTCTTGATGATGTTGGTCAGCGCCTGCGAGATCAGGCGGCGGTCGAACTGCGCGCGCAACGGGTCCTGCTTGATCTCGGTCTCGATGTCGATCTCGGGATGCGCGACCTTCATCAGGAACACGGCCTGCCGCACGGTGTCGGCGACGTCCTCGCCTTCCATCACCGGCTTCGGCATCCGCGCGAATCGCGAGAACTCGTCGACCATTCGCCTGATGTCGTCGACCTGCCGCACGATCGTCTCGGTACATTGCTCAAATACCGCCTTGTCCTCGGTGATGACCTTGCCGAATTTGCGGCGGATGCGCTCAGCCGAGAGTTGAATCGGCGTCAGCGGATTCTTGATCTCGTGCGCGATGCGGCGCGCGACGTCGCCCCAGGCGGACGTGCGCTGCGCCGAGACCAGCTCGGTGATGTCGTCCAGCGTGATGATGTAGCTGTCGCGCGCCTGGTTGGTCTGCTCGGCGGTGACGCGAACCGACAGATTGCGCTCGTGGCCGTCGCGCTGGATCGTGATCTGCCCCTGCACCAGCCGCTGCTTGCCCTCGCGCGCCGTCTTCATCATGTCGTCGAGCTCGGGCAGCACGTCGGAGAGCGGATGATCCAGCACCTCCTGCTCGGCATGTCCGATCAGCTTCTCGGCCGAGCGGTTGAGGATGCCGACGCTGCCCGAGGCATCGACGCCGATGATGCCGGCGGAGGCCGACGACAGCACCGCCTCGATGAAGCGGCGCCGGCTGTCGATCAGCTCGCTGGCGCTGACCAGCTCATCGCGCTGCGTGCGCAGCTCCTGCGTCATCTTGTTGAAGGTCTGGCCGAGCTGGGCGAGATCGCCCTCCGAGCGATGCACCGGGACCTGGACGTTGAGATCGCCGGTCGACACGGTGTTGGCGGCATTCATCAATTGCCGGATCGGCGCCACCAGCCAGTTGGCGAAGTTCAGCCCGATCAGCACCGAGGCCATCAGGATGGTCAGTGCGATCACCGCGAACATCAGCGCGAAGGCGATCTGGATGCCGAAACGGCGCGCCTCGACCTGGGCGTATTCGGCGACCGACAGCTCGGTCTGCTTGAGCTGCTCGACGACCTGCGGATCGAGCGGACGCGCGACGTAGAGGAAGGTGTCGTTGAACGCGCGCAGCCGGATCACCGCGGCGACGTAGTTCGACTCCGGCAGGACCGCGATCTCGGGCTCCTCCTCCCGGACATTGTTGAGGAACTCGGGCGCCGGCGGCGAATAGGCGAGTTGCACCCCGCCGGTCTCGGCCCAGACGATCGGGTTGGTGTTCTTGTCGATGATCATCGCGCCCGGCAAGTTGCGCGAGGCCGCGCTGGCAGTCAGCAGCTCGCGGAAGCTCGCGCGGTCCTGGTCGAACAGCGGCCTGGCGCGCGCGATGTCGGTGGCCATGCCGATGATGTCGCCGCGGATGAACTGCGCGTGCTCCTGCATGTAGGCGCGCGCGATGGTCAGCGAGTTCTGGATCGCGACTTTCGCTGGTCCGGAGAACAGCCGGTCGAGGCCGCGATCGATGGTGACGTTGGCCGCCACCGCGACCAGCACCGCCGGCAATACCGCGATCACCGAGAACAGGCTGACGATCTGGACGTGCAGCCGCGCCGCCGCCCGGCCGCGCCGGCGGGCCTGCACCACCTGCCAGACCTCGCGGATGATGATCCCGACCAGGACCAGGATCGTTCCGGCGTCGATCAGGTAGAAGGTTTTGACGACGTCGGTCGTCGGCTCGACCGGGGTCAGCCCGACCAGCACGATGAAGGTGAGGAAGGCCGACAGCAGCGCGAGCGCCACCGCCACCGGCGCCAGCCAGGTGCGCCAAGTCCAGCGCCGGCCCTCGGTGGACGACGAATCGAAGGGGGTGGCCGATGTCTCTGCGCTGGTCATTCCGGCAAGGTGGGTGATGCTGAACGCGGCATGTCCGGGAATCGGACTGATGCATTCCTACCACGCTGTTGCCAAATTGCGACAAATCCGCGGCGCCGGAGCGCGTCGCGGATTTGTCTACATTAATTCTCACCTGAGGCGGGCCAGAGCCCGCCGGAAAGGTATCAGATCACCATCAAGCGCCGCTGCGGTACACCTGAATGTCGAGGTCGCGAATCTTCTTCCGCAGCGTGTTGCGGTTGAGGCCGAGCAGATCGGCCGCGCGGATCTGGTTGCCGCGCGTCGCCGCCAGCGCTGCCGTCAGCAGCGGAATCTCGATCTCCTTGAGGATGCGGTGGTACAGCCCCGGCGGCGGCACGCCGTTGGGAAAGCCCTGGAAGTGCGAGGACAGATAGGCCTCCACGGCACCGCCGAGATTGTCGATCGAGGTCGGCGTGTTCGAGCCGGTGGTCACCGCCGGCGGCGCCAGCTCGCCATCGATCACCGAGGCAGTGATCACGTCCTGCGGATACAGCGCGGCCAAACGCCGGGCGAGATTCTCCAGCTCGCGGACGTTGCCCGGCCAGCGGTGCTGCTTGAGCCGCTCCAGCGCCGCAGCATCGAGCTTCTTCGGCGGCAGCCCGTCCTTCTCGGCCAGCGCGAAGAAGTGGCGGACGAGGTCCGGCAGGTCCTCGATGCGCTCGCGCAGCGGCGGCAGCCGCAGCGGCACGACGTTGAGGCGGAAGAACAGATCCTCGCGGAACAGCCCCTGCTGGATCAGGATGCGCAGGTCCTTGTTGGAGGCGGCGACGATGCGCACGTCGGTCTTGATCGGGGTGCGGCCGCCGACGGTGGTGTACTCGCCCTGCTGCAACACGCGTAAGAGCCGCGTCTGCGCCTCCATCGGCATGTCGCCGATCTCGTCCAGGAACAGCGTGCCGCCCTCGGCCTGCTCGAAACGGCCGGACGCTCGGGTGTTGGCGCCAGTGAAGGCGCCGCGCTCATGGCCGAACAGTTCCGACTCGATTAGGTCGCGCGGGATCGCCGCCATGTTGACCGCAACGAACGGGCCGTTGCGGCGCTTGCCGTAATCGTGCAGCGCGCGCGCCACCAGCTCCTTGCCGGTGCCGCTCTCGCCGGAGATCATCACCGTGAGGTCGGTCTGCATCAGTCGCGCCAGCACGCGGTAGATGTCCTGCATCGCCGGCGAGCGGCCGACCAGAGGGATCGATTCGAACTCGCCGTCGTCGGGCTGGCTCGCCGCACGCTCCTTCGGCTCGGCCAAGGCACGGCCGACGATCGCGATCAGCTCCTTCAGGTCGAACGGCTTCGGCAGATACTCATAGGCGCCGCGCTCCGACGCCTTGATGGCGGTCATGAAGGTGTTCTGCGCGCTCATCACGATGACCGGCAGGTTCGGCCGCATCTTCTTGATCCGCGGCAGCAGGTCGAACGCGTTCTCGTCCGGCATCACCACGTCGGTGATGACGAGATCGCCCTCGCCCTGGCTCACCCAGCGCCACAGCGTGGCGGCGTTGCCGGTCAGCCGCACCTCATAGCCGGCGCGTGACAGCGCCTGGTTCAGGACCGTGCGGATGGCCGTATCGTCGTCGGCAACGAGAATGCTACCTGCAGGCATAGGTGGTCCTCAATTTGATCCCTGTGAGGCATGCAACGGCGTCCCCGAAACGTCATCGCGATGGCCGTGGTCTGGTTGTCTGGTTGCGCTGTACATCGGCATCAGCACCCGGAAGGTCGTCTTGCGCGGCTGCGACTCGCACTCGATGATCCCGCCATGGTCGCCGACGATCTTCGCGACCAATGCAAGTCCGAGGCCGCTTCCGGTCGGCTTGGTGGTCACGAACGGATCGAACAGATTGGGCATCAGGTCTTCCGGCACGCCGGGGCCGTTGTCCCTGACGCAGAACTCCAGCGGCAGCGACACCCGCGATTTCTTGCCGGGCACCGACAGGCGCACGCCCGGGCGGAAGGCCGTGGTGAGCTGGATCTCGGCATCCGAGCCGAGATCGACGACCGCTTCCGCGGCATTCTTGACCAGGTTCAGGAACACCTGGATCAGTTGATCCTGGTTGGCGAGCACCGGCGGCAGCGACGGATCGTAATCCTCGACGAAGCGGATGTTGCGGGCAAAGCCCGACTGCGCCAGCCGCTTCACGTGATCGAGCACGGAATGGATGTTCACGGGCCCGCGCGCCACCGGGCGGTCGTCGCCGAACACCTCCATGCGGTCGACCAAAGTGACGATGCGGTCGGCCTCGTCGCAGATCAGCCGGGTCAGCATGCGGTCCTCAGAGGAGGCCTGCTGCTCCAAAAGCTGCGCGGCGCCGCGGATGCCCGACAGCGGGTTCTTGATCTCGTGCGCGAGCATCGCGGCCAGCGCGATCACCGAGCGCGCAGCGCTGCGATGCGTGAGCTGGCGGTCCATCTTGTCGGCGATGGTGCGCTCCTGCAGCATCACCACGATATGGCCGGGGCGCTCCGGCAGCGGCGCGACGTGCAGGTCGACGAGCCGATCGGCGCCGGTGCGCGGCGTGCCCAGATCGACCTTGTACTCGTTGACCGGCGCGCTGGTGGTACGGACCTGGTCGATCAGCGCCAGCAAGGGGCTGCCGAACGGCACCAGCTTCTTCAGCGACTGCCGCTGCAAAAACTGCGTCGAGGAATCGAAGAAGGATTCCGCCGCCATGTTGGCGTCCACGATCATGCCATCCGGGCCGATGACGAGGACCGGATTCGGCAAAGCGTTGAGGATGGCGTCGCCATCCGACGGAAGTCGCTTGCGCTGTTCTGCGGCTGAGCTCATGCGGCTGCACTCCAGGCAAAATCGTCGAAAGCCTCACGCAGCGCCCGATGCACCTGGGATGGCTGCTCGGACGTCAGGATCTTTTCGCGCCATGCCTTCCGTTTTTCGGCCGGCGCCTGGGCGTGCTGGGCGGCGACGTCGAGCCCCCAGCTGAGATGCTTGCGGGCGTGGCGCAGGCCGACACGCGCGCCATAGTGACGGCAGATCTCGTCATAGAGCGCTGTGAGAAGACTGAGCTGCTGAGCCAGTTCGGGCGCGCCCTCTTCCGCACCGCCGTCGAGCCGGCGGCCGATCTGGCCGGGAAGCCAGGGCTGTCCTTGCGCGCCGCGCCCGATCATCACGGCATCGGCGCCGGACGTATCGAGCGCCTCGCGCGCGTCTTCGTAGGTGGTGATGTCGCCGTTGACGACGACCGGCAGATCGACGGCATCCTTCACCGCGCGCACCGCGCTCCAGTCGGCGTCGCCCTTGTAGAACTGCTGCCGCGTGCGGCCGTGCACGGTGATCAGCTGCACGCCCGCGGCTTCGGCGCGGCGCGCCAGCTCCGGTGCATTGAGGCTGCCCTCGTCCCAGCCGAGCCGCATCTTCAGCGTCACGGGCACATCGACGGCCTCGACCGTCGCCTCGATCAGGGTCAGCGCATGATCGAGATCACGCATCAGGGCCGAGCCGGACTGGCCGCCGGTGACATGGCGCGCCGGGCAGCCCATGTTGATGTCGATGATATCAGCGCCGCCCTCCTCGGCGACCCTCGCGCCCTCGGCCATCCAATGCGCCTCGCAGCCGGCGAGCTGCACCACATGCGACCCGACGCCGCTCGCCTCGCAGCGCAACCTGGATATCCACCGCCCGCGCACGAGATCGTCGCTCGCGGTCATCTCGGACACCACCAGCCCGGCGCCGAGCTCGGCCGCGAGTCGGCGGAACGGCGCGTCGGTGATGCCCGACATCGGCGCGAGAATGGCCCGGTTGGCGAGTGAAACGTCGCCTATCTTCAAGGCTTTGGCGTGTGTATTGGCCGGACCGGTCACGAACGACTCTTAAAGCTCTTCGGACGCATCATCGCGTCTGCGCTGTACTCTCAAGCACAAATCTTGGGCAGTCAAGCGTCATGCCTACACTTTAGCCAAGACAATCAGCATTTCAAGTGCAGTGCAGCAAAATATGCTTGTTCGGCAGTCATGGTAAACCCGTGAGCCGCCGGATTTTTGCATGGCTCAGCGAGGATGCCCACAGGCGGCGGGCGATCGGCCCGCTCGAGGCCACGGCGCCTCCCGGCACGTGCATCGCGATCGCAGTTGCCGCTCAGACAACGTGTGATCCTGCTCGCTTAACATGTTCTGCAGATGTAAGAAGCCGCGAACCCATCATCTCCCTTTGCATCGATACCCTGTTCCCATGACGACTTCTCAGCGGACTGCAGCCATTCTCGTCGCGGCCGGACGTGGCCTGCGGGCCGGCGCCGGCGGTCCGAAGCAATACCGCATGATCGGCGGCCGCACGGTCATCCATCGCGCGCTCGCCGCCTTCGCCGATCACCCCGAGGTGGCGGTGGTCCAGCCGGTGGTGAACCCCGACGACATCGACATCTTCAACGCAGCCGTCTTCGGCCTGCGCCACGAGGTCCCAGCGCATGGCGGTGCGACGCGCCAGGCCTCGGTGCTCGCAGGCCTGGAAGCGCTGGCGCCGCACAAGCCCGACATCGTGCTGATCCACGATGCCGCGCGTCCGTTCGTCACGCCCGCCGTGATCTCGCGCGCGATTCGAGCGGCCGGCAAGACCGGTGCGGCGATTCCTGTGGTGCCGGTCACCGACACCATCAAGGAAGTCGGCACGGGCGGCGACATCACCGCGACACCGGAGCGCGCGAAGCTGCGCATCGCCCAGACGCCGCAGACCTTCAAGTTCGACACGATCCTGGAGGCACACCGCCGCGCCGCGCGCGACGGCCTCACCGAGTTCACAGATGATGCGGCGATCGCCGAATGGGCGGGATTGACCGTCGCGACCTTTGAGGGCGATGTTGCCAACATGAAGCTCACCACACCGGAAGATTTCGTGCGCGAGGAAGCGCGCCTTGCCGCGCAGCTCGGCGACATCCGGACTGGCACCGGCTACGACGTCCACGCCTTCGGCGAAGGCGACCATGTCTGGCTGTGCGGCCTGCGTGTGCCGCATAGCAAGGGGTTCCTTGCCCACTCCGACGGCGACGTCGGTCTGCACGCTCTGGTTGATGCAATTTTGGGCGCCCTGGCCGATGGCGACATCGGCTCGCACTTCCCGCCCTCCGACATGAAGTGGAAAGGCGCCTCCTCCGACCAGTTCCTGAAATACGCCATCGAGCGCGTGACCGCGCGTGGCGGCCGCGTCGCCAATCTCGAGGTCACGATGATCTGCGAACGCCCGAAGATCGGCCCCCTGCGCGACCAGATGCGCGCCCGCATCGCCGAGATCACCGGCGTCGACATCTCGCGCATCGCGGTGAAGGCCACCACCAGCGAGAGGCTCGGCTTCACCGGCCGCGAGGAAGGCATCGCAGCGACGGCGAGCGCGACGATCCGTCTGCCGTGGAGCGCCTAGAGGCGCACCACCCTGTCACCGCTCGTGGAGCTTTCGATCTGACGGTCGGATGAGGACAACGCAGCCATGGCCAGCGAACGTCAAATCGGCTCTACCAGCGCGCTGGCCCGCTCGCTGCTCGACCTGTGCCGGTCGCGCAAGCTGATGATCGCGACCGCCGAGTCCTGCACCGGCGGCCTGGTCGCCGCAGCGCTGACCGACATCCCCGGCTCCTCTGATGTCATCGACCGCGGCTTCGTCACCTACTCGAACGAGGCCAAGCGCGCGATGCTCGGCGTCGAGGCTTCGACCTTGCAGACCTTCGGCGCGGTCTCCAAGGAGACCGCGATCCAGATGGCGGTTGGCGCGCTCGAACGCGCCGATGTCGATCTCGCGGTGGCCATCACCGGCATCGCCGGCCCCGGCGGCGCCACCCCCGGCAAGCCGGTCGGCCTCGTCCATTTCGCCGTCGCCGCCCGCGACGGCCGCATCACCCACCGCGAGCACCGTTTTGGCGCCATCGGCCGCAGCACTGTGCGCACGCGCTCGGTGCTGGAAGCCCTGCGCCTGCTGATGGAGCTGGCCCGGCCACAGGTCGCTGCCAAGCCCAAGCGCGCCGCCGCCACCCGCCTCCGTCCGCGCGTCGCCCGCGCGCCACGGCTGCATCCGGTGAAACGGCCACGCCGGCCGCGAACTTAGTTGCTCGTCATGAGCGCAGCTCTCGCCCCATCGTCATCCCGAGCGCAGCGACGCGATCCAAGACTTTCGCGCTTCAAGACATTGGATTGCTCCGGCGCGACAGCGCCTCGCAATGACCAGATGTTCAATCTTCATTCCGCCCCTAACCGAACTCATCCGGATTGCGCGCCGTGTGACGCACACTGTGAATGACCACCTCGTCGGCAGTAACTTCGTAGTAGATGAGGTAAGGATAAGGATTGACAATCAATCTGCGCAGGCCCGGATGGGTCGATTGAGCACCTGCCTTAGGACAATCAACCAACATGTCAAAGACGGACTTGATCCGCATGTGAACGCGCCTTGCGCCGCCTGGCGAATGCGATGCGATGCGATATAATCGAGTACGCTCTCAAGCTCGTTCGCTGCGCGAGTCGTGAAGCGAAGCTTCAGAGACCGTGCTTGGCCCATATGGCCTTGATTTCCTCTTCGGTCGCGAACCGCCCTTGATCTGCTTGGCGCAGCGATTCTTCCAGCGAAGCAAGGTCGGCAGGAGTCAGCTCAACGCAAGCTTCGTCGTATCCAGTCAACCGTAACAGTACCCGCACCAGCTCATCCTGCTCTTCGGCCGGAAGCTGGCGTGCGACGTCAAAAGCCCTGTCAAGCAATGTTGTCATGCAGGCAATATATACTGGCGAGCCTCCGCCGGGAAGTGTTCACGCAATAGGCTGCAGACAGCTAGGCAAAGCGCCGCCCGTAAGGTGCCCGGACTGCCGCCATGTCAGCCGCGCATTCGGAATGGTGGGCACGGCGCGCCCGCACTGGCCGGGACTGAAGCTAACGTTTGGGAGTTACCGCAGAACCTCGACGGCTTGATCAAATCATCTTGTCATCGGAGGCACGAGCTGGTGGTGAACGCAAAGATGGTCGGCACGACAGACCCTATGGCACCCGAGGTGATCTGCCGATGGATTGTCCACTCCGGTTCGACGGCCGGTCATTGGGCGGAACGGGCGGTCCAGTTGGCACAACTTTCGCGGGTACACGCTATTTCGTAGTTCAACGTGAGGAGACCGTCTTGCTTCATCGGACCTTCGCCACTCTCGCGCTGCCGCTCCTCCTCCTGACCTCCTCCGCCCACGCCGCTGGCTTGCAGCTCTTGGAGGTCGATCATGGATTCCACGGCATCATCTGGACGCCTTGCGCCGCAGACGCCGGTAGGGTGCCGGTTGGAAGCCTCGCGATCCCAGGGCTGGAGACACTGCCCGGGGTAAAGAATTGTCCAATCAAGGGCACGAAGCTGCCATTGGTCGTCATGTCCCACGGGCGCGGCGGCTGGATCGGTGGAAACCACGATGTTGCGGAAGCGCTGGCGGACGCGGGATTCATCGTCGCGGCGATCAACCATCCCGGCGACAGTGTCGGCGACCTGGCGCAGCGCGACAGCCTGTCGGTCTGGCTCTCACGGCCGCAGGACATGATGCATCTGATCGATTTCATGTTGAACGATTGGACAAGCAGAGCCGCGATTGATCCGGACCGTATCGGCTTCTTCGGCTTTTCGCGCGGTGGCTACACCGGAACCGTTCTCGCCGGCGTCGACCCGGACTTTCAAAGGGTGGCGCACTACTGCACGCAACAGAACCCGTTCTGCGAGCAGGTCCGCAATGGCGAGTTTCCCAGAAGCTGGCCGCACGACGAGAGGATCAAGGCGGCCGTGCTGGCCGACGCCGCCCACACGGTCGGATTCACGCGAGCAAATCTCGCGAGCATCAAGATTCCCCTCCAGGTCTGGCGCTCGGAGCTCGGCGGCAACGGGGTCGATCCGGAAGGGACCGCCCGCGTAACCGCGAGCCTTCCCGGCACGCCCGAGGTCCACACCGTGCCCGCCGCGCATTTTGCTTTCCTCGCGCCGTGCTCCGCGGAGCTCGCGGCCGCCGTCCCGCGCATCTGTGCTGATACGCCTGCGGATTTCGACCGCGCGGCGTTTCACCGAGAGTTTGACGCCCAGGTCGTCAGGTTCTTCTCCGAGAAGCTGGGCAAGTAGGATCCGTGGCAGAACCTGCGTTCCGCCGCGTCGCTCTCATGCGCGCCAGAACGGGCGCCGGCACAGCCGCCGCGCCTCGTCGCGTGTCAGGCCGTAGTCCTGCAGCACCTCGTCGGCGATCCACGGCAACTCCCGGGCGAAGCGACCGCGCTCGCGCCAGCGCTTCCACCAGAGCCGCAGCAATGACACTGGCTGCAGCTCGGCGCAGCTTTGATCAGGCGCCGGTCGCGCCAAGTAGTAGATCTCGGCGCCGGGCTTGGGCGAGATGGGATGGCTCGCCGAGGGACCACGGCGCCGCTCGTCGAGTTCCTGGAAACGCAGCACATGATGGAGCGGAGTTCGCTCCTCGATGGCGCTGCCCCTCGGATCGTCGGTCGTGCTCGGCATGGCGGGCTCCCCTTCAAATGAAGAACCTGCCGGCAACAAAAAAAGCCGCCAGGTTCTGGCGGCTGATCGGATCATTTGCTGCAAATCGTCAGATTGAGCGCGATCCTCCCGCCGCCAGCGAGCTACGGTGCGTGATGCGACCAAAACGATGGGAAGCGACGGTGATCATGGCCGGCTCTATAGCTGATCGCCCTGAGGTTGTCATCATCGAATCCGGTGCGAGGCGGGCAAGCGCCTTGCCCGATCTGGTCAGGAGGGAAAAGCACCGACGGTCCGCGCAAGTTGCCGCGCCAACGGTCCGGGCAGAGCCTCATCGAAAATCCGGCTCAGCGTGCGGTAATACCAGATCGTCCCATCCCTTCCACCGGTGAAGCGTTGCCACACGACGTCGCCCACCTCATCAAGGTCGCTCGCGATCGCTTCCGCGTTGTCAACCTTGTCAGCGAGCGAGACCAGCAGCGATGACGCCGGCTTGAGCGGCAGCCGGGCGAGATAGGCTTCCTTCCGCGGGCGCCAGGCCGGCCTCGGATCGCCCCAGGAATCCGTGCAGTCCGCGACGATCCCGGCGACGCGATCGCCAAAACGCCGGCGGATCTCATCCAGCGTGGCCTGCCCGCCCTGGTCCTCGGCGGCGTCATGCAACAGTCCCGCGATAGCCTGCACCTCGCTGCCGCCCGCCGACAGCACGCGGCTGGAGACGCTCAGCAGATGCGCGATGTAGGGCACGTTGCTGCCCTTTCTCAATTGGGTCCGGTGCAGCCTTGTCGCATAGACGAGCGCTTCGTCGTAGAGATGGGAGAGTAACATTGCTTGCTTTCTTCTCTGGCTGACGCAGGGTCAGACCGATGGTTCGTCATTGGGGATTGTCGGCATTGTTCCAATCATTGGGCACCACGTCGAGCATCATCCTAGCCGACCCGTCGGGCGAATCAGCTGGCGTGCGGAATAGCGGAGAGCCCGCCTCCGGTGCCTTGCTGCGATCGAAGCGCATCGCGAGGGCGTGCGCCAAGACACTGATTTCCTCAATCCGTTCAATGTCCGACTCACTGTCCAGTCCTGCCGACGAAAATATTCTCGTTTCTATTTTCCAGAATTCATGCTTCCCTCTCGTCATCCCGCCTCGACACGAGGGGCGTATCGCGATCGTCACGACACGCGAGGTGGGGAGGCGATGGCCGCCGATGGGCCGCAGCACGTCTGATGACGTGCGGACGAACGGCTCTTGGCGGACGTGAAGTCGCAGCGTCCTGGCACCCCGATGCTGGTGTCACGCCGGTGGAGATGATGATCCGCCGGTCACGGGGGCAAGACAGCCCGGTCCCCGGGGAGACTGCGTATAAACGTGAAGACCATCGCGCAGGGAATGCCGGATGTCGGCTGGACCTGTGGTGACTGCCGCCTGCTTTTTGTTGCAGGCGGGCCATGGGTTGCGGCCAGCACCCGGCATTCCCTGCGCCCTCGTGATTTCAGAGGGTCGATCGAGATGCACAGCCCGGGCGTGATTGCGCCGCGGAGGATGCGGCTGCGTGCCCGCTGGATGCCGTCCCTCACCGTCCGGACCGCGATCGCCGACCATTATCGCTCGCCCCTCCACGGCCTAAAGGTTTTGGTTAATTTTGTCCTGCTACGTCTCGTGCATTCTTCTCTGACAGTGGATTCGGGACCCCATGGCTTTCTTCTCCGGCAAGTCGGCTGATCGCACGCATAACCTCCTGATGACGGAGCTGTTCGAACGCCATCGCGACGCCATCCTGGTGATGTCCGACGGCAAGATCATCGCCTGCAACGAGACCGCGGTTCGCTTCGGCGGCTTCCGCAGCAAGCAGGACTTGCTGTCGCGTTCGCCGGCGACCATGGCGCCGGAGTTTCAGCCCAGTGGCAAGCGCTCCGCCGACGTGGTGAAGGAGATGGATGCCAAGGCCAGGCGCGAGGGCCACGCGACGTTCGAGTGGACCACCAAGCGCGCCGACGGCAGCCCGGCCCTGGTGCAGATCACGCTGGTGCCGACCCAGGTCGAGGGCCAGACCTACGTCATGAGCTTCCGCCGCGATCTTTCCGACCTCGTCGCCGCACGCGAGGAGAAGAAGCGCGCGCTGGACCAGATCGCCAAGGATTTCGAGACCAGCGTCGGCGCCATCGCCAATGCGATCTCCGGCGCCTCGCGCGAAGTCGAGACGACGGCCGCGTCGCTGACGACCACGGCGGATCAGGCCGCGCAACGCGTGGCGCTGGTCGCGTCGGCGTCGAACTCCGCATCGTCCAACGTGCAGTCGGTGGCCGGCGCCACCGAGGAGCTCTCGACCTCGGTCAGCGAGATCAACCGCCAGGTCGCGACCTCCTCAACCATCGCAGCCGAGGCGGTCGAGGCGTCCTCGCGCACCAACGATCTCGTCAACAGCCTGGCGGACGCGGCCGCCAAGATCGGCGCGGTCACCGACATGATCAACGCGATCGCGAGCCAGACCAACCTGCTGGCGCTGAACGCGACCATCGAGGCGGCGCGCGCCGGCGATGCCGGCCGCGGCTTCGCCGTCGTGGCCTCGGAGGTGAAGAGCCTGTCGAGCCAGACCGCCAAGGCGACCGACGAGATCAGCGCGCACATCAGCGCGATGCAGCGCGCCACCAGCGACACGGTGGCTGCGATCCAGGGCATCGGCGGCACCATCGGCCAGATCAGCGAGATCGCCAAGACCATTGCGACCGCGGTCGACCAGCAGGGCCACGCGACGCAGGAGATCGCCCGCTCGGTCAGCCAGGCCGCCAGCGGCACCCGCGAGGTCGCCACCAACATCGGCTCGGTCAGCCAGACCGTGGAATCAGCTGGCGGCGCCGCGCGGCAGATGCTGGGCGCGGCCGGCCAGCTCGCCAAGCACGCGGACGAGCTGCGCGGCAAGGTGAAGGACTTTTTGAGCGCCGTGCAGGCGGCGTAGTTTCGATCGCCGGCGCGACGTGTCCGCGATCAGAACGACTCCGCGACGATGTCGCGGAGCAGCTGTTTGAAGACGTGGATAGGAAGGAAAGCGCTCGGGCTTCGCACTCGGAACGCGCGGGGTGAGATGACGAGGAGCGTCCTCACCCTTCGCTGTCGTCCCGGGCAAGCCAGAGCGGCGCGCAGCGTCGCGGAGGCGCCGACCCGGGACCCATACTCCGCGGCGGCTATGGTTCGCGGGGATGACAGCTGAGGTTGGGGCGCCGGCCGTGGTCTACCATCGGCAGGGATTGGCAAGGACTTACGTCGACGACACCGCCGGCTTGCGGCCGTAGATCGCATCCGCGCGCTTCTCGAACGCCGCCGACATGCGCGCGAAGATGGTGTCGAACATCGAGCCCATCAGCATCGCCAGCATGCGGCTCTTGAACTCGTAGGCGATGAAGAACGTCACCTCGCAGGCGCCCTGCTCGCGCGGCTCGAAGCTCCAGCGGTTTTCCAGGCTGGAGAACGGCCCGCTGACATACTCGACCAGGATGTTGCGCTTGGCCCGATCTAGCGTAACCCGGCTGGTGAAGGTCTCCTTCACGAGCTTGAACGAGACCGTCATGTCGGCGACGACGACCTCGGTGCCATCGGGCTTCTGGCTACGCTGGCGCACCACCAGCTTCTCGCACAGCGGCACGAATTCGGGATAGCGCTCGACATCGGCGACGAGGTCGAACATCTGCTCGGCCGTATGCGCGACGCGGCGCTTGTTGGAAAATCTCGGCATCTGGTCTCGATCAGCGCGCGATGGCGGCGCGCGCGGCCTTCAGCTTGGCGAAGTCCTCGCCGGCATGGTGCGAGGAGCGCGTGAGCGGGCTCGCCGACACCATCAGGAAGCCCTTGGTATAGGCGACGGTCTCGTAGCCGGAGAATTCCTCCGGCGTGACGAAGCGCATCACGGCGTGGTGCTTCCTGGTCGGCTGCAGATACTGGCCGATGGTGAGGAAATCGACCTCCGCCGAGCGCAGGTCGTCCATCACCTGCAGCACCTCGTGGCGCTCCTCGCCCAGGCCGACCATGATGCCGGACTTGGTGAAGATGGTCGGATCGATCTCCTTGACCCGCTGCAGCAGCCGGATCGAGTGAAAGTAGCGCGCGCCGGGACGGACCGAGAGGTAGCGCGACGGCACGGTCTCGAGATTGTGGTTGAAGACGTCGGGCTTGGCGGCGACGACCTGCTCAAGCGCGCCGTCCTTGCGCAGGAAGTCGGGCGTCAGCACCTCGATCGTCGTGGTCGGACATTTCGCGCGGATGGCACGGATGGTCGCGGCGATATGGCCGGCTCCGCCGTCGGCGAGATCGTCGCGGTCGACCGAGGTGACGACGACATGGGCCAGGCCGAGCTTGAAGGTCGCCTCCGCCACATGCTCGGGCTCGCCGGCGTCGAGCGCCTGAGGCAGGCCGGTCTTGACGTTGCAGAAGGCGCAGGCCCGCGTGCAGGTGTCGCCCATGATCATGAAGGTGGCGTGCTTCTTGTCCCAGCACTCGCCGATGTTCGGGCAGCCGGCCTCCTCGCAGACGGTGACGAGGCCGTTCTCGCGCACGATGTTGCGGGTGTCGGCATAGCCGCGGGTGGTCGGCGCCTTGACCCGGATCCAGGCAGGCTTGGCCGGCGAGATCGAGTCCGGCCGGTTCGCTTTTTCGGGGTGGCGCGGGCGCAGCGGCGTGTTCGAGAGCGTGTCGACGATGGTGACCATGGGATTCGCACAAACCTCTGTTGCGC
Organism: Bradyrhizobium sp. SZCCHNR2028; assembly: GCF_032380995.1. NCBI lineage: Bacteria > Pseudomonadati > Pseudomonadota > Alphaproteobacteria > Hyphomicrobiales > Nitrobacteraceae > Bradyrhizobium > Bradyrhizobium sp. SZCCHNR2028. Next base: position 364,301 of record NZ_JAUHJF010000001.1, on the reverse strand, counting down.
CCTAGCTATTCCGTGCCGCGGCGCGCCGCAACCGGCTGGCCGAGGATACCAGGGCATGGCAGATATGGGCAGCGCGGAACAGCGCTGATCGAGGCGGATTTTCTCCAGAATGGCGCAAAAACCGGCAAAAGCCCCCGGGGTTTCACGGCCCCGGCGGCATGGCGCGGCCAAACGGCTGACGCGGGCGTTCTTCGCCCGCGAGGTGCTGGAGGTGGCGCCGGAGCTGATCGGGGCGACCTTTCTGGTCGACGGCGTCGGCGGAACCATCGTCGAGGTCGAGGCCTATCATCACACCGACCCGGCGGCGCATTCGTTCCGGGGCCCGACGCCGCGCAACCAGGTGATGTTCGGCCCGCCCGGTTTCGCCTATGTCTACCGCTCCTACGGCATTCACTGGTGCATGAACTTTGTCTGCGAGGTGGAGGGCTCGGCGAGCGCGGTCCTGATCCGGGCGATCGAGCCGACGTTCGGGATCGACGAGATGCGGCAGCGGCGCGGGCTGGAGGATGTCAGGACACTGTGCTCGGGGCCGGGCAAGCTGACCGAGGCGATGGGGATCACGATCGCGCATAATGGCCTGGCGCTGGATGCTCTACCGATCGAGCTGTTCGCCCGGCCTGAGGATGTAGAGGTCGTCACCGGCGTCCGCATCGGCATCACCAAGGCCGTCGAGCTGCCCTGGCGGTTCGGACTGAAGGGCTCGCGGTTTTTGAGCAAGCCGTTCGCGCGCTAAGCCCATGGCAGTCATTCCGGGATGGCCCAAGGGACCAGACCCGGAATCTCGAGATTCCGGGTTCGATGCTTCGCATCGCCCCGGAATGACGAAGGAGAGAGGACTACGTCACGCGCCCTGAAGCCGCGACAACGCGTCCTGGAACTTGGCCTTGCGGGCCAGTGCCGCCTCGCGCTTCTCCTTCTCCTCCTCGACGAGTTCCTCGGGCGCGTTGGCGACGAACTTCTCGTTGCCGAGCTTCTTGTCGACGCGCTCGATGTCGGCCTCGGCCTTGGCGATCTCCTTGCCCAGGCGGGTGCGCTCGGCGGCGAGATCGACCACGCCCTTGAGCGGCAGCGCCGCGACCTCGCCGCGCACGACGAGCTGGGCGGAGCCTTCGGGCGCCGTATCGGCGAAGGAGATGTCGGAGAGACGCGCAAGGCGCTTGATCACCTCGCTCCAGCGCGGCGCGCGCTCCCTCGTCTCGGCGGAGGCACCGACGAGCGCGAGCGTCATCAGAGTCGCCGGCGGGATGTTCATCTCGGCGCGGACCGAGCGGATGGACGTGACGAGATCGACCACCCAGCCGATCTCGGCCTCGGCCGCCTCGTCCTTGAAGCTGGCGGCGTCGAACGAGACCAGCAGCGGCGGCACCAGGGGATCGCCGAAGCTGGCGGCCGACAGCGCGGCGATCTCGGCGACCGTCGGCCTGTCGGTGCGGTGTGGCCAGGGCGACAGGGTCAGCAGACTGTCGCGCTTGGCGGTCGACTCCCACAGCGCCTCGGTGATGAAGGGCATGAAGGGATGCAGGAGCTTGAGGATCTCGTCGCGCGCCCAGGCGACCATGGCACGGGTCTCGGCTTTGGCCGGGCCGTCCTCGCCGAGCAACGTCGGCTTGGAGAGCTCGACATACCAGTCGCAATAGACATCCCAGACGAAGCGGTAGATCGCATTGGCCGCGTCGTTGAAGCGATACGCCTCCAGCGCCTCGGTGACCTCGCGCGTCGCGGCGGCGGCCTCGTGGGCGATCCAGCGGTTCAGCGTCTCCTTGGCGGAGGCCGGATCGAAGCCGGCCGGCACCGTGCAGCCGTTCATCTCGGCGAAACGGCTGGCGTTCCAGAGCTTGTTGGCGAACTTGCGGTAGCCGTCGACGCGCTGGGTCGACAGCTTGATGTCGCGGCCCTGCGCCGCCATCGCGGCCAGCGTGAAGCGCAGCGCGTCGGCGCCGTGCTCGTCGATCAGCGCGAGCGGATCGATGACGTTGCCTTTCGACTTCGACATCTTGGCGCCCTTCTCGTCGCGGACGAGCGCATGGATGTAGACGGTCGAGAACGGCACCTCCTTCATGAAATGGATGCCCATCATCATCATGCGGGCGACCCAGAAGAAGATGATGTCGAAGCCGGTGACCAGCACGTTGGTCGGGTAGTAGCGCTTCACCTCCGGCGTGGCGTCGGGCCAGCCGAGCGTCGAGAACGGCCACAGCGCCGAGGAGAACCAGGTGTCGAGCACGTCCTCGTCACGTGTGATGAAGCCGTCGCGCTTGTTGCGGTCGAGCGCCATCTCCCGCCCCTGCTCGGCCGTGATGACCTCCTGCTCGACGTAGTAGCCGAGTGCGTTGGACACCGCCTCTTCCTCGGTCTCGGCGACGAACACCTTGCCGTCGGGCCCGTACCAGGCCGGGATCTGGTGGCCCCACCACAGCTGGCGCGAAATGCACCAGGGCTGGATGTTCTCCATCCAGTCGAAATAGGTCTTCTCCCAGTTGCGCGGCACGAACGTCGTCGCGCCCGACCTGACGGCTGCGATCGCCGGCTGCGCCAGGGTCTTTGCGTCGACGTACCACTGGTCCGTGAGGTACGGCTCGATGACGACACCGGAGCGGTCGCCATGCGGCACCATGTGCGTGTTCGGCTCGACGCGCTCGAGGAAGCCGAAGGACTCCAGCCGCTCCAGGATCTTCTTGCGCGCAGCAAAACGCTCGATGCCGTGGAACTCCCTGGCAAACTCCTCGGAGCCCTCAGGCAAACCGCGCAGATAGTCCTCGTTGTCGACCAGGGCGATGCAGCCTTCACGATCGAGAATGCTGATCTGCGGCAGGCCGTGGCGGCGGCCGACCTCGAAGTCGTTGAAGTCGTGCGCCGGCGTGATCTTGACCGCGCCGGTGCCCTTCTCAGGATCGGAATAGGTATCGGCGACGATCGGGATCTCACGCCCGACCAGCGGCAGGATCACGCGCTTGCCGACGAGATGCTGATAGCGTTCGTCGTCCGGATGCACCGCGACCGCGCTGTCGCCGAGCATGGTCTCGGGACGCGTGGTGGCGACCACGATGAAGCTCGTGGGATCCTCGGGGCTGAACGTCGTGCCCTCGATCGGATAGCGCAGGTACCAGAGATTGCCCTTGACCTCGATCTGCTGCACCTCGAGGTCGGAGATCGCGGTCAGGAGCTTCGGGTCCCAGTTGACCAGCCGTTTGTCCTTGTAGATCAGGCCGGCGCGGTGCAGCTCGACGAACACCTTCACGACGGCCTTGGACAGGCCCTCGTCCATGGTGAAGCGCTCGCGGCCCCAGTCGCAGGAGGCGCCGAGGCGCTTGAGCTGGTTGATGATGGTGCCGCCGCTCTCGTCCTTCCACTGCCAGACGCGCGCGAGAAACTTTTCGCGGCCCATCTCGCGGCGGCCGGGCTGCTGGCGCTCCATCAGCTGACGCTCGACCACCATCTGGGTCGCGATGCCCGCATGGTCGGTGCCCGGCTGCCACAGCACGTCGCGGCCGCGCATGCGCTCGAAACGGCACAGGATGTCCTGCAGCGTGTTGTTGAGCGCGTGCCCCATGTGCAGCGAGCCGGTCACGTTCGGCGGCGGGATCACGATGGTGAAGGGATCCGCATTGCGCCGATCGGGGCGACCGGCGGAGAACGCGCGGGCATCCTCCCAGACCAGGGACATGCGACCTTCGAGATCGGTGGGCTGATAATTCTTATCGATCATGGCATTTCCAGCGGCGCGGGGCCGGCTGTCCAATTCGGGATGTCGCGGAACTCGTCCGGGCCTTTTGTGACACGACCTGAAAAAGCTCGCGCAAGCTGTTGGTGCTTGGGCTGTTTTCGGACTGATGTCCGACCGCGGACCGCGCTCCCGGAAGAGCCCTCTCGATCCGTCCGGCAGGGATCAGCTTGACAGGGCTAGAAAGCCGCCGCGGCGCGCCAAGTCAACAGCAGCGGCGAACATTGACGGATAGCGTCTACCGCCCGTCGCGGCTCACTCCAGAACGGAACGGGAGATCGTGCCGTCTTGGCGTCAGCGGCCGCGCGAGACGCGCTCGATCTCCGCCTTGACGATGCGCTCCACCAGGGCCGGAAGATTGTCATCCAGCCACGATTTCAGCATCGGACGCAGCATCTCCTTGACGAGGTCCTCAAGCGTCCGGGCGTTGTTGCTCAGCACCGTATTGGCCAGCGCGTTGAACGCCGATTCGACGGCGTTCACCGTCGATGGGGCCAGGATCGGCTGCTTCGGCGTGACTTGCTCGAACGCGGACTCGAAGCTGGCAGCCTTCTGATTGAGCCGCCCGGCCTCGATGAACTCGATATCGTCCCGCGGATCCACCTTTCGGAAGGATGCCGCGGCGGGGGCTGGCGCTGGAGCGGGAGTCGGTGGGGCCACTGCCATGTCGTCCGTCAACTCGAGTACTTCAGGTTCGGGATCGGGCTCGGGTGCTACCGGCCGAGCCTCTGCGACTGGAGTCGTTTCATCCAAACCCGCCAGCAATGCGTCAATGTCGTCCTGGTTGTTGCTCGCGGCGGCCGCAGGCGCTGGCGGCGGCGGTGCGGGAGGCGGAGGTGCGGGCTTGGCGGGAGCCGCAGCGGCGATCTTCGAAGGCGGGATGTCGTTCATCGCCGACTTCGCTGCCGGGGCCGCCGGCTTCTCGGCCTTGACCGGCTCCGGCGCGGCGGCCTTGTCTGCCGCCGGCGGCTTACCCTCGTCGTCGGCAATGATACGCCGGATCGACGCCAGAATCTCCTCCATGGAGGGTTCTTGGACCTTCGCAGGCTGCGTCATTTCCGACTCCAAATCAGCAACGCTGCCGTACGAACCGGCTCAGCGCAAAAGTCCCGGGCGCCGGCCCCAAGTGGCTTGGACTTCTCAACGGACATGCCAACTTGTCTCCGGACAAGGCCTGATCGATGCAAAACAACAGAACGATACTGCCCATGTCGGAGTCTATTCTTGGAAGAACTTCCGACGCAGTCCGAATCGTTCGGCGGCCATTTTGAGGCTATGTCATGGCAACAAATGAATGCAAGCAACGCTGGCCGCGAACCCGGTGGAGCACGAAAGTCGCCCATCAAGCGTCGCCCATTCGTCACAACCACAGCATGTGCCACAAAAAAATCCCCCGGCCAAGGACCGAGGGATCAGGGTCGATATTAAGAATGTACTAATGACCATCCGGCGTCCGTACACCCGCCCAGTTATCCCGGACCTGCTGGTAGTGCACGCTGGGATCGTAGGTGGTGGTCGGCAGGTTCAGCACCTGCGGTGACAGCCGCCCCACGGTCTGAAGCACCGTATAGGATGCCACCACGCGGTCATGCTGGGCGTTCACCAGCGAATTCCGCGCGTTGACCAGCGCCTGCTGAGCGTTGAGCACGTCGAGGGTGGTGCGCTGCCCGGCCTTGGCCTCTTCGCGGACACCATTGAGGGCGATCTCGGAGGCTGAGACCTGGGCCTGTGCCGACTGCACCTGTGCCTTGCCCGCAAGCAGCTTGCCCCAGGCAGATACCACGTCGGAGCGAGCCTGATCGCGGGTCTGCTCCAGGACCAGACGCTGCTGCGCCAGCGACTCCTTGGACTGCCGGATCAGTGAATATTCCGCCCCTCCGTTGTAGATTGGGACGTTCAGCGAGGCGACAGCCGACGCGCTGAACCCACGATAGGATTGCAGGCTCGACTCATAGCCCTGCTGAGCCTGAGCCTGGACGTTTACGGTCGGCAGCAGCGCACCTTCCTTGATCTTCGTGTCAAGATACTGGACGTCGATGCCATACATCGCCGAGGTCACGCTCGGGTTTTCCGTCAGGGCCGTTTCGACCGACTGCTGGAGGGTCGGCGGCAAGTAACGGTCGACAGGAGAGCCCGGCGCCAAGTTTTGGGGATCGTTGCCGATGATTCGGCGGAAGTTCGAGCGGGTCGCCGTTAGTTGGGCCTCTGCTGTGAGCTGCTGCGTGCGGCCGGCGGCGAGCTGAGCCTCGGATTGTGCGACGTCGGTGCGGGTGACCTCGCCGACGTTGAACCGATCGCGGGTCTGCTTGAGCGTCTGCTCCAGCACCCGCGTGTTGCTGCGCTGGACCTCGACGATCGCCGCATCGCGCAGATAGTCCATATAGATCGTGGCCGCCGCTAGCAGCACCTGCTGCTCAAGAATGCGGAGAGCCTCGCGTTGCGCCGAGACGTTCGCCTCGGCCTTGCGCACGCCGTTTGCCGTCTGCTGACCGTTGTAGAGAGTTTGGTTGACCGTCAGGCCGACGCTTCGCGGCCTCTGCACGCCGTGCGCGGCCGGCGTCGCGGGTGCCGCCTGCAAATCCGTATACTGAATGCCCGCCGTCGCATTCAGACTGACCTTCGGCCGATACCCCGAGAGTGCCTGCGGAACGCCTTCGTCGACCGCACGAGCCTGAGCCCGCGACGCGTTCAGTTGCGGGTTGTTCTGATAGGCACGCACCAGCGCAGCCTCGATCGTGTCGGCGAGCGCAGGCGCCGGGCCCGCACAAGCCATCACGAGGACCGCAGCCGCCGCTGCGGTGACGAGCTTCACCCCAAACATCCCTGTTCCATTCATTTGTTACCGGCTCGAACGCCAGAGCCGGGCCGTAACCTGTTGAAGAGACTCCCGCGCACCTCGCACCTTATTCCCCATGCAAGCGCAACGGAACTACCCAAGCCTGGAACCTGTGCCGAAAACTGTCAACGTGCAGCATCCAGGCCACACTTCTGATTTAAAACAGAATTTCGCCCGCCAGAGGGCGCGAAAACGACGCAGCAAACCCTGCTCGCCACGGGATGGCCCGCCAGTTCAGAGAAGCCGCGAAGAACTTCGTTGGGCGATTTAAAACACGAATTCCGGGAGCTGTTCGAGACCGGGAATGACCGGTGCCGCGGCATCGAACAGGACCCTGCTGCCGATATCACCATGCGATCGCGTAAAGATCATGGCGCGGGCGGGACGTACGGTGGCGAAGACACCGACCAGGCGGCCGCCCTCCTTCAATTGACGGCAAAGACCGTCGACAGGGACCTCGGTGGCCCCATTGAGGAGAATCACGTCGAAGCGGCCGTCCGCCGGATCGCCCTGCGCGGCCGGCGCGACCCGAATCGTGACCGGGCAGCCATCGACGCCGGCAAGCAGCTGCTTGGCGCGCCCTTCGACCGCAGAGTCGACCTCGGTCGCCGTCACGCTGCCCGCGAGTCGGGCGGCCAGCGCGGCGAGATAGCCCGTCGCACATCCAACCACGAGCACGCTGTCGGTTGGCTTGATCTCGGCAGCCTGCAGCAGCTTTCCGGTCAGCATCGGCTTGATCAGATACCGCTTGGCAGAAGCGGATTCGGAGACGTCGAGATCCAAGTCGAGATAGGCCAACGCCTGCCGATCTGCGGGAACGTAGGCTTCCCGCGGCACGGTCAACAACGCATCCAGCACGCGGTGATCGGTGACGTCGCTGGTCCGAACCTGACCATCGACCATTTTCTGGCGCGCCGTCGCGAATGAAGACATGAGCAGACCTGCAAACAAAGTGGATGGACCGCGGACGATCTGCGCAATCTTTTGGTACAAGGTCCCCGAAAAGGCAACATGCGGGTTTGAACGGATCCGCTGGGAAGCCGCGTCTGCGAGGGCGGTCGCCGGCTACTCGATCACCACGGCGAGTCGTCCGAGCAACTGCACGATCTCGTCAATATGTTCGGAATCACCGCGCGTCACCATGTCGGCCAGCCGCGTGAGGCATTCGTCGTCGCTGAGACGCTCGACCTGGTCGGGAATCAACGAGGGCGCGGAGACTGCTTCAGCGAATGGGATGACGGTGTTTGGCATCTACGACACTCCATGACCGCGGGCACTGGCCGGTTCCAGCAAACTATCGGGGCCGGTTTGCTCCCCTCCAAGTGAATTTCCTGTCATCGAACTGTGGGCGACCGCTGCCCAGCAAGCGTTCAAAATCAATCTAACCATCTGAAACTTCGGTATTTTATTCCTGAACCCGCAATCGTCGCAAAGATGCGATTTCGTTCTATGCAAGGCGAAACGGCTTTGTTATACGCAGCCGCATTCGCGAACATCGCTTCGCCTGTTCCTCGGTAGCTCAGCGGTAGAGCATTCGACTGTTAATCGAATGGTCGCTGGTTCGAATCCAGCCCGGGGAGCCATTCTGGCCAAGCCGAATGGTTCTTTATCCTCACATTCCCTCTTTGCTTGTGACGCTGGGCACCCGCCGATTCGCGGCGAACGCGCGCCTCCTGACCGTCATCTGGCTGGGCGGCGTGGCTGTCCGCCTTGACGGCGCATGGGGCGTCGGGCAAGCGGGACGGATCTCTTGCAAGTGGCGACCAGCGATGCCGATTTCCGATCATCTGAGAGCCGTCCGCAGCAAGATCGGCCATGATCTGTTGGCGACCACGGCAGTTTCCATCTCCGTGTTCGACGACCAGGGCCGCATTCTGCTCGGACGCGACGCGGAGACGGGCCTCTGGACGTTGCCTGGCGGCGCCATCGATCCGAATGAGCACCCAGCCGACGCGGCCACCCGCGAATGCTTCGAGGAGACCGGACTGGTGGTCCGGCCAAAACGTCTGCTCGGGGTGTTCGGCGGCCCGGAGTTCCTCATCCGCTATCCCAACGGTGATCTGACCTACTATACGGTCATCGCGTTCGAGGCCGTCATCGAAGGCGGCGCGCTTGCGCCCGACGGCGAGGAGATGGCGAGCCTGCGATTTGTCGATCGCGCGGAATGGGAACAGCTTGCGGTGTCGCCATCGAGCCGAATCATCTCGCGGCAGGCGCTCCAGCACGACCCCGTCCCCTACTTCGCTGCCGCGAGCTGGCGGCCCGAGAGCTGATCCGGACACAAGACGTTGGATCCTGTCGCCGCAAGCCTCATGCTGATGGCCGGTCTGCTTCACGCGACTTGGCATGCCATCGTCAAGACCGGCAGCAGCCTCTCTCTCCTGGCTGGCATGGGGCTGGTGAGCAGCGTCCTGATCCTGCCCTTCATGTTTCTCGTTCCCGTTCCGGCCCCCACGACCTGGCCGCTCATCCTCGCTTCGCTCGTCTTGCACGCAGGCTACAAGGCGAGCCTCGCAACGGCCTACCGCTCGGCCGAGCTTGGACGCTCCTACCCGATCGCGCGCGGCGCCGTTCCGCTGTTCGCAACGCTGTTTGCCTCGCTGGGTCTACAGCAACCGCCACGGAGCGGGCAGTTGATCGGGATTGCCGTCATCGTCCTCGGCATCACCGGCCTGACGCGCGACCGCATCCACGGTCCCGTCGATCGCCGTGCGTTCTGGGCTGCGATCTGCGCCGCCGCACTGGTCGCGGGCTATTCGGTCGTCGATGCGGCAGGCACCCGGCAGATCGAAGGCTGGGCTTCGTTCACGGTCTGGATGATCGTGCTCGAAAGTGTCGCGTTCTTCCTCGTCGCGATGATGCTGCGAGGGCCTGCGCTGGTGTGGGAGATCCGCGACGCCTGGATTCCGGTGCTGATCGCAGGAACCCTGGGGCTGGCGTCATTCGTGGTATTCCTTTGGGCCTTGAGCCGCAATCCGATCGCCAATGTGGTGGCCTTCCGCGAATGCAGCGTCTTGTTTGCGACGCTGATCGGCGTGCTGTTCTTGAAGGAGCATGCGACGCCGCGGCGGCTCTGCTGCGCCGCACTGATCGCAGCCGGGCTGGTCGCCATCGCCTTGCTCAAGCCGGGCTGAGCTTCTCCAAACTGCCGAAGCGATTGGTCCGGAAAGCATGGTTCCATCTTCGTCGCTTAGTGCACAACATGCGCCGGCCCGCGGCCGGGAAGTTCCGTAAAACTCCTCGTTGCAGAATCGTAACAACTAATTCAGTGTTAACCACTTTGTCATTTTCGAGCTTCAACCCATTGTCCTTGTAGCGTGAGAGTCCTTCAGTCCCGCTGATACTGAGGTGGCCCATGCCTACTGTCCTCATTATTGACGATGACTATCCTACGCGCGCTGCGCTGGAAGCATCATTGAAGAAGAAGCGATTCTGCGTGTTTCTCGCGCCGGACGGTCCGACCGGCATTCGATTGATCGGCAGCGTGTCCTTCGATGCCGTCGTGATCGACATGTTCATGCCGGGTATGGATGGGATCGCAACCATTCGTGAGCTCATCAAGATCGATCCCACGGTGCCGTTCATCGCGATCTCCGGCTACGCATTCACCGACAAGAAACAGGGCGCTCCGGACTTCCTCGGTATGGCAATCAAGCTCGGAGCGACGGCAGCGTTGCAGAAGCCGTTCGACATCCGCGATCTGCTCGAAGCGGTCGATCGTGCGATCGAGGTGCGTCAACGACTTCTGACCGAGGCGCGGCACGTGGCTCCTCGTCCACATCTGTCAGGAAGGCCTCATGATGAACATCCTGGTCGTTGATGACGAAGTCGGCGTTTGCTGTGTCATCCAGCACCTTCTGGTTCGCGAGGGCTACGCGGTCACTGCCGTCACCGACGGTCGGCTGGCGATGGATGCGGTGACCCGCGGTGACTTCGCCGCGGCTCTGATCGATCTCAACCTGGCCGACATGGACGGCAACGACGTGATCCGGGCTGCACGCGCGGCTCGGCCCACGATGCCCATCGTGATGATGTCGGGAATGGTGCTGGAATCAGGACGCGGGACGGCTGATTTGCTCGGCCCCTCGGCCAGAGTGGTCGGCCTTCATCGTTTGGCGAAGCCGTTCAAGCCGAAAGACCTGTCGCAGCTGATGCGTGACATTCTGGCGCAGGACACCGAACCTCTCGCCGTCGCGGTCTGACCGCCAGCGATTCGGTCGCACGCGTCGAGCCGGGAGCCGATCGCCTCTTCGACCTTTGCCGGAGAAGCAGCCTGCGACTCGCGGCAGGCGCGTCGATCTCTTGCTCACGGTCGGCTGCAGACCGGCTCGTCGTCGCTGTACGACATCACCTGGCGCTCAGGGAGACGGGTCAAGGGAAGACGAGAAGTCTCGAGGGGTGTGAGCCTGTTCACACCGGAACAGCGCGGACCGCGCTACCTTTTGGAACAACGGGCACCGGTAACGATTAGGTCCTTTGCGCCCGATCGTTAGAATTTGAGCGATCCGCTCAATTTGAACAAAGTGGAATTTTGCCATCGTGGCTCGCAGTTTGCGCGAGGGCAAGATGAGCGAAGCCGAATACGAGTTGTTGATGGACGTTGTGAGAACGGCTATTGCGCCCGAGACCGAGACCGATTCCATGGCCCGCTTGTTTTCGATCCTGCATTTCCCCACGGCAGCCAACGACAACCAGGGCGCCTGGCCGCTGATCCCGTTTCCAGACGGCTGGTTCGCGGCCTGCTGACGCGCGATCTTCTGTCGCCATGCAGGCCAGGCGATCGGCACGTCTTGGCCGGAACACTACTGCGGTCTTCGTTTCCTGGAATGGCGACGGCCGAGGCCGCCGCCATTCAGATCACCGGCGCTACTTCCTGACTGCGAACGCCCAGACGACGCCGCCTTGCGGGACGTTGTCTTCGAGACCGATGTTGCCTTTCGAGAGCGCATCCTGGATGCGCTGCGCGTCGACGCCCCAGCCGGACTGCACGGCGATGTACTGGGTGCCATCGACCTCATAGGCGACCGGCATGCCCATGATGCCCGAATTCGTCTTCTGCTCCCACAGCAGTTCGCCGGTGTTGGCATGGAAAGCCCGGAACATCCGGTCATTGGTGCCGCCGACCAGGACGAGATCGCCCGCCGTCGCGGTCACCGACCCGAACAGCTGGGATTTCGGGAAATTGTGCGACCAGACCTTCTTGCCTGTCGCTGGATCCCAGGCCTGCAGCTCCCCGAAATGGTCGGCACCGGGCCGCACCGTGAGCCCGATGTCCTCGGCCTTGGTGCCGAGCCAGAGCTGGCCGGGAACGAGCGACAGCTTTTCCCCGGTGAAGCCGCCGCAGAAATTCTCGTTCGCCGGCACGTAGACGAAGCGCGTCTTCTGGCTGTAGGCCGCGGACGGCCAGTCCTTGCCGCCCCACAACGAGGGACAGAAGTCCACCCGCTTGCCGAGCGTCGGCTTGTGCGCGGGATCGACGATCGGCCGTCCCGTCTCGGGCTCGATCCCCTTCCAGACATCGGTGTGGACGAAGTTCCAGCCGTTGACGTAGTTGATGCGCTCCGGCGTGCGCTCGAGCACCCAAAAGATGGCGTCGCGTCCGGGATGGATCAGGCTCTTGAAGCTGCGGCCGTCGCGCTGCAGGTCGACCAGCATCGGTGCGTCGACCTCATCCCAGTCCCACGAGTCGTTCTGGTGATACTGGAAATGTGTCTTGACCTTTCCGGTCGCAGGATCCAGCGCGATCACCGAGCTGGTGTAGAGATTGTCGCCGGGGTGCAAGCCCCCCGGCCAGGGCGCGGCGTTGCCGACGCCCCAATACACCGTCTGGGTGTCCTTGTCGTAGGTGCCTGTCATCCAGGCGGACCCGCCGCCGTTCTTCCAGTCGTCGCCGCTCCAGGTGTCATGCCCGGCCTCGCCTTCGGCTGGAATCGTGAAGGTGCGCCAGAGCTCCTTGCCGTCCTCGGCGTCATAAGCGGCAACATAACCGCGGACGCCGAACTCGCCGCCGGAGCCGCCGACCATCACCTTGCCGTCGACGATGAGCGGCATCAGCGTGAGATATTGTCCCTTCTTGTAGTCCTGGACCTTCTTGTCCCAAAGCACCTTGCCGGTTTGGGCGTCGAGCGCGACCAGATGATCGTCCGTCGTGGCGAGGTAGAGCTTGTCCTGCCAGAGGCCGACGCCGCGATTGGTCGGATGCAGCTGGAACAGATCCTCGGGGAGCTCGCGCTTGTAGCGCCAGTACTGGTCGCCGGTCTTTGCGTTCAGCGCGATCACCTGCCCCATCGGCGTCGTGATGAACATGACGCCGTTGTTGACCAGAGGCGGCGCCTCGTGCCCTTCGACGACGCCGGTGGCAAAGGTCCAGACCGGCACCATGTCCTTGACGTTCGTGGTGTTGATCTGGTCGAGCGGACTATAGCCTTGGCCATCATAGGTCCGACGATAGAGCATCCAATTGCCTGGCTCGGGATTTTCGAGCCGTGCGGGCGTGACAGGACTGTAGTTGTCGATGGGGCCGGCCACGGCTACAGGTGCGGCGAGACAGGTGAACGCCACGGTGCTCGATAGCAGCCATTGCTTGATCGCGGTGGACGTGATGGACATGGACAAACCTCCCCTGCTTCGTTTTTGGATTCACTTGTTGTCGTGACGGGTGTCGAGACGATGCGAGTTCCGATCGGCACATGGGATTCTCATCAGCCCTGTTGGCCACCTACCCTTCCAATGAAGGGCGCAGCGATCATGAGCGCGCCGTCCTTGATCACGAGGGGAAGCGCGGCAAGCCGCCGCGGCGCGGGGCCGAACACGACCTGCGCCCCGCGCCTCGGGTCGTACTCGGAATTGTGGCACATGCATTTGAAGACATCGTCGTTGCCCTCGGTCGCCTTGATCCAGGCCGTGACCGGGCATCCCGCATGCGAGCAGATAGCCGAGTAGGCGACGATGCCCTCGGCCGCGCGCTGACGCGTGTCTTCGTCGAGTTCGGTTGGATCGAGCCTGACGAGCAGCACCTCGTTCAATCGCGATCCGTCACGCACGATCGCATTCGCAGGATCCTTCGGCCACGCATGAACCGGTGGCTCGCCGATCTTCAAGTCATCAGGCGTGATCGTCTGCCCTTCGCGTTCCCCTTCCGAGAACACGATCAGGTCGCCTTTTTGCGGCCGCTTCTCCTTGCGCGGATCGTCGTCATCGGCCGCTGCGCTGGTGACTGTTGCGCATGCGGCAAGCGTGCCGAAAACCACCGAGCGGCGCGTCGGGTGATCATCCATGACAGATCTTTGCGTGTGAAGTCGTGTGTGAGTCGTGGGAGTGCTGCTCTACAGCCCGGCGCCCCGCAGTACACCCTGACATAGAATAATTAGACCAACACAACCTGAAAAAATCAAGGCGCGTTGCGCGAATTCGCCACGATGTTTTCGACTATCGTCGCTGCTGCGCGTCATTGCCGGTGCTGCAGTTCGGCGAAAGGTCCTCGCGATCGGGACCGACGGTGTCGCCAGCGCCGTCTGGAATTGCGACCACGCGAGATGTGGAGCGGGGTCGCGATGAGCGCGGCGCGACAACACCCCTATGCGCTGCCGTGGCCCGATGCCGACCAGCTCGAAACGCGGCTCGGGGCATCGAACTTCCACTTGGCTAAGGGTCCGGATCGATGGAGTCGGCCTCGCGACGAGAGTGGTTGCCTAAGCGCGAGATTGCCTATATTGCTCCGCCCACAGGGGCCACGTGGCGGAGTGGTTACGCAGCGGTCTGCAAAACCGTTTACACCAGTTCAATTCTGGTCGTGGCCTCCACTCAATCAAAATCAAGCGGTTGGACTACCCATTGGGGCCGCGAACCGGCCCTAGATGGGCAGATCGTCGATGCCGCCGGGATAGCTGACCTGCGCGCGCGGCCAGGTCAGAATTGCCACTCGTTCACCGGCCGAGACGCCCGTCCGATCCGAGCCGGACCTGCCGGCCAGCCGGGGCGCGTAATCCCGGAACTGCACCACATTGGACTTTTCTGCTTCCTGCATGGCTCTCATCCTCGTTCCATGCTGCAATGCAAGAAGCGTACCCTTGGTTCCTAAACCCGCCGTTTGCGGCTGCGCCAATCCGGCTTGCGGGCCTTTGGGCGGGGCGTGAGCTCCGGATGCTCTTTCTCCACCTCCCGATACCGCGCAAGCATGCGCTCGAAGCTCGCGTCGAGGGCCGTCGCGATCTCAGGCCGCCGTTCCAGCGCGGCCATCAGCATCCCGGCCGCCTCGATGGTCGACAGCCCGTCGCGGCGCGGTTCGCGGCGCAGCCGACCGTAGCGCGACGGCTGCCGCGGCCCGAGGATCACGCGCTGGCACTTCAGCATCCACGGATTGCGCCACCACAGCGCCTTGGCCTGGCTCCAGGTGCCGTCGAGCAGGATCACGCCCTCGATCGACTTGAGGATGGCGTGCTGGTTGTCGGCCACCTCACCCTTGCGGGTCACCGCCACCACCTCGCTCTCGGGATCGAGCTCGGCCACCTTCGCCGAGCCGAGATAGAGAATGGCCCAGCGCGCGGGATCGGCGACCGGCCGTCCCAGTGCCTTGGCGAGGCTCGGCCAGGATAACCCGACCTTGACCACCGCGTTCTTGAAGTGCAGCGCGGCGAGCCGCGCGGTGCCGAGGGCGCGATCCTGCTCCTGCGGGTGCTGCAGGATCAGGAGCCCCAGCCGGCTTTCCAGCGGTGTGACGCTGTCGCAGATGCACAGCGGCAGCGGCTTCTGGCAACGCGGGCAATCGGGCGGCGCCTCGGTGGCGAGCGGCGGATGGTCGTGTGGTTCTGGCATGCGGCGGCTATACGCGCCCGCGGACAGCGCCACAACGGCTCATTCGGCGGGCGCGGCAAGCGGCTCCGGCGCAGGCCGGCGGCGCAGCCGGTCGATCAGCAGGTAGATCACCGGCGTGGTGTAGAGGGTGAGGATCTGCGACACCAGCAGCCCGCCGATGATGGTGATGCCGAGGGGACGGCGCAGCTCGGTGCCGGGACCGGTCGCGATCACCAGCGGCAGACCGGCGAACAGCGCGGCGAGCGTCGTCATCAGGATCGGACGGAAGCGCACCCGGCAGGCCTCGAAGATCGCGTCGGCCGAGGACATGCCGCGCTGGCGCTCGGCCTCGAGCGCGAAATCGACCAGCATGATGCCGTTCTTCTTGACGATGCCGATCAGCAGGATGATGCCGACGAAGGCGATCACGGTCAGCGGCGTATTGGTGATCTGCAGCGCGAGCAGCGCGCCGAGCCCCGCCGACGGTAGCGTCGAGATGATGGTCAGCGGATGCGCCAGGCTCTCATAGAGCACGCCCAGCACGATATACATCGCGGCCAGGGCGAACAGGATCAAGAGCGGCTGGCGGCCGCTGCTCTTGTTGAAGTCTCCGGCATTGCCGTCGAAGCTGCCGCGGATGCCCTCCGGCATGTGCAGCTCGTCGACGGCGCGCTGGATGTTGGCGGTCGCAGTCTGCAAGGGCACGTCCGGCAGCAGGTTGAACGACACGGTGGTCGAAGGGAACGATTGTGAGTGATACACCGCCAGCGGTGACAGGCCGCGCTCGGCCTTGACCAGCGCCGACAGCGGCACCTGCGCGTCCCCTGCCCCGGCCACATAGATGCGGTCGAGATTCGAGGGATCGGTCTGGAATTTCGGGTCGATCTCCAGCACGACCATGTACTGGTTGCGCTGGCTGTAGACGATCGAGATCTGGCGTTGCGCGAAGGCGTTGTTGAGCGCGTTGTCGATGTCCTGGACGCGGACGCCGAGGCTCGCCGCCTTCTGTCGGTCGATCCGCAGCGCGAGCTGCAGCCCGCCGGGATCGCGGTCGCTGGAAATGTCGGTGATGCCGTCGACCGTCTCCAGGCGCTTGGCGACGATCGGCGCCCATTTCTGCAGAAGGTCGAGATCGGGGCTGCTCAACGTGTACTGGTAGTCGGAATCGCTCTGACGACCGCCGGTGCGCACGTCCTGCGCGGCGAACATGAAGAGCCGAATGCCGGGGACCATCGCGAGGCTCCGCCTGAGACGGTTGATCACGAGCTCAGTCGAGACGCCCTCGCGCTCCGCCGGAGGCTTGAGGTTGATGAACATGGTGCCGCGGTTGGACGTCGCGCCGCCCGGCCCGCCGCCGCCCCCGATCGTCGAGCCGATCCCGGCCACGGCGGGATCGGCCATCACGATGTCGGCGAGCCGCTGCTGCAGGCCCAGCATGGACTGGAACGAAATGTCGGCCGAGGCGCGCGTCGCACCGATGACGAAGCCGGAATCGTCGGTCGGGAAATAGCCCTTGGGCACCTTGATGTAGAGCGTCACCGTGAGCGCGATGGTGGCGAAGAACACGATCAAGGTGAGGAACGGATAAACCAGCACGCCGCGCAGCGTCCAGGCATAGAAGCGGACCATGCCGGACAGCGCGCCTTCGACAATACGGTCGAACCAGGTGGCACGATCGGACAGCGTCTCCTTGATGTAATGCGCGCAGATCATCGGCGTCACCGTCAGCGACACCAATGTCGACACAACGATTGCGAAGGTCAGCGTCAGCGAGAACTCACGCAGGAGACGGCCGACGACGCCGTCCATGAAGATCAAGGGCACGAAGGCTGCAATCAAGGAAAGGCTGATCGACAACACGGTAAAGCCGATCTGGCGGGCGCCATCGAGCGCGGCGCGCATCGGCGACAGGCCATGCTCGAGATTGCGGTACATGTTCTCGATCATGACGATGGCGTCGTCGACGACGAAGCCGACGGAGATCGCGAGCGCCATCAGCGAGAGATTGTCGATCGAGAAGCCTGCGAGCCACATCGCCGCGCAGGTGCCGGCCAGCGCCAGCGGAACCGAGACGCCGGCCGCCACCGTCGGCACCAGGCGGCGCAGGAACAGGAACACGACGACCATCACCAGCACGGCGGTCGCGAGCAAGGTCCACTGCATGTCCTCGACCGAGGCGCGAATGGTCCCGGTGCGATCGACCAGAGTGGCGATCTCGATGCCAGCCGGCAGCCATTGCTTGAGCTCGGGGATCAGCGCCTTCACACGGTCGACGGTCTCGATCACGTTGGCGTCGCCCTGTTTCGCGATCTGGATCAGCACCGCCGGCTGCTTGTTGAACCAGGCGATCGAACGCACGTTGCGTACGGAATCCTCGACGTCGGCGACATCCGACAGCCGCACGAAGCTGCCATTGCTGCTCTTGATCAGGATGTCGCGGAATTCGGCCGCACTGCGCATCTGCCGGTTGATGGCAATGGTCTCGCTCTGCCGCGCGCCCTCGAAGATGCCGACCGGCCCGATCGGATTGGCATTGATGATCGCCGTCCGGACATCGTCGGTCGAAATCCCGGCATTGGCGAGCGAGACCGGATTGAGCGCGATGCGCACGGCGGGTTGATCGGCGCCGCTGACCGTGACATTGCCGACGCCGGGCACCTGGAACAGACGCTGCGCCAGAACGGTGTCGGCGACGTCGTACATCGCGCTCGGCGTCATCGTCTTCGAGGTCAGGGCCAGAACGAATACGGGTGCCGCGGCCGTGTTCGCCTTGCGGAAGCGCGGCAGCGCCGGCAGGTCGCTCGGAAGGTCCGACAGCGAGGCGTTGATGGCCGCCTGGACGTCACGCGCGGCCTTGTCGATGTCGCGGCCGATCGAGAATTGGATCTGGATGTTGGTGGTGCCGAGCGAACTCGTCGATGTGATCTGGTCGACACCTGCGATCTCGCCGAGCCGCCGCTCCAACGGCGCCGCGACCGTCCCCGCCATGACGGACGGGTCCGCACCCGGACGCGACGCGCTGACGAAGATCGCGGGGAAATCGACGTTCGGCACCGGCGCGACGGGAAGGAAGATATAGGCGACGATCCCGACCAGGAACAGGCCGATCGAGAGCAGCGTGGTGCCGACCGGCCGGCGGATGAACGGCTCGGAGATCGAGGCCATCACTGGATGCCTTCGGTCGCACCTGCGATCGGCGGCGACGGCAGGTTCGGCGCCGGCGGCAGCGCGCGCTCGAAGCGACGATTGATGCGGTCGAGCGCGAGATAGATGACCGGCGTCGTGTACAGCGTCAGCAATTGGCTGAGCAGCAGGCCGCCGATGATGGAGATGCCGAGCGGAAAGCGCAGCTCCGAGCCGGTGCCGCTCTCGATCGCCAGCGGCAGCGCGCCGAACAGCGCGGCCAGGGTCGTCATCATGATCGGGCGAAAGCGCAGGAGACACGCCTGCACGATCGCGTCGTAGGGTGTGCGGTTTTCGTGACGCTCCGCTTCGAGCGCGAAGTCGATCATCATGATCGCGTTCTTCTTGACGATGCCCATCAGCAGAATGATGCCGATCAGACCGATCACCGACAGGTCCTGGCCGAACAGCATCAGCGCCAGAATGGCGCCGACACCCGCCGAGGGCAGCGTCGACAGGATGGTGATCGGATGGATGTAGCTCTCATAGAGCACGCCGAGCACGATGTAGATCGTGACCACGGCCGCCAGCAGCAACCAGGGCTGGCCGGCCAGCGACTTGGCGAACTCGGCGGCATCGCCCGAATAGACACCGATGATGCTGCCGGGCATGCCGATGCGGTTCTCGGTCGCATGGAGCGCCTCGACCGCCTCGCTCAGCGCCGCGCCGGGCGCGAGATTGAAGCTCAGCGACACCGCCGGAAACTGCGCCTGGTGCGAGATGGCGAGCGGCGCGGTGGTGCGCTTCAGGCTCGCCACCGCCGAGAGCGGCACTTGGCCGCCGGCGCCAGGCAGATAGAGCTTCGATAGGATCGAGGGATCGCGCTGATACATCGGCAGCGCCTCCAGCACGACGCGGTACTGATTGGCCTGACCATAGATCGTCGAGATCTGCCGCTGCGCGAAGGCGTCGTTGAGCGTGTCGGTGACGCCCTGCAGACTGACGCCGAGCTGGCCGGCGCGCTGGCGGTCAATGGTCAGCTCCGCGCGCAGGCCGCCCTCCTGGGCTTCGGAGGAGGCGTCGCGGAATAGAGGGTCGCGGCGCATTTCTCCGACAAGCTGCCTCGCCCATTTCGACACCTCGGTGGCATCGGCGCCGGTCAGCGTGTACTGATATTGCGAGCGGCTCGCCTGGGTCGAGATCTGCACGTCCTGGACCGGCTGGAAGTACACGGTCATGCCGGGCACGCCCGAGGTCTTCTGCTTCAGCCGATCGATCACCTCGGCGACGCCATCTTGCCGCTCGCCGAGCGGCTTCAAGGTCATGACGAGACGGCCGACATTGGTGGTCGGGTTGACCGATCCGGCGCCGATCACCGAGACGACGCCGACGACGTCGGCGTCAGCTTGGATCGCGGCGGCGACGTCCGCCTGGCGTTTCGTCATTTCGGCGAACGACACGTCGGGGCCGGCCTCGGTCACCGCAGTGATCGAGCCGGTATCCTGCAGCGGCAGAAAGCCCTTGGGCGCGACGACGTAGAGCGCCAAGGTCGCCGCCAAGGTCGCGAAGGTCACGACCAGCGTCTCGGTCTGGCGATCCAGCACCCACAGCAGGCTGCGATGATAGACGGCCACGGTACGGTCGATGAAGCGGCTGACGGCGTTCAGCCCCGGCAGCACCCACTCCTCGCTGGCGTGCTTCAACAGCCGCGAGCACATCATCGGCGTCAAGGTCAACGACACCACCGCCGATGTCACCACTGCAATCGTCAGCGTCAGCGCAAATTCCCGAAACATGCGGCCGACCAGACCGGACATGAACAAGAGTGGAATGAACACTGCGATCAGCGATACCGTCAGCGAGATGACAGTGAAGCCGATCTCGCGCGCGCCTCGCAGCGAGGCGTTCATCGCGCTCTCGCCATTCTCCATGTGGCGCACGATGTTCTCGATCATCACGATGGCGTCGTCGACGACGAAGCCGGTGCCGATCGTGAGTGCCATCAGCGAGAGATTGTCGAGGCTGAAGCCGGCGAAGTACATCACGCCGAAGCTCGTGATCAGCGACAGCGGCAGCGCGACGCCGGCGATGATCGTGGCCCGCAACGAGCGCAGGAACAGCAGCACGACCAGCGTCACCAGCACCACGCTGAGCAGCAGCGTGAACTGCACGTCGTGCACCGAGGCGCGGATGGTCACGGTACGATCGCTGACGATAGCGAGCTTCACCCCGGCCGGAATCATGCGCTGCAGCTTCGGGATCTCGGCACGGATCTGCTTGACGACCTCGATGACGTTGGCACCCGGCTGGCGCTGGATGTCGAGGATGACCGCAGGGACACCCTGGTACCAGCCGCCGGTCCGATCGTTCTCCAGACCATCGAGAATCGTTGCGACATCGGCGATCGTGACCGGCGAGCCGTTGCGGTAGGCGATGATGATCGGCTTGTAAGCGTCTGCGGCCCCGATCTGGTCGTTGGCCGTGATCAGATAGGCCTGCTGCGCCCCGTCCAGCGATCCCTTGGGTCCGGAGACGTTGGCGCCTGCGATGGCGGCGCGCAGGTCCTCTATCGAGATGCCATAGGCCGCGAGCCGCGCCAGGTCGGCCTGCACGCGCACCGCGGGCTTCAGTCCACCGAGCACCGAGACGCGGCCGACGCCGGAGACCTGGCTCAGCCGCTGCGCCAGGATCGTGTCGGCCATGTCGCTCATCGCGCGTAGCGAGATCGTGTCCGAGGTCAGCGCGAGCGTCATGACCGGGGCATCCGCCGGATTGACCTTGGCGTAGGTCGGCGGATAGGGCAGCGACTTTGGCAAGACGCCGGCGGCGGCATTGATTGCCGCCTGGACGTCCTGCGTGGCGCCGTCGATGTCGCGTCCGAGATCGAACTGCAGCGAGATCTGGCTGACGCCGAACGAGCTCGTCGAGTTCATCGCGGACAACGACGGGATCTGGCCGAGCTGGCGCTCCAGTGGGGCCGTGATCAGCGAGGCGATCACATCAGGGCTGGCGCCCGGCAGTTGCGTCGTCACCTGGACAGTCGGGAAGTCGACCTGCGGCAGCGCCGAGACCGGCAGCGCGAGATAGCCGAGCAGGCCGCCGATCAGCAGGGCGACGCCGAGCAGCGAGGTCGCGATGGGACGGCGGATGAAGGGTTCGGAGACGCTCATCGCGACTGCTCGTCACTCTTGCGGTTGCGTCATGGCTGTGCCTTCGCACCGCGACCTGCCTCACTCCCTCCCTGGGGTGCTGCACCGCCGGCGTCGGTCTGCCCCCCAGCCTCAGGCCTGCGGCGCCGCTCGCCGTCCTTCGGCGCGCCTTCGGGTGGCGCTCCGCCCTCCTTCGCCTGCTCTTTTCCTTGCGGATTGCGGCTGCGCTTGCGCGGCGCCAGATCGGCCTGCGGCGTCTGCTCGGCGCGTCCGACCACGACTTTGACACCGTCGGCCAGATTGGCAAAGCCGGTCGTCACCACGCGGTCCGACGGGCTCAAGCCGCTGGCGATCACGGCCTCGCTCTCGTTCTGCTGCACGACCGTCACCGGATGCGCCGAGGCGATGTCGCCCTCGCCGATCACGTAGCTGAACGTGCCTGCCGGCCCGCGCTGCACCGCCGAGGTCGGCACCGTGATCGCCTGCGACAAGGTCTCGACCTTGAGGCGGACATTGACGAACTGTCCGGGCCAGAGCTGGAATTTGCCGTTGGGGAATTCTGCTTTCAGTTTCAGCGTGCCCGTCGTCTGATCGACCTGGTTGTCGATGCCCCGCAACGTGCCAGTGTCGATGACGGTGACGCCGTCATTGCCGAACACGTCGACAGCGAGCGGCCCCTTGGCAGCGGCCGCATTGACGCGCATGATCTGCTGCTGCGGCAGGCTGAACTGCACCGCGATCGGCTGAAGCTGCGTGATGACGACGAGACCGGTCGCGTCAGAGGCATGAACGATGTTGCCCTGGTCGACCTGGCGCAGGCCGGCGCGGCCGGAGAGCGGCGCCACGATCTTGGTGTAGCTCAAGGTCGTCGCCGCATTATCGATCGCGGCCTGATCCGCCTTGATCAGCGCCTGCTGCTGCGCCACCACCGCGCGCTGCGTGTCGGCCTGCTGCTTGGAGCCGGCATTGCTGGCGGCCAGCTGCTCGTAGCGGGCGAGGTCGAGCTTCTGGTTGGCGAGCTGCGCCTCGTCCTGCGCCTTCTTGGCGACGGCCTGGTCGTACTGCGCCTGGTAGATCGCCGGATCGATCTCGGCGAGCACGTCGCCCTTCTTGACGTCCTGCCCCTCGACGAAATTGACCGCGATCAGCTTGCCGTCGACCTGGGAGCGCACCGTGACGGTGTTGAGCGCGCGCACCGCGCCGACGCCGTCGAGATAGACCGGCACGTCCTTGATGACAGGCGAGGCGGCCAGGACCGGAACCGGAAGGTCGGGCCGCGCGAAGCGGTTATTGGCCTGCTGCTTCTGCTGCATCGCCGACCAGCCGATATAACCGAGGCCGCCCAGGATCAGCAGCGTGATCGTGATCGACACCAGCCGCCGTGCCACGCTGGACCGCGCGCGCTTCACTGCCGCTGCTCCCTTCTCGTCCGGTTTAAAGAGCATCGGCCGACTTCTCCATGCGCGGCTCCCAGCCGCCGCCGAGCGCCTGATAGAGGCTCACGAACGCCTGCAGGCGCGCCAGTTGCGCCTGCCATAGCGCGTCCTCGGCCTGGAACAGCGTCAATTGCGTATTCAAGACTGTCACGATGTCGGCAGTTCCCGCGCGCAGTTGCTGCTCGGAGAGCTGGAAGGCGCGGCGGGAGGCGGCAACGACTTCTCGCTGCAATTGCAACTTGATCGTGGTCTGCTTGATCGAGAACAGCGCATTGTTGACGTCGGTGAAAGACTGGATGACCGTCTTGCGGTAGGTTTGCAGCAGCTCGTCCTGCCGCGCCTTGGCGTTCTCGAAATTGCCCAGGATTCTGCCACCATCGAAGATCGGCTGGGTCAGGCTGCCGGCGAGGCTGAAGAACGCCGCATGCGGCTGAAACAGCGACATCAGTGCTGCGCTCTGGTAGCCGCCATTGCCGGTCAGCTGGATGCTGGGAAAGAACTGCGCCCGCGCGCTGCCGACATTGGCGGTGGCCGACGCCAGCTGCGCTTCCTGCCGGCGGATGTCCGGCCGTTGCGTCAAGAGTTCGGACGGCAGCCCGGGCGTGACCCGCGGCGTCCTGATCCGGTCGAGCGAGCCGCCGGCAATGCGAATGCCCTCGGGCGATCGCGCGACCAGCACGGCCAGCGCGTTGACGTTCTGATCGAGCGTCTGGCGCAGCGGCGGCACCGCCGCCTTCTGGTTGGCGAGCACGCTCTCCTGCTGCGCGACGTCGAGATCATTGCCGGTGCCTGCCTTCTGCCGTTCGCGGATGGCATCGAGCACACGCGTGGCGCTGGCGATGTTGCGCTCAGCCGTCCGAATCCGATCCTGCGCGGCCAGCACCTGGAAATAGGCATTGGCGACGGTGGCGAGCGTCGTCAACTGCGTAACGTCGCGGTCGAAGCGGTTGGCCACCGCGGTTTCCTCGGCCGCCTGCAGCGCGTCGCGATTCTGGCCGAAGAAGTCGAGCTGGTAGCTCGCAGAGAGCGAGGCTTGGTAATTGACGACCTCGCGGCCGCCATTGGTGAGCCCGCTGGAGCTCGACCCGGACGTGCGCGAATAGGTCTCCTGGCCGGTGGCGGACAGGCTCGGCAGCAGCGCCGCGCCGGCCTGCCGCGCCAGCGCATCGGCCTGCCGGAACCTTGCCACAGCAGCGGCAATATCAAGGTTGACGCTCTGCGCCTCCTCCATCAGCTGGGTCAGCTCGCGTGATCCGAAGCCGCGCCACCAATCCAGCGGCGGTGGCGCCGCCATATCGGAACCGGACGCCGCCTTGTAGCGCTGGGGCATGTCGAGGGCCGGATCGGGAATATCCTGCGTCAGCAGGCAGCCGGCCGAGTTCGCCGCCAATCCGATCGCCGCCAGCCAGTGGACAAATCGCCGCAGGGTAGCCGGCACACGGCGCTCCCGCATCCCGGCGACGATCCGCGGGTCAGCGGACGCGCGGCAAGGCTCGTCGACGGCGATCGGCACGATGGACACTGGCGTGATGCTTCCCTGTAGTCTTGGGAATCATTCTAGCCGCAGCCCACGGCGCCGGACAGCCCTGCAGCCCCCCGTCCCCCCAGCAGCGATGGTGCCGATAAAGTCCACCGAATCGACGAATCTCCCGCAAATCAGCGAAGTTTCGTGCAGGCACGGCCACGGGCCACCGGCTGCCGCCTTACCAAGATTTCATCTGTCGAATGCCGTTTTGGGCGGGGTGTGACGCGGGGAGCGCGCCCGTGAAACCCTTTGGCGGCGACTCCGTAACTTGCACGTGAACTTCAGGGGGGCATTCATGCGAGTTGCGGTGGTCGGAACGGGTATTGCGGGTAACGCCGCGGCCTGGTCCCTGGCGAAGCGTTATCCGATCACCGTCTACGAGCGAGATCTCCGTCCGGGCGGCCACAGCCACACCGTGACGATCGACTATGACGGCGCTCCGGTCTCTGTCGACATCGGCTTCATCGTCTACAACGAGCTGAACTATCCTGAGCTCACCGCCTTGTTCGACCATCTGGGGGTCGAGACGGTCGACAGCAGCATGAGCTTTGCCGTCACCGCGGATGCCGGCCGCTTCGAATGGAAGGGGGGCGGCAACACCTGGCTCGACACCGCCAAGGGGCTGTTCGCGCAGCCGAGCAATCTGCTGTCGACATCCTATCTCTGGATGCTCAGGGACATCCTGACCTTCAACGAGCAGAGTACAGCCGACTTCAAGGCCGGGCGCCTGCATGGCCTTACGCTCCGGGATTATTTCCGGCGCAACCATTTCGCCCCGCGACTGCTCACCGACTATCTGGCGCCGATGGGTGCCGCGATCTGGTCAGCCCCGGCGTCCGAGATGCTGGACTTTCCGGCCGAGAACTTCGTCGCGTTCTTCAGCAATCACAGGTTGCTGCAATATGACCGTCCGATCTGGCGCACCGTCAAGGGCGGCAGCCGCCGCTATGTGGAGAAGCTGACGTCGAGCTTCCGCAAGCATATCCGGCTCGGCAGCGCCGTGACCAGCATCGAACGCACTGCCCACGGCGTCGTCGTTCAGGACAGCAGCGGCCGTCGCGACACCTACGATCATGTCGTGATCGCCGCACACAGCGACCAGGCGTTGTCGATGCTCACCGATGCGGACGAGCGGGAGCGCAGCATCCTCGGGGCGATCAAATATTCGCCCAACACGATCTATCTGCACCGTGACAGCAGGCTGATGCCGAAGCGTCGCCGCGCCTGGGCTTCGTGGAATTTCCTGCGCTGGCAGCGTGAGGGCGTTCCCATGAACGACGTCGCCGTCACCTATTGGATGAACAACCTCCAGGACATCGACAACGCCAAGCCGCTGTTCGTCAGCCTCAACCCACCCTTCGCTCCGGCTCCGGAGCTAACCTTTGGCAAGTATATCTGTGAGCACCCGCAATACACGGCTGCCGCCTTTGCGGCGCAGAAGCGTCTGGCAGCGATTCAGGGGCAGCGCCATACCTGGTTCTGTGGCGCCTGGACCGGCTATGGCTTTCATGAGGACGGGCTACGCTCGGGTCTCGCCGTGGCAGAGGCGCTCGGCGCGAACGTGCCGTGGCGCGGGCTTCCCACCGAGCTCGCCGAGGCTGCGGAATAGGCGCGATATGGACATGGATCACTCGGGACCAGATGACAGAACGGAAGCGGCCGCGCTCTATGTCGGACAGGTCATGCATGCCCGCATGCGCCCGACCACGCATCGCTTCCGCTATCGCGTGATGAGCCTGCTGATCGATCTCGGTCGGCTCGACCAGGCGGACCGGCAGGCTTCGCTGTTCGGGGTCAATCGGCGCGCGCTCTACAGCTTCCACGAGGCCGACCACGGTCCGAGCGACGGCTCGTCGCTACTGGCCTATGCGCAGACCTGTGCGGCGGATCAGGGGATCGATCTCAGCGGTGGGCGCGTGCTGCTGCTGTGCTATCCGCGGCTGCTCGGCTACGTGTTCAATCCGCTGTCGGTCTATTTCTGCTATCGTAGCGACGACACCCTGGCGCTGATGATCTACGAGGTCCGCAACACCTTCGGCGAGATCAAGCCCTATGTGCTGCCGGTCAGGCCGGATGAGCTATCGGCAGCAGGGCTCCGCCAGGCGCAGGACAAGACCTTCTACGTCTCGCCCTTCATCGACATGGCGATGCGTTACCATTTCCGGGTCATGCCGCCTGGCGACAATGTCAAGCTGCGGATTCTCGAAACTGGGGCCGACGGCCCCCTGCTTGCCGCAACCTTCTCCGGCCGCCGTCGCACGCTGACCTCTGGCTCCCTGCTCGCCGCCTTCGTCTCGCTCCCGCTGGTGACTGTCAAAATCTTTGCCGCGATCCATTGGGAGGCGCTGCGGCTGTGGGCCAAAGGCGTCCGCCTCGTCCCGCGCGGCGAAATCAGCGCAAGCCCTGGAACCAATACCGACTTGGCGGGGAACGGCAGCCACGCTTATATTTCACGACGCTGACCGGAAACGGCCGGCGCGCTCTGCGTCCGTGATTCCCTGCCCGCACAGGTGCCACACCGGCCAGCCGACGGGGGACGTGGGCTCGAGCCGTTTGCGTGAATGGACCTGCCATGCCGAACGTCATCCCAGTCACCCCTGACACCATCGACAAGGTGCTTGCCGATCTTCCCCGCCTGCCCCGCCTTGCCCTCGGCTTCGGCTCGCGCTTGCGGAAAGGCACGCTCGACGTGACCCTGCCGGACGGACGGGTGATCCGGCTCGGCGGCGTTGAGCCCGGGCCGGCCGCCGCAATGATCCTGGCCAATTACGGCTTCGCATCGCGCCTTCTCAATGGCGGCGACATCGGCATCGCCGAGGCCTATCTGAACGGCGACTGGGACACGCCGGACCTGACGCAGTTTCTCTATCTGTTCTGCGTCAACCAGCACCTGCTGCAGTCGATGCTGGAAGACAAGCCGCTGATCCGGTTTGCCCAGCTGGTTCGGCACTGGTTCAACCGCAACACCAAGCGTCAGGCAAAGCGCAACATCTACGCCCATTATGACATCGGGAATTCGTTCTACTCGGCGTGGCTCGATCCGAGCATGACCTACTCCTCGGCCCTGTTCGAGGAGGACACCACCGACCTCACCGCCGCGCAGACCAACAAGTACAAGCGGCTGGCCGAGGCGATCGATCTCAAGCCCGGGCAGAAGCTGCTCGAGATCGGCTGCGGCTGGGGCGGCTTTGCCGAATATGCCGCCAAGACGTTCGGCGCCCAGGTCGTTGGGCTGACGATCAGCCAACAGCAGCGCGACTTCGCGCAGCGCCGCATCCACGAGGCCGGGCTCGCCGAGAAAGTCGAAATCCGCCTGCAGGATTACCGCGACGAGCGTGACCGCTACGATCGCATCGCCTCGATCGAGATGATCGAGGCGGTCGGCGAACAGTTCTGGCCGAAATATTTCTCGCAACTGCGAGACCGTCTGCTGCCGGGCGGATTGGCCGGTGTCCAGGCAATTACCATCCAGGACAGCCTGTTCCAGCACTACCGCCGCGAGGTCGACTTCATCCAACGCTACGTCTTCCCGGGAGGCATGTTGCCGACGCCGCAGATCCTGAAGTCGCTCGGCGACCGCTTTGGCATACCCGTCATCCGCGAGCGCATCTTCGGGGAAGATTATGCCAGGACGCTCGCGATCTGGCGAAAGAACTTCCGGGAGGCCTGGCCGGACCTCACGCCCGCAGGATTCGATGAGCGCTTCAGGCGGCTCTGGGAATATTATCTGTCCTACTGCGAAGCAGGTTTCCTCTCTGGGAACATCGATGTTCGCCAGGTCGTCTTTGCGAAATCAGGGGGCTGATCCGGCCGGCTTACGCTGCCCTGGATATCAGGCTAGGGTCCTCTTAAGTGTGCTCGAGGAAACTCCTACGGTATCTGCAAAATGACCATTCACAACGACGTCGTCGCGGCGATCGGCAACACGCCCCTGATCAAGCTCAATCGCGCCTCGGAGGCGACGGGCTGCACCATTCTCGGCAAGGCCGAGTTCATGAACCCGGGCCAGTCGGTCAAGGACCGTGCCGGCAAGTGGATGATCCTGGAGGCCGAGAGGCGCGGCGATCTCAAGCCCGGCGGCCTCGTGGTGGAGGCCACAGCCGGCAACACCGGCATCGGTCTGGCCGTGGTCGCCAGCGCGCGCGGCTATCGCACGCTGATCGTGATCCCGGAGACGCAGAGCCAGGAAAAGAAGGACATGCTGCGGCTGTGCGGTGCGGAGCTGGTCGAGGTGCCGGCGTTGCCGTTCAGCAATCCCAACAACTATCAGCATGTCGGGCGCAGGCTCGCCGACGAATTGCGCAAGACCGAACCGAACGGCGTGCTGTTCGCCGACCAGTGGAACAACCTCGACAACGCCAAGGCGCATTATGAGTCCACGGGACCCGAGATCTGGGAGCAGACCGGCGGCAAGGTCGACGGCTTCATCTGCGCGGTCGGCACCGGCGGCACGATCGCCGGCACGAGCCGCTATTTGAAGGACAGAAACAAGAATATCGTCACCGCCTGCGCCGATCCGCACGGCTTCGCGATGTACGAATGGTTCAAGAACGGCGTCGTCAAATCGACGCCCGGCGATTCCATCACCGAAGGCATCGGCATCGGTCGTGTGACGCCCGTGATCGAGACCGCCAAGGTCGACGACGCGTTCCTGGTGTCCGACGAGGACGCCGTCAACACGATCTACGACCTCGTACAGCATGAAGGCTTATGCCTGGGCGGCTCGACCGGCGTCAACGTCGCCGGCGCGGTGCAACTCGCCAGGAAACTCGGCCCCGGCCACACCATCGTGACCATCCTGTGCGACTCGGGCACGCGCTATCAGTCGAAGCTGTACAATCCCGAATTCATGCGTTCGAAGAACCTGCCGGTGCCGGCCTGGCTGGAGCGGCGCAGCGGCATCAAGCCGCCTTTCGTTTGAGGGCGAGTAGCGAGTAGCGAGTAGCGAGTAGAACTTTTCGCCCTATTCGCTATTCGCAAGTCCCTATTCGCTTCCTCATCAATGCCGCAAAATCTGGCTCAGAAACAGCTTGCTGCGCGCATGCTGCGGGTTGGCGAAGAATTCCTGCGGCGTGTTCGATTCGATGATCTGGCCGGCGTCCATGAACACGACGCGGTTGGCGACCTCGCGCGCGAAGCCCATCTCGTGGGTCACGACCAGCATGGTCATGCCCTCCTTGGCGAGATCGACCATGGTGTCGAGCACCTCCTTCACCATCTCCGGATCGAGCGCCGATGTCGGCTCGTCGAACAGCATGACCTTCGGGTTCATCGCCAGCGCGCGCGCGATGGCGACGCGCTGCTGCTGACCGCCCGACATCTGGCCCGGGTATTTCTGCGCCTGATGCGGGATCTTGACCCGCTCCAGGAACTTCATCGCAGTCGCCTCGGCTTCCTTCTGGGGGATGTTGCGCACCCAGATCGGCGCCAGGGTACAGTTCTCCAGCACGGTCAGGTGCGGAAACAGGTTGAAGCTCTGGAACACCATGCCGACCTCGCGGCGGACCTCGTCGACGCGCTTGAGGTTGGGCCCGAGATCGATGCCGTCGACATTGATCTCGCCCTCCTGGAATTCCTCGAGCGCGTTGATGCAGCGGATCAGGGTCGACTTGCCCGAGCCCGAGGGCCCGCAGATCACGATGCGCTCACCCTTCCCGACGGAGAGGTTGATGTCGCGCAGGACGTGGAATTCGCCGTACCATTTGTTGAGGGCGGAAATGCTGACGATCGAATTTGCAGTCATGGGTCTCTCGATGATCTCTGGCTCAATGGCGCCGGTGCGCGTTGACGCGGCGCTCGACCAGCATGGAGTAGCGTGACATGCCGAAGCAGAAGGCGAAGTAGATCAGCCCGGTGAAGGCAAAGCCGGTGAAGGCCGTGGTCGGCGTCGCCCATACCGGATCGGCAAACGAGGCCTTGAGGCTGCCGAGCAGGTCGAACAGCGCCACGATCGATACCAGCGAGGTGTCCTTGAACAGCGAGATGAAGCTGTTGACGATGCCGGGGATGACGTGGCGCAATGCCTGCGGCAGCACGATGAAGCTGGTCGTCTTCCACCAGGACAGCCCGAGCGCGCTCGATGCCTCCGCCTGACCACGCGGTATAGCCTGCAGGCCGCCACGGATGACCTCGGCCATGTAGGCGCCCGAGAACAGCGCGACGCCGATCAGCGCCCGAACCAGGCCGTCGACCCTGACATTGCCGGGCAGGAACAGCGGCAGCATGTAGGTGGCGAAGAACAGC
The DNA here is from genome assembly GCF_032380995.1 of Bradyrhizobium sp. SZCCHNR2028. NCBI lineage: Bacteria > Pseudomonadati > Pseudomonadota > Alphaproteobacteria > Hyphomicrobiales > Nitrobacteraceae > Bradyrhizobium > Bradyrhizobium sp. SZCCHNR2028. The sequence continues at coordinate 333,475 of NZ_JAUHJF010000001.1, read as the reverse complement.
ACCGTGATCAGCGGCACGCCGCGAACCAGTTCGATGAAGGCAATCGAAAAGATGCGGATCAATGGAATGGTCGAACGGCGGCCGAGCGCAAGCGCAATGCCGATCGGCATCGACGCGACGATGCCGATCACCGAGACGACCAGCGTCACCAGCATTCCGCCCCACAGCCTTGTATCGACGATGGGAAGGCCGCCGCGATCGAGGCCCATGATCGCAATGACGATGGCGATGCCGGCGAAGGCCGCGGCCGTGGCGATCACGCTGCGCAGCGCCCTGCTCCCGCCACCGACGATGAAGACCAGCGCGGTGACAATGATCGCGGAGAGCACGAGATCATTCCACACGGGCTGGTGAGATTGCTGCAGCTCATTGCGGATCCAGACCAGCGGCCAGATCACGAGCGATGCAAGCGTACCGATCAGCACGACCAGCTTGCCGAGCAGCCACAGCAGCATGCCGACCACCGGCAAATTGTCGCCGGCGCGAACCAGCGCGTTACCGGCCGTATCGATGCTCTCGACGAACAGCTGGAGCGCGCCTGTGGTCCAGCTCACGCCGAAGCCCTCCAGCCCACCGCCATAGAGCAGGAAGAATGCGACCACCGGAAGCGCGAAGAAGAACAGGCCCGCGTTCAATCCTTTGGCCGGCAGGCGCGGGATCAGCAGCGGCGCCAGCAGCACCACCGCGAGCCCGTAGGTCAGATTGACCCGCCACCGGTCGGCCTCCGGATAGAAGCCGTACATGAACTGGCCGAACTTCGCCGAAATGTAGGGCCAACAGGCGCCGACCGGATGGCCCGCGTTCTGCGCCAGACAAGCTTCGCGGTCCTTGCCGACCCACACCGCGTCGGCCAGCAGGAACTTGACCGCCGGGATCACGGTGAACCAGATCAACAGCGCGCTCACCAGGGTGAGCAGGATATTGGTCGGCGAGTTCAACAGCCTCGTGCGGACGAAGCCGACGAACCCCGTCGTCTTGATGGGCGCCGGACGTTCTCCGGCCATGTCCTGACGGATGAAGGTTGAGGCCGTGATGTCGGTCATGCGCCAAGTCTCTTCCCAAGCCGCCAGCTGTAGAAGCTCATCATCGCGCTGGTGATCAGCGACAGCGCCAGATAGACGCCCATCGTGATTCCGATGATCTCGATGGCCTGACCCGTCTGGCTCATCGTCGTGCCCGCGAACACCGAAACGAGATCGGGATAACCGATGGCGACCGCGAGCGAGGAGTTCTTGGTCAGGTTCAAATACTGGTTCGTCAGCGGCGGCAGGATGACGCGGAGCGCCTGCGGCACGACGATCAGGCGCAGCACGGTGCTGCGGCTCAGTCCGAGCGAGAGCCCCGCTTCCATCTGCCCCTTGTGGACGGAGAGGATGCCGGCACGCACCACCTCGGCGATGAACGACGCCGTGTACATGGTCAGCGCCAGGGTCAGCGCGACGAGCTCGGGAATGATGCGCGAACCGCCGGCGAAGTTGAATCCCTTGAGCGCCGGCACCTCGAACGAAATCGGCACGCCGAACACGAGCGTTGCAATCAGCGGCAGGCCGATCAGCAGCCCCAGCACGTAGGGCCAGATCCGCATCGCATGGCCGCGTACGAACAGCTCACGCCGCGCGTAATAGTGCAGACCGGCCGAGCCGACGATCGCGGCACCGAGCGCGACCAGGAACGGCATCAGGCCGGGCTCCTCGATCGGTCGCGGAACGATGAAGCCACGATTGTTGAGAAAGAACGTCGAGAAAAGAGAGATGCTCTGTCGCGGTCCGGGCAGAGCCGCCAACACCGCAAGATACCAGAACAGGATCTGGAACAGGAGCGGCAGGTTGCGGATCAGCTCGACATAGGCGCCGGAGACACGCGACAGCAGCACATTCGGTGATAGCCGGCCTAGAGCGACCAGGAAGCCCAGGATGGTCGCCAGCACGATGCCGATGACCGAGACCAACAGGGTGTTCAGCACGCCGACGATCAGCACGCGGCTGTAGCTGTCGGAGCCGGAGTAGCTGATCAGGGTCTGGTTGACGTCGAAGCCGGCCGTGTTGTTGAGAAAGCCGAATCCCGACGTGATACGTTGGGCTGCGAGGTTGCTGCGTGCGTTGGCCACGATCTCGTAGCCAACCCACACCAGGACTGCGACGAACAGGATCTGCAGGATGATGCCGTTCCATCCTGCCTTTCCTCCGAGCATGCGCTTCAGCCGAAGCCCATATTGCGGAGGCGGTAGCCTCGCTTCGATGCTCATTCGCCGCAGCCCCGATCTCGTGCAGCGATCAGCGGATCGGCGGCGCGTACTGCAGACCGCCCTTGTTCCAGAGCTGGTTCAGACCGCGCGCAATCTGCAGCTTGGACCCTGCGCCGACGTTGCGGTCATACATCTCGCCATAATTCCCGACCGCTTTCACGATGCGCGAGAACCAGTCCTTGGTGAGGCCGAGCTGCTCGCCGAGATTGCCGTCGGTGCCGAAGGCGCGCTTGAACTCGGGCTTGTCCGACTTGGCCATCTCGTCGACGTTCGCCTGCGTCACGCCGAGCTCCTCGGCGGTGACCAGCCCGAACAGCGTCCACTTGACGATGTCGAACCACTGATCGTCACCGTGACGCACCATCGGGCCCAGCGGCTCCTTCGAGATCACTTCCGGCAGCACGACGTGATCGGCCGGATTGGACAGCTTCAGCCTCTCGGCGTAGAGGCCCGAGACGTCGGTGGTAAACACGTCGCAGCGGCCGGATTCATAGGCCTTCACAGTCTCGTCGGCGCCGGCGAACGCGATCACCTCGTACTTCATCTTGTTGGCCTTGAAGTAGTCGGCGAGGTTCTGCTCGGTGGTCGTGCCGGTCTGCACGCATACCGAAGCGCTGTTGAGCTCGAGCGCCGAATTGACCTTGAGGGCCTTCTTCACCATGAAGCCCTGGCCGTCATAATAGGTCACGCCGGCGAAATTGGCGCCCAGCGAGGTGTCCCGCGACAGGGTCCAGGTGGTGTTGCGCGACAGCACGTCCACTTCGCCCGACTGCAGTGCGGTAAAGCGGTCCTTGGCGGACAGCGGGACGAACTTCACCTTGGTCGGATCATTGAAGATTGCGGCGGCGATGGCGCGGCAGACGTCGACGTCGATCCCGGTCCAGTTGCCCTTGTCGTCGGGCGACGAGAAACCAGGGAGGCCCTGGCTGACGCCGCAGGCGAGCATGCCACGATCCTTGACGGTCTTGAGCGTTTCGGCCTGGGCGCCGACGCTCGCCAGCACCGGGGCGAGAGCAAGAGTGAGAGCCAGAGTGACGCGTTTCATAAATACAGCCTTTCGCGGTCGTCCTTGGGGAGCGATGAAGTCTCAGCGCGCAGGGGGGCCCGACCTGAATCCGCGTTGCAAACGCCATACCAAGAATATGGCGTACACCATGCACGACGAAGCCGTGCAGGCGAGATGAAGCGGAAATCGCGGCAAGCCCCTCAACGTGCAGCGATCGAATTGCCCCGGCATCACAGAACGACTGGCGGTCCGGGTCAAGGGGTTGACGGGCCTGTTCTGCATTCTGTTATTAACGACCGCAGTGCTGCCCGATTTCGAGCTATCCCGGCAGGTTAAGAGAGAAAAGACACGCGAATGGCATCATCGAATGACCCCGCTGCGGCGGTGCGACAAAACGTCGAAACACGGCTGATCACGGCGGGGCGGGATACGAAGGCGCAGCACGGATTCGTGAATCCCCCCGTCGTTCATGGTTCGACGGTTCTGTATCCAACCGCCGAGGACCTGCACGCACACCGCGGCGAATTCCAGTATGGCCGCCACGGCACGCCGACGACGAAGGCCCTGCAGCAGGTCCTGATGACGCTGGAGGGACCGCAATGCGCCGGCGTCGGCATCGCACCATCCGGCCTTGGGGCAATCTCGACCACGCTGCTGTCGGTGCTCAAGGCCGGCGACCACGTGCTGGTGTGCGACAGCATCTATCGTCCGACCCGCAATTTCTGCAACGGCATGCTGGCACGCTACGGCGTCGAGACGACCTATTTCGACCCATTGATCGGCCCAGGAATTGAGCAACTGCTCAAACCAAATACACGCGCGGTGGTTGTCGAGGCGCCCGGCTCGCAGTCGTTCGAAATGCCGGACATCCCCGCCATTGCCGCGGTCGCACATGCGCACGGCGCACTGGTCATCGACGACAACACCTGGGCGACGCCGCTCTACCACCGCTCCCTCGACCAGGGCGTCGACATCAGTATGCAGGCGGCCACCAAATATATCGGCGGCCACTCCGACATCATGTTCGGCACGATTTCGGCCAATGCGAAGGCGTGGCCGCTGATCGCCGAGGGCATTCGCCTGCTCGGCGTCTGCGCCGGCCCGGACGACGTGTTCCTCGCCCTGCGCGGGGTGCGGACGCTGGGCGTGCGCCTGGCGCAGCATCATCGCTCGGGGCTGGAAATGGCCCGCTGGCTCGCCGCGCGTCCCGAGGTGATCGAGGTGCTGCATCCCGCGCTGGAGAGCCATCCGGGGCATGCGATCTGGAAGCGGGACTTCACCGGCGCCTCCGGCCTGTTCAGCATCGTGCTGCAACCAAAGCCACAAGCCGCGGTTGATGCGATGCTCGACACGCTGACGCTGTTCGGAATGGGCTATTCCTGGGGCGGCTTCGAGAGCCTTGCGATTCCGTTCGACTGCGCGAGCTACCGCACGGCCACCACCTGGGCGCCGGGGGGGCCCTCGCTGCGTCTGCATATCGGCCTGGAGAACGTGGAGGATCTCAAGGAGGATCTCGACCGGGGCTTTGCGGCGTTCAACGCGGCTTAAGCACGCTTGCAGCCAGCGGAGCGCCGCGCGATCGGGCAGCCGGGGCCGACAAATTGGCGTTGATGTCCCGCCGATTGGGGGTAGCCTGCGCGGCAAGGAAAGCTCGAACGAACGGAAATCATGGTTCTGCTCGATCTGATGGGCGGCGTGGCGTTGCTGCTGTGGGGCCTTCACATGGTCCACAGCGGCATTCTCCGCGCCTTCGGCCCGGACCTCCGGCTGCTGCTGTCGCGGGCGCTGCGCAACCGCTTCAGCGCCCTCGCTGCCGGCCTCGGTCTGACCGCTCTGCTCCAGAGCAGCACGGCGACCGCGCTGATCACGACCTCCTTCGCAGCGGAAGGCCTGGTCGGCCTGATCCCGGCGCTCGCGATCATGCTCGGCGCCAATATCGGCACCACGCTGATCGTCCAGGTGCTCTCGTTCAACGTGGCGGCAGTCGCCCCCATCCTGTTCGTGCTCGGCCTGGTGGCGTTCCGCAGTGGGCCGCGATCGCGCATCAAGGATCTCGGCCGAGTAGCAATCGGCCTCGGCCTGATGCTGCTGTCGCTGCATATTCTGATCGATACGTTGGCACCCGCCGAAGAAGCGCCGGCGATGCGCGTGTTCATGCAGGCGATCACGGCCGATGTCACGCTGTGCATCATCTTCGGTGCGCTCGTCACCTGGATCGTGCACTCCAGCGTCGCCAGCGTGCTGCTGGTGATGTCGCTGGCCTATGCGCATTTCGTTACGGCCGATGCGGCGCTGGCGCTCGTGCTCGGGGCCAATCTCGGCAGCGCCGTCAACCCGGTGTTCGAGGGCGCGCACCGCGACAATCCTGCGAGCTATCGCCTGCCCGTCGGCAATCTCCTCAACCGCATCATCGGCGTCGCGCTGATCACACCCTTCCTGCATCCGCTCGCCAATTTGCTGCAATCGTGGCAACCGGATCTGTCGAAGCTGACAGCGCAGTTCCACATGGCGTTCAATCTCGGCACGGCCGTGGTCTTCATCGGCCTGCTGGGCGGCATGGAGAAGTTGCTCACGCGACTGTTTCCGGACCGCCCGGCCGAGGTCGATCCGGCGAAGCCGCGCTATCTCGACGAGACCGCGCTGGAAACCCCGTCGCTTGCGCTTGCGGACGCGGCGCGCGAGGCGCTGCGCATGGGCGATCTGGTCGAGACCATGTTGCGCAACGTCATGACCGCGATGATGACCAACGACCGTGGCCTCGTGGATCAGGTGTCACGCGCCGACAACGTCGTCGACCGGCTCGACGAGGCCATCAAGCTCTACATCACCAAGCTGACGCGCGGCAGCCTGGACGAGCGCGAGGGCAAGCGCGCGATGGAGATCATCTCCTTCGCGATCAACCTCGAGCATATCGGCGACATCATCGACAAGAACCTGAGCGAGCTCGCGACCAAGAAGATCAAACGCAGGTTCCAGTTCTCCGCTGAGGGCGCCGACGAGCTGCAGGCCTTTCATCGCCAGATCATGGAGGCGCTCCGCATCGCGTTCGGCATCTTCATGTCCGGCGATGCGCAGCAAGCCCACCAACTGCTCGATCAGAAAGCCGAGCTCCGCAACGCCGAACTCGGCGCGACCGAGCGGCACCTCGAACGTCTGCGCGAGGGCCGCTCGGAGACGCTGGAAACCACCTCGCTGCATCTCGACGTGCTGCGCGATCTCAGGCGTATCCACTCGCACATCTGCTCGGTCGCCTATCCCGTGCTCGACGCGGCCGGCGAGGTCGCGACCCGCCGCAGCGAAGCAGTCGAGAGCGCAGAGACCGCCGCCCTGCCCGCATCGTCGGCCCAGCCATTGCCGCGTTGAGTCTTGCGCGTCCTATCAGTGAAACTACTCTTCCGGTTTCACGACCACCGTCATTCCTGGGCAAGCGTCAATGTGCAGCCGCGACGCGGCTGCGCGTGGCGATTGAACCCGGAATGTCGGCGGTGGTGAGACCCCTACGGCTCGATCAGTTGCTCAGCGTCTGCGATTCCCGCTGGCGGTTCTTGAAGATCAACATCACGTTGCGGACGTAGATGATGTTCGACAGCAGCTGGCCGAAGATGATGACCGGCTCGCGCTTCACGAGACCATAAATCAGCGTCATCAGCCCTCCCCCGATCGAGAAGAACCAGAATGCGAGCGGCACGACGCTCTTGCCCGCGCGCTCGCTGGCGATCCACTGCACCAGGAAGCGCGCAGCGAAGGCCAGTTGTGCGGCGAGGCCGAACACCAGCCAGAAATCGAACTTGGCGATGAAGATGTCGTAGAGATAGTTGCTGAACGCCTGCCCGAATTGAATCAGCATTACTTCACCTCGATCGCAACCGGCGTCGGCTTCTTGCGGCGGATCAGCCACCACACGCCGGCGAGATCCATGATCCCGATCCAGAGCCGGTCGAAGAACCCGTAGTTCGAGACACCGGAGTGCCGAGGCCGGTCGATCACGTCGACATAGGCGATGTCATAGCCCTCGCGCCGCACCAGCGCCGGCAGGAAGCGGTGCAGACCATCGAAATACGGCATCATCAGGAACACGTCGCGGCGAACCGCCTTGAGGCCGCAGCCGGTGTCACGCGTTCCATCGTGCAGCACCGCATTGCGGATCTTGTTGGCGAGCCGTGACTGCAGTTTCTTGAAGCCAGTATCCTTGCGGCCGACCCGCTGCCCGGCGACGAGGCCGACATGCGCACCGCCCTTTTCGAGCGCGGCGATGAGCTCGGGCAGAAAAGCAGGGTTGTTCTGCCCGTCCCCGTCGAGCGTCGCGACGACAGCGCCGTGAGCGGCGCGGATGCCGCTCCTGACAGCCGCCGATTGGCCGGAAGACGTCTCATGCCGCAGGACGCGCAGGTTCGGCCGCCGTGCCATTTCCTCGGCGAGCCGCTGCGCGGTCTCGTCGGTCGAGCCGTCATTGACGTAGATGATCTCGTACGGCCACAGACCATCGAGCGCGGTCGCGATCTCGCTGATCAGGGGCGTGATGTTGCCGGCCTCGTTGCGCACGGGAACGACGATGGAGACGGCAACGGGGGATTCGGTCGACAAGAGTTTGAGACTCGTAAGGGCGTGATCGGGCCGGTTCCTGCCCCGGGGCGCTCCGGCGGAGGCTTCTTATGGGGCTTGGGGCCCGCTATCAACCCCTTTAGCGCGGTACGATTTGGCCGTCCTTGCCGAGACGAAAGCCGAGCCGACGAGCTGCGAACCAGTAGCGGACGAGCATGGCGCAGGCCAATCCCACCACGGCGCCGGCGACCACGTCGCTCGGATGATGCGCCAGCAGCACCAGCCGACTCAAGGCGATCACGACGGCATAGATGAACATGGGAACGCGCAACCGCGGCCAGATGGCGGACATTGCAAAGGCCAGCGCGAAGGCCGTCACCGCATGTGCGGACGGCATGCTGAAATAGGCCGGCGTGCCGTTGAACGGGTCGAAATTGAAGGCATTCGCCTTGCCGCCGACGAAGGGGCGGCCGCGGCCGATGATGTATTTCAGCACTTGGGCAGCAAGTACCGCGCTCAGCACCGCGAAGAAGGCGTATTGAACGTGGGTCGCGAAATTGAGCAAACGGCTGCGGCTGGCTTCCGGCCACAGCGGCGCAATCAGGATCGTCGCGACGACGCCCACGGCCAACAGTCCCAGCACGTATTCATCCTGACCGAACTCGGTGATGATCCGCACCGGCCAAAGGCTCGGTGTTCCCCGCGCCGGCATCAGCCCGATCTCGTAAGCATCGAACGCGAACATCAGCACCAGGACCACACTCAGGCCGATGGCGCCGAGCAGGAGAAGCTCGCGCCCCAGGCGTTGCTGGCTCGCGGCCTCCGGCGCCGTTTGCGGCTGGCGGACCAGCCGGCCGAGCGAGAATTTGCCGACCAGCGCGAGCTGGGCGAAATAGCCTGACGATCGCGCGGGGCTGTCGGGCGCCGACATCTATTCGGTGCCCTCCGAGCGATAGATCGCGATCGAGACCGGACGGCCCTGCGAGATGTTGTAGCCGTCGATGCGCTTGGCGACGTTGTAGCGCAGCCCGATCGCTTCGGCCCGTTGCACGAAGGCGCGCTCGGTGCGCTGCTCGACCAAAGCAAAGCGGCAGGTGCCCTGGCTGAGGAAGTCGGCGGCGCCGGAGCCGTCCGTGAGCTGCGTCGACGACCCTGTCATGAAGACGAGGCTCGGCTCGTGGAAGCCTGCCGCCGCCGCCTTCGGCCCGACGCAGACCACGTTGCGGAGAGCGCGCGCAATCTCCGCGCTGGGAAACAGCGGCGTCAGCGCCGGCAGCACGGCGCCGTACACCACGAACGCCAGGAACATCGCCGCCACGCCGGCATTCAAGAGCGAGCGCTCGGCACGGCCGTCGTCATAGAGCCACCAGGCGAACAGGCCGAAGATCAGCGACGCCGCGACGAACGGCCAGGCCAGGAACACCGGCTGGTGCGTGACGATGATGGCGCCAATCACGGCCACCACCGAGGTGATGGCGGGAATCGCAAACCACCAGGCGGCGCCGCGCCGCAGCCAATTGCGCGCCAGCACCCGCCGCTCCAGCGCGCCCACCGTGAGGATCGCGATCGCCGGATACAGCGGCAGCACATAATGCGGCAGCTTGGTCAGCACCGCCTCGAACACGATCCAGGACGGAAGCAGCCAGGCCAGCAAGAACTGCGCCCCCGGCTCGCGCCGCGCGCGCCACACCGCAGGCGCCGCCATTGCGGCCAGCGGCGCGCCGGGCCAGAAGGTGATGAACAACAGCAGCAGATAGAGGCCCGGCGGCGCGCCATGCGACTCCTGGGCGCCGATCTTGCTCAGCATGTCGCCGCCGACGGAGTCGGCGAAGAAGGTGTCGCCGGCGCGCAGGAAGATCAGCACGAACCAGGGCAGCACCAGCACCAGCATCCACATCAGTCCCCACAGAGGGCGCAGACGCGATAGCCAGCCGGCGCCGCGATCCATGATCGCCAGGGCCACGATCGTCAGTCCCGCGAACATCAGGATCAGCGGGCCCTTGATCAGGATGCCGCCGGCGAGCGCCGTCCAGAAGATCGCAGGCGGTCCCCAGGGCGGATGCACCGGATCCTCGCCGCGCTGCCACGACAGATAGACGCGCGCCAGCGCACCCATGGCAGCCACCACGGTGAACAGCAGCATCGCGTCGGTCTTGGCGAGCCGGGCTTCCACGCCGAGCAGCACCGAGCAGCACATCAGCAAGGCGGCGAACACGGCGCCGCGCCGTGTCACGAAGGAGAGCGCGGTCCAATAGGTCAGCAGCACCGCGCCGATCGCGCCGATCAGCGAGGGAATGCGGTAGACCCAGATGCGCAGTTGCGCACGCGGCAGACCGATCGCCGACGCCGTCTCGACCGCGGCCGATTGCAACCAGTAGATGCCGACCGGCTTCTTGTAGCGCACGTCGTCCTGGAAGCGGATGTCGACGTAATCGCCGCTCTCGACCATCTGCTTGGTCGCCTGGGCGAAGCGCGCCTCGTCGCGATCGATCGGCGGGATCGTGAAGAAGCCCGGCAGGAACAACAGCAGCCCGCAGACGAGCAGGAACGCCGCCGCCCTGGTGTGGTTCACGGTGACGGCATCGATCATCCGCACCAGCCGATTGCCTGGATTGACCAGGTTCTTCGGCTCGCGTGGCTCTCCAAAACGGGGGCGGGCATAGGTCTCGACCATGGGGTTCCGAATACGCTGAAACCGCCATGTCGACAACCGCTTAGCGAACCCTCACTGGATTCTGACCACAACTGTGTCCGCAGCGCCCGTGGCGTCGATCACGGTGAGGCGGGCAAAGCCCGGCCCGGGCGGATCGATCAGGCGCTGGCGGCGGCTATCGATCTCGCCGACGGCCAGTCCATTGACCAGCATGGTCAGCGGCAGCACGCCGCCCGACACTTTCACCGGCATCACCGATGCCTCGCGTCCCGCGGATCGGTCGACATCGATGCGCGAGCCGTTCGGCGGGAACTGGATGTGCGGCGCCTGTTCGGCGCCGGTCCGCACCAATTCGCCGATCGGCCGGAACCGGCGCAGCGGCAGCGGCAACTTTGAATTGCTGGCGACCAGCGCCCCCTTGGGCGGCTTCGGCAATGTTGCTGGCAGCTTGCCACTGCGGGCAAAAGCGTCGAACAGGATCGGCGCCGCGGCGACGCGACCGATCAGGCCGGGCACCGGCGCGCCATCAGGCCGGCCGACCCAGACGCCGATCGTGACGCGGCCGTCGAAGCCGACCGACCAAGCGTCGCGATAGCCGTAGCTGGTACCGGTCTTGAAGGCGATCCGGTTGCGGGCTGCGTTTTCCGGCGGCGGCGTCCCCAGCAGCACGTTGCCGACCTGCCAGGCGGCCGCCGAATCCATCAGCCGCATCGGCTCGCGCGCGCCGTCAGTCCCCTCAGCCGTCATGATCTCGCGCAGCGGCCTGGTGGTGCCGAGGCGCGGAAAGCCTGCATAGAGCTGGGCGAGGTCCTGCAGGGTCACGCCGACGCCGCCGAGCCCCATCGCAAGGCCGGGCGCCTCGTCCTTCGGCAGCACCAGATTGCCGCCGGCCTGCTTCAGCCGCGATGACAGCCGGCTCGCCCCGACGCGATCGAGCAGCACGATCGCCGGCACGTTCAGCGACAGCTGCAGCGCCTTGCGCACCGGCACCGTGCCCTGGAACGTCATGTCGAAATTCTCCGGCGCGTAGGAGCCGAAGCGCACCGGGCGATCCTCGATCAGGCTCTCCGGGTGCACGAAGCCGTCCTCGAAGGCGAGTCCATAGATGAACGGCTTCAGGGTCGAGCCCGGCGAGCGCACCGCGCGGGTCATGTCGACCTGCCCTGCCCGCTTCTCGTCGAAGTAGTCGGCCGATCCGACATGGGCGAGCACGTCGCCGCTGTCATTGTCGACCACGATGATGCCGACCGAGACGTTCGGTCCCAATGCGATGGCGCGATCGCGCGCCAGCGGCTCCAGCACTTTCTGCAGCGACGCATCGAGCGTCAGGCGGATGATCGGCTGATCCTTGACGGCCGCCGAGGCCTGGTCGGCGGCATGCGGCGCCAGGATCGGCATCGGCTTGCGGAAGGCCGGAACGGCTTGCGCCTTTGCCTGCGCCGCGTCCTCGGCGGAGATCACGTTCTCCGACACCACGCGGTCGAGCACGCGGTCGCGGCCGCGTCGAGCGGCCTCGGGATGCCGGTCGAGCCGCCGCGTCTCCGGTGACTGCGGCAGCGCCACCAAGAGGGCCGCTTCCGCCAGTGACAGCCGCTTCGGCTCCTTGCCGAAATATGCAATCGAGGCGGCGCGAATGCCTTCAAGATTGCCGCCATAGGGCGCCAGCGTCAGGTAGAGATCGAGGATCTCGTCCTTGCTCAGCTCTCGCTCGAGCTCGAGCGCGCGCACGATCTGCCGGAGCTTGGCATGCAGCGAGCGCTGCCGCCGCGGCTCGAGCAGCCGCGCCAGCTGCATCGTGATGGTCGAGCCGCCGGAGACGATGTGGCCGTGCGAGCCGAGCTGGATGGCCGCCCGCACCAGCGCGCGCGGATCGACGCCGTGATGGTCGAAGAAGCGCTGGTCCTCATAGGCCAGCAGCAGCTTCAGATAGGTCGGATCGACGTCTTTTTTGGCGCTGACCGGCAGCCGCCACCGCCCGTCCGCCATCGCATAGGCACGCAGCAACTTGCCGTGGCGATCGACCACGGTGGTCGAGACCGCCCTCGCCTCGCCCAGCGGCAGCGGGCCGAGGGAGATGGTCCAGGCGGCGACGGAGACCGACGCGACCAATGCGAGCGCAATGGCGAACAGCCGTTTGACGCCCCGCCCTCTCCTGCCGTCATGGCCGGGCTTGTCCCGGCCATCCACGTCGTTCGGAGCGCGCGGAGCGACCGGGCATGGCGGAGTGTGGAGGTCCGTCTTGCCACCCAGCTCACGATCGCTCGTCCCACCCTCGCTCATTTGGCCGCGCGGACCTCCACCGAGCCCGTGCCCGTCCGACCATAGCGCGAGGGATTGTACATGTCCTCAACATAGGCCTGCGGCAGCACGTATTTGCCGGGCGACACCGCGCGCACGACGTAGGCGACCGTGAACACCGACTTGGAATCCGCGGCGCGGTCGAGCGCGGCGGTGAAGCGGTCGTCGCGGAACTCGGTGTTGACCGGTTCCTGGCCGTCCTCGATCCAGTCCAAGGTGCCGCTGTCACCCGACGACACCAGGTGCGGATTGTCGATCTCAAGCCCCGCCGGCAGATAGTCCGACACCATGATGTGGCCGTACTCCGGCTTGGCCTCGGTGACCTTCAGCACGACAGCGAAACGGTCGTTCTGCTTCGCGGTTCTGATATCGGCCGGCTTGCCGTCGAGCGTGTAGTAGCCGCGCTCGATCTTGAAACCGTTCGACGCGGCCGGCTCCGGCGTCAGCGGCGAGCCGGAGACCGAGACCACTGCCTGCACCGGCGCATCACCGGTGTTGGTGATCTTCAGCGGCTGACCTGAGAGTTCCGCCGCCTTGTAGCTGCGGTACATCGCCTGCTTTACGGCCTGGCCGTTGACGTCGAGCGTCAGCGTCTCCCTGGCCATCGCGCGCGCCGCCAGCACCATCCACGCATTCTCCTGCGTCGAGGTGTACGGCGTCAGCCCGCGCGCGGCTTCGACACGGGCGACGGCCTGCGTCAACGTCGCCCGCGGCGCATTGCCCTCGCCCGCCAACGACACCAACGCCGCTGCATCGCGCAGGTCGGAGCCGTAATCGGTGCGGCCGAACACCAAGACCGGCTTCGGCGCGAGGCTGTCGGCCGCGGCGGCATAGACCCGCTCCGCACGGGCGCGGTCGCCGACCAGCGCCAACGCCGCGGCAAGCTGCGCCTTGGCGATCGGGGTGGCGAGATTGCCGAGCTTGGTGTCGGCGAGATAGCGCAGGTCGCCGATCGGCGCCGCGCCATTGCGCGCCAGCACGTAGAGGCCATAGGCAAGATCGCGGCCCCCGCTCTTCTCCGGCTCCTCGGCATTGACGACCGAGTTCCTGACGCGGTCGAGCGCGCTCTTGAACAGCACGTCCGGCACGGCAAAGCCCTTCTCGCGGGCGCGGGTCAGGAAGTCCGTCACATAGGCATCGAGCCAGGGATCATCGCCGCCCGACGACCACAGCCCGAACGAGCCATTGGATCCCTGCCGCGCCAGCAGCCGGTCGATCGAGTCGCGGATGCGCTGGTCGACCTCGGTGTCCATCGCCAGATGCGCGCCGGCCGCGAGCTCGTTGACATAGAGCAGCGGCATCGCGCGGCTCGTGATCTGCTCCGAGCAGCCATAGGGGTAGCGGTCGAGCGCCTTCAGGATGGTCGCCGCATCGAGCGCGGTCGACAACCCCGCCGACAGCGACACCGTGCCGGTGCCCGCCACGAGATCGGAGAACATGTCGGACGTCAGCGTCAGGCTCTCGCCCTTGGCGAGCGTGCGGATCGAGCGCCGCGCCAGCACCTGGGTCGCCGGCTTGACGTCGAGCTGATAGTGCCGCGCCAGCGAAAGCCCGTTCGGTCCCTTGATCTCGACGTCGAGCTGCGCCGTGCCGGTGCCGCTGGCCTCCAGCGGCAGGGTCGACGACGCCCGCTGCTTGGCCGCGAGCTTCATCGTGACGTTGGCATTGCCGGACACCTTGACCGGACCGCCCGCCTTCACGCTGACGACATAGTCGCCGGGCCCGCCTTCGACATTGTCGACATCGAACGACAGCGTGCCGCGATCGCCTGACAGGAGGAAGCGCGGCAGGGTCGCGGTCAGCACCACGGGATCGCGCACGGTGACGTCGACATTGGCGCGGCCAACTTTGGTGGCGCTCCACGCCACCGCCATCACCCGCGCTGTGCCGGCGAACTCCGGAATGTCGAAGCTGACCTCGGCAGTTCCGTCAGGCCCGACGGTGACGATGCCCGAATACAGCGCCAGCGGCTTCTGCGTCGGTGGCGAGCCCTGCAGCTCGGCGCCGCCAGAGTCACCGCCAGAGCGGATCTGGCCGCGCGAGCCCTGCATGCCATCGATCAACTGGCCATAGAGATCGCGGATCTCGGCCGAGAGCTGGCGCTGGCCGAGATAATACTCGTCCGGCGCCGGCGGCTTGTAGTTGGTGAGGTTGAGAATGCCGACATCGACTGCGGCGATCACGACCTTGGCGTCCTCGCCGGGATTGAGCCCGCCGATCTTGACCGGGATCTTCAAGGCCGAGCCCGGACGGACCAGGGCCGGCGGCGTCAGCGCGACGTTGAGCGTGCGCGCGGACTTGTCGATCCCGAACCAGGCGACGCCGAGCGCGCGGCCCGGCATGCGCTGCGCGGCCGTATCGAGCGGACGGCGCAGCGTCGTCACGACATAGGCGCCAGTGCCCCAGTCCTTGCCGACTGCAAGCTTGACCTGGTTGGTGCCCTCCTTGACCTCGGTGGTCTGCGTCGTCAGCAGCCGGTCGCCGAGCACATTGACCGTCAGCTTGCCGGCGGTGCGCGCATTGATCGTCACGACCATGCTGTCGCCCGACTGGTATTGCGGCTTGTCGAGCGAGGTCTCCAAGAGATCCGGCGTATCGGCGCTGCCGTCGGTGTACCAGCCGACGTCGAACTGCAGCGACGTCACCGGACCGTCGGCATCCGCCGACTTGACGTCGAGGCGATAGCGCCCGGCCTCCGGCAGGAAGCTCAGCCGCGCCGGCTTGTTGGCGGCGATCGTGACGTCGCCATCGCCGACCCGGCGCGTCGACTTCACCGGCTCGTACTCCCAATAGGAGTTCTGCCGGTACCACTGATAGCGCGACTCGATCTTGAGCAGCTCATAACGCAGCCCATTGCGCGCCAGCGTCTTGCCCTCGGGCGAGACGAACACGACGTCGAACTCGGCCTTCTCGCCCTCGCCGACGCTCTTGCCGGAAAACGACGGCTTGATGCCGATCTGCGCGGCCTTGGGCGCCACGGGGAGCACCAGCTTGCGCTCGACGGCGCGGCCGCCGGTCTCAGCCATCCGCACATAGATCTGCGCCTCCTGCGGCCGGCTGGAGGACGGCGGCTTGGACAGGCTCACGGGGAACGTCGCCGCGCCCTTCTCATCCGTTTCCGGCATGCCTTCGATCGGGGTGCGCTCGTTGGAGGCGCTCTCCTCGTCGGCGACGCCGAACTGATAGCCCGGGAAGCCCGGCCGCTCGGAGGCGGTCGTCACCAGCAGGTCGCCCTCGAGCTGCAGGCCGGAGGCCGGCGCGCCGTAGAGGAAATGGCCGTCGACCTTCACCTCCACAGGAGTCTCAGCCTTGATCTGCTTGTCCTTGGACGACAAGTCGAATTCCAGCCGCTCGGGGACGTAGTCCTCGACCATGAAGGTGGTCTCGCCGACGGACGCCCCCTTGGGATCGGTGAAGGCGCGCACGCGGTAGGTGCCGGTCGGCACCGCCGAATTCAGCGCCACGCTGAACGACCGCCCGCCGGCACCCTGGTCAGGCAGCACGGCGCGGCGGAACTCGACTCCATCCGGGCGCTCGACGACCAGCGTCAGCGGCGTGCCGGTCATGGCGTTGCCCTTGCCGTCGCGCAGCAGCGCCGTGAGGTAGACGGTCTCGCTGGACCGGTAGACGCCGCGCTCGGAATACACGAAGGCGTCCGGCCCGGCCGGCGCCTCGCGGCCGGACACGCCACGGTCGGAGAGATCGAAGGCGGTCGTCTTCAGGCTGAGGAAGGCGTAGTCGGCTTTCTCGCCGACCACCGTCAGCATCGCCGGCGACAGACCGCCCTCGCCCCGCGCCAGCCCCGTCTCGAAAAGCGCGTGCCCGGCCTCATCGGTCCTGCGGGTCGCCAGGATCTCGTTGTTGCGCGCCACCAGCCTCACCTCGGCGCGCGCCACCGGATCGGTGGACGCTAGCGAATTGACGAACACATGGATTCCGTCATTGCCGGAAAACGAGGCGACGCCGAGATCGGACACGATGAACCATTGCGTGGCGAGCTGGCCGCCGCTGTCCTCGTCATTGCCACTGGTCGGGCCCTTCGGCGCGGCCGTCATCACATAGACGCCGGGCTGCATGTCGCTGAGCGCCTGATCCACCGGAAAGGCGGTGGTGACGTCCTGGTTCAGGGTCATCGCGGTCGAGAGCTCGCCGCTCCACACCTTCATGCCGCGCTCATTGCCGAGATCGGTGAGCTGGTAGCTCGACAGCGGCCGCTGGAAGTCGCTGTCGATGACGGTGTTGATCAGGTTGCGGTCGCCGATCCGGAAGACGTTGATGTTGACGGCGGGCGTGTTGACGCTGACCAGCGGAATGCCCTTCTGGCCGGTGCGCGGCAGCACATAGGCCTTGCCGGTGAAGCGCACGAACGGCTTGCGGTCGCGGACATAGATGTTGAACTCGGCCGATTTCGGCAGGCTTTCCTTCACGCCTGACGGCAGCCCGGCGCGCAGGTTGATGTTGTAGCGCTCGCCATGCTTGAGGCCTTCGACGCAGAGCTGCTTGTCCTCCGAGGTCAGCGCCGGCTTGTCGGTACCTGCCTGTGCCACGAACGGCGAGAAGTCGGTGCGCTTGGCAAGATCCTCGGAGAACTGGAAGCAGGCGCGCGGGCTCGCCGAGTCCGAGTCAACGGTATAGTCGAGCAGCTTGAAGCCGTGCTCGTCGCGCATCCGCTCATACTGTCCTCGGACGTCGGCGATCTCGCGCAGCTCGAGCGACATCCTGAGCGTATCGAGCGCCGGCCGCCACAGCTTGCGCTCGGCCATGGTCTTGCCGAGCACGGCGAGCGCGTCCGCCTCCTCGCCGGCATTGCCGGCGCGCTGGTAGGCGATGTAGGCCGCCGTCGAGGCGCGCTCCAGCAGGAAGGTCTGCTCCGACGAGTTGATCGGCTTGATCTGGTTGAGCACGGTGCGTGCCAGCCGCAGCCAATTACCGGAATCATCCGGGGCCACTGTGGCGATCTGTCCGAGGATCTGCAGACCCGTGCGGAGGTCGTTGCGGCGCAGCGCCGCATCGGCGTCGGTGCGCAAGGTCGCCAGCGGCTTGTTGACCGCCCCCGCCTCGCTCTTGATCTGCGCCTCCAGCTTGACGGCGGCGTCAGCCAGATCGTCGCGCTTGAACGCCTTGTCGGCGGCGTGGGCGGCCACGAGGCCGAGCGCCATGGTGGCGCAGAGGACGGCGGCGCGAACCAGACCGATCATGGGACAGCTCCTTGGACGGCTCTTTGAAAGTTCTCTGGAAAGATTTCCGGACAGGTCCTGGCGGTGCACGGATCGACGCCCGTGTTTGGCCGATTGGTGGCGAGAATGGACGCGATATGGTGACGGACTGATGGCAAGAGTTGTAGGGGCCAAGATAGCGACCCGTGGCCTTGGCTGCCATCGGCAGGCGGCCGCGGCCGGGAAAATCTGTTCATCAACGGCAATTCACGGGACATGTTCACAGGACATGGCATACCGGCAAAGACCGCAGCAGCCGTTTGACCAGCGCCGCTGACGCGCGAACGGCCCTTGATGACCCTCCTCCGCCTCCGCTTGGTCGCCGCCGGCCCGTATCCGGTTCGGACGGTCTTGGCGAAACGGAAGATTTTTCATATGACCCATGCTATGGGATGGCCGTACCGGCGGGGCTTCGCCTCGGGGAGTCATCCCGCGACGTCCGCCCGTGCCGTTCACGTCGCGACGACGGTCCCATAGCTCAACTGGATAGAGTAGCGGATTTCTACTCCGCGGGTTGCAGGTTCGAGTCCTGCTGGGATCGCCAACGGCTTTTTCCTCCGCTGATTTCATTGAAGAAAACAACGCTCAGTGACCCACATTTTGGAACGCCTGTTCTGGTGGGTCACATTCGCCTCTTGAGCGGTCGAAATCACACCAGCGACAACAGATCCGGCGCGGTAGCAAAGCGGTCCGGCGACGGGCCGGTGACGAGGATCTCGGCGACGTCGGACCATTGGCCGGAGATGGTGTAGCGGGTCGTCCCGGCCTCGATCGCATAGTTCGCGAAGACCTCGCGCGTCTCCGGCACGTCGTTGACCGACAGCATGAACTTGCCAGCGATGCTGCCGAGCCGCTGCGCCAGGCACGCGAAATCGTCTCGCGAGAACACGCCGGCGCCGTAGTCGTGACCTTGCCCCCAAGTTTTATCCAGATCTGAGTTCGTTCGGGCGGTTGGATGTGCCCATCCGGGCGGTGGTAGCGGCGGGAGCTGGCGCGGAGCTCTCGGCATAGCGCAGCGCCAGATCCCGACGCGGATTGCAGGTGGCCGCGAACTCGGATGGCGTCTTCCATCCGAGCTGGGAGTGCGGTCGAGCGTCGTTATAGTCGGCCTGCCAGCATCGGAGCGCAACGCGGGCCTGGGCGAGCGAGGTGAACAGCGTCTCGTTCAGCAGTTCGTCCCGCAGGCGGCCGTTGAAGCTCTCGATGAAGGCGTTCTGCATGGGTTGCCCCGGTGCGATGTAGTGCCAGGCGATGCGGCTCTGATCGGCCCATGTCAGGATGGCATTGCTGGTGAGCTCGCTGCCGTTGTCGCTCACCACCATCTTGGGCTTGCCGCGCTCGGCTACAAGCCGGTCCAGCTCTCGAGCGACCCGGGCGCCCGAGAGTGAGGCGTCGGCCACCAGCGCCAGGCACTCGCGGGTGCAGTCGTCGACCACGGTCAGGACGCGGAATCGCCGGCCGTCGGTCATCTGATCCGACACGAAGTCGAGCGACCAGCGATCATTCGGGAGCAGCGGCACCGTCATCAGTGCTCGTGTGCCGAGGGCCCGCTTGCGGCCACCTCTGCGGCGCACCGTGAGCCGTTCCTCCCGGTACAGCCGGAACAGCTTCTTGTGATTGACCAGATAGCCCTCCCGCTTGAGCAGGACGTGCAGGCGACGATAGAGGCGAGGACATCGAGCGAGAAGTCGTCGTCGCGCGTCGCATACCCAAGGCACTGCCGCCGCGGGCGCTATGGGTGGAAAGCGGACATCAGCACGGCCGACAGTCCCGGCGAAGCACCCGCTTCGACGACGATCAGAAATAAGCCCGTATAGGGTGACCCCGTTCGCCCCAGAAAATGAACCAGCGCCCTGCGGCGCGCACAATATCTAGCTGCTCCGGCAACGGAAGAGGCTCGGCTGATTTCACGAGGCCAAGACGCGAAAGAAAACTCCGGTGCGCCACGCGAGACGATGTCTCGGCCGCGTCTGCCGCGGCGAGGAGCGCTCGCCCATACTTCGTCGCCGCCTCAGGAAACTTATGTTCCCACGCCTCATCCAGCAATTGCTTGTCGATCACATTCCCACAGCTCTTCAAGAAAGCGCCGCGAAAACTGGTCTCGTCAATGCCTTCGTAGAGGCCGGCATTGCAGTAGGTCGGCACACCGTCGCACTTAACGAGCCTTAAGACGTAATATCCGGAGAATTCCTTTAGAGTAGCCGCTACCTCATCGGTCGTTTGCGCTTTCCGGGCCTCGATGATCCACGCATCCGCTGCGGCATCAAAACCGACCCGCGGAGCGCCGATACGCTCATAGCCGGGAACGCTGATCGAGTTGAAATGGGTGATCTCGGCCTCTGATAGTTGACTGCTCGAGAATGCGCGTTCCAAGAGACGGCGCCACTCCCTCTCATGGCCGGGCTTGGCGCAACCTTCCACAACGAGGTCGAGACCCATAAAATCCTCCGCAGTCAAAACCCAATTCGACAGCGAACCGGAATAGCACAGGCGATGCTGTAATTGCATAGCGGCTTCACTGCTGCTGATGACCAACCGCCCTCGGCGATGTCCAGCTGCAATTGCCGACGGCCTACTACACCGCCGAGAAGGTGACGCCGCCGAGCGTCGCAATCTGGCTCGGCGACAGCGCGACGTCGACCGCCGGCGCGTCGACGCGGCTGCGCGCCTCGCCGGCCGCGTTCGCAATCGCCTGCCAGATCCACGACCGCGAGAACGATGCCGGTGAGGCCAGATAGGGCATCGTCGAGATCGCAGCGTCGCTGCCAGCGACGCGGGAGTTGAGCCGAAAGGCGGCTGCAAGCTCGACCTTGATCGCCTCCTGCACGTCCGTGGTGAAGGGCTGCAAGCCAACCACCACATCGAGAGACATCGATGCCGAAAAGCGCTCAAATCAAGAAGCCCCGATCCACGACCGAGACTGACGCGAAGATCGGCAGGCGCATTCGCATGCGCCGCCTCGAACTGGGCATGAGCCAGACCGATCTGGCGAACGCCGTCGGCGTCACGTTTCAGCAGATCCAGAAGTACGAGAAGGGCACCAACGGCATCCGCGGATCGCGGCTCGCCGCCATCGCGGCCGCGCTGCAGGTCGATCTTCCCTTCCTGTTCGCGGCCAAGGACGCGGCGCCGGACGATACCGTCGTGGACACGTTCATCACCTCGTCGGAAGGCGTGCGCATCGCCAAGGCGTTTGCTCAGATCCCCGAGAGCATCTGCTTGACGATCGTCAAGCTCGCGGAATCATTGGCGCAGGAACTCGTTCGATGAGGCAACGCTCCCATCCGTTCCCACTCGGGGAAGGCCTGACGCACGCCACCGCGGCAAAGGAGCTTGGATTGGCCTCCTCCCAGCGACCGTCCAGGCCCCAGGGACCCCCGCTCGCCGAACCACGGCTCGGAGATCCGACCGCAGGGTCTCGCGGAAGAAGAAGGCGCCCGACCATCGCGAACGAGCCTACGCGCCGCGCGGCCTGCGCCGGCCCGCAGCGGCCGACTGGGTCGGGATGTCGCCGACCAAGTTTGACGAGTTGGTCTCCGACGGGTTGATGCCCCGCGGCCGACTGGTGCGCGGCTGCCGGGTCTGGGACCGTTACGAGCTTGACATTGCCTTCGAGAACCTGCCTCGATGAAGACGAGGCCGTCGCGCTTGCGCCGGTGCCCAGCGCCTGGGACAGCGTCGCCTGATCCCAGGCTCCGAGGAGAGGTCCTCGTGCCCCCAATCGACCAGCGCTACTATTACGAAGACCGCGATCGCCACGGCAATCTACGGCGCTATTTCCGCAAGCGCGTTCCCGGTACAGCCAAGTTTCGCAAGGTGCGCTTGCGCGAGGAGCCTGGCACGGCTGCCTTTCACGAGGAATTTGCCGCTGCTTTGGCCGGGCGGCATTATCAACGACCGGACACGGCGCCACGGCCGCCAGCGCCTCCCCGTGTGGTCGAGCGCTCGCTGCGTTGGCTGATCCAGAAATTCTACCGGGAGTGCCTGGAATTTCTAGGCTACGACGTCGAGACCCAGAAGAACCGGCGGCGCATCCTGGACGCCCTGTGCCGTGAGCCGGTGCAGGAGGGCGCCGAGCTCGAAGTCGGCGATCTCCCCTGCGACATTCCCAAGGGGCCAAGATCCAGGTGCTGATCAACCGCAAGGCGCTGACCTCGATCAACTCGGCGAACCACCGGCTGAAGGCGCTTCGCAAGCTATCGGAATGGGCGGTCAAGACCGAGCCAAAGCTAATGGCAGCCAATGTCGCCAAGGAGGTGGAACTGCTCGACGTGCCCAAGACCGGCGGGCATCACACCTGGAGCATCGAGGAGATCCTGCAGTTCAAGCAGCGCCACCCGGTCGGCAGCAAGGCCTATCTGGCTCTGGCGCTGTTCATGATGACCGGCCAGCGGCTTTCGGACGTGGCACGTATGGGACGTCCGCACATCCGCAAGGCCGAGCACATGAGCCCGCTATTGCGCCAGGTGCATCCCGGGCGTTGGCTCGACTTCCGCCAACGAAAGAACCGCACGCGCAGCCCGGTCGACCTGGTGATCCCGATCCTGCCGCAGCTGGAGGCCGTGCTTACGGCCTCGCCGCTCGGCGAGCTGACCTTCCTGGAGACCGAGCACAAGCGGCCGTTCACGACCAAGGGGCTCGGGAATTGGTTCGAGAAACGGTGTATCGAGGCCGGCGTCCCCGGACGCGCCCACGGCCTCCGCAAGGCCGGCGCGACCATCGCGGCCGAGAACGGGGCGACACCCCACCAGCTCAAGGCCATCTTCGGTTGGAAGACACTGCAGCAGGCGGAACTCTACACCGAGAAAGTGCGCCAGCAACTGCTGGCTGGCGGCGCCATGGGACTGATTACGTTCACTGGCAAGATTTGACGACCTACAACGTCGCGTTGGGGATGATCGTCGTTTGATGCACGATCGCTAGGCCGTGAAGCTACAACCCGTCGGCCAAAAGCAGCCATCAGCCGAATTGTCTCGATCCTTGCCCGCGAGTAGCGGAGGTCTCGCGGGCCACTCCCACTTGCTGTCTCAGCGCGAGGGTATATTCCACGGGACCGCACTCCATATCGTTGTCCATTCGCTTGCGAGATCTTTCTTCACTTCGACACGCGCAACTACAAATCCATCATAACCCTGGTAGCGATAAGAGTAGCGTCCTAGGCTTTGACTGGTGTCCGAACCTATTTCGGCCCGAAAGATACCTGTATCTTGCTGATATTCTATACTTCCCGGTCTATCCGTTGTTCCAAATCCGTCTGGATATGCCGCAACCGGAAACAGAACAACTCTAGGCTTTTGCAACTCTGTAAGATCGAAAACTTGGTCCGATCCAGAGATTCCAGGCCGACAAAAAATGATCGAGAGACGACGGCCTTCGATGCGCATAAAGCGGATCGGATGCTTCTTGATGTCTGGTTCGTAGACGCAGCCTGACTGTCTTGCAAAATGCGCAAGAAACTTCGGCACCAGCTCAGGATCCGACACCTCGAAGTTGGTCTGTCCTTTGGAAACCCTGGACCACTCTTGCAGCACCTCTCGCCGGGTGCGCTCTGCGTCCGACAGTTCCTCACCGGGTACAGCGGGGGCTGGCCCAAATAACAACATTGCTACGGCCAGAATGAGTGGCGATAGTTGGGAAGCCGCAACGCGCACGACGCAAATCTCCATAGTTGGCTACAACCAAACACAGCTCGACGACTATCGTCTTGATATTTCGATATAGGCAATGGGCCAAAAGTGGCCCTCCGGTCCTTCGACGGTTCACTTCCGGTTGCCGCCCAACAGTAGACGTCCCTGGCGCCGACCGGAAGGTCCGAGATGGGCCATATGCAGACACTCGATCACGTCTCCGTCCACTCTATCGACTTCGGGAGCGTCTCAGATTCAGCAAACTCTTGAGCGGCAATTAGGCCCTTTTCAAAAAGGGTATCACATATTTGCGCGGAAACTCCGTCTGATGAGCGAGCCCGACGTAGCAAGTCATAACCGGATGCGTGCTGGACTGATCGCCGCGACTTACATAGTACGGCGGATTGTGGTGACCGAACTGAAAAGCGAGGACGGTCTCGTCGCCACCCACGACCAACGCAAGATCATTACCGTTTGGGGCCTGGAGAGAGATGATGTTCAACGTGTCCAGCGTTCGCGCTTCGTCGCGAGCCATGCGGATTACTCTTTCAAATTCTGCAAGCGTTGAGACCCGCACGGCCTCCTCGGCATCGTGAACGATAATCGAAAGATCCACGATCTAGCTCCCCTGGTGGCCGCCCTCGGCTGGACAATATCCGTTGCTCCGCAGTCCGTCATTGCGTCCGCTGTGGGTCACAAGCGGCCTATCAGTCCTGCCGTGGGTTACTTCCGGTTGTGCCCCGGAAGCGGACATCGCCGCGCCGACCGGACGGTCCGAGATGAGGTCATTCACGGCCGCGGCAAACCAGCGACAGGCCGGGCTACTTCCGCCATACCTTGATGACGAGCAACCTTGCGGTGCCACAAAGATTTCGCGATGGGCTGGCTACCCACTATCATCGGCGCGGAAATCTTTAGCTTGAACCGAGATTCGTCGCCTTCTGGCGTGCCGACCTAGGGTGAGCCAGTCGGCACCCGACCGTCGGTTGAGGTGGGTCACAAGCCCCAAAAACTCCCGGGAATCGCGTGAATGCGGGCTGTGACCCACTCGCCGCCATCCCATTGATCCGGCTTATCCGGAAAGCCCTGCTGGGATCGCCAATCGCCACGCCAGCGCCATCGTGGCGCCCCGCCGCTCGTCCATTTCGAAACATTGCCGTGAACGACAGGGCGTGCGCACCCAAGCTTGCCTTCGTTTGGCGGATGCGTAGCCATGGCATTGGGGGGCTCGGTTGGCGAAACATGAGGCATCCCGGTTTCTGGTGAGAATTTTGCGGTCCAGATTCCGCGACCACAAGACGGAGCTTTCCGAGCTGCGGCGTCACATCCGGCGCGGCGACGTCGTCTGCGACATCGGCGCCAACAAGGGCAGTTTTCTCTACTGGCTGGCGCGGTGGTCGGCGCCGGGGCGGGTCGTCGCCTTCGAGCCCCAGCCGGACCTGGCCGAAAGATTGGCGCGGCTCTGCAAGCGGTTCTCGCTCGACAACGTCGTGGTCGAACCACGCGCCGTCTATTCGTGCTCCAGCAAGAAGACCCTGTTCGTGCCCGAGGGGCACCAGCCCGGGGCCTCGCTGCTCCGCCCCGCCGAGACCTCGAAGGCCATCCAGGTGCAGACGACGTCGTTGGACGACTATCTCCCCGATACGGGAAACGTGTCTGCGATCAAGATCGACGTCGAGGGTGCCGAACTCGACGTGCTGCGCGGCGCCGAGCGCACCTTGCGCCGATGCCGGCCGTTGATCGTGGTCGAGTGCGACCACCGCCTGGCGACGCTCGACAGGGTGAAGGAGACGTTCTTGCTCCTGCGGGGTCTTGGCTATCGAGGCCAATTCCTGAGCCGCGGGAGATTGCTTCCGTTGTCCGCCTTCGACCCGGAGATCCACCAGCGCGCCGATGGCGAATGGTTCTGGAAGCGAAAGGACTACTGCAACAACTTCATCTTCAGGAGCTTGCACGCGCCCACGTCCTGAGCTGCGGATGAGCCGGGCTGGTCGATGATGACGTCACAGTCGCTGATCAATCGCCCCTCCCCCGCGCAGGACGAAACATTCCGGGAGCCGATCGAAACCATTTCGCCGCGCCTACGAAGTCGTCGTGAAACAGACCCCCGGCATGTTGCCGAACATCAAATCGACCGTAGGGGTTACCGATGTCCGCGTTGCTGAGCTTCATTTTCGAATCCTATTGCCTGAGCTGCCGGGCGATGTTTCCAGAGCTCAATACCGATCAGTCGACCGTCGCGGAGTAGCTCGCGGCCGAGTGGCCGGAATTTCGATCCGAGATTGAGCCGCGCGGGCGCCGCCGGCCCACTTTGGCTGTCTGCTTGCAGACTGCTCGTCCGGAAAACCAACGCGCATCAAGCTTTGCTCTTCAGCTTAATGGCGGCTTCCATTTGACGCCGACGCCCTTCATCCGCCACGTCTTGGGCGATGGAGTTGGACCATGTTTGAACTAGCCATGTTTGCCGCAATCTGTTTCATCGCCGCTGTCGCCCTCACGATCATTTACCGGCGGCGTCAGGACGTCCTCTACGGCCCCTATGTCGCGGATGTCTCGTGGCCGACGGCGCTGCCCGACGACCGCATCGAAGCGTCGTCACCCTGAACCTGGATGTGCTCCCGGGAGGCACCGGGCAGGCCGTCGCGATCACGCCAGCGATGATTGCCGATCTGCATGACGCCCGGCTTCACAAGCCGATGCGCCCGCCGGAATCGTTGAGCAGCGCATCGAGCCGGTCTGGGCTCATCCTCTGTCCACCCGGCGTCTCTATGCTGACGCAGGCAGCGCCGAGACGCAGATAGGCGTTTGCCGTGAGCAGCGCATCCTGCGCGCTGCGGCACCTGATGGTGGCGATCGCGCTGGCGCTTTCGGCCCGGACGGTGAAGGACGCGGCGGCCATGAGGGGCGGGCTCGTCTGTAAGCGGCGGCTGAAATGAAGCCGAAGCTTATGCGACGCAGCCCGACGGTATCATTGAGGCGGATCAAAGCCGCCGGTCCCAGGCTTCGCTATGGGCGTCCCGCTCAGCTCCGATTCAGCGACAGGCTGATGCGGGTGACGATGCCGTCCCAATCGCGCTCCCAGGCCCGGGGGTAGTTGATCAGCACGCAGTGGACATAGCCCCCAACGAAGTTGCAGCGATTATACCAGACGTAGTCGCCCTTGTAGCTCGACACCGCGAAGAAGCGCGAGGTGACGCGCTTGTACTGGATGTTCGGCGGCGGGTTCTTCTGGGCGAGGAATCGCGCCGGCGACTCCCGGGTGTCATCGGGCATCGACTGCACGGTCAGATTGGCGCGACCGTCCGCGGTCTGGAAGCGCTGGCCGTAGCCCTCGGGTTGGCCCGCCGTGTCGCTGAAGATCGAGACGGGAATGTCGACCGACGTGCCGGTCTCCGGGATCCTATAGGTGTTCCAGCGCACCGATTCGGCCGGCGCGGCGTTGCTCCAGCACGCGGCGCATGCAAGCACAGCCATGGCCTTGATGATCGGATTCATGTCTGTCGTCCCCAACGGCTTGAGAAAACATGACGTTGAACCACCTTCGCGGCTCAGCGAAGGCAGCGTCCGCCATCAGCGGCAGGCGAACGCGCGACCCCAGTCGAAGGTTCATGGCTCCCGCAGGTCCCGTGCTCGATCGCTCCTCATCATTGAACCTGGGATGGAGCGACGTTCCGGGTTGCCGTCGGGCCGTCACCCGCCATGAGTTCGTGCGTTCCGGTCTCGGCGGGCTGCTCAAGTCTCCGCAAGAACGCATCCAGTTGCGGCGCGAGTTGCGAAAGGACAAACCTCGACCCTTCCGGGGTGAAATGGATGGTGTCCCAAACAATCGGCGTTTCCGCGTCGATCGTCAGCGGGCAACGCCTCTTGCTGCAAATCGTGTCGAGAATGGAAACGTATTGAACGAGCGGATACGCGCTGGCGATCTCCTTCAAACGGTCGTCCGCCTTGAACGCCCCCTCTCTCGGCAAGAGCGAATTGCCGATTGGGACGTGCGTCTGCTCATGGTTGAACAACGTCGAAGCCAAGGGAGCGGGGAACTCGATCGAAGGACCGAGGAGCAGAACTGGAACGCCGGCTTCCTGAGCTGCCGCCAGCAGCGCGTTCAAATACCGATCGACGCGCCGTGCAGGAGGCTGGCCGTAGGTTTCGAGATAGGCGCGCCAATTGCCGGAAAGAACGACGCCGTCAAAGCCGTGGGCCCTGATCTGATCGCGTAGCAGCTGATTGACGTCGTTGCAGTTTCGCGAGGTGCTCAGCTTGAGCTCGACGAACGGGGGACAGGCCGCTGACGTAAGCTGCAGAAGATGATAGGCATCGGAGGATAGGTAGCTGCGCAATCCCCAGGCATAATGTGCGGCGAGACTGTCGCCGGCGAGCAGAATGTTGCGCTTGTTTGCGGCCGGCTTCAGGCACGCATCAAAGTCGTAGGCCGATGGCGGCTCATCGGGCTGCAAGAAGCAGCTGTGCGCACGATAGAACGGCTCCATCGTCCGGGAATCGTACCGGAGCATTCGTGCCTGGGATTGCGGGAAGCGATCGGCGTAGCCGTCATGAGCGATGCCGTGAACTCCGACCGCGATCAGGACGACGGCAATGCCCGCGATCACCGGGGAGCCACGCACGCCAACCCACTCCGTTCGCGCGCGTGCCGGCCGCTCGACGATGACGTAAGAGAGATAGGCCAGCAGCAGCGAGCACAGCAGGAGCCCGGCGGTAGCAAACGCCGAGGTCGCGACATCGAGCGGCAGCGCGGCCCTGCCGAGGACGAACACCGGCCAATGCCAAAGATAGAGCGAATAGGACAGACGGCCGAGGAAGGCTCCGGTCTCGCGGAACGGCAGCCGGGGCCTGCCCTGCTCCTGATTGAAGGCGACAATATAGAACGCAGTACCGAGACAGGGAATCAGCGCATGCAACCCGGGGAATCGTGTCTCCGCGCGGAAGATGACCACGGGAATCAGCACGGAGCCCATGCCGGCTGTCGCAAGGATGAGACGCGCCTCGCTTCTGACCGGTGACCATCGATGCAGAAAGAATGCGATGCTTCCGATCAGAAACTCCCAGGCCCGCAGCGGGGCGATGTAGAAGGCGGCCGAGGGCGATTGCTTGATCCAAAGCTCATCGAGCACACACAGCGCGACCGTTCCGGTGACGACCAGTCCGAGCGACAGCTTCGACGTTGGGTCGGGAAACAGTCTGCTCCAGAGCCAAGTCACGACCGGAAACAGGAAGTAGAACTGCTCCTCCACCGACAATGACCAAGTGTGGATGAGAACCTTCCCGATCGTTGGGAGATCGAAATAGCCGGTCTGCGACCAGAAGAAGATGTTCGAGGAAAACAGAAGCGTAGAGACCGCGCTTCCGAAAAACATTCGGTAGTCGCCAGGAGGCGCAAAGAACCACGCGACTATCCCGGTAACGACAATCATCAGGTAGAGCGCTGGAAGCAGGCGCCGCGCCCTTCGTTCGTAGAAGGCGATGAACGAAAACGAATTGGATTGAATGCCGGTCCAGATGAGCCGGGAGATCACATAACCGGAGATGACGAAGAAGATATCGACGCCGACAAACCCGCCGCCAAAGCCTGGCAACTCGAAATGAAATCCAATGACCGAAATCACGGCTACGGCGCGCAGCCAATCGATGTCCGGCCGGTACTCCAAAACCTTTGTGTGCGTCATGCTGGTAGCCTGGGCGGGCCATTCGCCCTAACGAGTTACCTGCTGACATGTCCGCAAATGGATCGCAACGTTCCGAAACACACGGAAATACCGTTCTTGGTTGGTGTATCCGAATTGCCGCACCATCCCACGGTCCCGCCGCGTGGGGACGCCGACGGATCGCAGGCCCAGCGGGAGGCCATTCGCCTGCGGGGGTGCATCCCGCGAGCATCAAGACAACTCGCACTCGGTCCCGATCCCGGTGCTGACTTTGAGGCGGTGATTGAAAGCCCGACGCGCCAGAGAGAATGGCAGCACCGTCAAGGCCAACATGCCGGCAAGCCGGATCATTCACTGCGCCAGCGCGCCCCCCCGCCCGACGCAGCTTTCGACACGAGGACCGCTTGTGTGTCCGTGACTGACCAGCCCTCCGCCTTGATTGCTCCGGCTAGCAACGCGCTGTCGTCACGCGGGCAGACGTGCCGCGCGTACTCCCTCGATCATCATCCACGAAACGCCTGCCACGCTGACGCCTCAACTAGGCTCGACGCGAGACGCACGCGGGATCCACGCTCGATGATTGTGCGGCTGTTGTTTGATGAGCACACCCACCCGCGAGATTTCAGCGACCGCCTTCCGTCGTCACCACTCACATGATACCAATCATGCCAAAGAAGCTGGCGAGCGAGTGGCGACATCGCCATAGCCGTTAACACCTCGCCACAAATCGGCCGAGGTCGAGGTGGGCTGCCTCTATACTTCGAGTTGCTTTTGCAACCGCATTGGCGTCGTACCTCGGACAGTGCTTATCGGCACCGGCCCGCGCAGGCTGAGCGCGCCTAAACCGCTTCCCTGAAGGAATTTGGCTTAAAAACGTGCGACGCCGCGTCTCCGCAACCTGGCAACTTCCTTCAACAGCCAAAACGTGCAACAATACTGCACGCAACTAATATCAACCTCAGATTTAATTTACTGATCATTTACTTTCCGCAACTTTGCCCCAAAAACTGCACGATGCTGGGTTCCTCTTTCACAATTAGAACTCTTCTGGGGCCCTACAAAAACCACCTCCCCAGAAACGGGATCTAACAACCTCGGATATACTTTTCAAAACTCACTCTCCGTCTTCGTTTCGCGTACAGAGGTCCCACAATGACAACACTCATCAAGGCTCTCCCGACCCATCTCGAAGAGACTCGTATCGACTCCGAGAAGCTGCGCACGATCCTGATGCTCTGCGGCGCCACTGCGTTTGGCTTCATTCTCCACGCCACCTACGGTCTCGATCTCAGCTACGCCTTCTTCTGATTTGATCAGTCTGCCGGTCGAGGCTGGCGGCTCTTCATTGCCGGACGCAATCGGCGTCGGTCCGGGCTCGCGGGGTTGTTGAACGGCCCCGCGCGTCGCCTTTTCGAAGTGATACGCGCCACGCGAAGAATATGGCAGATGCCGTCCATTGCAGGCTTGATCGTGCTTTTGCACAGCTTGGCCGCGCCGCTCCCACAATTCCGCCGCGACGACGCGACACGCTGAGGGTGTTGAGGATTGCGGTTGCTTGAGGACGAGTAGCGTCATGCGTTCACCAGTATATGATCTCTATCAGATGAAGCAGGATCGCTTGCCGAAAGGAGCTCGTTCGGCATGGCTGAGGACGAGGCCGAATGAGCCGCCGCCCGCCGCCGACGACTGGGTCTTCGTCGGCAAGGAACGGCATCCGAGCCGGTGGACGGTCGCGGAGATGAATGAAAAAGGCACCTGCTACCGCGAGATCCCGATCTGGCTGTCGAGCCGCCGCAGCATGATGGCTGGATCGGCGGCCGAAAGCGGCGCTCAGCCGCCGGCCGCCTGAGATTCATCGGAGATCGCTGACGATGGCCGCTACGCGCCACGTTCGTCAGCAAGCCTCGCCAGGGCAATGAGCGGGATCGGCGGTCCTACGCGAGTTGGACGCCGTAATAGTCGTCGACCTTGCGCCCCGCCCCGGCATCCCCCCAGTCCCACTCACGCTCGTCGGAATATTTCGGCGCGCCTCGCAGTTGGTTCTCGGTCACGCCGGTAACGTAGCCGCCGAGTCGCGTGTCGTACTTCAGGGATTGCCAGGGCAACGGGTAGTGATCATTCCCAAGCCCGAGGAAACCGCCGAAGCCCAGGACGGCATACGAGACCCGCCCGCTCAGCTTGTCGATCATCACGCGTTCGATGGTGCCGATCTTGGTGTCGTCGGCGCCATAAACGGCCGTGCCTTCGACCTTGTCGCTTCCAATCAGGTTGCCATATTCGCGTTCATCGAGCATCGACGTCATGTGGTCCTCCCGGTGCGAGTGGATCGATAACGTTCGGCCGTCACCGGCCGTTCCCAAGAGCCTGAAGCGCTCTCAGTCGGCCTCCGACGGGTTACCGTCCTGCTCGGGATGACGTGTCGCCTCGCGGGACGGAGCATCCGGAGATGTGGTCTTATGAACCTGCTGCGCACGCTCCTTGTCGGCGGGCTGATCCTCACCGCGTCCTGTCCTGACGATGCCTTGGCCTTGCTGCGCCATCGGATGGCTCTCCTTGGTTGGTGATCCACGAAGGGCGCCGGATTGGATAGCGCTGACGCCGCTGCGATTCGATCGAAACGACGCGGGCCGCGCCTGTTCGTTCCCTCCTTGAGCCAACAGGCCGCAGAGCCGACCGCGCATCTGGCGCAACACGGTGCTTTGAGCGATCCAAACGAAACGTTGGCGATCTCAGGCTGTTGACCACGTCCCTCGAGAGGAGACGTTCTGCCGGCGGCTGGCGCAACAGGCCGTCGAAGCACTCGGCGGACTCGACATTGTCGTCAATAACACCCGCGCGGCAGCAGACGCGTCAGTCGACCCTGGATGTCTCGTCCGAAGATTTCGACGCGACGATGAAAACCAATATCTATGCCCCGTTCTGGATCATCAAGGCCGCCCTGCCCCATCTGAAGCCGGGATCGGTCATCATCGGCACCTCGTCCGAGCAGGCCTATGATGGCTCTGCGGATCTCTACGACTATGCGCGAACAAAGGCGGCGACCCATGAACTATGTGAAGTCGTTGGCCAAGCAGCTCGGACCGAAGGCCATACGCGTGAACGCCGTCGCGCCCGGGCCGATCTGGACGCCGCTTCAGGTCTCCGGCGGGGCCACGATGGAGAAGATGGAGAAGTTCGGCTGCCGCTGGTTCAGATGTGGGTGATGGGCTGCGGCAGCGAATACGCTTCCGTATGCACCTGACGAATCGTCGTGAACGCGGCGACGGCCGAGGCCAGGCTGAAGGCCGTCAGCAGCGCAATGAGAACGGTGCGGGGGGTCATGGGACGCTCCTCCATCCAGATTGGTTACTCGCGTAGCGCGGTCCGGCACTCGCCGAGCGGTGCGATTTCGCCATCGAGCCAATCCTGCTGGAGCGCGAGCGCTTTCCAGCCTTGGGCCATCCGTCGATAGCGCCGGAACGCCGGCTCTCCCTCGGCGCGCTCCGCGAGCTGGAGACAGTTGTCTGCGTTCTCTCTGAAAAGATCCGATCGTTTCATCTCAATCAGCTGGGAGCCACGGCGGACCGCCGCAACTCTGTTACACGATATTAATGTTCGCTCTGCGCTGGTGGAACATGGCGCACGTTGCAGCGCGGGTCCTGCTCAGAAGCGACGCGACACTGCCAACGTGAAGGGCCTGCATTCTTAGGCGTCTCGGGATCTTCGGATCCGTCGGCATCCCGGCGCCATTGCTTCCGGCATCCCCGTCTCTGCCGTGGTTTCCATTGCTAGTCCCCTTCGGAGGCATCAAGACGGCAGCAATAGCGAACTTGAGGCAGGTTCTCCTCTTACTCGAATGAGACGCGCCCCCTTTCCCCGTTCCAATGGAAATCGCCTCCTTCGTCAGCGACGAATACATGGGAACCCTTTTCCTGGATTGGAGTTGAAGCACTCGCGCCAGTAAAGGCCGGTTCCATTAGCCTTGGAAATCGGCATCCTGGCTTGATTTGAGTAGTTGCGGCGGCTTCTATGGCCGCCGGCTATCCGAGTCTCGGATTTTTGCTGGTAGACGGTCTGCCACGGGGAACTTGATGAGCGATCTCGATTCTGCTGCCAGTCCGATGCCCGAGCGCCAAGGGTTTGGCCGCCAAGGCAACGGAGCCGAGGCGGCCGATGCCAGCCAGGACCTGCTCCGCGCTCTCCAGGCCATGCGTTCCGGAGATTTCTCCGTGCGTATGGGCGGCGACTATCTCGGCATCGACGGCAAGATCGCCGACACGTTCAACGAGATCATTGCGGCCAACGAGCGGATGGCGCAGCAGCTCGAGCGCGTCGGCCAGGTCGTGGGACGGGAGGGAAAGACGCGCCAGCGCGTGCGGTTCGGCATCGCAAGCGGCTCCTGGGCGGATATGGAGAGTTCGATCAACACGTTGATCGACGATCTTCTATGGCCCACCCGTGAGGTGACGCGCGCGGTTGCCGCCGTGGCCCAAGGCGACCTCCTGCAGACCGTGAAACTGGACGTCGATGGCCGGCCTCTGGGCGGCGAGTTCCTGCAGTCGGCGACCATCGTCAACACGATGATCAAACAGCTCAGCGTCTTCACGTCCGAAGTGACCCGCGTGGCGCGCGAGGTCGGCACCGAGGGCAAGCTCGGCGGCCAGGCCCAGGTTCCCGAAGTCACGGGCGTCTGGAAGGACCTGACCGAGAGCGTCAACTCCATGGCCAATAATCTCACCGGCCAGGTCCGCAACATCGCGGAGGTGACGATCGCAGTCGCCAATGGCGACCTATCGAAGAAGATCACGGTCGACGTTCGTGGCGAGATCCTGCAGCTGAAGGAAGCCATCAACACGATGGTCGATCAGCTCAGGTCGTTCGCGTCGGAGGTGACGCGTGTGGCGCGCGAGGTCGGCACCGACGGCAAGCTCGGAGGTCAGGCCATCGTTCCCGGCGTTGCCGGCACCTGGAAGGACCTCACCGACTCCGTCAACGCGATGTGCGGCAACCTCACCGCTCAGGTCCGCAATATCGCCAACGTCACCACTGCGGTCGCCCGCGGTGACCTGTCACGCAAGATCACGGTCGACGTGCGCGGCGAGATCCTGGAGCTGAAGGACACCATCAACACGATGGTCGACCAGCTCAACGCCTTCGCATCCGAGGTGACGCGCGTGGCGCGCGAGGTCGGCACCGAGGGCAAGCTCGGCGGCCAGGCGCAGGTGCCCGGCGTTGCCGGCACCTGGAAGGATTTGACCGACAACGTGAACTTCATGGCGTCGAACCTGACGGCACAGGTCCGCAACATCGCCGACGTCGCCACGGCCATCGCCAGCGGCGACCTGTCGAAAAAGATCACCGTCAACGTCTCCGGCGAGATCCTTCAGCTGAAGGAAACGCTGAACACAATGGTCGACCAGCTCAATGCGTTCGCCGGCGAGGTCACGCGCGTGGCGCGAGAGGTCGGCACCGACGGTCGGCTCGGCGGACAGGCCAACGTGCTCGGCGTCGCCGGCACCTGGAAGGATCTCACCGAGAGCGTCAACTCGATGGCGTCGAACCTGACGGCGCAGGTCCGCAACATCGCCGAGGTGACGACCGCCGTCGCCAATGGCGACCTGTCGAAGAAGATCACCGTCGACGTGCGCGGCGAGATTCTGGAGCTGAAGGACACCATCAACACGATGGTCGACCAGCTCAACGCGTTCGCCGGCGAGGTGACCCGCGTCGCGCGCGAGGTCGGCACCGAGGGCAAGCTCGGCGGGCAGGCCATGGTGCGCGGAGTCGCGGGCACCTGGAAGGACCTGACCGACAGCGTCAACTCGATGGCCTCCAACCTGACCGGCCAGGTCCGCAACATCGCGGAGGTCGCCACCGCCGTCGCCAAGGGCGACCTGTCGAAGAAGATCACGGTCAACGTCTCCGGCGAGATCCTTCAGCTGAAGGAGACGCTGAACACGATGGTGGACCAGCTCAACGCCTTCGCCGGCGAAGTGACGCGCGTGGCGCGCGAGGTCGGCACGGACGGCAAGCTCGGCGGACAGGCCGAGGTGCCCGGCGTCGCCGGCACCTGGAAGGATCTCACCGACAGCGTCAACTCGATGGCCGGCAATTTGACGGCGCAGGTGCGCAACATCGCCGAGGTGGCAACGGCCATCGCCGGAGGCGACCTGTCGCGCAAGATCACCGTCGACGTGCGCGGCGAGATCCTGAGTCTCAAAGAGACGCTGAACACGATGGTCGATCAGCTCAACCGCTTCGCGGGCGAGGTGACGCGCGTCGCGCGCGAGGTCGGCACCGAGGGCCGGCTCGGCGGCCAGGCCAACGTGCCCGGCGTCGCCGGCACCTGGAAGGATCTCACCGACAGCGTCAACTCGATGGCCGGCAATCTGACGGCTCAGGTCCGCAACATCGCCGAGGTGACCACGGCAGTGGCGCGCGGCGACCTGTCGCGCAAGATCACCGTCGACGTGAAGGGCGAGATCCTCGAGCTGAAGAACACCATCAACACCATGGTCGATCAGCTCAACGCCTTCGCCTCCGAAGTGACGCGCGTGGCGCGCGAGGTCGGCACCGAAGGCAAGTTGGGCGGCCAGGCCGAGGTGCCGGAAGTCGCGGGCACCTGGAAGGATTTGACCGACAGCGTCAACTTCATGGCCTCGAACCTGACGGCCCAGGTGCGCAACATCGCCGAGGTCGCGACCGCGATCGCCGGCGGCGACCTGTCGAAAAAGATCACCGTCGACGTGCGCGGCGAGATCCTGCTGCTCAAGGACACCCTGAACACGATGGTGGAGCAGTTGCGCTCGTTCGCGGCCGAAGTGACGCGCGTCGCGCGCGAGGTCGGCACCGAGGGCCGGTTGGGCGGCCAGGCCGTTGTGCCCGGCGTCGGCGGCACCTGGAAGGACCTGACCGACAACGTCAACCTGCTCGCGGCCAACCTGACCACGCAGGTCCGCAACATCGCCGAGGTGACCACCGCCGTGGCGCGCGGCGACCTGTCGCGCAAGATCACCGTCGACGTGAAAGGCGAGATCCTCGAGCTGAAGAACACCATCAACACCATGGTCGATCAGCTCAACGCCTTCGCCGGCGAGGTGACGCGCGTGGCACGCGAGGTCGGCACCGAGGGCAAGCTCGGCGGACAGGCGCAGGTGCCGGGCGTTGCCGGCACCTGGAAGGACCTCACCGATACCGTGAACTTCATGGCCGCGAATTTGACCGAACAGGTCCGCGGCATCGTCAAGGTCGTGACCGCCGTCGCCAATGGCGATCTCAAGCAGAACCTCACGGTCAAATCGAAGGGCGAGGTCGCAGCGCTCGCCGAAACCATCAACAACATGACGGAGACGCTGGCGACCTTCGCCGACCAGGTGACGAGCGTTGCCCGCGAGGTCGGCGTCGAGGGCCGGCTCGGCGGCCAGGCCAACGTGCCCGGCGCGGCCGGCACGTGGAAGGATCTGACCGGCAACGTCAACCTGCTTGCGGCCAACCTGACATCCCAGGTGCGCGCCATCGCCGAGGTCGCGACGGCCGTGACCAAGGGCGATCTCACCCGCTCCATCCAGGTCGATGCCCGCGGCGAGGTGTCCGAGCTCAAAGACAACATCAATACGATGATCACCAATCTGAGGCTCACCACCGACCTCAACACAGAGCAGGACTGGCTCAAGACCAACCTGGCCAAGTTCACCAACATGCTGCAGGGCCAGCGCGACCTGACCACCGTCGGCCGCCTGCTGCTGACCGAGCTGACGCCGCTGGTGAACGCCCACCGCGGTGTGATCTACCAGGTCGAGACCGAGTCCACGCCACAGCTGCGCCTGCT
This sequence comes from Bradyrhizobium sp. SZCCHNR2028, assembly GCF_032380995.1. Taxonomy (NCBI): domain Bacteria; kingdom Pseudomonadati; phylum Pseudomonadota; class Alphaproteobacteria; order Hyphomicrobiales; family Nitrobacteraceae; genus Bradyrhizobium; species Bradyrhizobium sp. SZCCHNR2028. The sequence continues at coordinate 296,421 of NZ_JAUHJF010000001.1, read as the reverse complement.
TGCCTCATACGCCGATGACGGCATCTATCCTCACCGGACGCACGTCCAGTTCGGCGAGGGGCTGATCGGACAATGCGCGATCGACAAGCGACAGCGGCTCGTCTCCGAGATTCCATCCGACGTCATCCCCGTGGGCTCCGCCCTGCTCCGCGCCGTCCCGAAGAACCTCGTGGTGCTGCCGGTGTTGTTCGAGAACCAGGTCAAGGCGGTGATCGAGCTGGCGTCGCTTAGTTTGTTCACGACGTCGCAGATGACGTTCCTCGAGCAGCTCACCGACTCCATCGGCATCGTGCTCAATTCGATCGAAGCCACGATGCAGACCGAAGGGCTGTTGAAGCAGTCGCAGCAGCTCGCCGCGGAGCTTCAGACCCAGCAGCGCGAGCTGCAACAGACCAACGAGCAGCTCGAGCAGAAGGCGCAACAGCTCGCCGAGCGCAACGTCGAGGTCGAGCGCAAGAACCAGGAGATCGAGCAGGCCCGCCGCGCGCTCGAGGAAAAGGCGACCGAGCTCGCGCTGACATCCAAGTACAAGTCCGAGTTCCTCGCCAACATGTCGCACGAGCTGCGCACGCCGCTCAACAGCATCCTGATCCTCGGCCAGCAGCTGACCGAGAATCCGGACGGCAATCTCACCCTCAAGCAGGTCGAGTTCGCCCGCACCATCCATGGCGCCGGCACCGATCTGCTCAATCTGATCAGCGACATCCTCGATCTCTCCAAGATCGAGTCCGGCACCGTGACGGTCGATGCCGAGGAGATCCTCACCACCAACCTCCTGGAAACCGTGGGACGTCCGTTCCGCCACGAGGCGGAAAATCGCCTGCTCGCCTTCAACATCGACGTGGACCCGAACCTTGCGCGTAGCATCGTCACGGATTCCAAGCGCCTGCAGCAGGTGTTGAAGAATCTGCTCTCGAACGCCTTCAAGTTCACCGCCGAAGGAGGGGTGCGCTTGAAGGTATCTGCGGCGCTCGGCGGATGGAGCGCAGAACATCCGGTGCTCAACACTGCACCGGCCGTGATCGCGTTCGAAGTCTCGGACACCGGCATCGGCATTCCGCAAGACAAGCAGAAACTGATCTTCGAGGCGTTCCAGCAGGCGGATGCCGGCACGAGCCGCAAATATGGTGGCACCGGCCTCGGGCTCGCGATCAGCCGCGAGCTCGCCAACCTCCTGGGCGGCGAGATCCATCTCAAGAGCGCACCCGGCAAGGGCAGCACCTTCACGCTCTATCTGCCGCTCAAATATTCAGGTCCCGCAACGACGCCGCGCGTCAGTCCAGCATCGCCCGTTCCCTATGTTCAACCCCCAGCCGTACAGCAAGCGGCCGCGCCGGAGCGCGGGATCGAGCCCCCGCCGGATGATCGTCTCGATCTCGAACCCGACGATACGATCCTGCTCGTGGTCGAGGACGATCCGCACTACGCGCGCGTCCTGATCGACCTCGCGCGCGACAAGGGCTTCAAGGTCCTGATCGCCGGCCGCGGCGCCGAGGCGCTGGACCTCGCCAAGCAGTATCAACCGGCCGCGATCTCTCTCGACGTCTTCCTGCCGGACATGCTCGGCTGGACCGTTCTGAGCCAGCTCAAGCACAATCCGCTGACGCGGCACATCCCGGTGCAGATCATCACGCTCGACGAAGACCGCCAGCACGCTTTGGCGCGTGGCGCGTTCTCCTTTGTCAGCAAGCCCACGACAACGGAAGGCGTCAGCGCGGCCCTGTCGCAGATCAAGGAATACGCCAAGCCGCGACGCAAGCGGCTGCTGATCGTCGAGGACAACGCGGCCGAGCAACTCAGCATCCGCCAGTTGTTGGATCACGACGACATCGAGATCATCGCGGCGCATACGGGAGCTTCGGCGCTCGAGACGCTGCGCAGCGCGCCGTGCGATTGCGTGGTTCTCGATCTGCGGCTGCCCGACATGAGCGGGTTCGACGTACTCGATCAATTGCGCTCCGACGATTTCTTGTCGAGCGTTCCGGTGGTCGTCTTCACCGGGCGGGAATTGTCGGCCGAGGAGGATGCGGAACTGCATACGATGGCGCGCAGCATCGTCGTCAAGGGCGTCGAGTCACCGGAGCGGCTGCTCGACGAGACGTCGTTGTTCCTACACCGTGTGATTACGGAACTGCCGCTCGAGAAGCAGCGCATGCTGGAGAAGCTGAACAGTTCCGACGAAGATCTGATCGGCAAGACGGTGCTGCTGGTCGACGACGACGCCCGCAACATCTTTGCTCTCTCCAGCGTGCTGGAACGCCGCGGCATGAAAGTGCTGACGGCGACCACCGGAAGCGAAGCGATCGACCTGGTGCAGAGCAATCCCGCGATCTCGATCGTCCTGATGGACATCATGATGCCGCAGATGGATGGTTACCAGACGATCGGCGTCATTAGGCAAAATCCCGCCTTCGTCCGGCTCCCCATCATCGCGTTGACCGCGAAAGCCATGAAGGGAGACCGCGAAAAGTGTCTCGAAGCTGGCGCCTCCGATTATCTGGCAAAGCCCGTCAACACCGAGCAGCTGCTCCTTGCGATCCGCATGTGGCTGCACCGCTGAACGGTTCATCATGATGGAACATGCGAAGGTCAACATCCTCCTGGTCGACGATCAGCCGGCGAAGCTGCTGGCTTACGAGGTCATCCTGAAGGAACTCGGCGAGAAACTCGTAGTCGCCACCTCCGGGCGCGAGGCGCTCGAAATTCTGTTGAAGAACGAGATCGCGGTGATCCTCGTCGACGTCTGCATGCCCGAGCTCGACGGCTTCGAACTGGCGCAAATGATCCGTGAGCATCCGAGGTTCCAGAAGATTGCGATCATCTTCATCTCCGCCATCCAGGTGAGCGACTTCGACCGCCTTCGTGGCTATGAGATGGGCGCCGTCGACTACGTACCGGTTCCCGTCGTGCCGGAGGTGCTGCGCGCCAAGATCAAGGTTTTTGCCGAGCTCTATCGCAAGACACGCGAGCTGGAACATCTCAACCTTGAGCTGGAGGACCGGGTACGGGCCCGCACGGCCGAGCTTGAGCGATCGACAGCAAAGCTCGTCGAGAGCGAGCAGCGTCGGAGCATGGCGATCGCGGCCGGCAGGATGGGCTCGTGGGACTGGGACGGTGTCAATGGCGATTGGATGTGGGACGAGGGCCAGTACCGTATCTTCGGCGTCTCGCCTCAGAGCTTCGAGCTGAACACCGTGAACATCATGGCGCTCCTGCACCGGGAGGATGCCGAGCGTGCCCGCCAGGTGGTCGCGGAATTTAGCCGAGGCACGACATCGTATGAGGCTGAGTTCCGGATCAACCGGCCAGATGGCGAAGAACGCTGGTGCGTCGGAACGGCCGCAGCGACAACCGACAGGACCGGTCGCGTGATCCGCGTCAGCGGGGTCACGATCGACATCACCGAGCGAAAACGCGCCGAGGAACGCCAGAACCTGCTGACCCGCGAGGTCGATCATCGCGCCAAGAATGCGCTGACCTTGGCCCAGTCGATCGTTCGCCTGACAAAAGCCGACAGCGTGAAGACCTATGTCGACGCGGTAGAGGGGCGCATCAGCGCGCTGGCCCGCGTACACACCATCCTCTCGCTATCAAGCTGGGAAGGTGCGAAGATAAGCAGGCTGGTGGCCGAAGAACTCGCGCCCTATGCAACCGGCGGCCAGGTCGCCTTCGACGGCGCCGAGCTGCAACTCGAGCCGGCGACCGCGCAGACGCTGGCGCTGGCGCTGCACGAGCTGGTGACAAACTCGGCCAAATACGGCGCGCTGTCGGTCCGCTCCGGGCATCTCTCAGTCAAATGGACCATCGAGAATGAGCGCCTGGATCTGATCTGGATTGAAACCGGCGGTCCCTTGGTGCGCGCGCCGACCTCGCGCGGCTTCGGCACGCGCAGCCTGATGGCCAGTGTGGAAAGCCAGCTCGGTGGGCGCGCCTCGTTCGACTGGCGTCCCGAGGGATTGGTGTGCCGGCTGGTCGTCCCGCTCCGCCCCGGCGCGACCCCGCCGGAGATCACAAGCCCTTGCGCAACGGTGGCGCCGGGCGACGCACGACAACGGGCTGCGGGCTGACCGCTCCGGACGGCTCAGGCGGCCATGTCGCGCGAGATCCGGACCGGGATCGACTTGGCGGCGGGCACCTTGCTCCCCTCCGCGTAGTGCCATAGCGGAATCAATCCGTTGCATTCGGGATAGTAGGCCGCAACGCTGTAGCGCGGAATGTCGAACGCCACCGCCTGAAGCCCGCCCAGCGAGCGCGCCACGCCGTCATCGGCCTCGGTCGAAAGCCGTACCAGTTCGCCCTGCTTGATGCCCAGATCAGCCATGTCGCTCGCGTTCATGAAAACGATCTGACGGCCACCCGTGACGCCGCGAAATCGGTCGTCCTCGTTGTAGATGGTGGTGTTGAACTGGCCGTCGGCGCGCAAGGTCATCAGCTGGTACACGCCATTGCCTTCCTCCGGCGGATTGAGTGCCGCCTTGGGCACGGTGAAGTTCGCCTTGCCGGTCGATGTCTTCCATTTGCGTTCGCGGGCGCCAATGGGCCGCGGAAAGCCGCCGGGCTGAAACAGGCGCTTGTTGAAGTCCTTGAACTGGTCGGGATAGGTTCGCTCGATGGCATCTCTGACGCGCGCGTAGTCGCCGACCCAGGCATCCCAGTCGACTCGCGGATTTGGCTTCAGGGTGGCCTTGGCGAGACCGGCGACAATGGCTGGTTCGGACAACAGGGTCTCGGCGACTGGCTGGCGCTGGCCGCGCGAGCCGTGAATGCAGGTAGTGGAGTCCTCCATCGAGACCGCCTGCTCTCCGCCCGCCTGCCGGTCGATTTCGATGCGGCCGAGGCACGGCAACAGATAGGTCACCTCGCCCGGAACGAGGTGACTGCGATTGAGCTTGGTTGCGATCTGCACCGACAGCCGCAGCTTCGACCATGCCGGCTCCATCAGCGAACGTTCCGGAATGGCGCGCAGGAAATTGCCGCCGAGGCTGACGAAGCCCTTCACGTCGCCCTTGATGATGCCCTGGCAGGCATCGACCGTGCTGAGACCGTCCCAGCGCGGCGGCTCGAAGGAATAAAGCTCGGCCAGCTTGTCGAGCGGCACGAGCTTGGTCTTCTCCGAGATTCCCACGGTACGCTGCCCCTGCACGTTGGAATGGCCGCGGACAGGCGAGATACCCGCCCCGGGCTTCCCGATGTTGCCGCGCAATAGCAGCAGATTCACGATCATCTTGGCTGTCTCGACGCCATGGCGATGCTGGGTAATTCCCATCCCATAGTTGGCTATGACGGCGCGTGAGCCTGCGTAGACCTTGGCGGCCTCCAGAATAGCGCTGCGCGTGAGGCCGGAGGAGCGTTCGATATCGCTCCACGATGCCTGCCGGCAGCAGGTTGCGAAAGCTTCGAAGCCGGACGTGTGCTGCTCGATGAAGGCGACATCGAGCACGCGCGGGCTCTTGGTCGCGACCGCGGCATCATCCGCCTCGATCACGGCCTTGCACAATCCGAGTAGCGCCGCACCATCGCCGCCAATGCGCAGCTGATGATACTGCGTGCTGATCCGCGTTCCCCCGGTCAGCACCATTTGAATGGGATTTTGTGGATTGGTGAAGCGCTCCAGCCCACGCTCCCGCAGCGGATTGAACGTGATGATGGGCACGCCGCGTTGTGCCGCCTTCTGCAACGGATGCAGCATGCGCGGCGAGTTGGTCGTCGTGTTCTGGCCGAAGAAGAAGAAGCAATCTGCCTTGTCGAAATCCTGAAGGAGCACCGTACCGACGGGGACGCCAATCACCTCCGGCAGAGCCACTGATGTGGATTCGTGGCACATGTTGGAGCTGTCGGGAAAATTGTTGGTGCCGTACATGCGGCCGAACAACTGATACATGTAGCTGGTCTCGAGCGAAGCCCGGCCCGAGGTGTACATCACGACCGAATGCGGATCGAGATTGTTCAACTCCGCGCCGACGTCACGAAAGGCCTCCTCCCAGCTCACGGCGACATAGCGATCCGCCGCAGCATCGTAGCGCAGGGGATGAGCAAGACGCCCTTGCTCTTCCAGCTGATGATCCGACCAGGTCCGCAACTCAGCTAACGTGTGCCGAGCAAAGAACTCCGGTCCGACCGTCTTGCCGGTGATTTCCCACGCGGTTGCCTTGGCGCCATTCTCGCAGAATTCGAACGGGTGCGGCTTTGCCGGCTTGGCCCAGGAGCAGCTGACGCACATGAAGCCGCCTGGCTTGTTCTGTTTGAGCAGGATCTCGCTGCCGAGCAGCGTGACCTCCTCCTGCGTCAGGATGCTCGCGACCGCGCGCACCGATCCCCAACCGCCGGCCGGAGCCTTGTAGTCCTCGATTTTTGCTTTCTCACTCACGACACATCTCCCGCGGCCCGTTCAAGAGCGGCAAACCCGGGATAAGCAGCGAAGTTCCGACGTTTCACTGAACGTTGCGAGGCCGTCGACCACTGGCCAATGTGCGATCGGGGGCGGAATTGGGAACGACCCAGCCCGCCGCGCGTCTTTTCTGGGCCTCTGGCGGCGTTCCCCCATTGCGCTGGAGGCGCTCCGTGTGGACTGCGGCCCAGCGTCCGAACACCTTCGGACGCTGGGCCCGTCCCCGCGCCCTGATCGCTGCGGACTCAGGCCGCATTGCGTTTGAGATGGCGGCCTTCCTTGACCTCTTCGATAATCTTGGCGCTGAAGGCTTCCAGATCGCTGGGATTGCGCGAGGTGATCACGCCCTGATCGACCACGACCTCCGCGTCCTGCCACTGAGCGCCGGCATTGGCAACGTCCGTCTTGATCGATTTGTAGGACGTCATCTTGCGCCCCTTGGCAATTCCCGTCTCGATCAGGAGCCACGGCGCATGACAGACCGCAGCAACGATCTTCTTGGCTTCGAAGATCTCCTTGATGAACCGCAGTGCCTTCGGCTCCATACGCAGCAGATCCGGATTGATCTGGCCGCCCGGCAGCACGATGGCGTCGTAGTCCGAAGCAGAAGCCTCGTCCAACGTCTTGTCGACCTTGACGGTCCGTCCCCAGTCCTTGTCATCCCAGCCTTTGATCTCGCCCGGCGCGAGCGAGATGATCTCGACGGTCGCGCCCGCCTGCTTGAGGCGATCGCGCGGCACTTCGAGCTCGGATTGCTCGAACCCGTTGGTCGCGAGGATCGCGATCCTCTTTCCCTTGATGTCCATTGAATTCTCCTGGAAATTCGACACCGCGGGCAACCTCGCGCTTGCGTCCATGTTCCGCCGGGCGGGCCGGACGGATCGTTACAACTGGTCGATCGGATCGGCACTCTCCTGCGTGGAACCAGCCAGCACCTGCAGCAGTTTGTCTGGACGTGCCTGCCTCGAATGGACGGCCGGCTTTGAGCAGCGCGGCATCGCTGCCTCGATGGATCGCAATCTGGAGGCGCTCGTGCCCTACGCATTGTTTGAGAATGACGAACAGCTGACCCGTCCGTTTCGTACCGAGCGCGAGGTCTGGGAGGCTGCGGAACAGGCTGATCTCATCACGCTCGGCACGCACGGCGAAAAGATCCTGGACAACAATTTCGAGATCAAATCGTGCGAGGCTACCGCGGAAGAGCTCATGACCGTGCCGCCGGACATCGTCTTGCCCGAGGCTCGTACCTCCGAACCGGCGCCAACGACGGCAGCCAACAGGAAGTCGCAGGGCTCCGCACGCCCCAGCCAGGGTGCAACGGATCAGGATGAAGTCGGCTCGGGCGCGCCGAACAACGACCTGTCGCAAGTATCGGACCGCTGACGCACATCGGCCGGTCAGAGCCCTCGCGTCCGGAGGGTCCGTTTTTCGCTCTGGCTCCAGATGACTGGCATCGCTCCGCGATGCTCCCAACGCCGCCAGCATCTCATGCGTGCCGGGCGCCCCGCTGCTTGCGAGGCAGCAGGCTCGCCTGCTCCACCTTGAGCTGCTCGCGCTGCTGCCGCAGCCGCTCGAGAGTTTCCAGCATGCGCTGCAACAGCGCCTCGGCCGCTACTGTCGCCACTCCGGCTCGCCGCAGTTGCAGGATTTCACGACGCTGCCGCCCGACCTGTAGACGCATTCGATCGATCTCGTCTCGGACCCAACACAGATCGCGCATGGAGCACCCATAGGCAAGCATCGCCGCAATCTAGAACAAATCATGAACTTACGCAAGCCATTCCACAGGCGGGGGCATCCGAACTGATCAATGAGATCGAGACGCTCGCGGGGGACTGGAGCGTTCGTGCCTCAAGTAATCAGGACAACAGATCGACAAATGGTATTCCCATGTTGCCGATGCCGGCCTGGAGCCGTCGCGAATCAAGACCTGGTTGTTTAGTCTTCGCGGCATTTCGCGGGAGTGCACCATGGTTGCGGACAGTGACAGCAAGGTTGCCTGGCATCGCGCCCAGCTCAAAAAGAATCGTGCGGTCTTGAAGCAGATCGAGACGGCCCGGTTCACCGTCGGCGAGAGCGCCGACGGGAAAGCGCTGGAACTGACCAAGCGGCAAGTCGCTGAGCTCCAGCTCAAGATTCGTGAGTCCGAGCAGGTCATTGCCCAGCACGATAAGCAGACGCGACGCCCGCTGGCGACCGACCTGCGTAGCCTCTCCAACGTCGCCTGGCGCAACTGGACGGGCAACGGCCCGCGCTGAGTGTAGGCTCCTGCTGCGAGTCAGTCGACGACATTCCGACGCACGCCTTCCACCCGAACCGTCGAGATGGTCGAAGGCTCGGACGGATTGTCCTCAGGCCTCCAGCGCTTCAGCCGCTCATCGCTCCTCCGGAGTGCATCGAGATCGATGCGTCCTTCCGCCAGAGCTTCCTTGGCGCAAGCAAGCACGCGATGGAACTGGGTCCCGTCATAGGCCACCAGCAAGAGATCGGCGCCGCCATTGAGCGCTTCCACAACGGCTTTGCACAGATCATTGCCATAGACCGCCCCCATGACCAGATCATCCGTCACGATCACGCCCTGATAGTTCCAGCGGCCGCGAATGAGGCCATCGAGCACGGCCTTGGAATGTGAGGCAGGCCGTTCTGGATCGATCGCATCGACCATCACGTGACCGACCATCATTGCCGCGTGCGAGCCCTGCAGCACTTGTCGGAACGGCCGCCAATCCGACTGTTCCAACACATCGACTGCCGTGTCGAGCTGTGCCGAGAAGTGATGCGTGTCCGCCGCGACGCGCCCGAGGCCAGGGAAGTGCTTCACCGCCGCGCGAACACCGCTTGCTTCCAGGCCGCGGACATAACCAAGCGCGATGTCGCCGACCACCGTGGGATCGTTGGAGATCGCGCGCCGGCCGATCAAGGTGTGGAAGTCCAGTCGGTTGCGCGTCCAGCTCGGGCGAAGGTCGACGACAGGAGCCAGATTGAAGGTGATGCCCGCAGCCGCGAGCGCCTCACCTTGGGTACGTCCCATCGCGAACGCATCCTGCGCGCGGCGAGAGGCCGGCAGATCGGCCAGCGTCGCGAGGCCGGGCATGTTCGGCAGGGTCGGAGACAGGTGTGCGACAGTGCCTCCCTCCTGATCCGCCGCAACCAGCAGGGGCGACAGCCCGGCGCTCCGGCGCTCGGCCTGCAATCGCGCGATCTCGGCGCGCAATTGAGGCTCGGTCCGGCCACGTACGTTGTGGTGTGTCACATAGACGCCCGCGATCAATCCCTGTCGCGCCAGCGCGGCGGCGTCGTCCACGGCCGTGTAGCCGACGATGAAATGCCGGCCGAGCAGATGCGCCACGTCCGGGGGCGTGCGGAACGTCTCGTACTTGCGCCAAGCAAACATGAACTGCGTCGACGTCAGCATGATCAGCGGAACACACCATGCCACGACGAGCGCGCGTCCGGCGGCATCCCGCCGCCACCGACCGCCGAGCATCAGTAGCAGCGGAACGGCAAGTCCTATGAGAAGCAGGGCTGCGTGGCCACTGCCCCGCAGCCGAACCAGATAGGGCTCGTTGCTGTTCAGCGTGACGAAAATGAAGAGCAGAGCAAGAAGCCAGAGAACCGCGGTCCTGATACGTCCGAGCATGTGTGCAGCCGATCATCCCAGGGAAAGACGACCATTGCGTAACAATCACGCTTCCCCTGCGCCAGATGTGGAATCGCGTCTGCACGAAATCTGCAAACAAATCCTGAAATGCTGCAGACCGTCTCCGGCACCGCTGCACGCGCGGGGGTCATGCTCGCTTCATCGGCGGGCGCTGCCGACCGAGTCGTGACTCAACCAAGGACTACTTCAATGAATGGCTCCGCCGAGCTGACGGCTTCCCCAGAGGCATCTGAGTCCATGTGGCACAAGTTCATCATCGCGATCGGCCTGCTCGGGCTCGCCGACATCCTGCTTTACGACCAGACGCTAGGCCTCTCCTTCCCGATCTTTGCGGCAGCGCTCTTCGCAGCCAGCCTCCTCGCCAATCACGACCGGATCCACCGCCCGCGCGCGATTCTTGCGAATATCGTCCTCGTTGCAGGCCTGTTGCCCGCGATCGAGGACCTGACGACGTTGTCGGTATTGATCGTCGTCCTCGGGACGATATCGGCCGTCGCCCTGTCGACCGATCCGGCCGCCGAAGGACTTCTCGTGCCGCTGAGCGCAGCACGGCAACTTCTTCTGATCGGACCGTTCCAACTGATCCCCGATACTTTGGCCACGCTTCGTGCCAACGATTTTACACGCATCGTGCTGACCTGGAGCATCCCCCTCGCCCTCAGCCTCGTCTTCATTCTCCTGTTCGCGGCAGCCAATCCCGTCATCGAGCAATGGCTCGACGAACTGCATCCTCAGCACATTGCGTCGAGCCTGAGCGTAGGCCGTCCCATCTTCTGGCTCCTGATGGTGTCCCTGATCTGGCCATTCATCAACTTGCGCTGGCGCCAACGAGGCAAGACGCAACGTCCTCCGATCGATCTCGATGGCGACGACCAGGCGCCGTCGGTCGTCAGCCCCCTCCTCAACCAGCAGACCGTCGTCCGCTCCTTGATTCTGTTCAACCTGCTGTTTGCGATCCAGACCGCCCTGGATGGCGTCTATCTGTGGGGACATGCGGCGCTTCCCAACGGAATGACTTACGCGACCTACGCCCACCGAGGCGCCTACCCGCTGATCGCTACGGCACTTCTGGCGGCCGCCTTTGTCATCGCCGCCGTCCGCTCGGGACAGGAGGGGTCGCGGCTCATCCGCCCGCTCGTCTATCTCTGGGTCGGACAGAACGTGATGCTGGTCGTATCCTCGATTCAGCGGGTCCACATCTATATCGAGAGCTATCTCCTGACGCAGTGGCGCATCGCGGCTCTGATATGGATGGCGCTGGTCGCCGTGGGACTGATCCTGATCATGGCGCGGATCATTCTGGAGAAGCCCAATGCATGGCTCGTGCGCATGAACCTGCTTGCGCTCGCGGCGACGCTCTACGGCTGCGCGCTGGTCAATTTCAACGGGCTGATCGCCGACTACAACGTGACCAACAGCCGTGAGGCAGGACGCAGCGGGTCCGCCATCGATAGGGACTATCTTTCCAGCCTCGGTACCCAAGCCCTGCCGGCCGTGCGGCGGGCCATGTTGCTGTTGCCGCAGGACGCCGGTCTGCCCCGGATCCACGACCGGCTGCTGGACCAGCAGGTGGCCGAAATGGCGTCGTGGCGATCCTGGAGTTTTCGCGGCTGGCGCTTGCAGCGCTATCTCGATAGACATCCTCTAACGCAGAATCCCAGTTGATGCCTCGCCGCGGAGCCCTGGCCGTGTCCCCCCGAATCCTCATTGTCGACGATGACGCGCATATCCGCGAGGTCCTGCGTGTCGCCGTGAGCAAGGCCGGCATGGCGGTGACGGAGGCGGCCGACGGTCGGGCCGCGCTGGTCAGGTTCGCCGAGGACCGGCCCGACCTCATCGTGCTCGACGTCGGCATGCCGGAGTTCGACGGGCTCGAAGTCTGCCGGCGCATCCGCCGGACCTCGCAGGTGCCGATCCTGTTCCTGTCGGCGCGCGACGAGGAGATCGACCGCATTCTCGGGCTCGAGATCGGCGGCGACGACTACGTGACCAAGCCGTTCAGCCCGCGCGAGCTGGTTGCCCGCGTCAACGTCATTCTCCGTCGGGTCAACTCCGGTGCTGCGGATCGTACGCTCGAACCGGAGGAGCTGGCGCACGGCAGGCTTCGTCTCGACTCGCAGCAGCATCTGGCGCGCTTCGGCGATACGCCGCTGACGCTCACAGCGCTGGAGTTCAGCATCCTGCGCACGCTGATGACGCGTCCTGCAGTCGTTTTCAGTCGCGAGCAGATCATGACCGCCGCCTATCAGCTCAACATCCAGGTCTCCGACCGAACGATCGACAGCCACATCCGCAACATCAGAGCGAAGCTCGCAGCCGCGCATTGCGACGACGCGATCGAGACCGTCCATGGCGTGGGCTTCCGGCTCGGCCGCTGCGGCGCCTCATGATCGCGCCCAAGCCCAAGGCGAAATGGCGGCCGTCGCTGGGACAGATCGTCTTCAGCGTGCTGGCGCTGGTCGCCACCCTGCCCCTGGTCGGGCTGTTCTTCTTTCGCATCTACGACAACCAGCTGATCCGTCAGACACAGGCAGAGCTGATCGCGCAGAGCCGTGTGCTCGCGGCGGTCTTTGCCGAGGAGGTGTCCGCGCGCCTTGCCGCTGGCCTTCCGCTCGGCGCCGAAATCCCGCCCGAGGCACGCCCCGATTCCGCAGACGAGGTGACACCCATCCGTCCCCTACTCGATCTGCTGGCCAACGATCTGTTCGTCCGCCGCCCGGACGCCCGCGACGCGATCCATCCTGCGGATCCCGCCTATGTCGCGATTGGCGCGCGGCTGCTTCCGATCGTCAGGGAGACGCAGAAGGTCACCTTGGCCGGATTCCGTGTGCTCGATCCGCAAGGCGTCGTGATCGCCGGCCGCGATGAAATGGGCAAGTCACTCGCCCATATCGACGAGGTGGCTGCCGCCCTGAAGGGACGCTACAGCGCCGCGCTCCGCATTCGCATTCCGGACAAGACGCCGCCACCGATCTATTCGATCAGCCGCGGCGTCGGTGTCCATGTGTTCTCGGCCATGCCCGTGATCGTCGACGATCACGTCGCCGGGGTCATCTATACCTCGCGCACGCCCCGCAACATCTTCGAGCATCTTTATCAAGAGCGCGGCAAGTTCGTTGCCGCAGGCTCCGCCATCGTCCTCACGACGCTGCTGGTTGGCCTCATCGTGGCACGCACGATCACACGGCCGATGCGCGAGCTGGTCGATCGCGCCGGCAGGATCGGACGCAACGATCCCGCGGGTTTCCGTCCGCTCGCCCATTACGGCACCCGCGACTTCGCCGAGCTCGCCGAGCACTTCTTCGCCATGGCCGAGCAACTGGCCCAACGCTCCAACTACATCCGGAGCTTTTCCGCGCATCTGACGCACGAGCTCAAATCGCCGCTGACCTCGATCAAGGGCGCAGCCGAGCTGCTGCTCGACTCTCTGGCCAGCCCTTCCGAGACCTTGACACGCGCCGAGCAGGAGAAATTCCTCACCAACATCCTTGGCGACGCCGACCGCCTCGCGGCGCTGGCCCAACGCTTGCGCGAGCTGGCACGGGCGGAGACGGTGTCGACGGTCGAGGCCGGTAGCATAGCCGAGGCCGTCAGCACGCTGCGAGCGCGTTTCCCCTCGACCGTCATCGAGACGTCCGGCCCGGTCGAGCGCAGCACCACGCTCCCGAACGAGACCGTGCTGATCGTGCTCACGCATCTCGTCGACAACGCCGTCCGGCATGGCGCCCGGCGCATCCGCCTCGAGGCCGAGGAGAGCAAGGAGATGCTGATCGTCATCGCCAGCAATGACGGCGATCCGATCTCGCCGGAGAACCGCGACCGCATCTTCGATGCCTTCTTCACGACCCGGCGCGACAGCGGCGGTACCGGCATGGGGCTGTCGATCGTGCGCGCCATCATGGCAAGCCATGCCGGCGAGATCTCGCTGCGGCCGGGCGACAACGGTGTTGCGTTCGAGCTGCGGCTGCCGATCGAAGGAGCTCCCCTGACGTCGATCTGAGATAGCGCGATCTATTGGCGCCACGTCAAAGTTGCCTCCGGTCGCTCCGTGGCAGCCGGCAATCCCCACCACATTCAGGGTCTTGTCGGCGAAGACCTTCTCCCATTCGTTTGTATACGAGCAATGTATGCCACGATGCCGCCGGCTGCATGGACCGGCCGAGAATGCCGCAGATCTGCATCGCAATTCGCAAATGACTTGGACCCGCGATCCGCGTAATCTTCAGCGCGATTGCACCATCGGCCAGCGTCCCCGCTTGGCCTTCGGGAGACCTTGATGAATTCGAGCCGTTTCGAGATCAGCCGCCGGACCGCCCTCCTGACCTCCGCCGCCATCGCCGCGAACGTGGTCAATCCATTCCGGGCCTTCGCCCAGGAGACCCCGCGCAAAGGCGGCGTATTCAACGTGCACTACGGCGCCGAGCAGCGCCAGCTCAACCCGAGCCTCCAGGCATCGACCGGCGTCTACATCATCGGAGGCAAGATCCAGGAGAACCTCGTCGACCTCGATGCCAACGGCCAGCCGGTCGGCGTGCTGGCCGAGAGCTGGGAGGCAACGCCGGATGGCAAGACCGTCACTTTCAAGCTGCGCAAGGGCATCACCTGGCATGACGGCAAGCCGTTCACGTCGGAGGACGTCGCCTTCACCGCGATGAACATGTGGAAGAAGATCCTCAACTACGGATCGACCTTGCAGCTGTTCCTGACAGCGGTCGACACGCCGGATCCGCAGACCGCGATCTTCCGCTACGAGCGGCCGATGCCGCTCAACCTGCTCCTGCGCGCGCTACCCGATCTCGGCTACGTCTCGGCCAAGCACATCTATGAGAGCGGCGACATCCGGCAGAACCCCGCCAACCTCGCCCCCATCGGCACCGGTCCGTTCAAGTTCGTGAAGTACGAGCGCGGGCAATACATCATGGCCGAGCGCAACACCGATTATTGGCGGCCGAACGCGCCCTACCTCGATCGCATCGTGTGGAAAGTGATCACCGACCGCGCCGCCGCAGCCGCGCAGATGGAGGCCGGCGAGTTGCACTACAGCCCGTTCTCTGGCCTGACCATCTCCGACATGGCGCGGCTCGGCAAGGACAAGCGCTTCATCGTCTCGACGAAGGGCAACGAGGGCAACGCGCGCACCAACACGCTCGAGTTCAACGTCCGCCGCAAGGAGCTGGCGGATGTCAGGGTCCGCCGTGCCATCGCGCATGCGATCAACGTTCCCTTCTTCATCGAGAACTTCCTCGGCGATTTCGCCAAGCTGGGCACCGGCCCGATCCCGTCGACCTCGACCGATTTCTACCCCGGCGCCAATACGCCGCAATATCCCTACGACAAGGCCAAGGCGGCAGCGCTCTTGGACGAAGCCGGCTACAAGCCCGGCGCCGGTGGCAGCCGCTTCTCGCTGCGGCTGCTGCCCGCGCCATGGGGCGAGGACATCTCGCTGTGGTCGACCTTCCTCCAGCAATCGCTGGGCGAGGTCGGCATCGCGATCGAGATCGTGCGCAACGATGGCGGCGGTTTCCTGAAGCAGGTCTATGACGAGCACGCCTTCGACCTCGCGACCGGCTGGCACCAGTATCGCAACGATCCGGCCGTCTCGACCACGGTCTGGTACCGCTCCGGGCAGCCCAAGGGCGCGCCGTGGACCAACCAGTGGGGGTGGGACAACGCCAAGATCGACAAGATCATCGATGACGCGGCGACCGAGGTCGATCCGGCCAAGCGCAAGGCGCTCTATGCCGATTTCGTGCGCGAGGCCAATACCGAGCTGCCGGTGTGGATGCCGATCGAGCAGATCTTCGTCACCGTGATCACGGCCAAGGCGCGCAACCACTCGAACACGCCGCGCTGGGGATCGTCGAGCTGGCACGATCTGTGGCTTTCCGCCTGAGCCGGAATCCGTCAGGATAAGGCCATGCGCATCTTGAGCCTTGCGGGGCGGCGGCTCGCCGCCTCGATCCCCACCCTGTTCCTGATCCTGATCGGCGTCTTTCTCCTGCTGCAACTCGCGCCGGGCGACACGGTCGACGCGATGATGGCCCAGATGGGCGGCGGCGATGCTGCGACTGCCCGCGAGTTGCGCCGCTTCTATGGGCTGGATCTGTCGGTCCCGATGCAGCTGGCCAATTACCTGTGGCGGCTGGTGCGCCTCGATCTCGGATTCTCCGCGATCTACGGCAAGCCCGTCGCCGCCGTGATCCTGGAGCGGCTGCCGCCGACCCTGCTGTTGATGACTTCGTCCCTGTCCTTTGCCTTTTTCTTCGGTCTTGTCTTCGGGGTGATCGCTGCGCGCGACGTCAACCGGTGGCCCGACACGCTGATCTCCACCGTGGGGTTGATCTTCTACGCGACCCCGTCGTTCTGGTTTGGTCTGATGGCCATCGTCGTGTTCTCGATCTACCTGCAGTGGCTGCCAGCCGGCGGCTTCGAGGATATCGGCGCGGTCACGAACGGCCTCTGGCGCGTGCTCGACATCGCCCGCCACCTGGTGTTGCCGTCCTTGACGCTCGGCCTGATCTTCCTGGCCATCTATCTGCGCATCATGCGCGCATCCATGCTCGAGGTCCAGAACCTCGATTTCGTCCGCACCGCACGTGCCAAGGGCCTCGACGAGACCCGCATCATCACCCGCCACGTTCTGCGCAACGCGCTGCTGCCGATGGTCACGCTGATCGGGCTGCAGGCGGGGACGATGCTCGGCGGCTCCGTCGTCGTCGAGACCGTGTTCTCGCTGCCTGGCCTCGGACGCCTTGCCTATGAATCGGTGGTCCAGCGCGATCTCAACACCCTGCTCGGCATCGTGTTCGTCTCCGCGCTCCTGGTGATTGCGGTCAACTTCATCACCGATCTGCTCTATGCGCGGCTCGACCCGCGCATCACGGCGGAGAACTGAGCATGGACGCCGTGAAACGCTATTTCCGCAGTCCCTCCGCGGTGTTCGGCCTGATCCTGCTTCTTGTGGTGGTGGGCATGGCGATCAGCGCCGGCTATCTCTATCCGCGCGATCCGCTCGCGCTCGCCGGGCGTCCGCTGATCTGGCCGTTCGCCAATCCGCGCTTCCTGCTCGGCACCGACAATTCCGGCCGCGACATTGCCGCCCAGATCTTTCATGGCGCCCGCATCTCGCTCCTGATCGGCGGCGTCGCGACGTTGATTGCCGTGGCGATCGGCGTCATGGTCGGCGCGCTCGCGGGCTACTACGGCGGATGGGTCGACAACATCCTGATGCGCATCACCGAGGCCTTCCAGACGCTGCCGAACTTCGTGCTGCTGCTGGTACTGGTGGCGGTGTTCGGCTCGACCTTGACGACTGTCACGATCGCGGTTGGCATCGTGTCGTGGCCCGCGCCGGCGCGGCTGACCCGGGCGGAGTTCCTGTCGCTGCGCGGCCGCGAATTCGTCCAGGCCGGCCGCACGCTCGGCATGCGCGACACCCAGCTGATCCTGGGCGAGATCCTGCCCAACGCGCTGCCCCCGGTGATCGTCTATGCCGGCGTCGTGATGGCGGTCGCGATCCTCCTGGAGAGTGCACTCGCCTTCCTGCGGCTGTCCGACGCCAACGTCGCCTCCTGGGGCAACCTGATCGGTCTCGGGCGCGATGTGCTGCGCGTGCAGTGGTACGTGTCGGCGATCCCCGGCGTTGCCATCCTCATCACCGTGCTTGCGGTGTCGCTGGTCGGCCAGGGCCTCAACGATGCACTGAACCCGCGGCTGAAGCAGCGATGAGTCCAGCACAGCCCGTTCTGACCGTGGATCGCCTCAGCGTTCGTCTGCCGAAAGGCGCCGACCGCACGCATGCCATCTCCGAGGTCTCGCTTGCGATCGCCGAAAACGAGATCGTCTGCATCGTCGGCGAATCCGGCTCCGGCAAGTCGATGATGG
This sequence comes from Bradyrhizobium sp. SZCCHNR2028, assembly GCF_032380995.1. Classification (NCBI taxonomy): domain Bacteria; kingdom Pseudomonadati; phylum Pseudomonadota; class Alphaproteobacteria; order Hyphomicrobiales; family Nitrobacteraceae; genus Bradyrhizobium; species Bradyrhizobium sp. SZCCHNR2028. The sequence continues at coordinate 278,488 of NZ_JAUHJF010000001.1, read as the reverse complement.
CCAACGCCATCATGCGGCTGCTGCCCGACAGTGTAGGCACGGATGGCGGACGCATCCTGTTTACCGGGCGCGATCTCTGCACCGCCACGGCGGCCGAGATGCGCAGCATTCGCGGCGCCGAGATCGCGATGGTGTTCCAGGAGCCGATGACCGCGCTCAATCCGTTGCGCACGATCGGCGACCAGATCGGCGAGGTCTTCGACATCCATACCGATCTCTCCAAGGCCGAGATCAGGTCGCGCGTGCTGTCCCTGTTGTCCGACGTCCATATTCCCGATCCGCCGCGCGCGGCGAAGGCGTATCCGCACGAGTTGTCCGGCGGCCAACGCCAGCGCGCGATGATCGCCATGGCCTTGGCGCTCGATCCGAAGCTGCTGGTCGCCGACGAGCCGACCACGGCGCTCGATGTCACGACGCAGGCGCAGATCCTCAAGCTGATCCGGGAGCTGCAGCAGCGGCGCAAGACCGCGGTGCTGTTCATCACCCACGACTTCGGTGTCGTCGCCGAGATCGCCGACCGCGTCGTCGTGATGCAGCATGGCAGCGTCGTCGAACAGGGCGCGGCGGCGGATGTCCTGCAACGACCGCAGCATGACTACACCAGGCAACTGATTGCCGCGGTGCCGCCCGTGGCGGCGCCCCCGGCACGCGAGCTGTCGGACCGGATGATCCTCACCATCTCCGGCGTCTCGAAGACCTATCGCACTGGTGGCTTCCTCGGCCGCGGCGAGCGCGTCACCCATGCGGTCAGGGACGTCTCGCTCGCACTGCCAAAGGGCGCAACGCTCGGCATTGTCGGCGAGTCGGGCTCCGGAAAATCCACCCTCGCCCGCTGCATCATCCGCCTCATCGATCCCGATGCAGGAACGATCCTGCTCGACGGTCAGGACTGGGCTCGCCTCTCGCGCAGCGAGGTCAGAAGCCGGACCCGGCAGATGCAGATGGTGTTTCAGGACCCGTTCGCCTCGCTGAATCCCCGGCGCAAGGCGGTCGAGCTGGTGGCGCAGGGACCGATCGTGCACGGCACCGCGCGAGACCAGGCACTGACCGAGGCGCGCGAGCTGTTCAGCCTGGTGGGGCTCGACCCGTCCGCCGCCGACCGCTTCCCGCATGAGTTCTCCGGAGGTCAGCGTCAGCGCATCGGGCTGGCGCGCGCGCTGGCACTGAGGCCCAAGGTGCTGGTCGCGGACGAACCGGTGTCCGCGCTCGACGTCTCCGTCCAGGCGCAGGTGTTGAAGCTGCTGACCAGCCTGCGCGAGCGGCTCGACCTGTCGATCATCTTCATCACGCATGACTTGCGCGTTGCAGCCCAGATCTGCGATCTGGTCGCGGTGATGAAGGACGGCGTCGTCGTCGAGCATGGACCCACGCACGACGTGTTCGGCAACCCGCAGCATCCGTATACGCAGGCTCTGCTCGAGGCCATTCCGGGCGGCGACTTCGCCCGGACCGAACATCCCACCTCTTAGCTGATCTCGCGCGCGTCACGGTATCGGTACAAGAGCAGCATCAGCGGCGCAAACGGACGCAGCAGGGCGTGCGCCGGAATGGTGACCGGCTCCGTGAATGGCAGCGCCAGCTCGTTCGCCGACACGCCGCGCACCGCTTTCGCAAGCTCCGCACCGAGGGGGATCGTGAGCGCGACCGCCCGGCCGTTGCAGCCGGTCCAGCCATAGGCATCAGGACCGAGGCGATGAATCCGCGGCATGTAGTCCGTGGTCATGCCGACATAGCCGTTCCAGACGTAGTCGAACCTGACCTCGCCGATCGGCGGCCACAGGCGCTGCAGGCGTTCGGCGATCCGCGCCTTCAGCCGCTCGGCCTTATTGCCGGGGCCGATCACGGCGCCGCCGGTGACCAGTCGGTTGCGGGCGTCGTAACGCGCAAAATAGAGTTCGCCATGGGTATCGGACATCGCCTGCCGCGCCGGGATGACGGTCTTCCGCACATTGTCCGACAGCGGCTGCGTCGCCATCTGCCACGACAGCACCGGCATCACCTCGTGCGCGATATCCGGTGCGAGCGCCTTGGAGAACTCGCCGCTATAGGCATTGCTCGCCAGCACCAGCGCGCGCGCCGACAGCTCCCCTCGTGCGGTGCGCACGATCCAGCGATCCCCCCGCCGGGCGAAATCGATCACCGGCGAGCGCGCATAGATCCGGCCTCCCAGGTTCAGCACCGTCCGCGCCAAGCCACGCGCCAGCGCGAGCGGATTGATGTGGCCGCCGGTCTTGTTCCAGAAGCCGCCATGCCAGGCGTCCGAGCCGAGCATGTCTCGCGCCTGATCGCGCGACAGCAGCTCGACCGGCGCGCCGAACTTCGACCACTGCTTGAACCTGCGCTCGGCGATCTTGATGCGGCCGGGCGTATGCACCGGCTGGACCCAGCCGGCCTGCTCATGCTCGGCGTCGATGTTGTACCGTCTCACGGTATCGAACAGACTGGACGCGCTGTCGCGTAACATCGCCACGAAGCGCTCGCCCGCGGCGCCATGACGCGCGACGAGATCGTCAGGATCGGGACGTGACAGCGTCGGAATGACCTGACCGTTGTTCCGGCCGGATGCGCCCCAGCCCGGCTCCATCGCCTCGACGATCGCGACATCGACGCCGGCCTCGCGCAGATGCAGCGCCGTCGACAAGCCGGTGAAGCCGCCGCCGATGATCACGACATCGGCCTGCAAGCTGCCCTGTAGCACGGGCAGATCAGGGCCAGGCGGGGTCTGTGCGGCCCACAAGGACGGCGGCCATTGAACGTTTTCTGCGGTCATGCTCATGGAGGACAGCTCATCCTTGCTGATCGACCAACATCCCGGAGGTCGATCTTGCCTTGCGCCCGGCACCCGGCATGCGCCGGTTGCGGTGCATGGGTCGATTGGGCATAGTTCGGCCGCCAATATGCCAAGTTCGCGGCAAGGAGACAAACGCGTGGCTCTCAAGAATGTCATCGGTATCGATCACGCGGTCGTCGTGGTGAAGGATCTCGACGCGGCGGCGGATACCTGGAAGCGGTTGGGTTTTACGCTGTCTCCGCGCGGCACGCACAGCGCCAAGATGGGATCCGGCAATTACACCATCATGCTCGATCCGGACTACATCGAGCTGCTCGGCATCCTCGCCGAGACCGACCATAACGTTCCGACCCGCAACTTCCTCGCCCAGCGCGGCGAAGGCATCGAGCGCATCGCCTTCACGGCGATTGATTCCGCGGCCGGCGCAGAGGAAATTCGCGCGAAGGGCTTCGAGCCGATTGGTCCCATCGACTTCGAGCGTCCGGTGCCCCTGCCCGACGGCAGCATCTCGGCCGCGAAATTCCGCGTGTTTCAATGGCCGGTCGCGGAGGCTCCGGGCGGCCTGCGCATTTTCGCCTGCCAGCACAAGACGCGCGAGACGGTCTGGATCCCGGAACTGATGCGCCATGCCAACGCCGCCAAGCAACTGAAGCAGGCGCTGATCGTGACGCCGGACCCGGCCAAGGACGCGGCTCACCTGTCGCGCCTGATCGATCGCGACGGCCGAGACGAAGCCGACGGCGCCGTGACCGTCACCTCGGGCGGTGACCGCGCCGATTTCGTATTCCTGACCAGGGACCAGCTCGCAGCGCGCTATCCGGGTGTGTCGCTTGCCGGCCTGCCGGAGCGGGGCGGCGCAGGCCTGGTGCTGGCCTCACACGATCTGACCGCCACCGAAAAGGTTCTGGACGCGGCAGCCGTGCGCAGTGGCGCGAGCCTGATCGTTCCGCCCGCGTCGGCCACCGGCACTCTGCTCGCTTTCGTGGCCGGCTGAGCGCCGGACTGCGGCCGCGCGCGTCGCGGCCGCCACGATCTCATTCCGCCGGCTGGAACATGGCCGGCCGGCCGCGCTGGCTGTCGAGCCACCCGACCAGCCGATTCATGAGTCCGCCGCTCGACTCGGAGGGCTGCGCCGATGATACGAACGGATCGCAGTGACACTTCGCTCCGGCCCCGCGCGCCATCTTCGCAACCGCCTCCGTCATGGCCGGCGCGCCACAGGTGTAGACGACGTCGTTCGGTGTGAGCTCCGGCATGTGTTCGGTCGGCCGGCCGCTGCGAATCGCCGGCGAGACGTTCTGCGGCTCCGACACGATCGGGATGATCTTCACGTTCGGGAAGCGCGCGAGCCGGCACAGCGCCTGATGCATGTAGAACGACTGCAAGGTGCGCGACACAACGATGAAGACGATCTCGCGCTTCGGATTTTCGGTGATGGCGGCGACCGCGATCGCCCACATCGGGGCAAAGCCCGTGCCGCTCGCGACCAGGATGATTCGACCGCGATGCTTCTGCCGGAAGAACGCAGTGCCCAGCGGCGCCGTCAGCTTGACGCGATGGCCGACCTGGATGTCGCGGCCAAGCGCCGACGACACCAAGCCATCCTTCAGGATGCGGATGTGCAGATACAGCAGATGGCTGTCAGGCGCGCCGACCATCGGATAGGTCGGGCTGTAGCAACGCGTCGGAAAACCGCGGTACTGGACCTTGGCGTATTGCCCGGGGAAGAATCGCAGCGGCTTCGGCATCTCGATGGTGACACCGACGACATCGGGCGCGAGCCGGACGAGATCACCCACCTCGCAATTCATCGTCACCGTGTCCGGCACGGGCTCCGTGATGATCTTCAGGTCGGACACCACACGCGCCTGGCACGCATGCGCCATGTCGCCTTCCATGCCGCCGAACAGCTTGCCGTCGACGACCGTCACTTTGCAGGATCCGCAGATTCCGCTGCGGCAGTCATGGGGCAGATCCACGCCGCTGTTGATGGCGCCGTCGAGCAGGATATCGCCCACATTCGCGTAGAACGTTTCCCTGTTGTACTGGATTTTGCAAATCTTACCCATCACTGCACCTCAAGTCGCATAGGCCGGATCTGCCTCGTATGTCTGATCTGGGTATGGTCGAACGCTGCGACACGCATGAACACGCCATTCTTGATCGGAACGTCGTACTTGCTTTTCGTGTCCATTTTGCGGGCAATTTCGAGCGTCCAATGGCCCGCGGCCCAACGCGCTGCGCAACGGATGTCCGCGCGATCACCGGTGAACTCGCCGCTGACGAGAACACCGGGCACGACGGTCCCGATCGGCGTCTGCGCATCCGCCTCGGCCGAATACGGCACGGATTCGGCCTCCGTCATGAACCAGCGTGCGCCTTCACTCTCGCCGATGTTCGGATCGAGATTGATCTCGCCCATCGCCGCGGTCATCGCGGCGATGTCCTTCGGAAGACGCTTCGGTCTCACACCCCGATTCCCTAGTCTTGCGGCCTCCCTGTCGATCACGAAATTGTCCGAATAGTTCGCGGTGCCCGGATCCGATGCGAACCCGCCCTTGTAGGGCGTGAGTCCCTTGACCTGATCCGGTGTCGGCTCCGCAGGCGGACCGAAATGATCATCGTCCATCCATCCGGTCGGGCCGCCGCTCGTCGCCTTCCACAGCCAGGCGTCGGCATAGAGATTCGGCGCCGGCGTGTAGTGGATGCCGCGACCGGACAGGGTCGGCGGCTTGTCCGGCATCGGCTGCGAGCTCATGTGAAACGTTCGGTCCGCGGCCAAGGTGATCGGCAGCGTCGTGAACAACAGCGAGAACTTGTCCTCGTTGAAGTCGTTCTCGTCGCCCTTGTCGAATCCGTTCTGCAGGAGATGCCAGCCATCCGCCTTCTTGATCAGCGGCAGCTGCTTCAACGACCGCGTCGGATCCTCCCAGATGACGAGGAAGTAGACCCACGTGCCGTCATGCGCTGCCTTGATCCACACCCGCGATTCGCCGGTACCGTCGAAATTGTCGCCCTGGTTGGTCGTGACCATGTGCGGCTGGATGTTGCGCCAGACACGATCCGACGAATCGCCGTCGAGGGTCGGCGCATCGGACGTGGCAATCCGGTACACCGTGACGGTGTCCTCGGCGTAGTAGTCGGCGGCGAACATCGCCGAACCGATCACGATGGCTGCGGCGATCGCGACCATGAACGGGTTGGATTGGAAGCTCGGATTGCGGCGGCGGGAATTGCCCTTGGCAGGTGCCGGCGGCGGACGCATACGGCCTGGCGGCACGCGCGGCTCGGAGCGCGCCCGCATCGGCTCCTCCATGCGCCGCGGCGCCGGCATCGGCTCACGCGCTGCAGGCCGCGCAGCGGGCGCCGGCCTCTTCGGAGGCGCCTCCGCCTCCTCCAGCTTTTCCGACTGCTCGACCAGCATCGTGAGGAGCTCGACGGGATCGAGCTTCGGCGGCGGGGGCGGCAAGGGCGCCGGCCGGAACACGCGATAGAGCTGCATCTTTCCGCCGATGCTGAAGTGAACCAGGACGTGCAGCACCACGAAGGCCGGGATCACCCAGGTCGCGTACCAGTGGATCATCATGGTGACGTAGCCGGAGGCCACGCCGAAGAAGAGCATCCCTCCGGTGACGATCAGGATCGCCATGGAGATGAAAAGCACCCAGTGCAGCATCACACTGATCGATCCCAGCCGCGCCGGCCGGCGGCCGAGCAAGCCCTTGAAGCGCATCTTGTCGATGGTGACGCGGCGACCGAGCCCTGACTTCGAGATATAGATCATGTAGGCGAGGGCCACGCTCGCGAGCACGACCCCAGCCGGCATGTGCCAGGTCCAGGTCCGGTGCCGGGGCAGCAGCCAGTCGAGATTGTTGGCGATCCACGCGTGTCCAGGCGCTTCGGTCGCCATGCGAAGCCCTGTCATGAAGGCGATCACAGTGGCCCCAACCAGGGTCCAGTGCAGGATGATCGTTCCATAGTCGGTCTTGCGGATCTTCATGCGTGCGCCTCCAGAGCTGCGCGCACGCGATCGGCGCGATTCACCGCCGACCCGGCGACCGTATTTCGTCTCAGCGGATCGATCCGGCGCGGGATGATTAGGTATTCAACCCTGCAGGCCGCCCCTCGACCCGAATCCATTCCCGCATCACGCGTCTCGATGGTGATGTCGTCCAGCAACTTTGTCGTCCCCCGGATACGCTTTACTAAGTGAGCAACTTCGTCCGACTTCGGCGTCACAGCGCCGTTCTGCACCCAATCGTTGCCCCGCTACGCTTGAACGTGATCGGTTGGATCACGCCTATGGTCGATCAGCTGCCGCGGCCCGAGCCGGTGACGAGTTGCTCGGATCACCCGCGGACTGATCTGCTTCGTCCTCCCTCGAGTTGATGTTGATCTCGTGCGCCCGATGCTGGACGGGTCACTGGTTCCACAGCGGCCGCACGTTCGATGATAGAACACATCGTCGGCCACCATGGCCGGCTGAGCTGATTGCACGTCTTGGATTGGTGCGCGGAGCCGCACGCCCTCGTGTTGCCGCCGCCATCATGATCGTTCTCAGCACCATCATCGAATACCGCATGATCGAGATGACAACGCCTGTGCGTTGCACCGCAGGAAGATTTATTCGCCTTCGTGGCGTCATTCGGCCCGGACCGCGACCAATGAGTACGGAACCAAGGTGATAGACGGACGAATGTGTGACGCGCGTCGCATGCCGATGGCTGTTATCACGCTGCAACTATCGACGATCGCGGACAGATTTCGCGCAGACCCGATCGCGCTGAGCGACGCCACAACTTTTCAGAGCCGGCCCGGCGCATTGTACCTCGCACCGGTCGTGTACCCCCGTCGCTGCGACAGAATTGCCCACGTGTCCAATTGTTGCCGGAAAATCGTCGGTATCGACTGTCAATAGCGCGGAGTGAAGCACTGTGTTTTGGGAGACGCGCCTGGATGAGTCTGGCTCAAGACCGCCCGAGAACGAAAGCCGCGGCTGCCCTCAACGACCTTCTCTCGGGAAGCGACGATCCGGTGACGCGCGGGTTGCGCCAGGCTGTCAAACGCATGGCCGGCATCGGCGTGTTCAGCGGCGTCATCAACATCCTGATGCTCTCGGGCTCGGTTTATATGATGCAGGTCAATGATCGCGTCGTTCCGAGCAAAAATCTCGCCACGCTCGTCGGCCTGTCGGTGATGATTCTGGTCGTCTATCTGATTCAAGGCTATTTCGACGCATTGCGCACCCGCATGCTGTGCCGGGTGGCGACCGTGTTCGACGCGAGCTTGCAGGACGCGATTCATCACGCTCTGGCCACCCTGCCCCTGCGCGGCACCAAGCCGATGCTGATGCAGCAGCCACTGCGCGATCTCGACCAGCTCCGCGCCTTCATGTCGAGCATGGGACCGACCGCCTTTCTCGACATGCCATGGATACCGATCTTCCTGATCGGCATGTTTCTGTTTCATCCGCTGATCGGCATCACGGCCGTCATCGGCACGGTCGGAATCATCTCGATGACGCTGGTGACCGACCGGTTGTCGCGTCAGGCGAGCAAATCCGCCAGCGATACGAGCGCCGCACGGCAGGTTCTCGCCGATGCTACCCAGCGCAATGCAGAGGTGATTCGCGCGCTCGGAATGCTGGATCGCTTCTCGGCACGCTGGAACGCCGTCAACGAGCGCTATCTGAAGGACAACATTCGCGCGAGCGATGTCTACGCCAATCTCGGGGCCGCCGCGAAAGTGCTGCGCTTCATCCTGCAGTCGGGCATGCTCGGCATCGGCGCGGCGCTCGTCGTCTCCGAGCAGGCCTCCGGCGGCGTGATGATGGCCTCGTCGATCCTGATGGGCCGCGCGCTCGCCCCGATCGAGATCGCACTTGGCAGCTGGAAACAGCTGGTCGCCGCGCGCCAGGGCATCGCGCGTCTGCGCGATATCTGCAAGGCCACCGCCAGGCCGGAAGCGCCGCCGGTCGCGTTGCCCCGCCCGTTCCGCGAGCTGACCGTACAGGAGCTGACGGTCACCGCGCCGGGCACCGACCGGCCGATTGTTCAAAACGTGTCGTTCTCGATCAAGGCAGGCACGGGTCTGGCACTGCTCGGCGCGAGTGCCTCCGGCAAGACCTCACTCTCGAAGGCGCTGGTCGGCATCTGGCCTGCACAGCATGGTTCCGTCCGCCTCGACGGCGCAGCGCTCGACCAATGGAGCAACGAGGATCTCGGCCGCCACATCGGCTACCTGCCGCAGGACGTTGCCCTGTTCGATGGCAGCATCGCCGACAACATCTGCCGCTTCGACGAGAATGCGAGCTCGGATGCGATTCTGAAGGCGGCGCAGATCGCCGGCGTGCACGACATCATCCTGCGGCTGCCGGAAGGCTATTCGACGCGAATCGGCCAAGGCGGCATGTCGCTGTCGGCCGGTCAGCGGCAGCGCGTGGGTCTGGCCCGCGCGGTGTATGGCGATCCGTTTCTCATCGTCCTCGACGAGCCAAATGCCAATCTGGACACCGACGGCGAGAACGCGCTCAGCCGCGCCATTCAGATCATGCGGCAACAGAATCAGAGCATCGTGATCGTGATCTCACACCGTCCCAGCGCGCTGAATGCGCTCAACGTGGCGCTGGTGCTGTACGAGGGCAAGGCGATCGCATTCGGGCCCTGCCAGGAGATCTTTGCCCGCGTCGCCGGGGCCAACAAGGCCGCGGGACCTGCCGTCGCGCATGCTCCTGCTCCGCCCAGGGTTGCAGCTCCGGCAGCGGCGCCAAATCCGAACGCCCGCTCGCTTCGTCGCGCCGCCCCAGCAGAAAGCGCTTGATCAATGAAACACATCAACGACTTCAGGCCCTTCGACGACGACGACTATGTGCGACCGAAGACCCGCGCCGTCGGTCCGCAGGGCGATGCATTGATTCTCGAACTGCAGCGGCTGCAGGGCGCATTCGACGACGGCTCGGACGAGGACCCGCGGCAGCGCCGCGCCGCACGTGACGGCGGCAAGAAGCGCCGGCGTCCGCCGCCGTCGCAAGTCAGGCCAAAGCCGCGCTCGAAGAAGAAGGGCAGCACCATGGGCCGCGCCCTCGGTGCGTCGCTGTCGCTGTTCGGTCTCGGCGCCCAGGCGCCCCGGGCACGCCGGGGTGAAGGCATCCGCGAGATGGACTGGCAGCAGCCCGCACCGATGCGTGGCTACGAGCCGGAGCTGTCGCCACCCCAGCGCAATCCGCCTGCACGCATGGCGGGCGGCAATTCGGCACCCCTGCTCGACCTGCAGGATGCGCGACGCGACGGCAATTTCGGCGTCGGTGCGCCGCGGCCGATGGGACAGCAGAACCTCCCTGCCCGCCTGGCGCATGCGCCTGTCGTTCCGCAAACCCGAGTCGGCCGCCTGGTCGGCACCGCCGGCACGGCCTTGACCACTGGCATGACCTTCATTGCGACGCAAGGAACGGCGGCCGATCTCGACGACGGCTCGGACGAATCGCTGGTGCCGCGCGTCAGCCGCATGTTCGAGAACGAGCTGCGTCTCGGCATGCGGGTGCTGCTTGTCGCCGGCGTTCTCGGCGGCGGTTGGCTGACCCTCGTGCCGCTCGCCGGCGCGATCGTGGTCCCCGGCAATCTCGTGGTGCAATCCAACGTGAAAGCCATTCAGCATCCGACCGGCGGCATTGTCGCCGAGATCAAGGTCGACAACGGCAAGCGCGTCGCAGCGGGCGATCTGCTCGTGCGGCTCGACGCCACTCAGAGCCAGGCCCAGCTCCAGGCGATCACCAAGCAATTGAACGAACAGCGCGCCAAGATTGCACGGCTCTCGGCCGAGCGTGACGGTCTCGATCAACCGGACTATCCGTCCACGCTGACCTCACGTCAGGACGATCCAAATGTCCGCACCGTCATCGCGTCGGAGAACGCGCTGTTCAAGGCCCGTGCCACGACCCGCAAGAGCCAGAAGGAGCTGCTGCAAGGCCGCATCGTCCAGCTGAACAACGAGATCAGCGGTATGGAGTCTCAGCTCGAATCCAAGAACAAGCAGATCGAGTTGATCAAGGGCGAGTTGGCCGGCGTGCAGGAGCTCTATGACAAACGGCTCGTTCCGCTGACGCGACTGACCACGCTGCAGCGGGAAGCCGCTCGGATCGACGGTGAACGCGGCCAGCTGGTGTCCAGCGTGGCGGAGACGAGATCCAAGATCAGCGAAGCCGAGCTCCAGACCGTCAAGATCGATCAGGATTTCCGCAGCGAGGTGGTCAAGGACCTCAGCGAGTCCCAGGCCAAGGAAGGCGATCTGGTCGAGAAGGGCGTCGCCGCGCGCGACCAACTCGATCGCATCGAGATGCGCGCGCCGAACTCCGGCACCATCCACCAGCTCGCGATCCACACCATCGGCGGCGTCATCAAGCCGGGTGAGACCGTCATGGAGCTGGTCCCCGATTCGGACGAACTGCAGGTCGAAGGGCACGTCCAGCCCAAGGATATCGATCACGTTCACACCGGGCAGGATGCGATGGTCCACTTCAACGCCTTCAACCAGCGCACCACGCCGAAATTGAGCGGCCAGGTCTCGTTCGTGTCGCCTGATATCACCAATGACCCGCGAACCGGCTCCACCTTCTACACGGTCAGGATCACGCTGTCCGACGAGGAGCGCAAGCGGCTTGGCAACGTCAACCTGATGCCCGGCATGCAGGCCGAAGTCTATGTTCAAACCGGCAGCCGGACGATGCTCAGCTATCTGATGAAGCCGGTTCTCGATCAGTGGCGCCGCGCCTTCGTGGAGTAACAAGGCCCGAACAGCCGCGGTCGGCGTCATCGCACACGAATGAACGCAGACCGCGTCAGCACCTCAACATGAACGTTGCAAATTTTCCCCGCACCTCGGACCCGGCGATGGTGCCGACACGTGCGTTACCCGCCGACGCCCAGCCTGGCGCCCGCACCGAGGCGTCTGATCACGCACGCAAGCCGCGACTGCCGCCGCCAGCGGCCGTGCCGACCCAGGAGGGTCCCCAGGGGCTGCGCTTCGATTTCAACGACGGCTGCCGCGTGATGCTCCCCGACACCGGACACCCCTGGCGCGTCCGGCTGAGCGATCTCGAGACCACCAACGTCCTGTTCGACATCGACCTGCGTTCAGGGCACGTCAACAGTAGCAAGCGCTATTTCGTCCGGTTCAGGCTCGAAGTCTGGTCAGGGCCCGAGCTGCTGTTGTGCCACGACTATGATGCCACCGACCGAGACGTCCTGATCCAGTTCCCGGTCGGCACGATCGGCGACATCATCGGCTGGATGGGCTATGCGGTGAGGTTCAAGGACCTGCATCGGTGCCGCCTGAGCTGTGCTATGGGCGAGCCGCTGATCCCGCTGTTCCGCGCCGCCTACCCTGACATCACGTTCCTCAGCCACGAGATGGTCCAGGCGGAGCGATACTACGCCACCTACTCGGTCGCGCTGTTCTTCGACGATGCCGAGCTGGTCCATCAGCCCTGTGATTTCCGGCAGGTCGGCCTGCATCGGACGGCCGCTCATATCCTCGGCGTCGATCCGGCCGAGCAGCCGCCGCGCGTCGCACTGAGCGAAGACAGCCGTCCCATCGAGGAGCCCTATGTCTGCATCGCGGTGCAGGCGACGACCGCGTGCAAGCACTGGAACAATCCTGAGGGCTGGCAGAGCCTCGTCGATTTCCTGCGCGCGACCGGCTATCGCGTGATCTGCATCGATCAGACCGCGGCGCGCAGCCACGGCGCTTTCCGAACGCAAATTCCCGCCGCAGCCGAGGATCAGACCGGTGACCGGCCGTTACCCGAGCGCGCCCGCTGGCTCAAGCACGCCGCGTTCTTCATCGGCCTTTCCTCGGGGCTGTCATGGCTGGCCTGGGCTGTCGGCACTCCGGTCGTGCTGATCAGCGGCTTCACTCATCCGACCAACGAGTTTGCGACCCCCTATCGGGTCATCAACCGTCACGCCTGCAACAGTTGCTGGAATGATGTCCGTCATCGCTTCGACCATGAGGACTTTCTGTGGTGCCCGCGATGGCAGGGCACGCCTCGACAGTTCGAATGCACGCGCCTGATCACGGCCGCGCAGGTCGAGGGCATGTTGCTTCGAATTCCCGGCTTCGGACAGGGATTGCGTCCGAAACCGCGCACCTCTCAGCAGCAGACGCCGCCTGCGCCCTTTGATCGGCAGCGAACCTCCAGGGCAGAGTCTGCGCAGGACTCCGTAGAGAGCGACGAGCCGGTCGCGCTCGCCGCACTGCTGGCGCAGCCGCGCGGCGACGTTCCCCACGGGGGCCTTGCGGTCGGCGTCACGGTCGCCGCCGGCAGACTGCTGGATCAGGCTGCCGCCGGGATCGCGGAAGGCGATCGCGCCGCCACCGCCAGCGATCTGATGGAGGCCTTGCAGAACTACAAGCAGAGCATCGCCATCGTCAGACACCTGACCGGAGCCAATCCGGACGACGCCGGGCTTCAACGCAACCTCTCGGTCGCCTTGAACCGCATCGGCGCCGTGCTGTTCGTTCAGCGAAACCTCGAGGCCGCGCATGCCGCCTATTCCGCCAGCCTCGCCATCGTTCAAAAGCTGACCGCAGCACACCGCGGCAATCTCAGCTTCCAGCGCGATCTCGCCTGGTGCCATGCTCTGCTGGCGGACGTGCTCGCCGCCCAGGGCCGGCATGCCGAAGCCTTCGATCAGCGTCGCGCCAACACCGCGCTGATTACCCACCTCGCCAACAGTGCCTCCAACGATCCGTTGCTGCAGCAGACTCTTGCAAACTCCTACCAGAATCTGGGCGATGCCTTCGTTCCGCTCGGCAACATCGACGGCGCCCTCGCCGTCTACCGGATCAGCCTCGGCCTGACCAAGCAAGGGCTGGACGCGAACGGGCAGAATGATCCGGCCTGGAATCAGCTCTACACCGCGCTGCTGCAGAAGATCAGGACTGCGCTCCTGGCGCAGCGCCAGGCTGCGCCGCCGTCCTGAACAGCGTTCGGCGCGGTTGGCCGGCCGCCACGCCTTCACCTTAAAGCTCACCCGGACGGATGATCCATCGTGGCATTTTTCCAGCGATGGCCCTGCGGCAAGGCCGCGCGCAAGTGTCGCCGGGCAGCCTTGACAACGTCTGACAGACCCTACGGCTGACTTCTGGAGACCGGCCACTCACCGGCGAGATGCAGGCAGCATCTTGACGACAACATGCAGCTCGCGCCCGATCGCGCCCCCTCGCGTTTGCCGCTTGCCACCAAAAATCAATCACTTAGCACGCGATCGCGGCGCATCCGTCACAGATCCGCGATGTCTCGAGAACAACATAATTGCGGACTCCCCCACGCCTTTTTTGGCCCGATTGCTCCGAGCATATAGCGAGGTGCGACAAAGTAACGCGCGTCAGAAAAGCGCGCGGCACAGAAGCGCACGGGCGTGAGGCGCGGCGCGCAGCACGTCCGACGCAGGGCCGATGCGCTTCCGCATCGTCTGGCCAGTTTCGGTACGGGGCCCTGCCGGGCGTCGGATGAACTTGGGGAGAGATGATCTATGGCGAACAACACCTTCAACCCGACGGCGCTGGCCAACGGAACGTCGAACCTGCTGGTGCGCGCCTCAGCGCTCAACATGTCGACCGACCTCGTCCAGGCCGGCGTGGTGTTCAACGATGCAGTGCGCGCCTCGCTCGGCCTGTTCTCACAGGCCGGCAGCGGCAACTCGAACCCGTTCCTCGGCAGCTACACGACCGACCTCCACGCCGTACAGAACGACATCGCCGCGATGCTCACCAATCCCGGCCAGGTGACCCTGGGCGGCCAGGCCTTCACGCTGAACGCGACCGACACCGCCGTTCTTTCCAACGTGCAGGCGCAGATCTCGACGCTGCTCACGGCCGCACCGCAGACCACGAATGCTGCGACGATCACAGCCGCGGATCAGACGCTGCACGCGGTCCAACAGGAGATCCTGCAGGAGATCAACGGCGACGCGCATCTGTCCGGCGCGCTCAACAAGGTCAACTTCCTCGCCAACACCGGCGGCCAGGACGTCGGCTTCCAGAATACGCCGGCCGGTGCCGATGATGCGGCGACCTTGGCCGCTGCGACCGCAGGCAACACGCTGAAGGACGTCGGCCTCGTCTTCAACAAGGTCGTCGACCTCGCCTCCGGCGGCATCCACACCGGCAACCTTCAGGAGGTCACGACCGACCTCACCGCGATCTCGCAAGGTCTCACCAACATCCTCAACAACAAGACCCAGCTCGCGCAAATCGAGAAAGGCGAGACGGCGAATGCAGCCGCGCTGACGACCATCCATCTGCAGACGGTACTCGGACAGGTCAACCTCGAGCTCAACCAGTATGCCAAGGCGGAGACGACCGGCAATCAGGCCGCGTTGCGCGGCACCGCGGACAATCTGCTCGACAGCATCGACATCATCCAGAACGACGCCAATCTGAACACGGCGGCCGGCGGCAACGGAATGCCCGGCCATGCCGGCGGCTTCGCGGAGGATCCCGGCGGATTGACCGGCACGGTCACCAAGTTCCAGGACAACCAGGCGCAGACCAATTTCTGGGCCGCATTCCTGGCCGAAGCCAACACCATCAACGCAACCCTGCAGAAGATTTCGACCGGTGGCGCGCAAGCCAGCGCGGCATTGATCACGCAGATCCAGAACTACCAGCAGTTCGGCGCCAATTTCGACGCCGCCCAAGGCAACGTCTTCCGTGGCCGCTTCGACAACGAGCTGCTCAGCGGCACGCTGGAAGCCGACTCGGCGGCCGCCGTGAAAGGCTTGCAGGGCATTCTGAACGGCGACACCGGCGCGGCGCTGGCGGCCGACAAGGCGGCGCTCGCCGCTGCCGGCCAGGGCTTCGCGGCCGACGCCATGGACGTCTCCGGCAACAACATCGCCATCGGCGGCGCGACCTATGTCGGCTCGGCGACCACGGTCTCGACGGCCACGTCGGTGCACGGCCTGGCCCAAGGCACGATCCCGGTGACGGCAACCCCGAACATTGCCAACGGCACCGGCGGCTCATCGTCGACGCCGCCGGCTGGCGGCGCCACGCCGGTGAACTTCAGCCCGACCGCGCTTGCCAACGGCACGTCGAACCTCTTGACCCGTGCCACGGCGATCCAGCATTCGACCGATCTGGTGCAGGCTGGCGTCGTCTTCAACGACGCGGTGCGCGCCTCGCTCGGTCTCTTCAGTCTCGCCAACAGCGGCAACTCGCCGACCTTCCTGAGCAGCTACCAGGCCGACATCACCGCGGTGCAGACCGACATCGCCGCGATGCTCGCCAATCCGGGCCAGGTCACGCTCGGCGGGCATACCTTCGCGTTGAACGCCACCGATACGGCGGTTCTCACCAATGTCGAGGGCCAGTTGGGCACGCTGCTGCAGGCCGCGGGACAATTTGCGAACGCCACCACACAGGCCGCGGCCAGCCAGACCATTCATGCGCTGCAGCAGGAAATCCTCGGCGAAATCCACAACGACGCGCATCTGGCGAACGCGTTGAACAACGTCCCCTTCCTCGCCAATACCGGCGGCCAGGACGTCGCCTTCCAGACGTCGCCCGCGGGCGCGGACGATCCGGCGAGTCTTGCCGCCGCTACCGCCGGCAACAGCCTGAAGGACGTTGGTCTGGTCTTCAACAAGGCCGTCGAGGTCGCCTCGGGCGGCATCAACACCGGTAACCTTGCCGAGGTGGCCGCGGACTTCACCGCCGTCCAGCACGGACTGACCGCCATCCTCAACAACAAGACCCAGCTCGCGCAGATCGAGGCTGGCGAGACGGCCAACGCCGCGGCGCTGACGACGATCCATCTGCAGACTGCGCTCGGCCAGATCAACCTGCAGCTGGGCAAGTATGATCAGGCTGCGACCACCGGCAATCAGGCCGCTCTCCGCGGCACTGCCGACAACCTGCTCGACATCATCGACATCATCCAGGGCGACACCAACCTCAACATGGCGGCAGGTGGCAACGGCAACGCCGGCCATGCGGGCGGCTTTGCCGAGGATCCGGGCGGGCTCAAGGGGACGGTCACCAAATTCCAGGACAACCAGGCACAGACGAATTTCTGGGCCGCATTCCTGGCCGAGGCCAACACCATCAACGCGACGCTGCAGAAAATCTCGACCGGCGGCGCGCAGGCGAGTGCGGCCCTGATCACGCAGATCCAGAACTACCAGCAGTTCGGCGCCAATTTCGACGCCGCCCAGGGCGCCGTGTTCCAGGGACGGTTCGACAACGAACTGCTCAGCGGCACGCTCGAAGCTGACACGGCCGGTGCCGTGAAGGGCCTGCAGGGCATCCTCAACGGCGACACCGGCGCAGCACTCGCGGCGGACAAGGCGATGATCGCCGCTGCCGGCCAGGGCTTTGCGGCGGACGCCATGGACGTCTCCGGCAACAACATTCCCGTCAATGGCGGCACCTATGTTGGGACGGCCACGACGGTCTCGGCGGCGACCTCAATTAAGGGTACCGCGCACGGCACCATTCCGGTCACCGCGACACCGAACCTGGCCAACGGCACCGGCGGCACCGCGGCGGCAGGAACCACCGCCGCTGGCGGCGCCGCGGCCGGCGGCACCGCGGCGACCGGAGGCACGTCGACCGGCGGAACAACGGCGGCTGGCGGAACGTCGGCGGGCACCACGGCCAACAACGGCAGCAACGCCACGCATCACAGCGATCATCACCATCATCACGATCACAGCCAGGGCGCGCATACGAGCCAGGCCGCGGCTGCCGGGCCCGACATGTCGCATCTCCACGCCATGCATCACATGTGGGGTTGACACGGCAGGACGAAGCAGCCGCAGCAACTGCGGCAGAATCAGATACCCGGGAGCAACCAGATCAGGTCAACGCTCCCGGGCGAACGAGAACGACGATTAGTTCAACGAGGAGAAGAGATGACGCGGCCTGAATGAAGGAGCTTCTCGAGATTCGCGAAGATGCATGTTCTCCGCGCCGAGCGCGCCCGTCACGCTGGAACTTTTCTAAGGAGAGATCGATGATAGGCCCCAAGATCGGGGCAACTTCTTGTCTGCACCGTGCGTCGAAGGGTCGCTGAGCGACGGTGTTACAGGGATGCCACGACGGAAATCAAGGAGTTAGTCCGCCTTCCGACGCGGCCGTAACCCGGCTGCGACAGTAGCCATTTGCCCGAACAACATCATATTTGAGGACTCGGCGGCGCTTCTTTTGGCCCCATTGGAGCAAATAATTCCCAGGTGCTCTGAGGCTGCGACATTTCGCCCGTTCCGCGAGGGGTGAACGAGACGTCGCAGCCCGATCAACGCCCGCGTGCTGCCGATACGCCAAGCAGCAGACGCCGGGTTGAAACTTGGGGAGATGATCAATGGCAGCCAATACCTTCAACCCGACGGCGCTGGCGAATGGCACGTCCAATCTGCTGGTTCGCGCCTCTGCGCTCAACCTGTCGACCGACCTCGTGCAGGCCGGCGTCGTATTCAACGACGCTACTCGCATCTCGATCGGGCTGTTCTCGACGCCGCAGAACAGCGGCAACTCCAACCCGTTCCTCGGCAGCTACACCACCGACCTGCATGCCGTGCAGAACGACATCAATGCGATGCTGGCCAATCCCGGCCAGGTCACGGTCGGCGGTCAGGCCTTCACGCTCAACGCGACCGACACCGCGGTGCTCACCCAGGTTTCGAACGAGCTCACGACGCTGATCAACGCCGCCCCGCTGACGGCCAATCCGGCGACGCTCGCAGAAGCCGACCAGACCATCCACAACGTGCAGATGCAGATCCTGGCGCAGATCCAGGGTGACGCGCATCTTTCGGCCGCGCTCAACAACGTTCCCTTCCTGGCCAACACGGGTGCCATGGACGTGGCGTTCCAGAGCCTTCCCGCCGGTAACGACAGCGCCACCAATCTTGCTGCAGCGGCAGCGGGCGACCTGACCGCCATCGGAACGGTGTTCAATGCCGTCGCTGACCTTTCGCTGGGCGGCATGAGCGCCAACAACATCAACCAGATCCAGACTGATTTCACGGCCGTGACGCAGGGCCTTCAAGCGATCCTGAATGACCCGGCGAAGCTCGCCGCGATTGAAGCAGGTCAGACCTCCGTTGCTGCCCAAACGACGACACTTCATCTGATGACGCTGCTCAGCCAAGCAAACCTTCAGCTGAACAAATACGATGTCGCCGAGACGATGGCCAGTCCGACGGCGCTGCGCGGTTCCGCCGACAACATCGTCGACATGATCGACGTGTTTCAGAACGACGCGGCGCTCAACGCGGCAGCGGGCGGCACCGGGGCGCCCGGTCACATTGGCGGGTTCTCCGAAATGGCCGGCGGCCTGACCGGGACCGTCACGAAGTTCCAGGACAACCAGGCGCAGACCAATTTCTGGGCCTCGTTCCTCGCCGAGGGCAATACGCTGGGAGCGAAGTTGGTTGCGGTCGCCAATGGAACAGGTGCGGCGTCGCAAGCCCTGATCGACCAGATCACGAACTACCAGAACTTTGGCGCGGCGTTCGATGCGGCGCAGGGAGCGGTGTTCAAGGGACGGTTCGACGACGAGCTCGCCGCCGGAGCTCTACAGTCTGACACCATCATGGCCACCAAGGCGCTGATGGGCATCATGAACGGCGACACGGGTGCAGCCCTGGCGACGGATCAGGCGATGTTGAAGGCTGCGGCCGCGAACTACATCGGCAATGCCGGAGACATTGCTGGCAACAACATCGCGATCGGCGGATCGGCCTACGTGACATCCGCGACGAGCTTCGTGACGGCGACCGCGGTCAATGGCATTGCCCAGGGCACCGGCATGCCGGCGGGCGCCAATCCGAACATCGCCAACGGCACGGGCGGCGCCCCGGCGAGCCCGACCACGCCCGGCGGCGGCATGGGCGGAGGTGGCACGACGGGAGGCGGCACCACCGGCGGAGGCACCACGGGAGGCGGAACGACCGGTGGCGGCACGACGGGCGGTGGAACGGCC
This sequence comes from Bradyrhizobium sp. SZCCHNR2028, assembly GCF_032380995.1. Taxonomy (NCBI): domain Bacteria; kingdom Pseudomonadati; phylum Pseudomonadota; class Alphaproteobacteria; order Hyphomicrobiales; family Nitrobacteraceae; genus Bradyrhizobium; species Bradyrhizobium sp. SZCCHNR2028. The sequence goes on along the minus strand of NZ_JAUHJF010000001.1, from coordinate 258,710 downwards.
GGCGGAGGAACAACCGGCGGCAACAACAACACCACCACGACGCACCACTGCGGCGGCCACCATAGCCATCATGGCAGCCACCACACGGCGGCAGCGGCCACAGCCGCAACGGCGGCAGCAGCTTCGAGCGGTCCGGACATGTCGCACCACCACGCGATGCATCACATGTGGGGCTGACGCCTCCAACGACACGCCCGATCAAAGCCGGTGCAGACTCCTTGGTCTGCACCGGCTTCGTTGCATTCCGGCGAGAGCCGGCGATCGCGCGAAAGACATTGGCGAGACCGGGCAGCGAGATCGCGGAGCGCGCCGACCGCACCGGCTCGAAGGGTTCTAGACGATCAATCGGGATCGGCCCCCGCCAAGCCTCCGTTTCGCTTCATTCCGCCACGACAACTGCTTCCGTCGAACAATCAGTCAGTTGTGATCATGAACGAGCCAGCACTCGCCTTCCGCCCCCGACTCGTGTCCGCATCGACCAACTCCAGCGCGCCACTCCCGTCCACGCTTGATGGTCGCGCTCTGCAGGTTGCCGAGGAGGCCTACCGGAAAGTGCTTGCTCTTCAGCCAAGGCATTTCCGGACCCTGTGCAGCCTTGCGACTGTCCGCCTGCAACTCGGCGACGCGCAGGAGGCACGAACTCTGCTCGACCGGGCCGCGGACGCGGCGGGCGACTCGGCAGACCTGCACTTGACAGTCGGAAAGGCGTTCGCAAGTTTGGGCGACCTCGCCAAGGCGACATCGCATTTCGCGCGCGCCGCCGCACTCGACGAATCCTCGATCGAGCCCCGCCTGCTGCTCGGCGGCGCGCTGTACGGCCTGGGGGATCCCGCAGCGGCCGTCCGGCACCTCGAACTGGCGCTTGCCATCGATGGCACGAACCCGGACCTCCACCAGGCGCTCGGACTCGCCCTGCAGCGGCTCGGCCAGTCCGAGCGAGCGATGTCGCATCATGAGGCAGCGCTTGCGGCGAGGCCGCAATTTGCGGCAGCAGCCAGCAGTCTCGGTGATGCCTGCCGGCAGCTCGGCCGGCATCCGGAAGCCATCGCTCACTATACCCGAGCGCTCGCCATCGAGCCCAAGATGCCGACGGTCCTGCTCAATCTCGGGGGCTGTCATCAAGCGATGGGCGAACTGGATGCCGCCATTCGCACCTTGCAGCAGGCGCTCGCGTTGAGCCCTCATCTCGCCGAGGCGCACTACAATCTCGGCAATATCCACCTCGACATGAAGAGCTGGCCGGGGGCGATTTTCCACTACGAGCGAGCCGTCACTGAGCGGCCGGACTTCCCCGAAGCGCACAACAATTTCGCCAATGCGCTGCAGTCGGCGGGCCGGCACGAGGAGGCCCTGTCCCACTATGACGAGGCACTGCGGCTGCGACCAGACTACGCCATTGCCCACCGCAATCGCGCCGACTCGCTGCGGAACGTGCAGCGCTACGACGAGGCCATCGCCGGATATCAGGCCGCTCTTGCGCACGATCCCGGCGACACCACGACCATGAACCACCTTGCGGGCGTCCTGACGATCGTGGGCCGGCTCGACGAGGCGGCGCGTGCCTACGAATCCGCACTGGCTGTCAACCCGCGCAGTATCGGCACGCACCTCAACTACGGCGTGGTCAAGCCGTTCGCGGTCGACGACGCGCGCTGGGCGCCCTTGCAGGATCTGGCCGCGAGATCGGAGACGCTCACCGAGGATGCGCGCATCGCCCTGCACTTCACCCTCGGGCGGGCTTATGCCGACATCAAGGACGGCGAACGGTCGCTGGTCCACCTCAACGCCGGCAATGCCCTCGAGCGCCGCCGCATCAACTATGACGAGAACCAGACGCTGCGCCAGATCGAGCGCATCCGTGCGGTGTTCTCCAGGGACATGCTAAAGGCGCGCGCAGGCCATGGCGATCCATCGCACGCGCCGGTGTTCGTCATCGGCATGCCCAGGTCCGGCACCAGCCTGATCGAGCAGATCCTGGCCAGCCATCCCGCCGTGCATGGCGCCGGCGAGGTCAACTACTTCGCGGCAGCCGCGGGGCTCTTCACCGATCGCGCCCGCGGCGACTATCCGGAGATGCTCGCCCAACTGTCCGATGCCGATGTCACCGCCCTCGCGCGCGCCTATCTCCAGCGTTTCACGGAGCTTCCGGCGAATACCCAGCGCATCGTCGACAAGATGCCGTCGAACTTCCTGTTCGCAGGGCTCATCCATCTCGCGCTGCCGAATGCGCGCATCATTCACGTCCGGCGCAATCCGATCGACACCTGCCTGTCCTGCTACACGCAACTGTTTGCCGAGCCGCAGCCATTCGCCTACGACCTCGCCGAGCTCGGTCGCTACTACCGGGCCTACGAGGCGCTGATGAGCCATTGGCGTGCGGTCCTGCCGCAGGGCGTCATGCTCGAGCTGTCCTACGAGGACGTCGTGCGCGATTTCGAGCCGAATGCCCGCAAGATCGTCGCGCATTGCGGGCTGGACTGGGATGAGGCCTGCCTTTCCTTCCACGAGAACGAGCGCCCGGTGAACACCGCGAGCGTGGTGCAGGTGCGCAAGCCGCTGTTCACCGGATCGGTCGGCCGCTGGCGCATGTATGGCGACCGGCTGAAGCCGCTGCTCGATGCGCTGGGCACCGAGGCCCTGCGACCGACGATCGCCGAGGCGATCGCGGGCATGACGCAGCCTCAGCCCGTCAACGTCGCCCCGCCGGTGGTCACGCCGACGACGGACTCGCGGCCATTTGACGCCACGCGGCTTGCGTCACTGCAGACGCTGGCAGACGGCGTGGTCGCCGTCGCCAAGAGGCTGCAGAGCCGCGGCGAAATCAGCGATGCCGAACAGATCTTCAAGCTGATCCTTGCCGGCCAGCCGGCCAATTTCGACGCCCTCATCGGCCTCGGGATGATCTCAACCACGGCCAACCGGCTCGACGAGGCCAAGGACTACTTCCAGCGCGCGGTGGCGGTAAACGACAAGTCCGCCGAAGCCCATGGCAGCATCGGCGCCGTCGAGGCCTCGGCGGGGCGCTACGACGTAGCGGTGCAGCATTACGAGACCGCATTGTCGCTGTCGCCGAGCCATCCCGGCATTTTCTACGCCTTCGCCATGGTCCGGCAGAACCAGGGCCTGATCGACGAGGCGATGGCTCTGCTCCGGCGGGCGATCGACAACAAGCCGCAGCACCTGGACGCGCATTTCGCGCTCGGCAACCTGCTGTATACGGCGGGCAAGGACATCGAGGCGGCGAAACACTACCTCAAGGTCCTCGACTTCAACCCGGAGCACGCCGAGACCCACAACAACATCGCCAACGTGCTGCTGCGCCAGGGCCATCGCGAACGTGCCATCGAGCACTACAAGCGGGCGATCGCGAGTCGGCCCGACTATGCCGACGCCTATGGCAATCTCGGCAACGCCTTCCTCGAGCTCAACCGGCTCGAGGAGTCGATCGAGCAGAACCTGCTGGCCATCAGGATCAAGCCGGAGCGCTTCGGCTCCTACAACAATCTCGGCGTTGCCTATCAGGCGCTCGGGCGCTTCGAGGAGGCGACGGCGGCGTTCCAGAAGGCCTTGGAGCTGGCGCCGGACGACGCGCCGATCCACCTCAATCTCGCGAACATGTCGAAGTTCAAGCCGGACGACAGCCGGCTTCCAAGTCTGCGGCAGCTCCTCGAACGCGTCGACCGGCTCGATCAGGAGAAGCAGATCGCAGCCCATTTCGCGATGGGCAAGGCGTTGTCCGACCTGAAGGACTACGACCAGGCCTTCTCGCATCTGCACAAGGCCAACACCCTCAAGCGCAAGACCTTCGACTACGACTCCGAGCAGCGGCTCGGCATGATGAAAAATGTCGCGGCGCGCTTCACGCCCGAGTTCTTTCGCATGGTTGAAGGGCACGGCGACGACTCCTGGGCCCCGATCTTCATCGTCGGCATGCCGCGCTCTGGAACCACCCTGATGGAGCAGGTGCTGGCCAGCCATTCCAAGGTCTTCGGCGCGGGCGAGCTCGAGACCTTCAAGGAGCTCGTCGGCGAATGCGCCAACCGCCAGAAGGTCGTGCCGGCGTATCCCGATCTGATCACGCTTCTGCCACCCGAGGAGATGACGAAGATCGGGCAGGAATACACAGCCCGCGTTCGGACGCTGGCGCCGGAGGCCGAGCGCATCGTCGACAAGATGCCGCTGAACTTCCTGTTCGTCGGGCTGATCCACGCAGCATTCCCGCGCGCCAGGATCATCAACACGCGGCGCGACCCGCTCGACAATTGCGTCTCCTGCTACTCGCTGCTGTTCACCGGAGCCCAGCCCTTCGCCTACGACCTGACCGAGCTCGGCCACTACTACCGGGGCTATGAGAGCGTGATGGACCACTGGCACCAGGTGCTGCCGCCCGGCATCTTGATGGACGTTCAATACGAGGATCTGGTCGACGACCTCGAGGGCGTGTCACGCCGCGTGCTCGCCCATTGCGGGCTCGACTGGGAGGATGCCTGCCTCGACTTCCATCGCACCGAGCGCATGGTGCGCACGGCGAGCTTGATGCAGGTGCGCGAGCCGATCTACCGCCGTTCGATCGGAAGCTGGCGCCGCTACGAGAAACATCTCGGACCACTGTGCGCCGCGCTCGGCATCGACCATCCGCCGCCGGAAGCCACATGACCGCCGGCAAATAACCGGGTGCTGTTGCCCAGGGATCGGTGACAGGCGCGGCACCCGGCTATCCGGCCGCGCGGCGGAGCGGCTTGAGCATTGTGCTGCAGGGCCTTTAAGAAATTATCTTCGTCATATGCAGAAGCGTCAATTTTACTACGCAGACGGCCAACTGATAATACAATCACAAGTTCATTGACCTCTTCAGCCATTGGCCGAGGGGAATTGCGTTCGCAGACCGACCAGATCGCGTCCATTGAGCCGGCAGGAGTAGCGTCTTCGGTTGTCCTCATCAGTTCGGCTGATAGTTCGACCCTTTTAGTTGAGGTGTGTCGACCGATATGCCGTGATGCAGCAACCGGCCTTGACACAACCTTTCGGCGAGCTGCCGGTACCTATCCTGACTCCCGGTCCATCTGAAGCTGCAGCCGGCACCAGAGAGGGCATGTCATCCGCTCGGCCTGCATCTTGATGGCGGCCATGGCGATCGGCGCGCCGATAGGCGAGAAGGGCCCTGCCCCAACTCTGGCTCGGAGCGGCTTTCCCGTTCCCGTTTGGGTCCCCCAACGCCTCGGCCGGCCGGACGAAGCCAGCCTGTGACGACGGCCCAGCAGGCGCTTGACCTGGAGGCCAAGGCTTGGTTTGACCCGTTTCATCCGGTCAGAGTCCGACCGGATCCAGCCCCCAACCGTGGAAGATCCCTGACCATGCGCATCACTCTCGTCGGCTCCCGCCATTTCGGTGTCGCCACACTGAACATGCTGCGCGAGAGAGGAATCGAGATCGCGCGGGTCGTCGTTCATGATGGCGAGGACCGGCTCGCAGCAGCGGCGCGGGCGGCCGGGATCGAGGTCGTAGTCCAGGCCAATCCGAAGGTCGTGCCGGCGGGGGAGATCGCCCCCGACACGGACCTGATCGTCACGGCGCATAGCCACGCCCGCGTCACCCATGAGGCGGTCGCAGCCGCCCGGCTCGGCGGCATCGGCTACCATCCGTCGCTGCTGCCGCGTCACCGGGGCATCGCTGCGGTGGAGTGGACCATCAATGAAGGCGATCCGATCGCCGGCGGCACCATCTATCACCTCGCGGACCGCATGGATGCGGGCGCCATCGCCGCTCAGGATTGGTGCTTCGTCAAGAAGGGCGAGACCGCCCGCGAGCTGTGGGAGCGCGCGCTGGCGCCGCTCGGCCTCAAGCTGCTCGGCGATGTCATCGAATCGGCCAAGGTGACCGGCACGATTCCGGCCAAGCCGCAGGACGAGCAGTTCGCGACCAACGCGCCCAGCCTCACCCCGCACTGAGCATCCGATCGCATCGCCCCGACAATTGCGTCGTCGCTCCAGCCGGCGCGCTCCTGTGCCCTGCGACGGCAGCATCACCTGCCATTGCAAGGCTGCGACGCTGGTCCGCTCGTGGGGTGCGCGAAGGCGCAGTTTGCCCATAATGCCGCCCGAATGGTTCAAGGCGGAGTTCCGCATTAATCGTTAATGAGCTGAAATTGCTCGATAAAATTCCGTTGCGGCGGTGCGGCAAATTTTCGTCACAATTCTTCCAAATAAGGTCCTGATCAAACGACATTGAGGGACAACGATTCATGCGTCTCGACCGCATTGGAATGGCTTTCGCCGCGTCGATCCTGGTGGGTAGCTCGGCCGCCCCCGCATTCGCCCAGTCGCCCTATGACGGCCAGTGGCAGGTGACGATCGTGACCAACAGTGGCACCTGCGAGCCCACAGCCAGCTCGACCTTGATCGTCGCAGACGGTAAGATTTCTGCGGCTGGCGCCAATGTGTCGGGTTCGATTGGACGCGAAGGCCTCGTCAAGGTCTCCATCAATGGCGCATATGCGAATGGGCAGCTCAACGGCAATTCTGGCTCGGGCAAGTGGAACGGCGCCTCGGCAGGTATCCCCTGCAGCGGCCGCTGGCAGGCTTCGCGCCTGTAACGGCGCGCACGCGCTCCTGAAGATGGTGCGGCGGCTAGCGGCCGCCGCCGTCGTTTTGACGGCAGGTGTGACCGCTTCGCCGGGGCACGCCGATCCCGGTCCCTTCACCGCCTTGGCCGGAACATGGGGCGGCAGCGGCACGGTTGCCCTCGAGGACGGCTCAACCGAGCGCATCCGGTGCCGGGCCCGTTATGGCGTCTCGGGACCGCGGATGACGCTCGTCCTGACCTGCGCCAGCGATGCCTACAAGTTCGCTCTGCAGGCCGAGGTGATCGCCGAGGGCTCCGCCATCTCGGGAACCTGGAGTGAGTCCAGCCGCGGCATCAGTGGCGTGCTGCAGGGACGCGGCGGCGGCGGCAACTTCCAGCTGGTTGCAACCACCGCCGGCTTCAATGCCAACATCGCGCTCGCCACCCGCGGCAACAGGCAGTCGGTATCGATCCGGGCCGACAGCCAGTTCCGCGCAGCCAACATTTCAATGTCGCGGTGATCCCGATCAGCCGCTGCGCTTGGCGCCGGGGACCGCACCTGCGGATGGCGCCGGAGCCAGCTGCGCGGCGGTGCGCTTGATGGTCTTGGCGACCAGCAGCGCCTGCTCCCGCGTCATGGCAAAGTCCTGCACACCTTTATGGGTGGTCAGCGACAGCACCATGAGATGAGGCTCCCGCTCCGGCCAGCCAGTGGCAAAGGCGGTCACGAAGTCGGCTGAAGCGGCGCGTTCGGTCATGTCTTGTCTCTGGCTGCCTTGGGCTGTTTTACGGGCTGTTTCGCGGCGGTCGCTTTAGGACGAAACACAGCCACACTCCACGTTTTTCTCGATGACACGCGTCCGTCGCGAGCAAAGCCTGTAGCGGCGTTGATGCACTGCACCGTTGATTTCATTTGCATTGCCCTGCATGCGAGGTGATACAGCGCGCCTTCGCCGCCCTCCTCCCTGTCTCCACCACCTCATGCATCGTCCCGCTTCGAAACTGATCGCCGCATTGTGGATGACGGGCTGGCTCAGCCTGATGCTGGTGATGGCGGTGGCCGGACGCGAAGCCATGCGCGAGCTCAACGTGTTCGAGCTGATGGAGCTGCGCTGCCTGATCGGCCTGGTGATGCTGTCGCCGGTCATCGCACTGAGCGGCGGCTTTGCGAGGCTGCGCACCTCGCGGCTCAAGCAGCACGCGGCGCGCAACCTCGTCCATTACGGCGCGCAGCTCGGCTGGTTCTTCGCGCTCACCTTGATCCCGATCGGCCAGGTGGTGGCGATCGAGTTCACGATGCCGATCTGGACGGCGCTGCTGGCAGCAGCCTTCCTCGGCGAGCGCATCACCCTGTTCAAGCTGGCGGCGATCGGGCTCGGCCTCGTCGGCGTCGTCGTGATCGTCCGCCCGGATACCGGGGCGGTCAATTCGGGACAGCTCATCGCGCTGGCCGCCGCGGTCGGCTTCGGCATCTCGATCGCTCTGGTAAAGCTGCTGACGCGCACCGAGCCCACCGTGTCGATCATCTTCTGGATGCTGGTGGTGCAATCCATCGCCGGCCTCATCCCTTCGCTCTTATTCTGGACGCCGCCATCGGCCACGACCTGGGGCTGGATCCTCCTCGTCGCCTTCTGTGGGACCTTCTCGCATTTCTGCATGGCGCGCGCGCTGCTCTACGCCGACGCTACCATCGTGGTGCCCATGGATTTTCTCCGCGTTCCGCTGACCGCCACCGTCGGCTGGCTGGTCTATGCGGAGCGTCTCGACGGATTGACCGTGCTCGGCGCTGCGTTGATTCTCGCCGGAAACTTGCTGAACCTGCGTCCCCCGCAACCTCGGCCCGTGCCGATCGGCGGTTCGGCAGGGACTTGAGGCGCCGGGGAGCCCCTGCCTCCCCTCGAGCGACGTGATTCGGATCACGAAACGGGCGCGCTACACGCGACCGTCGTGGATCTGGCGCAACACCCGCGAACTGGTTTGTGGCGGAAGCGTGATTTTTTGCTCGGGAACAAGACTTTTCGCGCCGATCCGCGACAAATGCTGCAGTGAACGCTTCGCTTGATCGTTGGGGGATCTCCTGATGCGCTATCTCACCGTCGCCCTGTCCCTGCTCTGCATGGTGCTGACCGCTGAAGCCGCCAAGGCCGACCGCCGCGTCGCCTTTGTCGTCGGAAACGGTGCCTATAAGAGCGTGGCTCAATTGCCGAACCCGCCGGTCGATGCCAAGGCCATGGCGGCAACCCTGCGCAACGTCGGCTTCGACGTCGTCGAGGGCACCAATCTCACGCGCGACAAGATGACCGAGAAGCTGCTCGATTTCGGTCGCAAGGCGCAGGGCGCCGATATTGCGGTGTTCTATTACGCCGGACACGGCATCGCCATTGCCGGCACCAACTACCTGCTGCCGGTCGACGCCGACCTGAAGTCGGAAATGGACGTCAAGCTGGGCTCGGCCATCAACATCGACGTGACCCTCGACCAGACGATGGGCGACGCCAAGGTCAAGCTGGTGTTCCTCGATGCCTGCCGCGACAATCCGTTCGCCGCCAAGATCAAGTCGAACTCGCCGACCCGCAGCGTGTCGGTGCAGACCGGTCTGGCCGAGATGAAGTCCGGCGAGGGCACGCTGATCGCGTTCGCCACCGGCCCGGGCCAGACCGCCCTCGACGGCGAGGCCGGCGCCAACAGCCCGTTCACCCGCGCGCTGATCTCGCACATCGCCCAGCCCGGCATCGAGATCCAGCAGGCCATGACAGCGGTGCGCGCCCAGGTCAATGAGGAGACCAGCAAGGGCCAGTTGCCCTGGGGGCATACCAACCTGATCGGCGCGGTCTACCTCAACCCGGCGGCGGCCCCTGCTGCAACGGCCGCCACGGCCGGGACGACGCCGGCCGTCGCGACGGCCACCGTGACCGCGGGCGAGGCCGAGCTCGAATTCTGGCGCTCGGTGAAGGATTCCAACAAGCCGGAAGAGCTCAACGCCTATCTCGCGACCTACCCGAACGGGCAGTTCAAGTCGCTGGCGATGGCGCGCATCGCCGCGATCGAGAGCGGCGCCATCAACACCGCGACGCGCAATGTCGCCAAGGGCGTCGATCCCGCCACCTACACCGAGGAAGGCAGCCAGGTCAGCGAGGATCAGATCGGCCTCGACAAGACCAAGCGCCGCGACGTGCAGCGGCGGCTGACCGGCCTCGGCTTCGACACCAAGATGACAGGTGTGTTCGACGACCAGACCCGCGGCGTCATGAAGCGCTGGCAGGCGGCCCGCGGCTATCCGTCGACCGGATTCCTGACCAAGCTGCAGCACAAGGCGCTGCTGGCCGAGCCGCAGCCGGCGCCGGCGACCGCCGCAGTCGGTGACGAGGCCAAGCCGCGACGCGCCAAGCCGGCCGGCAACGTCGCTGCCGGTGGCCCGCCGCCGCAGGGCGCGCCCGTCTATCGCAATCCGCCGCCGCAGGACAACGCGGGAAACGCCGCCGGCGCCGCCTTCATCGGTGGCATGATGGGCGGTGTGCTCGGCAGCGCGCTGCGCCGGTAAACGTCGTCGTCTCCCCCACGTCAAAAGCCCGGAGCACGAGCTCCGGGCTCTTTCGTTAGAATAATGCGGCCGCCCTCAGAGCCCTGCCGCCTTGCGCAGCGCCGCATTGATGCGGTCCTGCCAGCCCGGCCCTTCAGACTGGAAGTGCTCGAGCACGTCCTGGTCGATCCGCAACGTCACCTGCTCGCGCACGCCAGGGACCGCCGCCTTCTTCGGCGGCGCCTCCACCGGCTTGGTGGTCACCTTCTTGAACGCGGCCTCGGCCTCGGTACGGGCGTCAGCGAGGGTGCGGGGCCGCCGCGGCTGGTCGGCCATGATCAGATCCCCTCGAACAGCGCGGTAGACAGATAACGCTCGGAGAACGACGGCACGATCGCCAGGATCGTCTTACCCGCGCTTTCCGGTCGCTTGCCGATCTCGATCGCGGCCGCAATCGCCGCGCCCGAGGAGATGCCGCCGGGAATGCCCTCGTTGCGGGCCAGCGCACGCGAGGTCTCGATCGCGGTCGTGCTGTTGATCTTGACGATCTCGTCGATCACGGACCGGTCGAGAATGTCGGGCACGAAGCCGGCACCGATGCCCTGGATCTTGTGCGGCGAGTGCTGGCCGCCCGACAGCACCGGGCTCTCCTCCGGCTCGACCGCGACGACCTTGAGGCCGGGCTTGCGCGACTTCAGCACCTGGCCGACGCCGGTGATGGTGCCACCGGTGCCGACGCCGGCGACGAAGACATCGATATTGCCGGCCGTGTCGTTCCAGATCTCCTCGGCCGTGGTGCGACGATGAATGTCCGGATTGGCGAGGTTCTTGAACTGCTGCGGCATCACCGAGTTCGGCGTCGTCCGCAACAGCTCCTCGGCAGTGGCGATGGCGCCCTTCATGCCCTGCGACGCCGGCGTGAGCACGATCTCAGCGCCGAGGAAGGCGAGCATCTTGCGCCGCTCCACCGACATCGACTCCGGCATCACCAGCTTCAGCTTGTAGCCGCGCGCCGCCGCGACGAAGGCCAGCGCGATGCCGGTATTGCCCGAGGTCGGCTCGATCAGCACGGTGTCGGGCTTGATCACGCCGGCCTGCTCCATCGCCAGGATCATGCCGACGCCGATCCGATCCTTCACGCTCGCGGCGGGATTGAAGTATTCCAGCTTGGCGAGGATGGTCGCTTTGACGCCATGCTGCTCCGGCAGCTTTCGCAACCGCACAATCGGCGTATTGCCGAACGCGTCGACAATTGAATCAAATACGCGCCCGCGTCCGGGACGCTGTGCTGACGACTCCATGAAATCACTCCTCTGCGCGCCCCGCGCGACATCGACAACGCGTCTGACCATCTTCAGCGAGCCTGTTGCGCTGCGCAAGCACGTTTGCGCGATCTTAAGACGATCGCGGCGCACAACAAGTCGTGGCTAAATTGCGAAAAACCAACGCATTTGTGTTGCGACAAGGTCAATAAACCGGGTGTATGTTTGACTTCAGCCGGACGAAAATTCATGATGCAGGTCGACGGCAACCCGGGCGGACATCAGCAAGATGTCATCTTCGGAGTGATACAATCGGGGCGTTCGTGCCAAACGACACCGCCGTTGTAGAACAGACATAAGAACAGACCACCCAGACAAACTCTTTGTGTGACGGACTTGATATCCGCGAAAAGTTGGACTCGTCGGAAATAGACCCGTTCGAACGCGACTCGTTCGAAATCGACCCTTTCGAAATTGACGTCGTTCAAGCAGAGATCGCCAGCAAAGAGATCGTCCAGGAGGTCAATATGTCAGCACTCGCTGATCTCGTGTCGACCGCAACCGCCCGCCCGAATCCCCGCGGCTGCGATCTGCCGACATGCCCGGTCTGCGCCGACTCCATGATTGCCGCGGAGGCGTCGGCATACTTGGCCGACAATGCCATCAGCTATCTCTGGACCTGCGACACCTGCGGCTATGGCTTCGTCACCAAGCACTCCGTGAAAAGCCGTTTCGTCTGCAACTGAACGGCGCCAGGGCGAGAGAGTTCCGCGACGTGATGTCACGACCGTCCGTCGCTACGGATCGCACAACGGTCGGCCATCGGGCAGGTCGGCAATGCATCACCAGCACGATTTCATGTGGGCCGGCGCATAGGGCCGGGCTCACAACAAGCTGACGGCCTTCACCTGACGCGGCCGTCAGCCGGCGCGCGGGGCGATGTCGCCGCGGGCCCAATCCGCCTTGGTGCGCTCGTAGAATTCCGTGAAGCGCCCCTGTGCGATCGCCTCGCGCATCCCAGCCATCAATTGCTGGAAATAGGCAATGTTGATTTCCGACAGCAGCGTCGCGCCGAGCGCCTCGCCGGCCTTGATCAGATGATGCAGATAGGCGCGGGCATAGCTGCGCGCCGCCGGCCACGGGCTCTCTTCATCCAGCGGACGCGGGTCGTCGGCGTGACGCGCGTTGCGCAGGTTCACTGGCCCGAAGCGTGTGTAGGCGACGCCGTGGCGGCCGTTGCGGGTCGGCAGCACGCAGTCGAACATGTCGATGCCGCGCCTGACCGACTCCAGGAGATCGTCAGGCGTGCCGACGCCCATCAGGTAGCGTGGACGGTCGGCCGGCAGTGCCGGCGCGGTCGCCTCGATCATCTCGAGCATGACCGCCTGCGGCTCGCCGACGGCCAAGCCGCCGATCGCATAGCCGTGGAAGCCGATGTCGACCAGCGCCTGCGCGCTGGCGACGCGTAGCGCGGGCACGTCGCCGCCCTGCACGATGCCGAACAGCATGTAGCCTGCCGGCGCACTCTCGAAGGCGCGGCGGCAGCGTTCGGCCCAGCGCAGCGACAGCCGCATCGCGCGCTCGATGTCGTCGCGCTCGGCCGGCAACCGCACGCATTCGTCGAGCTGCATCGCGATGTCGGAGTTCAGCAGGCGCTGCACCTCGATGGCGCGCTCCGGTGACAGCTCGATTCTAGCGCCGTCGATATGCGAGCGGAACGTCACCGCCTGCTCCGTGACCTTGCGTAAGCCCGATAGCGACATCACCTGGAAGCCGCCGGAATCCGTCAGCATCGGACCGCCCCAGCCGGTGAAGCGCTGCAGGCCGCCGAGGGCGGCGATGCGCTCGGCCGTGGGCCGCAGCATCAGATGATAGGTGTTGCCGAGCACGATGTCGGCACCGGCCTCGCGCACGTCCCGCCAGTGGATCCCCTTCATGGCGCCGGCGGTGCCGACAGGCATGAAGGCCGGCGTGCGGACCACGCCATGCGGCGTCGTCAGGCGGCCGGTGCGGGCCGCGCCGGAGGTCGCGAGCAATTCGAAGTGGTTGGGACGGTCGCCAGCGGGAGAGCTCATGGCCGGCTTATTGCGTCAGGACGGCCCCCGATTCAACCGCGATGGCGCCGTTTTCGCCCCTTTTGGCCGTTGACGGCGGTTCCGACCGCCCCTATGGTCCCGCGCCATGTCGATCTTGACCAAACGCACGACGAAAACCACCAAGCCCATGAGGGCCTCGGGAGGCGTGCGCGCGTAGTCGAACTCGATTGCGACCATCTTCGAACCGAAGCCCCGCCTGATGAAGGTCCGGGGCTTTTTTATTGCCCGAATTTCAACCGGAGACTTGAGACGTGCCCCACGATCCCACCATTGCCATCGTCGGCGTGACCGGCGCCGTCGGCGCCGAGTTCATCGCCACCCTGGACCGCCGCAACGTCCGCGTCGGCAAGCTCAAGGCGCTGGCGAGCGCCCGCTCGGCCGGCCAGACCGTGACCTTCCGCGGCCAGACCATCGTGATCGAGGAGCTGACCGAACGCTCCTTCGAGGGCGTCGACATCGCGCTGTTCTCGGCCGGCAGCGGCATTTCCAAGAAGTTCGCGCCGATCGCCGTGCGTTCCGGCGCCGTCGTGGTCGACAATTCCTCGGCCTTCCGCATGGACCCGAACGTGCCGCTGGTCATCCCGGAGATCAACGCCCGCCGAATCCGCGACCACAAGGGCATCATCGCCAATCCGAACTGCGCGGCGATCACGGCGCTGGTGCCGCTGTGGCCGATCCATCAGAAGAACCGCATCAAGCGCGTGATCATCTCGACCTATCAGGCCGCCAGCGGCGCCGGTGCGGCGGCGATGGACGAGCTGGTGCAGTCGACCCGCGCGAGCCTCAACGGCCAGGTCTACGCGCCCAAGGTGATGCCGCATCCGTTCGCCTTCAACCTGTTCAGCCACAACACCGCCATCGATCCCGAGACCGGCTACAACGACGAGGAAACCAAGGTCATCAACGAGACCCGCAAGATCTTCGAGGACGAGGGCATTGCGATCGGCGTCACCTGCGTGCGCGTGCCGGTGCTGCGCGCCCATTGCGAGTCGATCACCTTCGAATGCGAGAAGCCGATCACGGAAGATGAAGTCCGCCGCATCCTCGCCACCGCGCCGGGTGTGCGCGTCGTCGACGACCGCGCCAAGAACCACTTCCCCATGCCTGTCGACGCGTCGGGACAGGACGACGTGCTGGTCGGGCGCATCAGGAAGGATCTGTCCGATCCGTCAGGCCACTCGATCGCGATGTTCGTGGCCGCCGATCAGCTGCTCAAGGGCGCCGCGCTCAATGCGGTGCAGATCGCGGAGCTCTTGCCGGAGCGCGCGATGGCGTAGCTCTCAGAGCGAACTTGCAGGGTGGGCCTTTTGCCCACCCTACGGCTCGACGATGCGCTCGTCTGGCTGACGAAACAACAGGCACGCATCGCCATACGAATAGAAGCGATAGCCGCTGCGGATCGCATGCGCATAGGCCGCGTGCATCGTCTCCAAGCCGGCGAAGGCCGAGACCAACATGAAGAGCGTCGAGCGTGGCAGATGGAAGTTGGTCATCAGGATATCGACCGCGCGGAAGCGATAGCCGGGCGTGATGAAGATCGACGTCTCCGCCTCGAACGGCGCGATCGTGCCGTCGGGCTGCGCCGCGCTCTCCACGAGCCGCAACGACGTCGTGCCGACCGCGACGATGCGGCCGCCCTTGGCGCGCGCCTCGTTCAATGCGGCCGCCGTGTCCGGCGTGAGACTGCCCCACTCCGCATGCATGCGGTGGCCCTCGGTATCCTCGACCTTGACCGGCAGGAAAGTGCCGGCCCCGACATGCAGGGTCACGCGCTGCAGCCCGACGCCGCGGTCGCGCAGCCGCTGCTCCAGCGTCGGCGTGAAATGCAGCCCAGCCGTCGGCGCAGCCACCGCGCCCTCTTTGGCCGCGAACATGGTCTGATAATCTGTCGCGTCCTGCTCGTCTGCGGGCCGCTTGCCGGCGATGTAGGGCGGCAGCGGCGGCCGGCCGAGATCGGCGATCGCTTGGTCGAGCGCGGGCCCATGGAACACAAAGGACAGCGTCAGCTCGCCCTCCTCGCCCTTGGCCTCGACGGTGGCGTCGAGATGGCCGAGCAGGCAGACCTTGCCCTCGTTGCCGAACCGGATCGTATCGCCTGGCGCGAGCTTCTTGGCGGGCCGCACCAGCGCCTGCCAGCGCGAGCCGTCGAGCCGCTTGATCAGGGTCGCCTCGATCTTCGCTTCGGTCTCGCGGCTGATGCGGCGACCGGACAGCTGCGCCGCGATCACCTTGGTGTCGTTGACGACGAGCTGATCACCGGGCTCCAGCCAGTCCGGCAGGTCGGCGACCGTGCGGTCGCGTAAGACACCGTCGCCCTGCACCACCAGCATGCGCGCGGACTCGCGCGGGCTCGCCGGGCGGAGCGCGATGTTTTCGGGGGGAAGATGGAAATCGAACAGGTCGGTGCGCATCGTCGTTCTGGGACGACCATCGGCCCTTCATTCCGGGGAGCGTGCGACAGCACGCGTCGCGAAGGATGAAGGCCCGACTGTCCGCCTCATGGTGCGAGACGCGTGCTGCGCACGCGCCTCACCGTGAGGATCGCAAAGTCTACGCAGCGTCGGCGGCCATGTAGGCCTTCACGATCTTGTCCGGGTTCTGCACCGGTTCGCCGCGCTTGATCTTGTCGACGTTCTCCATGCCCTCGGTGACCTTGCCCCAGACCGTGTACTGCTTGTCCAGGAAGCGGGCGTCGTCGAAGCAGATGAAGAACTGGCTGTCGCCTGAATCCGGATTGGCCGCACGCGCCATCGAGGCGGTGCCGCGCACATGCGGCTCGGCGTTGAACTCGGCCTTCAGCTTCTTGCCGGAGCCGCCCATGCCGCTGCCCTGCGGGCAGCCGGTCTGCGCCATGAAGCCGTCGATGACGCGGTGGAAGACGATGCCGTCGTAGAAGCCCTCGCGGACGAGCTCCTTGATGCGCGCGACATGGCCGGGCGCGAGATCGGGACGCATCTCGATGGTGACGGGGCCCTGGGTGGTTTCGAGGATCAAGGTATTTTCGGTCACAGCCATGCTGGTCTCTCGGTTTTTATGGAATTGACGGGGGTCAGGACAAAGTAAATCCTGGGTCTGAAATGTCGCGGCGCCTTCCCATGTGCGGCCGTCACCCCTCCTGACGGCGATCCGAGCACGACGAGGCCCGCGATGCTGGTCGAGAATAGACCCAATGCGCTTAAAGCTGAAGCCACCGGCCCTGTCGATGTGACGGGGCGGCAGAATCGGCATGCCTCCGCGACGTGGCAAAAGGTTCCTTAATGCCTGAGGGAACCGGGCGCGAGACCCGGGTGCCCTGCTTTCTCGGACCTACTTGATGTCCGAGGCGACCTGCACCTTGACCATCTTGTCGGGATCGGTCACGGCACCGCCCGACGAGCCCGGAGGCGCCTTCTTGAGCTTGTCGACGACGTCCATGCCCTGCACGACCTCGCCGATCACGGTGTATTGGCCGTTGAGGAAGGAGGCGTCGCCGAAGCAGATGAAGAACTGCGAGTTGGCAGAATCCACGCTATCGCCCCGGCGCGCCATGCCGACGGTGCCGCGCTTGAACGGCGTGCTCGAAAACTCCTGCTTCAGGTTCGGGTACTTCGAGCCGCCGGTGCCATTGAAGTTCTGGCCGTCGCCGGTCTGCGCCATGAAGCCGTCCATGACGCGGTGGAACGGCACGTTGTTGTAGAAGCCTTCGCGCGCCAGCGTCTTCAGCCGCTCGGCATGCTGCGGCGCCAGATCGGTGCGCAGCTTGATGATGATGCGGCCCTTGGTGGTGTCGATGACCAGGGCATTCTGCTTGTCGAGGCCGGCAGGCAGCGACTGGGCCAACGCCGGCAATGCGAACACGAGAGCAAAGACGAAAGCGAGAGCGCGGATCATGGCAACTCCGATGACATGAGACGATGTGGAGAGAAAAGGCACCGCCGGAAGCGGCCGGTGCCTGAAGGATCAGTTGAACTTGGCCTTGAGACTTTCGGCCACCGACGGCGGCACGAAATGCGAGATCTCGCCGCCCATGGCGGCGATCTGGCGAACCAGCGTGGCGGCGATCGGGCGGACACTCACCGAGGCTGGAACGAACACCGTCTGGACCTGCGGTGCCATGGTCTGGTTCATGCCGGCCAACTGCATCTCGTAGTCGAAATCGGTGCCGTCGCGCAGGCCCCGGATCATCATGATCGCGCCGGCTTTTTGCGCGGCCGTGACGGTCAGATTGTCGTAGGTCGAAGCCTCGAAGCCGCAGCCCGCAGCGGCTGCGACGGGGCCGAAGATCTCATGCGCCATCGCCAGCCGCTCCTCGGTCGAGAACAGCGGCTTCTTGCCATGATGCACGCCGACCGCAACGATCAGGCGATCGCAGAGATGAACGGCCTGCCGGACCACATCGAGATGGCCGTTGGTGACGGGATCGAACGAGCCCGGATAGAGCGCAATGCGTTGCATGCGCCCGTCCTATACCGCCGGGAACAGGCCGGCAAGCCACCGCCAGGCCCGCTGGCGTGGCTGTGATGGGCAAAGAGTGGCCGAGACTGCACCGCAATGAAATGAGGTGCGACGCCGGGGGGCCGGAACTGTGGTCGGCTACCGCGATTGTTTCATCGGAACTTGGGACATGAAACACGCCGGGCCGAGACGAAACCAATTCGCCCGTCCCGCGAAGACGTCTCGAAACCCGAGCTGATTATCAAATCCTTAACGAACAACGGGCCGAACGGCCCGGACAGGGGACCGTCATGATCAAAGCGCTATCTGCAGTCGCAGCTGCCGGCTTGGTGGCTGCCGGCATCACCGTCCTGCCCGGCTTCGCTCCTCAGGTTGAAGCCAGCGTGCCGCGTCCGCTCGCCAAGGCGGACCGCCTGGACATTCGCCCGATCGGCCGCGACTGCTCGCAGCAGGCTTGGCCGAACTTCGAAGCGGGCTGCCTGCGCAGCGCCGGCACCAGGGGAACGATCCGCGAGGCCAGGATGGTCTCCGTCGAGCGGACACAGTAAGGGCGAATAGCGAATAGCGAATAGCGAATAGCGAATAGCGAATAGCGAATAGCGAATAGCGAATAGCGGGAAGACTTGATTCCTCCTCTATTCGCTACTTCCTATTCGCCATTCGCAACTCACTCGCCATTCGCACCTTCAGTCCCGTTCCCACCGGTGCCGTTCTCGGTCTCCTCGCCGATATGCTCCACCGAAACGACGTGCTCATCATCGGCGGTGTCGAACACGATGACGCCCTGGGTCGAGCGTCCCGCGATGCGGATGCCGTCGACCGGGCAACGGATCAACTGCCCCTTGTCCGTCACCAGCATGATCTGATCGCCATCCTCGACCGGGAATGAGGCGACGAGCTTGCCGTTGCGGTTGTTGACGGACATCGCGACGATGCCTTTGCCGCCGCGGCCGGTGGTGCGGTACTCGTAGGACGAGGTGCGCTTGCCGTAGCCGTTGACCGAGACGGTCAGCACCACCTGCTCCTGCGCGGACATCTCGACGTAGCGTTCCTGCGACAGCTGGATCGCGCCAGCGGCCGCCTCCTCGCCCTCGGTCTCGACCGGCTCCTCGGTGGCAGCATCGCCCGACATCGCCCGGCGCATCTTCAAATAGGCCGTACGCTCGTCCGAGGTCGTCTCGACATGGCGCAGGATCGACAGCGAGATCACCTTGTCACCGCCGGCGAGCGCGATGCCGCGCACGCCCATCGAGGTCCGCCCGGTGAAGACGCGCACGTCGGTGACGGGGAATCGGATGCACTGCCCGCCCGACGCCGTGAGCAGCACGTCGTCACGCTCGGTGCAGATCTGCACGTTGACGATCTCCTCGCCCTCGTCGAGCTTCATCGCGATGATGCCGGAGCGGCGCACGTCGACGAAATCCGACAGCTTGTTGCGGCGGACGTTGCCGCCGGTGGTGGCGAACATCACGTCGAGATTGGCCCAGGAGGATTCATCCTCCGGCAGCGGCATGATCGTGGTGATGCGCTCGCCCTGCTCCAGCGGCAGGATGTTGATCAGCGCCTTGCCGCGCCCGTTGGGCGCCGCGATCGGCAGCCGCCAGACCTTCTCCTTGTAGACCTGGCCGCGCGACGAGAAGAACAGCACCGGCGTGTGCGTGGAGGCCACGAACAGCCGGCTGACGAAATCCTCCTCGCGGGTCTGCATGCCCGAGCGGCCCTTGCCGCCGCGACGCTGCGCCCGATAGGCCGACAGCGGCACGCGCTTGGTGTAGCCCGCATGCGACACGGTCACGACCATGTCCTCGCGCTGGATCAGGTCCTCGTCCTCGACCTCGCCTTCCTGCTCGGCGATCACGGTGCGGCGCGGCGTGCCGAACTCCGCCTTCACGGCGGCGAGCTCGTCCTTGATGATGCCCTGAACCCGCGCCCGCGAGCGCAGGATGTCGAGATAGTCGTTAATCTCGACCTTGAGCTTGTCGAGCTCGTCGGAAATCTCCTCGCGGCCGAGCGCGGTCAGGCGCTGCAGACGCAGGTCGAGAATCGCCTTGGCCTGCTCGAACGACAACCGGATGGTGCCGTCCTCGGCCAGGCGATGGCGCGGATCGTCGATCAGCGTGATGATGGCCTCGACGTCGCGCGCCGGCCAGTCGCGCGACATCAACGCCTCGCGCGCCGTCGCAGGATCGGGCGAGGTCCTGATGACCCTGATGACCTCGTCGATATTGGCCACGGCCACGGCAAGGCCGACCAGGATATGAGCGCGGTCGCGCGCCTTGTTGAGCAGGAACTTGGTCCTGCGCGTGACGACACGCTCGCGGAACGCGACGAAGATCGTCAGCAGGTCCTTCAACGTCATCGTCTGCGGGCGGCCGCCGTCGAGCGCCAGCATGTTGGCGGCGAAGCTCGTCTGCAGCGGCGTGAACTTGTAGAGCTGGTTGAGCACGACGTCCGGCACGGCGTCGCGCTTCAGCTCGACGACGACGCGGTAGCCGTCGCGGTCGCTTTCGTCGCGCAGGTCGGCGACGCCTTCGATCTTCTTCTCGCGCACCAGCTCGGCGATGCGCTCGACCATCGTGGCCTTGTTCACCTGGTAGGGGATCTCGGAGATGATGATCGCCTCGCGATCCTTGCGGATCGTGTCGATCGTCACCTTGCCGCGCATCATGATCGAGCCGCGGCCCAGATGGTAGGCCGAGCGGGCGCCCGCGCGGCCAAGAATGATGCCGCCGGTCGGGAAATCCGGCCCCGGAATGATGTTGATGAGGTCATCGATCGTGAGCGCGGGATTGTCGATCAGCGCGATGCAGGCATCGATCACCTCGCCGAGATTGTGCGGCGGGATGTTGGTGGCCATGCCGACCGCGATGCCGCCGGCGCCATTGACCAGCAGGTTCGGATATTTGGCCGGAAGAACCGACGGTTCCTTGTCCGAATTGTCGTAGTTCGGCTGGAAGTCGACGGTGTCCTTGTCGATGTCGTCGAGCAGCGGGATCGCCGACTTGGCGAGCTTGGCTTCGGTGTATCGATAGGCGGCCGGCGGATCGCCGTCGACGGAGCCGAAATTGCCCTGGCCGTCGATCAGCGGCACGCGCATCGAGAAGTCCTGCGCCATGCGCACCATGGCGTCGTAGATCGACTGGTCGCCATGCGGATGATATTTACCGATGACGTCGCCGACCACGCGCGCGGACTTGACGTATTTCTTGTCGGGCGTGTGCCCCTGCTCGTACATCGAATACAGGATGCGCCGGTGCACGGGCTTGAGGCCGTCGCGCGCATCGGGCAGCGCTCGCGACACGATCACGCTCATCGCGTAATCGAGGTAGGAGCGTTTCATCTCGTCGAGGATGGAAACGGGACGAATGTCGGAAGGTCCGCCCGGCTCGCCGGGCTTCTCATCTTCTTTATCGGACAAAGGGGATACCGGTCGGTTTTGACACGCGAAAATCGCTTGGAATCATATAGCGCAGGAGCGCGCCGCAGGCCACCCCCAAACCGAGGTGGGCTGCGCTTTTTCTGCTCGCCTTTCCAGGGACTTAACCACATGACACGGCTCCGCGAGGCTTGCTCGGGAACCGTCTCTGGCTAGGGCCCGAAGACCACCTTGTGCATGATCCGTCCGGGCAGCAGCGTGAACAGTCCGGCAATCACGAGGGCACCGGAAAACAGCGTGATCATGGCCCGGCGATGGGCCGCCACCCGATGGCGGTGCGCAGCCCACACCGCAAGCGGCAGCACGGCCAACGTGTAGAGCGACAGCAGGTGGATCGGGCTCCATGGCCCGACCAGCCGGATGGTGTGGATCCAGAACGAGCTGACCGCAACGGCCGCCATCAGCGCGACCCAGACCCAGCCGATCGTTCGATGCGGCAAGGTCCCCTTCGGGGCCGCGAACTGGACGAGTCCCAGCGCAAACGCCGTCATCGCGGCGACGGCGTGCAGCTGGACGGCGGGTTCAGCAGCGAGCAGCGGTGCGAAGCTCATGCAACACCCCCGTGGTCAGACGGCAGCGGCCTGAACGTCGTGCGGCCGCCCCTGCGCCTCAGAACGGAATGTCGTCGTCCATGTCGCTGTTGCGTCCGCCACCACCGGCCGAAGCGACCGCGCGGCGCGGCGGCGCCATCGACGGACCGCTGCTGCCGAAATCGCCGCCACCCATGTCATCGGAGAAGCTGCCGCCACCGCCGCCGCCCCGGCCATCGAGCATCGTCAAGGTCGAGTTGAAGCCCTGCAGAACGACCTCGGTCGAGTACTTCTCGACACCGCTCTGGTCGGTCCATTTGCGGGTCTGCAGCGCGCCCTCGATGTAAACCTTGGCGCCCTTCTTCAGATACTGCTCGGCGACCTTGCAAAGGCCCTCGTTGAAGATCACCACTCGGTGCCACTCGGTCTTTTCCTTGCGCTCGCCGGTCGCCTTGTCGCGCCACGTTTCCGACGTCGCAATGCTCAGATTGGCGATCGGCCGCCCATCCTGCGTACGCCGGATCTCGGGGTCCTTGCCAAGATTGCCGACCAGAATCACCTTGTTCACACTACCCGCCATCACCACTCTCCCGCGGTTCTCGATCATCGGACCGGCCGTCCACACCGGCCTCACGGCGTCCGGTGGCTAACCCTTCCTCTCGCGGCGGACCCTATACGGTTGCCGCGCGGTCCACCCGCCCTGTCCATTGCTTATCCACATATAGCAGGCGGAAGGCCATTGTTCCAGTTTTGTTCGCGCGCATATGTCTACAACCGTGCGTCGAGTTCCGCGGAACTCGATGGAACCGCAACTTCTCGCAATGGAACCCGCAAAAAGTTCCCTTATTCACGGAAAAGGGATTAACTTTCATCAAGTTAGCTCGCCGCACTTCCTCCTCGGCTGTGGCTTTTGGGAGACGGTATCCAGGGTTGAATAGCGTATATTTCTGGACGGATTGGGGCCGCAAGCGTGGTCGCACCAACTTCACAGAAGTGCGTCTCCGGGGACCAATTGGAGACGCCCAACGCGGGAGACTTGGGATGAAAAGAATTTTTCTCGGAGCTGTCAGCTTAATGGTTTTGGGGGCGCTGACGCCGGCGGGAGCCGCCGATCTCGCCGCCCGCCCGTACACGAAGGCCCCGGTGGTGGCGCCGGCGCCACTTCCGACCTGGGCCGGTTTCTATCTCGGTCTGCAGGGCGGCGGCGGCTGGGGCCGAAGCAACGAGACCTTCTTCGGAGCGCCCAATACGGCGATCTTTGCCGGCACCCAGAACTATAACACCAGCGGCGGCTTCATCGGCGGTGTGATCGGCTACAACTGGCAGGTTGACAACATCGTGTTCGGTCTCGAGGGCGACTATCACTGGGCCGACATCAACGGCCGGTCGGGCGTCATCAACGCCGGTCTCGGCGATACCTACTTCACCAGGCTGCGCGGCTTCGGCGACATCAAGGGCCGCCTCGGCTGGGCTGCGGGTCCGGCGCTGTTCTTTGTCAGCGGCGGCGCTGCCGTCGGCGATCTCCAACACCGCTACGACGCAGCGCTCAATGGCGGCGCGGCGAATAGCTTCGCTCAGAACAACTGGCGCTGGGGTTGGACGATCGGTGCCGGCGCCGAGTACATGTTCGCGCCGAACTGGTCGGCCAAGGTCGAATACAACTATCTCGACTTCGGCAAGAGCTCGATTCAGTACAGCGCGGTTCCGGCCAATCGCTCCGAGTGGAGCGACACCGTGCACACCGTCAAGGCCGGCATCTCCTATCACTTCAGCGGCCCGATCGTGTCGCGCTACTGATTGCACGCGCAAATCGAATGTGTCGAAAGGCCGGCTTCGCGCCGGCCTTTTTTGTGTGCCAGAACCGGTACTTGCTGGGCCGTTGTGTCATTTGGGTGACGGCTTTTTACGACGGAAGGGGCTATCAAGGTCCGGCGGGTGGGCGTTGGTGAGAGTGTGCGTGCGGGCGTCGGACTTGGTTTGGGGAATGCGATGAGAAGGCTGTTGCTGGGGGCGACAACTTCGCTGGCGCTGGGGATTGCGCCGGCCATCGCTGCCGACTTGCCCGCGCGCACCTTCACCAAAGCGCCTGCGATGATCACGACGATCTATGATTGGAGTGGCTTCTATATCGGCCTGAATGCCGGTGGCGCATCGGCCCGCACCTGCTGGACCAACAAGGTCAGCTTCGCCGGCGTGGCCGCAACCAACGCGGAAGGCTGCCATGATGCGACCGGCGCGCTGGCTGGCGGCCAGATCGGCTATCGCTGGCAGGCCGGCGGCTGGGTGTTCGGCGTCGAAGGCCAGGGAAACTGGGCCAACCTCAAGGGCAGCAACACCAGCCAGTTCGTCCCGCCCGTGACCAACCAGACCAAGATCAATGGGATCGGCTTGCTCACCGGCCAGATCGGCTATTCCTGGAACAACGTGCTCTGGTACGTGAAGGGCGGCGCCGCGGTTGCGGGTGAGAAGTACAACGGTCTGTCCACGGCAACTGGCGGTGTGCTCGACCAGTCCAGCGCCACGCGCTGGGGTGCGGCTGTCGGCACCGGCGTCGAGGTCGGCTTCGCCAAGAACTGGTCGGTCGCAGCCGAATACGAGCACCTGTTCATGGGCAACCGCACCCTGGGCTTCTCGGGCGTTCCCGGTGGAGCCGCGGGCCGGACCGATGCGGTCGGCCAGGACGTCGACATGGCGACGGTCCGCGTGAACTATCGCTGGGGCGGCCCCGTCGTATCCAAGCACTGACTTTTCCAAGCGCTGACCCTCGAGGACTGGTGGTCGAGGGTCTGACGCGCCAAGCGCTCACCCGCCCCTCGCGCTTCGGGACAGCTCTGCGATCTGCACGACCGGTCGCGATCTTTACCAGCGCTTAAGTACGTTCGGCACATCCCGCCACGCGCCTGCTCCCGATCACGAGTTTAGAAAGCAGTCTCTCCTACAACCAGCAACAGGCCACCTTCGCGTGGGCCCGGATCGGAGGGATCCGGAGCGTGGTGTATTGGGACTGGGGAGAGACGAATGCAGAAGACGACCTTGATCTTGACCGCAAGCGCCGCGGCGCTGGGACTGGCGCCGGCCTCAGCGGCCGACTTCGCGACGCGCCCTTACAGCAAGGCGCCACCGCCGGCTTATGTCACGCCGCTGCCGAACTGGGCCGGGTTCTACCTCGGCGTCAATGGCGGCGCCGATTGGAGCCACAACTGCTGGACGCTCAATCGCGTCGGCGGCGTGCCGGTCGTGCCGACCCAGTCCGAAGGCTGCCACAATGCCTCGAGCGGCCTCATCGGCGGCCAGGTCGGCTATCGCTGGCAGGCGGCGAGCTGGGTGTTCGGCGTCGAGGCCCAGGGCAACTGGACCGACCTGAAGTCGTCCAATGCGAGCACGGCGGCGCTGGCTGCGGGCATCACCAACAACACCAAGACCGATGCGATCGGCCTGTTCACCGGCCAGGTCGGCTACGCCTGGGGCAACGTGCTCTGGTACGTGAAGGGCGGCGCCGCCGTCACCCACAACAAATACACCGGCACGGCGAATGCGGCTGCGCCCTTCCCGGTCGGCACGCTGCTGGATTCCGCCAGTGAGACCCGCTGGGGCGGCACCGTCGGCACGGGCGTCGAGTTCGGCTTCGCGCCGAACTGGTCGGTCGCCGTCGAGTACGACCACCTGTTCATGGGCTCGCGCGACATCAGCTTCCCGGCCACCGCAACCGTGCTGTCGCGCGTCGATACCATCAAGCAGGACATCGACATGGCGACAGTCCGGGTGAACTATCGATTCGGGGCGCCGATGGGCACGCGCTACTGAAAAAAGCCGCCGCTCGCGCGCATTCGGAAAGGCCGGCCCTCGCGCCGGCCTTTTTCGTGTCAACAGCCCGGCAGCGTCGCGGCGTTTTTGTGCTAAATATATGATTTATAATGCTTTTTCGTTTCTGTGGCGGGCGCGTTACAGCCTCGCCGGGATGCCCTGTGTATGACTTGCCCATCGCTTGTCATTCCAACCTCCCGGGGGAGAATTTGATGAAGAAGTTGTTTGTGATCACGACGGCGCTCGTCGGCATCGCAACGGCCACGTCCGCTTCGGCGGCCGACATGGCGGCACGTCCCTATACGAAGGCGCCGCCGATGGTCGCGCAGATCCTGAGCTGGTCGGGCCTCTACGCCGGCATCCAGGGCGGCGGCGGCTGGGGCACCAGCAAGGAGACCTTCCTCGGCCGCTTCAATGCGCCGGGCTTCCTGGGCACCCAGAACTACAACACCAATGGCGGCTTCGTCGGCGGCGTGGTCGGCTACAACTGGCAGGTCGACAACGTCGTGTTCGGCCTCGAAGGCGACTATCACTGGGCCGACATCAACGGCCGCTCCGCCGTGGTCAATGCCGGCCTCGGCGACACCTTCTTCACCAAGCTGACCAGCTTCGGCGACATCAAGGGCCGCCTCGGCTATGCCGCAGGCCCCGCCCTGTTCTTCGTCAGCGGCGGCGCCGCGGTGGGCCAGTTGCAGCATCGCTATGACGGCGTCCCCGGCAACGTCTTCAGCCAGAACACCACCCGCTGGGGCTACACGGTCGGCGCCGGCGCCGAGTATATGTTCGCGCCGAACTGGTCGGCCAAGCTCGAGTACAACTATCTCGACTTCGGCAAGAGCGCGATCCAGTACAGCGCTTTCGCAACCAACCGCTCCGAGTGGAAGGACACCGTCCACACCGTCAAGGCCGGCCTCAGCTACCATTTCGGCGGCCCGGTCATCGCCAAGTACTGACACCTGCAACCGACAGGTTCCGAGAAAGGCCGGCGAAAGCCGGCCTTTTTTGTTGCCCTGATGCCACCTTGCCGGCTCGCCACACCCGGAACGAAGCAGTTGAGTGACATAGGCTTTCTGGAACTTGCCCGTAAAAACGCGGTTTGGCCGCGAGTGTGTCTTCAGGGTGACGGTAATCCGTACGGAACCGGGCTATAGGAACCTCGTCAACTTGAACGGGTGAGTCTGTTTCGTGCGTAAAACTCTCGGTGCGATGCGGACTGCTAGGAATTAACTGGAGACTGGAATGAAGAAGATCCTGCTCGCGACCGTGGCCTTGGCCGCCCTGGCCGCTCCCGCTGCCGCCGCTGATCTTGCCGCGCGCCCGACCTATACCAAGGCGCCGGTTGCCGCGCCTGTGCTGACCTGGACCGGCTTCTACATCGGTGCCATGGGCGGCTATGCCAACGAGGATGCTGACTTCGCGGCCATGAAGGGCGGCTTCGCTGGCGGCACCGTCGGCTACAACTGGCAGCAGGGCGCTGTCGTGTTCGGCCTCGAGGCCGACGCCGCTTGGGCCGACATCAACGCAAACGTTGGCGCGCTCGGTGTCAACGCCGAATCCAAGATCCGTGACTGGGGCACCGTCCGCGGCCGCATCGGCTACGCCTTCGGCCCGACCCTGCTGTACGCGACCGGTGGTTACGCCTGGGCTGACAACCGCGTCTCGCTGACGGCTCCGGGCTTCGCCGCTTCGGACAGCAAGATCCACTCCGGCTGGACCGTCGGCGCTGGCGTCGAGTACATGTTCGCCCCGAACTGGTCGCTGAAGGGCGAATACCTCTACAAGAGCTTCGGTGGCGAGAGCTACACCTTCACCGGCCTCGGCACGCTCGCGACCGGCACGCTCAACGTGCATTCCGGTCAGGTCGGCATCAACTACCACTTCTAAGTCTTCGCCTCCGGGCCAACGCACACAGCCTCCGCTCTGCCAGAGCGGAGGCTTTTTCTTTGCGGGATCGCGCACAAGGCAGGACGGAACCGGCAGCCTCCTGCCATTCGCTGCCATTCCCTGAGCGCATTGTTGATGATTCGCTGACGGCACTGGAAATCCAGCCCCGTTCTTCCTACGTTCCGACGATACCTTTTCCCTCTGGCGTCCGATGGCCGGCTTCCGGCGAACGCGCCTGCAACGATGGCGCGACTCTGCGCCGTGGGACGATCGTCATGGATGAAGTGCTCAAGGCCAAGCAGCGCGCGCAAGCCAACCAGTCGAGCCTGCGGGCGATCACGATCCGCGGCGCCCGCGAGCACAACCTCAAGAACATCGACGTCGAGATCCCGCGCGACAGGCTCGTGGTGTTCACCGGCCTGTCCGGTTCCGGCAAATCCTCGCTCGCCTTCGATACGATCTATGCCGAGGGCCAGCGCCGCTACGTCGAATCGCTGTCGGCCTATGCGCGCCAGTTCCTTGAGATGATGCAGAAGCCTGATGTCGACCAGATCGACGGCCTGTCGCCGGCGATCTCGATCGAGCAGAAGACCACCTCGAAGAACCCGCGCTCGACGGTCGGCACGGTCACCGAGATCTACGACTACATGCGGCTGCTCTGGGCGCGCGTCGGCGTGCCCTACTCCCCGGCCACCGGCCTGCCGATCGAAAGCCAGACCGTCTCGCAGATGGTCGACCGCGTGCTGGCGCTGCCCGAGGGCACCCGCCTCTATCTGCTGGCCCCGGTCGTGCGCGGACGCAAGGGCGAGTACAAGAAGGAGCTCGCCGAATATCTCAAGAAGGGCTTTCAGCGCGTCAAGATCGACGGCACCTTCCATGAGCTCGCCGAGGTGCCCACGCTCGACAAGAAGTTCCCGCACGACATCGACGTCGTCGTCGACCGCATCGTGGTGCGCCCCGACATCGGCCAGCGCCTCGCGGAGAGTTTCGAGACCGCGCTGAAGCTCGCCGAGGGCCTGGCCGTGATCGAGTTCGCCGACGCGCCCGCCTCCGCCGCCCCGGCCGAGGAGAAGAAGAAGACCGCCAAGATCCATGACAAGAGCGGGCCCGAGCGCATCCTGTTCTCGGAGAAGTTCGCCTGCCCAGTCTCCGGTTTCACCATTCCCGAGATCGAGCCGCGGCTGTTCTCGTTCAACAATCCCTACGGCGCCTGCCCGGAATGCGGCGGCCTCGGTGTCGAGCAGCACGTCGATGCTGATCTCGTCATCCCCGACAAGGACGTCACCCTGCGCAAGGGCGCGATCGCCCCCTGGGCCAAGTCGTCCTCGCCCTATTACCTGCAGACGCTGACAGCGCTCGGCAAGTTCTACAAGTTCACGCTCGACACCAAGTGGAAAGACCTGCCGAAGAAGACGCAGAACGCGCTGCTGCACGGCTCCGGCGACGACGAGATCAAGTTCACCTATGAGGACGGCGTCCGCGCCTACGACACCAAGAAGCCGTTCGAGGGCGTCATCACCAACATCGAGCGCCGCTTCCGCGAGACCGAGAGCGAATGGGCGCGCGAGGAGCTCGGCAAGTACTTCAACGACGTGCCCTGCGCTGGCTGCAACGGCTTCCGGCTGAAGCCCGAGGCGCTGTGCGTCAAGGTCGCCGGCAAGCACATCGGCGAGATCTCCGAGCTCAGCGTCAAGGCTGCCGGCGAATGGTTCGCCGAGGTGCCGAAGGCCCTGAACGCGCAGCAGACCGAGATCGCCACGCGCATCCTCAAGGAGATCCGCGACCGCCTGACCTTCCTGCTCGACGTCGGCTTGAACTATCTGACCCTGGCGCGCTCCTCCGGCACCTTGTCGGGCGGCGAGAGCCAGCGCATCCGCCTGGCGTCGCAGATCGGCTCGGGCCTGACCGGCGTGCTCTACGTGCTCGACGAGCCCTCGATCGGCCTGCACCAGCGCGACAACGCCCGCCTGCTCGACACGCTGAAGCGGCTGCGCGACCTCGGCAACACCGTGATCGTGGTCGAGCATGACGAGGATGCCATTCGCCTCGCCGACTACGTGCTCGACATCGGCCCCGGCGCCGGCACCCATGGCGGCAACATCGTCGCCGAGGGCACGCCGACCGAGATCATGCGCAATCCGGCGTCGCTGACCGGCAAATATCTCACCGGCGAGCTCGAGGTCGAGGTGCCCGAGCGGCGGCCACCGAACCATCGCCGCACCATCAAGGTCGTCAACGCCCGCGGCAATAACTTAAAGAACGTGTCGGCCGAGATCCCGCTCGGCCTGTTCACGGCGATCACCGGCGTCTCCGGCGGCGGCAAGTCGACGCTTCTCATCGACACGCTCTACAAGGCGATCGCGCGCAAGCTCAACGGCGCCAACGAGGCCGCCGCGCCGCACGACCGCATCGAAGGGCTGGAGCACATCGACAAGATCATCGACATCGACCAGTCGCCGATCGGCCGCACCCCGCGCTCCAACCCCGCGACCTATACCGGCGCGTTCACGCCGATCCGCGAATGGTTCGCCGGCCTGCCGGAATCGAAGGCACGCGGCTACGAGCCGGGCCGCTTCTCCTTCAACGTCAAGGGCGGCCGCTGCGAGGCCTGCCAGGGCGACGGCGTCATCAAGATCGAGATGCACTTTTTGCCCGACGTCTACGTCACCTGCGACGTCTGCAAGGGCAAGCGCTACAACCGCGAGACCCTCGACGTGCTGTTCAAGGGCAAGTCGATCGCCGACGTGCTCGACATGACGGTCGAGGAGGCCGCCGAATTCTTCAAGGCGGTGCCGCGCGTGCGCGACACGTTCGAGACGCTGCGCCGCGTCGGCCTCGACTACATCCATGTCGGCCAGCAGGCCACCACGCTCTCCGGCGGCGAGGCGCAGCGCGTCAAGCTCGCCAAGGAGCTGTCCAAGCGCGCCACGGGCCGCACGCTCTACATCCTCGACGAGCCCACGACCGGCCTGCACTTCCACGACGTCAAGAAGCTGCTGGAGGTGCTGCACGAGCTCGTGGCACAGGGCAACACGGTGGTCGTGATCGAGCACAATCTCGAGGTCATCAAGACCGCCGACTGGGTCATCGATCTCGGCCCGGAGGGCGGCGACGGCGGCGGCGAGATCGTCGCCTGGGGCCCGCCTGAGGACATCGTCAAGGCGCCGCGCAGCTACACCGGGCAGTTCCTCAAGCCGGTGCTGGAGAAGTCAGCCAAGCCGAAGAAGCGCGGCCGCGGCGCCGCCAGCGAGGCGGCGGAGTAGTTGCCCTCAATTCCCTTGTATCGATCGTCGTTGCGAGCGAAGCGAAGCAATCCAGGGCCGCGTACGCGATTCTGGATTGCATCGCGCTCCTCGCAATGACGCATGTGGTCGATACCGGTTCATCACAGCAAAGCCCGCCGCTCTCTACAGAGCGGCGGGCTTGATGTTTCTGCAACGAACTCAGATTACCACTGGCGATAATATCCGCTGCGCGTGCCGTTGTTGTTGCCGCCCGGGCCGACGTCGCCCTGGGTCGAGCTCGGAGTCGGATGGTTGGTGCCGTTGTAGCCGGTGCCCCAGCCCGGGCCGTCATACGGGCTGGGTGCAACGGCGACGTAGCCCTCGTCATAGCCCGGACCCACTTCATAGACCGGCCCCGGCGCCCAGGCGAAGGAATCGCGGTAGGCGTAGGTGCTGGTGACCTGGCCACCATAGCCGTAGCCGCCCGGGCCGTATTCGCCGGCCGAGGCCGCAGCGGTGCCGGCCACGAGCGTGACGGCGGTCAGCGCGGCGAATCCAAACGTGCGCGTCATGAACTTGCTCCTTCGTTCCTAATTCTCGGAGAACAAACGATATCGATCCATCCAAGGTTCCGCCGGTCCCCACAACAATCGTGCGACACAACGCGACGCTCACCTTCGCGCGACCTCGTGATCCAATGGCTTCGTGACATCGCCCGACACGCGCAGCGAACCCGTCCGACACGACAAACCCGCCGCTCTTGTCGAGCGGCGGGTTTGATCGCCTAACGTCTAACGCGAGATGGCGGCTACCACTGCCGGTAGACACCGGTCAGCGTGCCGTTGTTGTTGCCGGACGGACCGACATCGCCCTGGGTCGAGCTCGGAGTCGGATGGTTGGTGCCGTTGTAGCCGTGGCCCCAGGCCGTTGTACCCCACGCCACCTCACCCGGCGCGTAGGCCGGCGCCGGCGCGGCGTCATACACCGGCTCGGAATCGTTGCCCTGTGTCGGCGGCCCCCAGGCCATCGAGTCGCCGTAGCGGGCATAGCCCTGCGCGGATGCGGCGGCGGTGCCGAGCACCAGCGTGGCGGCGGCCAGCGCGGCCATCTTGAGCGTGCGTTGCATGTGTCTCTCCTTGCGTCTGTGCGGGGGTCAACGACCGCACTGCGCCAGGCGTTCCTGCAGCGCACGCTCACAAAAGCCGTGAGAGATTGTTGATCGGATTCGCGTCAAAACCCTCTTGCAGACCTGCGGGAGCAGGCTCGCAAGAGGGCAACGCGAGACGCGACCCGGACGGCGACGTCCCCTGATCAGCAGCTCACGCTGCGACGGCGACCGCCCGCGGCCGCGCCACGCCGGTCTTGGTGACCCCCGGCAGCGGCGGCGCCGTCGTGCCAGTCGCGTGCGGGAAGTACTGCAACTGCATGGAATGCATGTAGCCGGCTTCTGCGGTCCAGGAATCGTTCGTCTCCACGATCGGCGTGATCGTGAACAGGTCCGGATTGCTCGGCACGATCGACGTATAGGTCGGGATCGTTGCGCTGAGGAGCTCAAGCGGCTTGTAGATCGAGTAGTAGTTGGTGTCCTTCAGGACCGGCGCCGGCGGCGCATAGGTGACGAGAATCCCTTTCAGATTGGCCCATCCCATCGGCACGATGTCGTTGCTGTTGACCGCCGCATAGTAGGTATAGGCCTTCGCGAAGGTGGTCGCGAAGCCCGCGTTCCACATGGTCGGAGCCGCGAAGGTGTGCGGCCACAGCGTGAACTTCAGCGACGAGTTCAGCTTCGGCAGTTGATCCTTCAGCCACGCCGTCGCCACCACGGCGAGCGCGCCGCCCAGGCTGTGCCCGGTCACCATCAGTTGCAGATTCTGCTTGGCCGCAAGGCCGCGCAGATAGTCGAGCAGCGACAGGTCCGTCGCGGGATCGGTGAGCGCGATGACCAGCGCCAGCGCATCGTTGATCCCGGCACTGATCTGCAGCGGCGAGCCGGCCTGCTGCGGATACAGCCACGGCACCTGGAAGACTGCATCGACGTCGGCGAGCACGTTCTCGAAGGCGCCGCCGACCGAGCCGTCGACATCGGTGCCGCGGAACGCCAGCGCGTAGCTGCCGTCGCTGCCTTGCGCGACATAGGCGAGCACGCCGTTGTTGACCGCCGGGCCCCAGACGAGCGACCACGGACCGTTCGCCGCGCCCGACGGGACGGACTTCAGCATCGTCACGAAATCGCTCGGCTGAACCGTATCGAGCGCGTCGTCGATATAGGCGAAGTAGGACAGATACGCTGCAGCAACCTTGTTGAGGGCCATGTGAAATCTCTCTGGCTTGAATGATGAAAACAAATTCGATCAAATCGGGCAGGCAGACCCTGATCCGCCGGCGCATCGGGATCATAGACCGCGTTATTTCCAGGTGCACATCACAACATGTTCAACCCCTGATCGTCGAACGTCACCATGGAGCTGCGACACGCAAGGGTCGCATCTCATTGCGCGCCGCCCCTCCCATTGCTATGGCCCAGGGCTGTCGCAGGACGACACGCCTCGACGATCATCAGCCCCTCGCCACGCTCACCCCGCGCGATGCCATATTCCCTCGTCATCTTCGATCTCGACGGCACGCTCGCCGACAGCTTCCCGTGGTTTCGCACCCACGTGAATGCCGTCGCCGTGCGGTACCGCTTTCGTCAGGTCGAGGAGCAGGACATCGACGGGCTGCGCCATGCCTCGACCCGTGAGATCCTCGATTTCCTTCAGGTGCCGCGCTGGAAGCTGCCCTTGATCGCGCGCCACGTGCGCCGGCTGAAGACGGCGCATGCAGCAAGCATCCCGCTGTTTGCAGGCGTCGACATCATGCTCGACACCCTTGCCGCGAACGGCACCATGCTCGCATTGGTCTCGTCGGACAGCGAGGCCAACGCGCGGCAGAAGCTCGGATCGCGCGCCGGTCTGTTCGCCGATTTCGATTGCTCAGCCTCGGTGTTCGGCAAGGCACGGAAGTTTCGCCGGGTGCTGAAGCGGCTGCGCGTCGACCCGGCCCAGGTCATCGCGATCGGCGACGAGACCCGCGACATCGAGGCTGCGCGCGCCGCCGGCATCGCCTTCGGTGCGGTGACATGGGGCTATGCCGCGGAGCAGGCGCTGCGCGACCACCAGCCGGAGATGCTGTTCACCCGGATGGACGAGATCGTGGAACGGTTGGTGGTGCCCGCCAGACGAGATTCGTAGCCTGCATCAGCGCCGGCGACATGCAGGGATAACGACGAGCCTCGATACCTCCCCGCGTCATTGCGAGCTACGCTCGCAATGACGGAGGCTGCAGATGCAACTCCATTCCCGCCACTGGCCGGCCTGCCTCACCGCCGCAGGAACGCGCCGAACGCGCGCGGGCCGTTGCCGACCTTGATCTCCCCTGTGACCTTCAGTGCGGCCACGTCGATGACGCTCAGGATGTTGCTCTCCCAATTGGCGACGATGACGCGTCGGCCGTCGGCCGTCGCCTCGATGCCCTCGGGATAGTCACCGACATTGATGCGCTGGAGCGGCTGGAGGCTCGCCAGGTCGAACACGCTGACCGTGCCGTCATACTGGTCGGTTACGAAGCCCCTGCCCTGCGCCAGCGCCACTGCATAGGGCCGCAAGCCGGTCTTGACCCGGCCGATCTCGCGACGCTCGGCGAGGTCGATCACCGAGACGTCGTTGGAGGCGACATTTGCCGTGTAGGCGCGCTTGCCCTCGGCGTCGATGGTGACACCGAACGGCCGCGTGCCAACCTTGATGGTCGCAAGGCGCTGGCGCGTCGCCGTGTCGATCACCGAGACCATGTCGTCGTCGCGGTCGGCGGAGAGCAGCAGCTTGCCGTCTTGTGTCACCGCAAGCCCCGACGGCGAGGCGCCGACCGCGATGCTGCCGGTCACGGTCCGGGTCTTCGCATCGATCACGCGAATTGCGGCGTTGTACCAGTCTGCGACGTAGACCGTCGAACCGTCCGGCGTCACGGCAATGCCGAGCGGGCCGCCACCGACCTCGATCCGTCCAACAACCTTTCGCGCGACAGCGTCGACGACGCTGATGCTCTTGTCGTCCGGACTCGCCACATAGGCGAAGCGTCCGTCGGCAGCCACCGCAACGCCGGCCGGCTTGCCGCCGATCGGGATCGTCGCCACCGGCTTCGAGGTCGCGAGGTCGACGATGGTCAGATCATCGCTGAGCTGATTGGTGACGAAGGCTTCTTCAGCATGGGCACTGGCGCAGCAGACGAGCAAGGCTGCGAGCAGAAAAGCTCGAATAGGATCTGAGAGACGATGAGTGGTACAGCGCCCTGCCTTGTACCCACCTCGCCCCGCTCTTGTCCGCCGTAGCTCGCAGAGCGAAGGCGGATGCGGGGCCGCGACGAGCTTCGCTCGCGCTGAGAGGTCGGATTGCATCGCCAGATGCAATCCGGGTGAGGCGGCACAGGTCTCACCGCCCACACCCCCCGTTCGGCTGCCCCTCACCCCAACCCTCCCCCCGTAAGAACGGGGAGAGGGAGCGCAGCGCTGACTTGGCGACATGGTCGTATCCAATCAGCTCCCGCTCTCCACCTTCTTCTTCAGTCCCTCGAGCCCGCCCTTGTAGAGCCCGGTCACCGCATTGACCGCGGCCTCGTCGCTCAGCTCCGGCGGCGGATCGTTGTTGGGGAAGCCGCGGTAGAACGCGCCGGTCCATTCGACCACGCTGCCTTTGCCGTCCGCACTCGGCGTCACCGCGATGGTCGACGAGTAGTTTGTCACCGGCAGCACCTTCACATCGACCGCCGTGATCCGGTACGAATAGCTCATCTTCTCGGCGTCGTATTTGTAGAGCTCCTCGTCGACCGTGGCGCCGCCCTTCAGGGTCAGCTTGCGCGTGGCGCCGATCTCGTTGCCCTTCTCGCCCGCGGTCTTGTCGACGACGCCGAGCCAGCTCATGTCCTGGAAGTTGCCGATCACGGCCCACACCTTGGCGGGCGCGGCGTTGATCTCGACGTGCTCCTGCACCTTGCGCCGGGTGGGACCATGCGCATCCGCCGTGCTCAAAGCCGTCGTTGCGATCGCGAGCGCCGCCGTTACGGCCAGCGCCTTGCCGAACACCATCCTCATCTCGTTTCCTCAACCATTCTCATTTGGCCCGCGCATCTGGCACGCGGCGGGCCCATCTTTGCACCGCTCCCGATTGTTGCAACAAAAAAGACCGTGTCGTGGCGCTCGAAAGCGGGTCAATTGGCGCCACAGCAGCGCTTGTATTTCTGGCCGGAACCGCACGGACAGGGATCGTTGCGGCCGACCTTGCCGAAGGAGGCGAACGGATTGGGTTGCTCAATGAAGGCGGGCGCGCCGGGCACGGGCGCCCCGCTCCGCCGATGACGGTTGAGGGTCAGCACCGCATGGCGGATGTCAGCAGGTGCTTCGCGGTCGAGCCTGGTATTCTCGACGCGGTCGGCATTCTCGTCGCGCGCCAGCTCGATCGCCACCATCAGGCTCAGGGCCGCCTCGCCCACGTCGCCGTCGACGTTCCGGTAGGCCTTGAACCGCTCTTGACGCAGGTCCACCGCCGCAGCGAAGCCGTCGATCCACAACTCCCAGATCACACTGCCGTCGATCGGATCGACCGGATAGCGCGGCTGATACAGCTCCGGCGTTTGCGTGAGCGTCCGGGCGATCTCGTCATGATACGCCATCACCAGGTCGAGCACCGCGTTGGCATGGGCGATGCTCGCAAACACCGAGTGGCGGCCTTTGCCGAACCCGAACGCCGCGGCGAACCATTCGCCGGGCGGGACCTGCTCCGGCAGGACCAGCAGGCCGGCGATGAAGCCGTCGAGCTCCTCCAGCACCATGGCGCGGTCGTCGAGGGCGAGCAGCGCCTGGTCGAGCTCGTCGTGACGGTTGGCCTGCTCCGACATCTGAAACCCTGCTTCCCTCACCCGCGTCGCGACCTGATTTGCCCGACGCGCACGCCGCGAAGGCGTGACGCGACCGTTTTGACACCAAAACGGCCATGCGCGCAAAATCTATATTTCGATGCGGGATCAGCGCCATCACCCCTGTCCAGTCGTGTCGCGAAAAGTATTCTTCTTTCGTTTTTTCGGAATTTGCGTTCTTCTGGGTGCGTCCTGCACTCACGAGAGGGGCGCTTCGCGGTCGTCACGGGCGTTGAGTGCGGGATGCGATGGACGTCACGGGCCCGGCGCAAATGCGCAGACGACGGGTCCGGCGGCGGACGGCGAAATCGTGTGGTCCTGACCTCCCGACGCTGAGGTCAAGCTGGTGGTGATGCTCACGCATCGCGCCGGTGACGGTGGCCAGAAAGCCCGGTGCACCGAGGAGATCACGTATAAGCCGTAACACCATCGCGCAGGGAAGGCCGGGTCATCTCGGCTGAGCCTGTGGTTCCTGCCCCGTGCATTTTTCCCGCACGGGGGCCGCGGGCATCAGCGGATGCCCGGCCTTCCCTGCGCCCCCTCACTTCGAGGAGGGCAGAATATGATGCAAAGCCCGGACGCCATTCGCACGCGGGAACGCGGACTCATGTCTCTCCGTCATCGCGAGGAGCAAAGCGACGAAGCGATCGAGAGTCTTTGCGCAGCCCTGGATTGCTTCCGCCTGCGCCCGATGGGCTTCGGCGGACACGTCGCTTCGCTCGCAATGACGGCGGAGCAAGTTGGTCGACCTCGCCAACTCTCATGCACCACACCCCGCCCTCACTCCGCAAGCACCGCCTGCACGAAGCCATCGGGATCGGCGCAGAACTCGCGCAGGGCCTTGAAGTGATCGGTGTCCTGCACAGCGACCTTCTCGAGACCGTATTTGGTCAGGCGCAGCAGGGTCGCGCCGGGATAGGCCATCAGCACCGGCGCATGCGTCGCCATCAGCACCTGGCAATGACTGGACTCGTCCATCCGCCGCATCAGCTTGAGAAACTCGATCTGGCGCGCCGGCGACAGCGCCGATTCCGGCTCGTCGAAGATGTAGATGCCCTGGCGCTGGCAGCGCTCCTCGAAGAAGCGCAGGAAGCCCTCGCCGTGGGAATGCGACAGGAAGTCGGGCGGCGGCCCTCCGAGTGGATCGTCCAACGCGGCCTCGTCGAGATAGCGCGCCACCGAGAAGAAGCTCTCGGCGCGGAAGAACCAGCCCTGCGTGATCTTCGGCAGCCAGCTCGCACGGAACGCGGCACCGAGCGTACCCCCCATGCGCTCGATTGCACGACCATGATCCACCGGCCTATAGCCCTTGCCGCCGCCGGCCTCGTCATAGCCGGCCAGCGCCGCGATGCCTTCGAGCAGGGTCGATTTGCCGGTGCCGTTCTCGCCGACGATGATGGTGATGGCGCTCGTGAAGCTCAGCTCGAACTCGTCCTGCAGGAACGGCAGGCAGAACGGATATTCGGCGCGGTCGGCGATCTTGGCCGGATCGAGCCACAGCCGCTTCAGATAGGGTGCGCGCAGCCGGATCTCACGTTGCTTCCTCGCCATGACGCCTTCACAAATTCGGTGACATCGCGGGCAATCTCGCACAAGGCGGCGGGATCGGCTACCGTCCCACGCGGGCTACGCCGCGACCTCCAGCACCAGCTCCATCGTCATCAGCACCGGGTTGTCGCCGCGAACCAGACGCCCCTGTGCCAGCGCGCCGGTGTAGTCGACCAGCGCGACGTCGAGCGTGGCTTCGAGGCCGACAGCGCCGGGCGCGATCGCGCCCGAGGCGATGGTCAGCTCGGTCGCAAACGGCTCGACCACAGCACCGCTCTCGAAGTGCGCGCCGATGGTCGAGCCGACACCGCCGCGGATGCGCGCCCTGCTGATGCCTTGCGCGCGGCAGAACTCCTCCAGACAGCCGGCAAAATCCTGGTTCGGCCGCAGCCGCAGCGCGAAGGCGCGGCGATCGGTTCTTGCGGCGCGCGGTGCCGCCGCCACCGGTCCGAACAGCTTGAAGCCGGTCTCCGGATCAGGCTCGGCCGCGAAGATCGCACCGTCGAGCCCGAAGGCCTCGACATCAAAGGACTCCGCGACAATCGTCTCCTCGGGCAGGATGTGCCCGCCACCGTTGCGACCGCCCTCTTCCGTCCACAGCGCATGGCAATGGAAGAACGGCGCGCCGTCGCGGACGCCAAGCGTCATGGTGGCGGTGGTCAGATGCGTGACACCCGCGGGCCGAAAGGTCTCGCTGTAGAACGCGGCATGATCCGGCGTCTTCGACAGCGCCGGCATCACATAGGTAAACGGGCCGAGCGCGCCACCTCTGATGTCGAGCACGCCGCCGGCAAAGCCTTCACGCGCAAAGCCGCGATGGGCCGCTTCCAGCAGCGGCAACCCCTGCTCCATGGTGAAGGTGAAGGCGCGGCCCCGCGCCTCGACCCAGTGGATGCGGTCGGCCACCGGCGCGCCGGGCTGTTTGATGAATCGCATCAGTGCTCAGCCCTGCCTGGTGAGATCGAGCAGGCCGCGCGCCTCGAGCTCGTCGCGCACGAGACGCTTGGGGATCTTGCCGTAGCCAGACTTCGGCAGCGCGTCCCAGAAGAAGAACCGCTTCGGCATCTTGTAGCGCGGCAGCTTGGTGGCGAGATAGCCGGCGATCGCGCTCTCGCTCGGCACGGCCGCGCCCTCGCGCGCCACGCAGACGGCGACGCCGACCTCGCCCCACACGGGATCAGGCACGCCGAGCACGGCGACCTCGCCGATGTCGGGATGGGTCAGGATCTTCTCCTCCACCTCGCGCGGATAGATGTTGGAGCCGCCGGAGATGTACATGTCCGACGCGCGGCCGGTGATATAGACGAAGCCCTGCGCGTCCATGTGGCCGAGATCGCCGGTGCGGAACCAGCCGTCGCGAAACGCCTTGGCATTGGCGTCGGGATTGTCGTAGTAGCCCGCGAACACGGCCGGACCGATGACGCAGATCTCGCCGGTCTCGCCCGGCTTCAGCTCGCGCCCCTGATCGTCCTGGATCGAGACCTGCATGCCCGTGCGCTCATAGCCGCAGGTGCCGATCCGCGCCTCCGGTCCATCCTCGTCCTCGTGCGCCGCGGCCGGCAGCACCGTGATGTTGCCGGTGACCTCGCCGAGGCCGAAATACTGGACGATGACCTTGCCGAGCCGCGCCAGCGCGCGCTTCTGGTCCTCGCGATACATCGGCGCGCCGGCATAGATCACATGGCGCAGCGAGGAATGATCGAATTGGTCGACGGCGGGATGCTCGACCATCATCTTCAGGATGGTCGGCACCGTGAACAGGTTGCTGATGCGATGCGCCTCAATGAGACGGAACGCCTCGGTGATGTCGAACTTCTCGCTCGGCAGCAGCACCGTCCTGGCGCCGCGCGCGCTCTGCATCAGCTGATGCACGCCGGCGCCGTGCGACAGCGGCGCCACGACGAGCGACGCGTCGTGCTCGGTCGTGCCCGGCGTCAGGTCCGCGAGATGGTTGGTGATGACGAACGCCATCTGACCATGCGTCAGCACCGCCGCCTTGGAGCGGCCGGTCGTGCCCGAGGTGAAGAAGAACCAGCAGGGATCGTCGTGCTCGACGGCAGCGTTCGCGACGTGTGCGCCGACATGCGCCTTCATTGCGTCGGCCACGGCCCCCGTGCCGAAGCTGCCGCCGTCACCGATGCGCCAGGTGAAGTCAGCAGTCGTCACTGCGGCAGCGTGCTCCGGAAAGTCGCCGTGGCAGAGAAACGCCTTCGCGCCCGATGCGGTCGCGAGGTAGGCGACCTCGTCCGGCATCAGGCGGAAATTGGTGGGCACCCAGACCGCGCCGAGCCGGAACGCGGCAAACATCGAGACGAACATCTCCTCGCAGTTCTTGGAGTGCACCAGGATGCGATCGCCCTTGGCGATGCCCTGCTCGGCCAGCGCCGCCGCGAGCGCCGAGACCATCGCGTCGATCTCGCGCCAGGACCACGACCTCTCGCCCCAGACGAAACCGACGCGGTCGCCGAGCCGGCGGCCGTTCTGCGTCACGATATGCGCGAGATTCATCACCCGCCGCGACATCCGCAGCTGTGTGCCACTCATCGACGAGCCCTCGCATCCCGGCAGCAAATGAACAGACCCATGACAGCGTCCCCTCGATCGATTTTCGGGCGGTCTCGGCCACCCGTTACCTTCCCGCTTGTTTATCGCGGTCCCGCGCGACCTCGCAAGCGCGGCCTGCCCATCGCTCCCATGCGACGGTGTCATTCGAACGAATGCAGATGCCGTGCGACAAACCCGAGGCTGGCCGCGCATTCCTTCATTTCACCGCGCACCGAATCTGATTTGAGGACACCCATGATCAATCGTCGTTTCCTGCTTCTCGGCCTCGCTGGCGTGCTCGCCGTATCCCCGCTTCGCGCGCAGGCCCCCGCCGCCAATGAGCCCACCGGCATCATGACCGCGATCTACACCCGCGTCGCCAAGGGCAAGGGCGAGGATGGCGGCAACTTCGTCATCGAGAACAAGGCGGCACGCGCGAACTATCTGTCGAAGTCGCTGGCCGCCCAATGGGCCAAGATGGACGCCCGCACGCCGAAGGGCGAGGTCGGCGCGGTCGATTTCGATCCGATCACCAATTCGCAGGACCCGGATGTCGCCTCGTTCAAGGTGAGTCCGGAGAAGCAGGAGGCCGACAAGGCGATGGTCGCCGTCACCATCGCCGGCCATCGCAACGATCGCAAGGAACAGGCCGACAACGTCATCCGTTACGACTTCGTGCGCGATGCCGGCCAATGGAAGATCGACGACATCCGCGGCGCCGTCGACGGCAAGCCCTGGTCGATCCGCGAAATGCTGGCCGAATTCATCAAGCAGACCGACAAACCGAAACGAAGGTAGAGAAGCATGACCGCCGTCCGCGACAACAAGGCCCAGAGCCGCTTCGAGCTCGACGTCGAAGGCAGCACCGCTTTTGCAAACTACCGAGCGACGCCGCAGGCGGTCGTCATCACCCACACCGAGACCCCGGCAGCCCTGCGCGGCCGGGGCATCGGGTCCGAGCTGGTCAAGGGCGCACTGGAGTTGATCCGCGCCGAGGGCCGCAAGGTGATCGCGGGCTGCAGCTTCGTCGCAGACTACCTCCGCGACCATCCGGAGAACCGGGACATCATGGCGTGACGTTCCGTAGAATTACCGAGCAACACGATTGGACCGCGCGCTTTAACCCAATGGCTACCCGGATGGATCAGCAATCCCCCGCCGAACAAGCAACCAGACCGGTGGGGAGAGGCTCATGTTCGTCACTGCCATTTTCGACGTTCTCAAGCGCTACGTCCACTACCGCACCCAGCTCGCTTATCTTGACCAGCTCGACGAGCGCACGCTGCGCGACATCGGCTTCAACCGCGACCAGTTGCACGCCGAGGCCTGGCAACGCGCCGGCGTCGTGCACGTCTGAGCCGTTCGAGCAACCTCTCGCGACACGATATCGACGACAAAGGCCCGCGCGATGGCGGGCCTTTCGCTTTTGGGCCGTCGGCGGCCGACGCTCAGTGCTTGATCTCCGGCGGAAGCTTGCCGCCATTGGCGGCGAGCTTGCTCATCACCTGCTTGTGCAGCCACACATTCATGCTGGCCGAGTCGTTGGTGTCGCCGCTGTAGCCGAGCTCCTTGGCAAGCTCCTTGCGCGCGGCGAGGCTCGAATCGATGTCGAGCGCCTTCATCAGGTCGACGATCGAGGTCCGCCACTCCAGCTTCTCGTGCTTGGCAGCCGCGGCCTTGTCGACGATCGCCGCCACATCGACGTTTTGCGCCGCAGCAGCCGGGCCCCCGGTCGGAGCTGCCGTACCGCCTGCCGGCGCGGTGCCGCCCGCGGCGGGCGTGCTGCCGCCGGCCGGCGCAGCCTCGGCATGATGGCCGAAAATAGCGCCCATGATCTTTCCGAAAATGCTCATCAATGGCTCCCAATGGATGGTGAT
This sequence comes from Bradyrhizobium sp. SZCCHNR2028, assembly GCF_032380995.1. Taxonomy (NCBI): domain Bacteria; kingdom Pseudomonadati; phylum Pseudomonadota; class Alphaproteobacteria; order Hyphomicrobiales; family Nitrobacteraceae; genus Bradyrhizobium; species Bradyrhizobium sp. SZCCHNR2028. The sequence goes on along the minus strand of NZ_JAUHJF010000001.1, from coordinate 216,047 downwards.
CGTAAGAAGAACTCGGCCGGCGTTGTTCCGTTGCAAAGACGGCCGTAGAGCCGCTCCGCCACCCGCCGGGGCCTGCCAAGGCGACCACGGCGACGAATGTGAAGCTTACCCAAGGCGGAATGACGGCGGAATGACTTTGTCCGTGGACGGCTCGGCTTCTTCGGTCGCGGGCACCGTTCTAATGCACCGCGACATTCACAGCACTCACCGAGGCGTGAGTAGGCGCGGCCTGTTTTGCCACTATCCTGATGACTTCCGTTCGCGAATGGCCGCCCCGAGGTTCGTCGCGTCTGGCCATCGGCGAATTTGTTCCAACGAGAAGCGCAGCCCGCCTGCGTGGTTGGGTAGCGCCCTACGCAAGTTGAGGGAGCACACGACGATGGCCACCTACCACAGCAATGCCGCCTCCCACGTTCGGGCGGCAGACGAGGTCGCGGCTGAGCTGACGATTCGCACGATCGACATGTCGAGCCTGATGCGCGCGCTGCGGCTCGGCTGGGACGATTTCAAGGCCGTCCCGAGTCACGCCGTGATGCTATGTGCGATCTATCCCGTTCTCGGCCTGGTGATCGCGCGCGCGGTGTTCGGCTATGCGGTGCTGCCGCTGTTGTTTCCACTGGCGGCGGGCTTCGCCCTGCTCGGCCCATTCGCCGCGCTCGGTCTCTATGAGCTCAGCAGCCGCCGGGACCGCGGCGAGAACACCAGTGCCTGGGATGCTCTGGAGGTGCTGCGGTCGCCGTCGTTCGGCTCGATGCTCGGACTAGGCACGCTGCTGCTCGCGCTGTTCGTCACCTGGGTCGCGACCGCGCAGGCGATCTACGTCGCAGTGTTCGGCTATGGCGGCGCGACGGGTGCGGGCGATTTCCTGCAGCGGGTGTTCACGACGCCGCAAGGCTGGTGGCTGATCGCGGTCGGCTGCGGCGTCGGCTTCCTGTTCGCGCTGCTGGCGCTGTGCCTGAGCGTCGTCTCCTTCCCGCTGATGCTCGACCGACACGCCGGCGCGCTCGAAGCAGTCGTCACCTCGCTGCGCGTGGTGGCCAAGAATCCCGTTCCGGTTGCGGCCTGGGGCCTCATCGTCGCGGTGCTTCTGGTCGCCGGCACGATTCCGTTCTTCCTGGGGCTCGCCGTTGTTATCCCAGTGCTCGGCCACGCCACTTGGCATCTGTACCGCGAAGCCATCGCGATCAATCCCGACGCAGCCCGGATCGTGCCGCCGGCCCCGCGCGGCTCCAAACCCGCGGCCGACTTCCCGGCGAACCTGTTCCCATGGCGCTCGCGCGACGGGATGTGAGGACGCAGCGACGAGTTTGTCACGGCCGCCGGCCTCCCAGGCCGGCGGTCGCCTCGAGAGGCCGCCAGCGTGTGGCAGCGCTCACGAAATCCGACGCCAATGTGATCGAAAGGCCTTGTTGCTGCCGCGGTTACGCCCGACATGGAGCGCGCCCAGCAACGCTTTTTGAATCCATTGCCGTCCAGGTGTTTCGATGATTGCTCGCGTTCTCGCCGTTTCCGCTCTTGCCTGCCTCGCTGCCCTCACCACCCTGTCAGCGCCAGCGCACGCCGCGGTGCCTTGCGGCAGCGGCAATTTCGACGGCTGGCTCGCCGAGTTCAAGACCGAAGCTGCGGCCAAGGGCATCTCACAAAACACGATCAATGCGGCGCTGACCGGCGTGACGCCCGACCAAAGCGTGCTGAACCGCGACCGCGGTCAGAAGGTGTTCAGCCAGACCTTCGAGGAATTCTCCGGGCGCATGATCCCGCCGCGCATGACCCGCGGCTCCAACATGCTGAAGCAATACGGCTCGGTGCTGTCGCGGATCGAGCAGAGCTACGGCGTGCCGGGCGAGGTGCTGGTCGCGATCTGGGGGCTCGAGACCGATTTCGGCGTCAATGTCGGAAAATTTCCGACCATCCGTGCGCTCGCGACCTTGGCCTATGACTGCCGCCGCGCCGAGCAGTTTCGCGGCGAGTTGCTGGATGCGCTGCGGATCGTCGACCGCGGCGACCTTCAGCCGGCCGACATGCGCGGCGCCTGGGCCGGCGAGATCGGTCAGACGCAGTTCATGCCGTCGTCCTGGATCAAATACGCCGTCGATTTCGACGGCAATGGCCGGCGCGATCTGATCCGCAGCGCGCCCGACGTTCTCGCCTCCACCGCGAACTATTTGAAGGGCTATGGCTGGCAGAAGGGCAAGGATTGGGAGCCCGGCGGCCCGAATTTTGCGGTCATCCAGCAGTGGAACAAGAGCGAGGTCTACGCGCGGACGGTCGCGACCTTCGCGACCCAGCTGGCGCGGGCGCCGTAGCCCGGGTCAGGAATGAGGCCGATCGCGGCATCGCGACCGGCCGTTCGTTCGATGATGCGAAAGATGCGCCTGCTACTTGATCATCCCGGCCTGCATCGCCTTGGTCAGGTGCACGCTGCAGGCGCCCATCTTGCCGCTCAGCAGCGCGTCCTGCGCTGCCGCAATCTCCTTCTGCGCAGTATATCTGGCGTCGCCGTCGGCCATCGCCTCGATCGCCGTCTCGGTCTTCTCCAGATTGGCCCCGCTACAGCCGGCGCCATGCATCCGCGCCGCCTGAGCCGGACCGACCGCCACAATTGCCGCAGTGATGAGCGCGGCCCCAATAAGTTTGTTCATTGTTTTTCCTCGCTGGTGCGACGGCGCCGGCATCATTGCCCAGCACCGCGACACTTTGTCGCACCTTTCGTTATATGCCGCGAAGTGAAATCCGCGCGAGCGGTCCGTGATGGCGATCATCGATTTGAGAGGCGCAGCGTACATAATGAATTTATGTTCATTATATGAACCCATGCGTTTCGTGGGGTGTATGTCGGGCAATAGCTTCGTGCCTGGACCGGCCTTTAAGCCGGCATTGCTCGATCCGGCAATTCGAACGGGCGATCGAAAATCCGCATGAATACGGAGCCTTGCGCGGGTCGCTGAGCTGCCGGGCGCCTGCCCGATTCTTACTCAAGGGTTATGCAAGCTATGCGTCCGGGGTTTAGCTGCATCGCAACATTCACGCTTCCGCATCGCAATAAGCTCTTCTATGTTCATTTCAACGATGAGGTTCCGACGAAGAACTGAATCGCGAACTAAAGGAGATTTCTCATGTTGCTCTCGCTCATCCGCATGGTGCAGGCGTTCCGTGAGTATCAGCGCAACGTTGCCGAGCTGTCGCAGCTCAGCGATCGCGAGCTCGCCGACATCGGTCTCGATCGTTCGGACATCCCGCGCGTTGCTGCCGGTCACTACAACGGCTGATCAGCCTTCTTCCGATATCTACCGGACATCGCCCGCCTCGCTGCGGGCGTTGCCGCGTCTAGGCCCTGGCGCAACGAAACACACGCGCCCGGTTTCTCGCGTTGAACCCCACTGGCGCATTTGCAGCGCTCGGGAAAAGCGCTACCTGTCCCGCGCATGACAGGGACCAAATCACCTTCCAATACCGTCCACGTGATCGGTGCCGGCCTCGCTGGATCCGAAGCCGCCTGGCAGCTGGCCGAGGCCGGCGTCGACGTGGTGCTGCATGAGATGCGGCCGGACCGCATGACCGAGGCGCACCGGACCGCCACGCCTGCCGAGTTGGTCTGCTCGAATTCGTTCCGCTCCGACGATGCCGCCAACAACGCCGTCGGCCTCCTGCATGCCGAGATGCGCCGGCTGGGCTCGCTGATCATGCGGGCCGCTGACGCCAACCAGGTCCCGGCCGGTGGCGCATTGGCCGTCGACCGCGACGGCTTCTCGGCGGCCGTCGCAAGCGCGTTGGAAGGCCATCCACGCATCGCGCTGCGCCGCGGCGAGATCGCGGGCCTGCCGCCCGCGGAGTGGGAGAAGGTGATCATCGCCACCGGTCCCCTCACCTCGCAGCTGCTCGCCGAGGCCATCCGTGACCTGACCGACGAGACGGCGCTCGCGTTCTTCGACGCCATCGCGCCCATCGTGCACAAGGACACGATCGACATGTCGGTCGCTTGGTTCCAGTCGCGTTACGACAAGGTCGGCCCGGGCGGCACCGGTGCCGACTACATCAACTGTCCGATGACGAAAGAGCAGTACGACGCCTTCGTCGCGGCGTTGCTCGCGGGCGAGAAGATCGACTTCAAGGAGTGGGAGACCAACACGCCCTATTTCGATGGCTGCCTGCCGGTCGAAGTGATGGCGGAGCGCGGCCACGAGACGCTGCGTCACGGCCCGATGAAGCCGGTCGGCCTGACCAATCCGCACAATCCGACGGTCAAGCCCTACGCGATCGTGCAACTGCGCCAGGACAACAAGCTCGGCACGCTCTACAACATGGTCGGGTTCCAGACGAAGCTGAAATACGGCCCGCAGCAGCAGATCTTCCGCACGATCCCAGGCCTCGAGAACGCGGAATTCGCGCGGCTCGGCGGCCTGCATCGCAACACCTTCCTCAACTCGCCGAAACTGCTGGATTCGCAGCTCCGCCTGCGGGCCCAGCCGCGGCTGCGCTTTGCCGGCCAGATGACGGGATGCGAGGGCTATGTCGAGTCGGCGAGCATCGGCCTGATCACCGGGCTCTACGCCGCCGCGGAGACACGTGGCGCAAATCTGCTGCCGCCGCCTCCGACCACCGCGCTCGGTGCCCTGCTCGGCCACATCACTGGCGGCCATATCGAAACGATCGATGGAGCCACGCGCTCGTTCCAGCCCATGAACATCAATTTCGGCCTGTTCCCGCCGCTGGCGACGGCCCCGACCCGCAAGCCGGACGGCACGCGGCTGAAGGGCAACGAGAAGACGGTGGCGAAGAAGCAGGCGATGAGCGCCCGCGCGCTGGCCGATCTCGACCGCTGGATCGCCGAGCACCTGCCCGTCGCGGCCGCTGCGTGAGAGTACGATGAGCCTGCCGAAGACCGATTCCGCCCTGCTGGCGGCGCGCTGGAGCGAAGGTGTGCTGCTCAAGCGCGACGTGTTCTCGACCGTCGAGCGCGGCCGCTTCAAGAGCGAGGCCGGCGATGTCGATGCCGTGCTGCGCCGGCTCGACGAGGTGCCGTGGTGGTCGTTCGTGCTGGCGCGGCATTTGTTCGCGCGCGAGCGCAAGGCGCTGATGCGCGCCAAGGGGCTCAACGCCGGCCCTGATCTGCTATGGGCGGGGGATCGCGCGCTGATCCGCGGCTTCATCAATGGCGTGGCGCTGCATCTGGCCAAGCCGCACGGCAACGTCGCCTATTTCCGCTCGGCCAAACAGATGATGCGCCGGCTGCATCGCGCCGGGATCACGCACAACGATCTCGCCAAGGAGCAGAACTGGCTCGTCGGTCACGACGGCCATTGCTACGTGACCGATTTCCAGTTGGCCGCCTGCTTCGAGAGCCGCAGCCGGCTGTTCCGCATCGCGGCCTATGAGGACTTGCGTCATCTGCTCAAGCATAAGCGGAGTTACGCGCCCGAGGCGCTGACGCCGAAGGAGCGCAAAATCCTGGCGCGCAAATCGCTGTTCGCGCGCATCTGGCTGATGACCGGCAAAAAGGTGTATCGCGCCATCACGCGCGGCATCTTCAATTTCACCGACCGCGAGGGTGGCGGACGACGCTTGGTCAACGATGCGCCGGTGCTGATGGACATGATCCGGAAGAACCCGGCCGTGCGCGACGCGGCGATCGTTGCCTTCGCCGACCGCCGGACCGGCGTCGGGCTCTACGCGTTCGTCGAGAGCGAGCAGCCGACGCTTGAAACTCAGCTGCAAAACGAGCTTGCTTCAGCCAAGGGACCGAAGCCGCCGGAGCATATCCAGGTCGTGCATGCCCTTCCGCGCGACGCCAGCGGCAGGCCACGCACTGAACTTTTGCAGCTGGTCGCGATGAACCAGATCGACCTGATCGAGCCGATGCTCACGAGCGACAGCGATCGCGCTTTCCTCAAGGACATCCTGGACTCGCGCAAGAACCTGCGCGACCGGTTCAATTTCGAGGCGGACCTGAAACTGCCTTCGGCCTGAGCGGACGAGACTTCGCGGTCCGACCATTGTATCCTGCGAATGCAATGTCCTTTGGGAGGATCTGGCAATGAACGTCGAGAGCCGCGCAGCCACCACGTCTCGGTCGTCGAACATCGAGATCATCCCGACCGGCCGGCAACTGGGTGCCGAGATTCGACATGTCGATCTCAAGCATCTGGACGACGCGGGCTTCAGCGCCCTGCTCCGTGCCTTTCACACGCACTCCGTTTTGCTGGTGCGCGGCCAGGGTCTGACGGACCAGGATCTGATCGCCTTCAGCCGCCGCTTCGGCGATCTCGACTGGGCGCCGGTGCAGGAGAACGGCCGGCGCTTTGTCGACGGTCTGCCGGAGATCTACATCGTGTCGAACGTGAAGGTGAACGGCGAGGCGATCGGCAGCCTCGGCGCCGGCGAAGCGGTGTGGCACACGGACATGTCATATCTCGACACGCCGCCGATCGCGAGCGCGCTCTACGCGCTGGAAATTCCCCCCGTCGGCGGCAACACGTCGTTCTGCAGCATGTATGCCGTGTACGACGCGCTTCCTCCTGAACTGAAGCGCCGCGTCGCGGATCTGAAGATCAAGCATGACGGCACCTACAACAGCGGCGGCTTCGTCCGGCAGGGCGTGACGCCGACCGATGATCCGCGCACGTCGCCGGGCGCGATCCATCCGCTGGTCTGCACGCATCCCGATTCCGGCCGGCAGATGCTCTATCTCGGCCGCCGGCGCAACGCCTATCTGGTCGGCCTCGGGCTCGCCGAGTCGGAAGCATTGCTCGACGAGTTGTGGACCTATGTTGCTCGTCCGGAATTCGCCTGGGAGCACGTCTGGAAGGTCGGCGACCTCGTCATCTGGGACAATCGCTGCACCATGCATCGGCGCGATCCGTTCGATGATCATGCGCGGCGAATCATGCATCGAACCCAGATCAAGGGAACAGATCGCCCGCACTGATTCGCTTGCGCGCGGGCATCCGCACGATCAAGCGCCAGAATGCCTGCGAATGAGTTGCAGGATGCTGGATATTTCCTCGCGCGTCGCCTTGAAGCGTCCAATTTCCGACTCAGAGCGGCAGAGTGTGCCGACAATCGCCAGATCGTGCCGCGATCCTTCCGCGAATTGCCTCCGAGCCGAAACACCCCCGACAAATTACGATGGTTGATTTGCAGGCGCTGGTGAAACTTGGGAGATGACGCAAGTGAGTCTCAGAAGCAACGTTGCTCGAAGCGCCGAAAGCAGCCTCATCCAGGTCATCCCGACGGGAAAGACACTCGGTGCCGAGGTCTGCAATGTCGATCTCAGATCCTTCGACGATTGGGCGTTCGCCTCGTTCATGCGCGCGCTGCTCAAGCACCAGGTCCTGCTCGTGCGCGGCCAGCGTCTTGGTGAGTGTGACATCGCGGCCTTCAGTCGTCGCTTCGGTCACGCGGATCTATTTTACACCTCCCCCGGCAGCTTGCTGGGCGGCAGACTGTCGTTCTGCAGCCTCTACGCCGCTTATGACGCGCTCTCGCCAGCGCTGCGCAGCCGCGTCGCTCATCTGAAGGTCCGTCATGTCGCGAGCGACACCGCCGATGATGGCCGTCGCACCATCGTCGCAGGCCCCGTGCATCCGCTGGTCGGCAATCACTCCGATACGGGCCGAGCGATGCTCGCGCTTGGGCAGCGCCGCCATTCCTGTGTCGTCGGACTCGAGCAGGACGAATCGGATGCGCTGCTCGACGATCTCTGGCAGCTTGCCGAGCGGCCCGAGTTCAGCTGGGCCCACACCTGCCGGCCCGGTGATCTCGTCGTCTGGGACACCCGCTGTACGATCCACCGGCACGAGCCGCCGGACATGCCGAGACTCCTTCACAGCCCGCCACTCTGGAATACGATGCCCTCGGCTTGAGCCCGCGAGAGCGTCAGCGCGCGCCAAAACTCGCCGTCCTCGCAGCGCGCCACAGCGTCCACAACGTCGCAAGGCGCGAGCGGGGTTGCGGCTGAAACGGATCGTCGGTGCGGCGATCGGCCCGCGCGAGGTCGCGCCGGACCAGCGCCAGCGGCAGCAGAACCCGCCGCACCGCCAGCGGCGCCTGACGCGCCAGCTCGAGGGTGTGATCGAGATGCTGCCGGGCCTGCCCACGCAGGTCCATGATCACATCCTGGATCGCCGATGATGCCTTGCCTGCGAACATCTCCTCCTGGCTGACGCCATGGCGCGCGAGGAGATCGAGCGGAACATAGAGCTGCCGGTGGGCGGCATCGCGCGGCAGCGATGCGATCACCTGGAGCAACCCTTGCGCGATGCCGGCATGGTGCGCGAGGTGATCCGCCTCCGCAAACGGCGGCGCAATGATCTGTGCCGCCAGCGCGAACAGCGCGCCGCGCGTGTCGCCGAGATAGCCGTCCAGCGCCGCCATCGTCGGCATCGGATCGTTGTAAAGATCGAACTGATGCTCATCGATCAGGCGCGTCAGCCGCTCGACCGGAAGCGCGAAGCGCTGCACGGTGAGCAGCAATTCGGCTGCAACGGGATTTCCCTCCGCGCCGCCATGTTCATGACCCGTCAGCGTGTCGTGCCACCACTGCAGGCGGACCTCGCCCGGCAGCGGCTGCGACACGAGATCTCGAATGCGGCTGACCTCGACGTTGAATGCGTATAGCGACAACAGCGCACGCCGGAGTTCCGGCGCCATGAACAGCGTCGAAGCGTAGCGGTCGAAATCATGCTCGCGGACGAGGCTCGCACAGAACGCGGCGTCGCTGTTGGCGCTGGCCTCGCTCATGGGACGGCGATGAGCGCTGCCGCCACCCGCCGCCGCTCGCCGATCATGACGTTGTAGGTGCGAATCGCGGGACCGGTCTGCATCGCATCGAGCACGACGTTCACGCCCCGCAAGGCCGCGCGCAGCGGTGCCGGCGGGATCCAGACATCGTTTCCGGTCCCCACGATCAGTGTGTCGATCTTGTTGGCTGCGTCGAAAACGCGCTGCAACGCGTAGCGGTCGATCTGGCTCGGCTGGGTGACGTCCCAGGCCCAGATCGAATCCGGCAGACACAGCAGCGAGCCGCGATGCGACATGCCGGCAAAGGCGAAGCCGCCTTTGCCATAACCGTCGATCGGCGCGGACCGCGGGAAATGCGGAGCGTCAGTTGCCATGCGAGACCAACCTCTCAGCCCCGATTCGGGTCCAACGGCTCAAGTCCCGATCAAGGCCTCTTCTTCGGCTCGTCGGCCTGATCACCCCGAACGGCTCCGACGCCGAGATAGATCAGGATCGGCGCGGCGATGAAGATCGAGGTGTAGGTGCCGACCAGCACCACGCCGAACATCATCACCGCGGTGAAGCTGTGGATCGCAGGGCCGCCGAACAAGAGCAGCGCCAGCAGCGCCAGGGTCACCGTGACGTGCGTGATGATCGAGCGCGACAAGGTCGAGTTGATCGATTCGTTGAGCAGCTGCGGCATCGGCATCTTCTTATAGCGCCGCAACATCTCGCGGATACGGTCGTAGATGACGACGGTGTCGTTGAGCGAATAGCCGAGAATGGTCAGCAGCGCCGCGATGCTGGTGAGGTCGAAATCGACCTGGCTGATCGACATGAAGCCGATCGTCAGCACGATGTCGTGGACGTTGGCGATCATGGCACCGAGCGCGAACTGCCACTCGAACCGGAACCAGAGATAGATCAGAATCGAGACGATCGCGAGCATCAGGCCGAGCATGCCGACGGCTAGGAACTCGCCGGAAACGCGCGGACCCACCACCTCGACCCGGCGATACTCGACGGAATCGCCGATCGCCGCCTTGACCTTGTTGGCCGCCTCCTGCTGGGCGGCGTCGCCACCCGGCTGCTCGGCAACACGGATCAGAACCCCCGCCGGCCCGCCGAACTGCTGCAGCTGCACCTCGCCCAGACCGAGGGTCGCCAGCGTCGCGCGCATCGCCGCGATGTCGGCGGTGCCGGACTTGGCGCGCACCTCGAGCAAGGTGCCGCCGCGGAAATCGATGCCAAGGTTCAAGCCATGGGTGAAAAACAGCACGATCGCGAGGATCGACAGCGCCGCCGAGATCGGGAAGCTGATGCGGCGGAACTGCGTGAAATCGAAATGCGTGTCGTCGGGAACGATGCGCAGCGACGGCAGCAGGCCGAGCGCGCTGACCACCGTCAGCACCGCGATCAGGATGCCAAGCCCGATGAGAACCCAGTATGTCACAGTAGCTCCTAGATTGGCACGCTTTGCGGCCGCTTCCACCGCACCCAGGCCGCCACAATCAGGCGGGTGAGCGTGAAGGCGGTGAAGACCGTGGTGAGAATGCCGATGCCCAGCGTCACGGCAAAGCCGCGCACCGGGCCGGTGCCGATGTAGAACAGCACGGCTGCGGCGATGAATGTGGTGATATTGGAGTCCAGGATCGTCGCCAATGCGCGCTTGAAGCCCGCGTCGATTGCCGAAATGGCATTGCGGCCGCCGCGCAGCTCCTCGCGGATGCGCTCATAAATCAGCACGTTGGAGTCCACCGCGATGCCGACCGTCAGCACGATGCCGGCGATGCCCGGGAGCGTCAGCGTCGCATTCAACAGCGACAGCACGCCGAAGATCATCGCGACGTTCACCACCACGGCGATGTTGGCGAACACGCCGAACAGCCGGTAGGTCACCAGCATGAACACGATGACGAGGATCGAGCCGACATAGGATGCGAGCTCGCCCTTGGCGATCGAATCGGCGCCGAGGCCCGGACCGACGGTACGCTCCTCGATGACCGTGAGCGGCGCCGGCAGCGCGCCGGCGCGCAGCAGGATCGCGAGCTCGTTGGCGGACTGCACGGTGAAATTGCCGGAGATCTGGCCGGAGCCGCCGGTGATCGGCTCGCGGATGACCGGCGCCGAGATCACCTTGTTGTCGAGGACGATGGCGAACGGCTGTTGGACATTCTCGGTCGTGGCCTGCGCGAACTTGCGCGAGCCGGCCGAGTTGAAGCGGAAGGTGACGATCGGCTCGTTGGTGCGCTGGTCGAAGCCGGTCTGCGCATCGGAGAGATCACCGCCGGAGACAAGCACCTGCTTCTTCACGACATAGGGCTGGTTGGGGGGCGATGCGCTCTGGAGCACCTCGGAATCCGGCGGCACCCGCCCTTGCACCGCCTGATCCACCGGCACGGACGTATCGACCATCCGGAATTCCATCTTGGCCGTGCGCCCGAGCAGGTTCTTGAGCTGCGTCGGATCCTGCAAGCCCGGCACCTGCACCAGGATGCGGTCGTTGCCCTGGCGCTGGATCACCGGCTCCACGGTGCCGAGCTCGTTGACGCGGCGCTCGACGATCTGCATCGACTGCTCGATGGTCTGGCGGATGCGTTCGGTGATGGCCGCCGGCGGGATCGTCAGCCGGACCAGTCCGCCACCGGCATCGCTGACTTCGAGGCTGCGCTGGCCGCTGGAGCCGAGCAGCCCGCCGAGCGGCTGCGAGAGATCGCGCAGCTTGGAAATCGCAGTTCCCGTGTCACTTTCCTTGGTGATCCGGACCTCGACCCCATCACCCCGGCTCACCAATCCGGTGTAGCCGATCTTGGCATCGCGCAGCGTGCGGCGAACGTCGTCGCGCACGGCATCGAGCCGCTCCTTCTTGATGTAGTTGGAGTCGACCTCGAGCAGCAGATAGGAGCCGCCCTGCAGGTCGAGGCCGAGCACCAGCCGGCGCTGCGCCCAGGACGGCCAGGTCTTGACCGTTGCTTCGGAGAAGAAGTTGGGCACCGCGCACAGGCACACGACGAGCGCCGTGAGAATGATGCCCAGCGCCTTCCACCGCGTGAAATACAACATGGAGGTTGTCCGTAAGGGCCGTAGCCGGCCCGAAAAATCAGAACATCACAAAGAGCGACGGCCGGCGTTCGACTGGCCAGGCCGACGATCAGCTCGCGGCCTTCTCGTCCTTCTTGTCGTCCTTTGCATCTGCCTTCGCGGGCTCGCCCTTGGTGCGGACGCCCGTGATCATCTGGCGCATCTGGCGCACGCGAATGCCGTCGGCGATCTCGAACTCGACCTGGTCGTCATCGACGACCTTGGTGACCTTGCCGACCAGACCGCCCTGGGTCACGATCGTGTCGCCGCGGCGGACGTTCTTGACGAGGTCGGCGTGCTCTTTGACCTTCTTCTGCTGCGGCCGCAGGATCAGGAAATACATAATCACGAAGATCAGCGCGAACGGCAGCAGCGACATCAGCATGCTGTTGGTGTCGCCAGCGCCGGCGGCCTGGGCATAGGCAGGGGTGATCAGCATGTGGTCGATCCTCGTGGGCAGCGCCCGGTGAGACGGGAATAGCCGGCGAACCACGCTTGTCTCGGCGCGGGCCGGCCTCTTGCGAATTTCGCGCGGAATATAGCGGCAGCAGTCCCAATAGCAAGGCGCCCCGCCCCCTCATTTCGCCCCGCTTGCGGCAGCGGGCGAGGCCCGATATGGCTGCCCCATCAGGAACTTGCAGCATGTCGAAAAAACCAGCCAAAGCCCCGTCCCGCGGTCCCGCCCAAACCGTCGTCAGACGTCTCCAAAAAAGCTCCAAGCCCGCAGCGCAAAAGCCGGCGAAGGTCGCGGCAAAACGTCCCGCCGGCCCTGCTCCCGACCACATCGCCGAGCGCATCGCCCGTGCGCTGGAAGCCATTGCGACGCATCTGGCAACAACCCATGCGGGTGCCGCGTCGGCATTGGACCTCAACGCGGCCGACGCCTTCGTCTGGCATCCGGACGGCCGGCTCTCGACGGTGCCGCGCGTCAGCCGTGTCGAGATCGACCTGCTCAAGGGCATCGACCGGATGCGCGACATCCTGATCGAGAACACCGAGCGCTTCGCCAACGGCCTGCCGGCCAACAACGCGTTGTTGTGGGGCGCGCGCGGCATGGGCAAGTCATCGCTGGTCAAGGCCGCCCATGCCAGCATCAATGTCGCCCGCAAGCCGGCGGACCGGCTCAAGCTGATCGAGATTCATCGCGAGGACATCGAGAGCCTGCCCGCGCTGATGGACATCCTGCGTGCCGCGCCGTTCCACTTCATCGTGTTCTGCGACGACCTGTCGTTCGACGGCAATGACGCGTCCTACAAGTCGCTGAAGGCCGTGCTCGAAGGCGGCATCGAGGGCCGCCCCGAGAACGTCATTCTCTACGCCACCTCGAACCGGCGCCACCTGCTCGCGCGCGACATGATCGAGAACGAGCGCTCGACCGCGATCAATCCGGGCGAAGCGGTCGAAGAGAAGGTGTCGCTGTCCGACCGCTTCGGACTGTGGCTCGGCTTCCACCGCTGCAGCCAGGACGAGTACCTCGCGATGGTCAAAGGCTATTGCAGCCATTTCGACATCGCGGTCGCCGAGGATCAGTTGGAGCGCGAGGCGCTGGAATGGGCCACGACGCGCGGCTCGCGCTCGGGCCGCGTCGCGTGGCAGTTCACGCAAGATCTGGCGGGCCGCCTCGGCGTGCGGCTGACAACGCAAAAAGCCGCGCAGTAATCTGCGCGGCCCCGTGTCGTCCACGATTGCGTGAGGTCAAACGACCGGACCTCACGCCCCGTTGAGGAATTGCAGCGGGTCAACCGGTGACGATCCCTTGCGGATCTCGAAGTGGAGCTGCGGCGATCCGACTTCTCCCGATTGACCCGACTTGGCAATGACCTGGCCGCGCTTGATCGGATCACCGCGCTTCACCATCAGCTCACTCGCATGGGCATATGCGGTGACGTAGCCGTTGGAATGCCGCACCAGGACCAGATTGCCATAGCCCTTCAATTCATTGCCGGCGTAGGCGACGACGCCATCTTCGGCCGCCTTTACCGGGGTGCCCTCGGGCACGGCGATGTTGATGCCATCATTGGACTTGCCGTTGGTCTTGGCGCCATAGCTCGTGATCACCTTGCCGCGCGCCGGCCAGCGGAATGTCGGCAGCGAGCTGGTGGTCTCGGCCGGCCGAGCCGGCTCCTCCTCCTTCTCGGGTGCCGGATTGGCCTGGGCCAGGCGGGCGGTCTGGACCGGACCTGCAGCCGTCGCGACCCGTGTGGTCGGCGCTGGCGCCGGCACGGTCGCAACCGCCTGGGGAACGGTTGCGACCGGAGCCACCGGCGCAGCTGCCGCCACGGCCCTGCCAGGGACGGTCAGCCTGGTCCCGAGCTTGAGCGGCGAAGCCTGATCGAGATTGTTGGCCCGGGCGAGCTCAGCCGCCGTCAGATGATTCTGGCGGGCGATGCTGGCGAGTGTCTCGCCGCGGTTGACGAAGTGGACGGTGGCCGGAGCTGCGGGCGCTGCGGCCGCCACCGGCTTCGGCGCAACCATTGGCGCCGCAGCAACGGGCTGGGCCGCGGGCGCAGCCGCGACCGTGCCGGGATGCGGAATGATCAGCTGCTGGCCCGGCGACAACGCGCGCGGGCCCTTGTAGCCGTTCGCAGCCAGGATCTCAGCCGGTGTCACGCGATAGCGCTTGGCGAGGATGTCGAGCGTATCGCTGGTGCCGACGATGATCTTGGTGCCGCTGGCGGGACGCGCGGCGGCGACCGAACGCGGCGGCACGGTGCCGGTGGTCTCGAGGCGCGGCTGGGTCGGCGGAGCATAGGAATGCGCCGGCTGTGCATAGGGTTGGGGTGCAGCGACCGGGGGCGCAGCCACTGGGACCGCAGCGGGTGGCGCATAGGATGCGACGCCGCGCCCGCCCGAGGATACGCCTCCCGCACCGCCGCCGGCCGGATAGGATTGCGGAGCCCCGACCGCCGGGGGCGGCAGCGCCGAGGACGAGTAGGCCGGCGCCGGAGCGGGCGTGTAGGGCTGGTGCTGCCGGGGCGGCTGCGCCTGCACCGACCCCGTGGAATCGGATGCAAAGGGGTTTGAAAACGGGTTTTGCGTCTGCGACAGCCGCGTCGACATGTCGGCGCTGCAGCCGGCGACGCCGAACGACATCAGCGCCAATGCCGCAACCTGCGGCAGGCGGCGCGAGCGAAGCAACTCGACGGTAGTGGGCATGGTTACTCACTCGTACGCAACAAACAACGAATTCGAGTAAACACAGCCGCGGTAAATAAGCGCTTAAGCCGCGAATAAAGCGTTGTGCGGCCTGCTGATCCGCACGTTTAAAGTTCGCGCGCAATCCCCGGAATTGCCGGCACAAATCGTACGTCGACGAGCTCTTTTCGGTCGAAACGATCGCCCGTTCGCGTGATCCTGACGAGCGTCTGCACCCCGTGTTGCGGCCCGACCGGCGCGATCAGGATACCGTCCGGCTCCAGCCGGTCGAGCAGGCTCTGGGGAATCTCGTCCATCGCCGCGGTCACGATGATGCGACCGAATTGGCCGCCCCCCGGCGGCAGCGCGTAGCCATCGCCGAGCATGACCTCGACATTGAAGCAGGCGAGCTTCTCCAGCCGCTCCCTGGCCTTGTCGGCCAATGTCCGGAAGCGCTCTACCGTCAGGACATGAGCCGCAAGCCGGGACAGGATCGCGGCCTGGTATCCGGACCCGGTGCCGATTTCGAGCACGCGGTGGGTCTTTTGCAGCTTGAGCTGTTCGGTCATGTAGGCCACGACGAACGGCTGGCTGATGGTCTGCCCGCAAGCGATCGCCATCGCGCTGTCGCGATAGGCGTCCGGGCGGTCGGCCGGCAGAACGAACTCTTCCCGGGGCACCTCCTCCATCGCACGCAACACCGCCTGATCGCTGATCCCCCGCCGACGCAGGGTCAGCTGAAACATCATTTTCTCGGGAGGAGCGGCTGGGGGCATCGGGATGTCGGTTGGTGGGCTCGTGGGCAATTTACCTGCAGGGCGAGGGTTGCGCACCGAATTTCCGCGCACACATCGCAACTACGCACCGACATGGTCCCAACGACGACCGCGTTCCGCACGAGGAACCAAGTCGGGTCCGGTTCGTTCACCTTATGGGCGAGCCTGCCCACGCCGCACGGCGGTGAAAGATGACATTGTTGACGTTGCGCCATAAGCCGTTATTTGCGAGCGTCAAATCGGGTATGGGCAAGGACTGACATCATGACTGCACCGCGGCCGCCGCGCGGCTCTGTGTTTCTGGTTGAAGACGAAGTCATGATCCGGATGATGGTGGCCGACATGCTCGAGGAGCTCGGCTATACCGTCGCGGCCGAGGCCGGCGAAATCGGCGAAGCGATGCGGCTGGCCGAGAGCACCTTTTTCGACGTCGCCATTCTCGACGTCAACGTCAACGGCAAGGTCATCTCGCCGGTGGCCGATCTCATCAAGGCGCGCAACCGGCCCTTCATCTTCGCAACCGGCTACGGCTCGTCGGGATTGCCGGAAGAATATCGCGACCGGCCGGCCCTGCAGAAGCCGTTCCAGCTCGAGACGCTCGGAAAGGCGATCGACCATGCGCTGCGTGGCGCTGAGCCACAGGGGTAGACGGCGCTTCAGCCCAGAATGTCGCTGAGCTTGCCGGAGAACGCCTCGTCCGTGCGATCCAGGCGAAGCGGAGTCACTGACACGTAGTGCGCCGCGAGGGCCGCGAGGTCCGTCCCCTCGTCGGGCACGTCGAGCGAGGCAGCGCGGTCGAAGCCGATCCAGAAATAGGGATTGCCGCGGCCGTCGCGACGCTCGTCGACCTTCAAGAAGCCGAGATTGCGCTTGCCCTGGCGGGTGACCACGACGCCCCTGACCTCTTCCGGCGCACAGGCTGGGAAGTTGACGTTGATCACCGTATTCCTTGGTACGCCGGCTTCGAGCACCTTGCGCACGATCTGCGGGCCGAATTTGAGCGCGGTGTCCCAGGACGGCTTGTCACGCGTTGCGACGCTGAATTCCTGCGACAGGGCGAACGACGGCAAGCCGAGAATGGTGCCTTCGAGCGCGCCGGCGATGGTGCCCGAATAGACGACGTCCTCGGCAACGTTACGGCCCTTGTTGACGCCCGACAGCACCACGTCGGGCAGCTTCGCCCCCAGGATATGACGGGCCCCCATGATGACGCAGTCGGTCGGCGTGCCGCGCACCGCGAAATGCCGCGGGCCGACCTCGCGCAGCCGCAGGGGGTCATTGAGCGAGAGCGAATGGGACACGCCGCTCTGGTCCAGTTCGGGAGCCACGATCCAGATGTCGTCGGACAGGGCGCGTGCGACCTCCTCGATCACCTTGAGACCCGGCGCATGGATTCCGTCGTCATTGGTGCAGAGAATCCGCATGGCCACCTTTCCATCCCGTTCAAGACGATTGCCGCGGTGTCTTATCTGCTGCGCGACATCGAGGCAAACCCGCCGCCTCGAGCCGGGTTCGGCAGTGGTTCAGGGCCGAATCCGCCACTGCGGCAGGAACCTGGCGAGCTTCCCTCGCGTACCCAGCCGGAGCAACGCGGCGGGGGTGACGGACACATGGGACGCTGGCGGAGGGACCGGCGAAGGCACAGCGGACTCGGCCAGCGGCGGCGCCGGAAACCGGGCCCGCGCAACACCCAGCGCCTTGTCGAAATCAGCAGCGTTGAACCAGGCCTGATGGCGCAGGGCCTCCGGCGGGCCATCATGCCACACCGCTGCACGATCGATATCGAATGCTCCCTTCAGGCGTTGATCGACCGCCTGGATGCCGGAGCCGGTGACGGCCCATTGCCGTCCGATCCAGAAAATATCCCGATGCAGAGCCATGATGCCGGTATCTGAAAAGCAATTGCTGAACAGAACCGAGGATACGACCCGTCGGCGCCCACACAATGGCGGCGACCTGGGCGGATGCAATTTGCCGCGGCGCTATGGCTCCGCGGCCACCACCTTGAGGCCGCCCATATAGGGCTGCAGCACATCGGGGACGGCGATCGAGCCGTCGGCCTGCTGATAGGTCTCCATCACTGCGATCAGCGCGCGGCCGACTGCCGTGCCCGAGCCGTTCAATGTGTGCACGAAGCGCGGCTTGCCGTCGCTTCCGCGATAGCGTGCATCCATGCGGCGTGCCTGGAAGTCGCCGCACACCGAACAGCTGGAGATCTCGCGGAAGGCGCCGCCATCGCCCTGCCCGGGCATCCATACCTCGATGTCGTAGGTCTTCTGCGAGGAGAAGCCCATGTCGCCGGTGCACAGCGTGATGACGCGATAGTGCAGATCGAGCCGGCGCAGCACTTCCTCGGCGCAGGCCAGCATGCGCTCATGCTCGTCCTTGCTGGTCTCCGGCGTCGTGATCGACACCAGCTCGACCTTGGTGAACTGATGCTGACGGATCATGCCGCGGGTGTCGCGACCGGCCGCGCCCGCCTCGGCGCGAAAGCATGGCGTCAGCGCCGTGAGCCGCATCGGCAGCTCCTTCTCGTCGACGATGGACTCGCGCACCAGGTTGGTCAGGGCCACCTCGGCAGTTGGAATGAGACCGAGCCGCTCGGTCTTGAGGCGCTCATCCGGCTCTGCAATCAGCTCGCCCTTCACGGCCCAGAACTGGTCGTCCTCGAATTTCGGCAATTGGCCCGTACCGAACATGACGTCGTTGCGTACCAGCAGCGGCGGATTGATCTCGGTGTAGCCGTGCTCATTGGTATGAAGATCGAGCATGAACTGCCCGAGCGCGCGCTCGAGCCGCGCCAGGCCCCTCTTCAGCACGACGAAGCGCGCGCCCGACAGCTTCGCAGCCGACTCGAAGTCCATGGTGCCAAGAGCCGCACCGAGATCATCATGCGGCTTCGGCGCGAAGGCGTAGTTGCGCCGGGCGCCGAACATGTGGCGCTCGACATTGTCGTGCTCGTCCTTGCCGTCCGGCACCTCGTCGAGCGGCAAATTGGGAATCGCCGAGAGCTCGCGCGCCAGCTCCTCATCCGCCTGCTTCGCGGCCGCCTCGAGCTCTGGCATGGTGGTCTTGAGCTTGGCGACCTCCTCCATCAGCGCCGATGCGCGCGCGTCGTCCTTGGCCTTCTTGGCCTCGCCGATTTCCTTGGAGGCGGCGTTGCGCCGCGCCTGCGCCTGCTCGGACGCCAGGATCGCAGCGCGACGCCGCTCGTCGATGGCGAGCAGCTGCGACGACTGGGGCGACAGACCCCGGCGCGTCAGCGCCGCATCGAAACCTTGCGGATTGTCGCGGATCGATTTGATGTCGTGCATGGTCGTTCGGTCCTGGAGACGAAAAGATCTCGGCGAGTCGCCCGGGGTCACGGGCCGGCTTGCACTACCGCGAATGGCAGCGGATGGGAACAGGCCAGGCCGGGCGGGAAGCCCGGCCCTACTCGGCCGGATTGCTGGGCAGATTGCCGGAGCCGGACGACGTGCCGGAGCCCGACTTCGCAGCCGCTTGCTTCTCGACGATCCCCACCGCGATGATGGCGCCTTCGTAGAGGGCCAGCAGCGGGATCGCCAAGGACGCTTGGCTCAGCACGTCCGGCGGCGTCAGCACGGCGGCGATGATGAAGGCGATGACGATGAAATAGCGCCGCTTCTCTTTCAGCATCTGCGAGGTCACGATGCCGATGCGACCAAGCAGGGTCAGGATCACCGGCAGCTGGAACGCGATGCCGAAGGCGAAGATCAGCGACATCATCAGCGACAGATATTCGCCGACCTTGGGCATCAGCGCGATTTGCGCCGTCTCGGGGCCGCCGAGCTGCTGCATGCCCAGTGAGAAGCGCACGATCATCGGCCACACCGCAAAATAGACCAGCATGGCGCCGAGGACGAAGAAGACGGGGGTCGCTATCAAGTAGGGTAGGAAAGCATTGCGTTCGTGGCGATACAGCCCCGGCGCCACGAACTTGTAGATCTGCGTCGCGATGATCGGGAACGAGATGAAACCGGCGCCGAACATCGCGAGCTTGAGCTGCGTGATGAAATATTCGAGCAGCTGGGTGTAGATGAACTTGCTGTTCTCGGCCCCTGCCACCCAGACGAACGGCAGCACCAGGATGTTGTAGATCTGCTTGGCGAAAAAGAAGCAGAAGATGAAGGCCACGCCGAAGCCGAGCAGTGCCTTGATCAGCCGCGACCGCAGCTCGATCAGGTGATCCATCAACGGGGCCTTGCTGGCCTCGATATCTTCGACGGTCATGACGCTTTGGCGTCCTTCAGACGTTCAGCTTCTGCTGACGCAGACATTTCAGGCTGCGGCTCGGGCTTGATTTCACGCACGATCGCCAGCGGCTCGCCCACGGATTGATGGACTTCAGCCTCCACGAAGGTCTCGGCCACTGGAGGTTCGGGGGTGGTCGGGGTCATCATAGCAGGCTCGGGCGAAGCAGCAGCGACATCCGATGCGGGTGCCGGCTCGGCGGACTTGTCGATCCCCTCGATATCGAGAGCCTTGTCGACGTCGCGCTGCAACGAGGAAATCACGCCGGTCGGGGTGAAACCGCTGGCCGCCTCGCGGACCTCATCGAAACTCTTCTTGAGGTCGGCCATCTCCGCTTCGCGCATCGCCTCCTGGAACTGGCCCTGGAACTCCGAGGCCATCCGGCGCGCCTTGCCGATCCATTGCCCGACCATGCGCAGGACGCCCGGAAGCTCCTTGGGACCGATCGCGATCAACGCGACGACCCCAATGACGAGCAGCTCACTCCAGCCGATATCGAACATGAAACAATCCGCCTACGCGACGACGCCTCTGATCCCGCCTGCCCGGACCTGTCCGAACAGGTCCCGGTGCCGTCCCTGCGGGAGCGCGCCGCCCGCGCCTTTCACGCGCAGATCAAACGGCTTTGCTGCCGACATCCGTGCGGGTGGCCGAAGGCGTGGCGCCGTGATCGATCGACTTGACGGGCTCGGTCTTCTCCGGCGCCTTGTCGTCGTCCTGCATGCCCTTCTTGAACGCCTTGATGCCCTGCGCGACGTCGCCCATCAGATCGGAAATCTTGCCGCGCCCGAACAACAGCAGGACGACCGCGATCACGACGATCCAGTGCCAAATGCTAAGCGAACCCATCCTGCAACCCTCCAAACACCGGCGCAGCCTTCACCCGACTGCCCGTCGACGCTACCGCCGAAACCGCGCCATATCCATGGACTTGACCGCGACACTTCGCTTCTAGCATTCGATTGCGAAACAGCAACACGAACGCGGCCTGTCACTAGCCGAAAATAGCGCGCGGACAGCCCGATCTGGGCGGAAGGTAGGCGCCAACGCCTCCAAAAACAAGCACTTAAGGTCCGACAAATCGAGGCCGGACCTACGCAATAACGCGAGTGTTAACAGCCCCAGCCGCTAGTTTTAGTGCGGCGAGCCGTCGTCGTCGGTATCGCGGTCGTGCGCGTCATCGGCCGCGTCGATCTCCTCATCCGCCGCGTCGACCTCGGCCTCGGCCTCTGCCTCGTCGTCTAACTGAGCGTCAGCGTCGGCAGACAGCTCGACGAGTTCGATAACGGCCCCGTCGTCCGGCCCGACCTCGATCTCCTCGACGGCCAAGTCCACCTCGGTGATCTCGGTTTCCGCATCGGCGCCCGGCAGTTCCAGATCGCCAATGGCGACCTGCGACGAGGTGTCGTCCCGAACAGCGGCCTCGGCGGTCGCCATCTGGCCTTCGGCGACCTCGGCCGCAGCCGTGTCGGCTGCGACCGTTTCCATCTCGGCCGTTTCGTCTTCCGCGGCTTCGGCCTCGCCAGATTCGGCCTCGACCGCCGGCGCAAGCGCCAGATCGAGATCGCCCGGATCCAGCGGCTCCTCGTCCTCCCGGAGCGTCGGATCGTCAGATGGCGTCGGGACGGTGAAGCCGGTCGGCAGGCGAGAATCCAGCAGGCCCGTGCCCTTCAGCTCTTCCAGGCCAGGCAGATCGCCCAGGGTCTCCAGGCTGAACTGGGCCAGGAACGCATCGGTGGTGCCGAAGGTCAGCGGACGGCCCGGGGTCTTGCGGCGCCCGCGTGGCTTGATCCAGCCGGTCTCCAACAGAACGTCCAACGTTCCCTTGGAGGTGACGACGCCGCGGATCTCTTCGATCTCGGCACGCGTCACCGGCTGGTGATAGGCAACGATGGCCAGAACTTCGATCGCCGCGCGTGACAGCTTGCGCGTTTCGGTGCTCTCGCGCGTCATCAGCCAGGCGAGATCACCGGCGGTACGGAAGGTCCACTTGTTGGCGACGCGCACGAGGTTGACGCCGCGATTGGCGTATTCCGCCTGCAGTTGCGCCAACGCGGCCTTGATATCGACACCTTCAGGCATTCGCTTGGCAAGCGTGGCCTGCTCGAGCGGCTCGGCCGAGGCAAACAAGAGTGCCTCGAGGATGCGCAACTCTTCGGGGCGCACCTCGGGCTCGCTCGTCGCGATCTCGTCGGGCTCTTCCATGCGCAGTTCCGCCAAGCTTGCCATGGCAGGGTCTCCTTCTTCGTTACTCAACCGTCAAGTCCGGCGCAGCCATGGCGCCGGGCTGGATCGGTGGACGCTTACGAAAATACAGCGGCGCGAACGCCTGCTTCTGGTTCAGCTCGAGCTGCCCTTCGCGGACCAGCTCCAGCACGGCCGCAAAGCTCGATGCGAAGACGGTAGCCTTTTGGGCCGGCTCGGCGACGTAGCTCAGCAGATAGTCGTCGAGACATCCCCAGTCGTCCGACACCTCGGTCATGCCGACGAGCCGTTCGAGCGACGCGCGCGCCTCGGCGAGCGACCAGACGGTGCGCTTGGCCATATGAACGGATGTCACGACACGTGCCTGCCGCTGAATGGCGTAGGCCGACAGCAGGTCGAACAGGGTGGCTGTGAACTTGGGGCGGCGGACTTCCGCGATTTCTTCCGGATTGCCGCGGGGAAACACGTCGCGCTGGAACTGCGGACGATTCATCAGACGATTGGCGGCCTCGCGGATCGCCTCCAGGCGGCGCAGCCGGTTGGCGAGCGCGGTCGCCATCTCCTCGGCGCTCGGCCCTTCCTGCGCTGGCGGCTCGGGCAACAGGAGACGCGACTTCAGGAAGGCGAGCCAAGCCGCCATCACGAGGTAGTCGGCTGCAAGCTCGAGCCGGATCTTGCGCGCGGCCTCGATGAACTGGAGATACTGGTCGGCCAACGCAAGGATGGAGATCTTGGCGAGGTCGACCTTCTGCTGCCGCGCCAGCGCGAGCAGCAGGTCGAGCGGGCCCTCGTAGCCCTCGACGTCGACGACCAACGCCGGTTCGGCCTCGGCCAGCTCCGTGGTGGGCCGGCCGGTTTCAAACGACAGAATTTCAGCGGTCATGCGCTCGCGGGTCCCAGCCGGTTGATCAAGGCGTCGAGCTCGCCGCGCGCGGCGTCACGATCGAAGCCTGTGGGTGCCTTGCGCGCCGCAAGCGCGCGATCGGCGCGAACCAGAGCCTGGCCGGCCAGCTCCGGCGTCTCGGCCGCGACCGCCTGCATCTCGTCCAGTCGGCCGTTGCAGTGAAGAACCATGTCGCAGCCGGCCGCCACGATCGCACGCGTGCGCTCGGCGATCGATCCGGCCAATGCGTTCATGGAAACGTCATCACTCATCAACAAACCCTGGAACCCGATCCGTTTGCGAATCACCCGTTCGATCATTGTCGCAGAAGTCGTGGCCGGATGGGCGGCGTCGATTGCGCTAAACACAACATGTGCAGTCATCGCCATCGGGAGGTCGGCCAGCGGCCTGAAGGCGGCGAAATCGGTTGCGTCGAGTTCCGCTTCTGGCGTGTCCACGGTCGGCAGCCGGAAATGGGTGTCGGCGGCGGCCCGGCCATGCCCCGGAATGTGCTTCAGCACCGGCAGCACGCCGCCCTGCTCCAGCCCCTCCGTCACCGCCCGGGCGATCGCCGCCACCTTTTCTGGCGTCGTGCCATAGGCCCGATCCCCGATCACGGCATCGGCGCCGACAACAGGGACGTCTGCGAGCGGCAGGCAATCCACGGTGATGCCGAGCGCAAGCAGGTCGTCGGCGATCAGGCGGGCGCTGAGCCAAGCGGCACGGAGGCCTGCGGCCGAATCAAGATCGTAGAGACGGTCGAACACCACGCCTGCGGGATAGGCCGGCCAATGCGGCGGCCCCAGCCGCTGCACCCGGCCCCCCTCTTGGTCGATCAGGACTGGAGCCTCGGCGCGGCCGACGCAGGCCCTTAATTCCTCAACCAGTGCAGTCACTTGGGTGGGTGACTGGACGTTGCGTTTGAACAGGATGAAACCCCAGGGGCTGAACTCGCGGATGAACGCGCGCTCGGCGTCGGTGAGATCAGGCCCGGAGATGCCGGTAATGAAAGCCCGCATGGTCATGCGGGCCGCATAGACCCCGCCTCGGGGGCGGTCAAGCAAGCCTTACTGGTTGCTAAACGGGAAACACTGTCCGCCGGCGGTTTTCAACGATCCGCACATCTTGTTGGCCTCTTCCTTCGTCGCGAAGGGCCCGACGGCTGCGCGGTACCTGACACCGCCCTTCTCACCCAGATCCATCCGCCTGATGATCGGCTCATATTTGCCCAGCACGGCGCCGTACTTGTCCTGCACCGCCTTGTAGGACGACATCGCCTCCGCCTCGCTGGCCTGCGACGAGATCGAGACCAGATAGCCGCCGGTACGATCATTCTGGGTCTGCTCGGTGACCGGCACGGCCGCGGCGATGCGCGCCGGTGCGGCGGCCTGCGGTGTCAGCGGCATCGGGCTGTCGTTGGCGGCCGACGCGTTGGCGTTGGCCGGCGATTTGCGGCCCTTCGGCGTCGCCGCCGGCTTGGTTGCAGGCGTCGCCGGCATCGGCGGATCGGCCGCTGCGGCCTGATTGCCCCCCGTCACGGATAGCGTCTTGATCGGACGCGGATCACTGTTGGGCAAAATGCCATTGGCGTTGGCCATTTGCGACATCGGGGCCGCACCGGCGCTGACCGGCGGCGGAGCCGCATTCTGGCTCATTTGCGGGAACACCACGCGCGGATTGCCGCCGCGGGCGTTCAAATCCATCGGCGTCTCCTCGCGGGACACCAGCTTCTCGCCGCCGTCATTGCCGAGCAGGCGATCCGGCACTTTCGGCGTCGGATCCTGCTGGGCCATGATCTTGGTCGGACTGTTGTCGGCGCGAATGATCGGCGGCTCGCCAGTGCGGCCGGACGAGATGTAGGTCTTGTAGCCGTAGGCGCCGCCGGTGCCGACCACTGCAAGGGTCAACACCGCGAGCACGGTGCTCATGCCGCTGCGCCGCCGCGGCCGCTCCTCTTCCTCGCCCTCGTCGTAGCCGTCCTGATAGCCGTATTGGCCGTCCTGGAAATCGTTGTCGCCCTGAAACCCCTGCTGTCCCGAGCCCATCTGCCCGAACAGCGCATCGTCATAGCGCGAGGAGTCCGGCTCGTTGTCATCGAAGCCGTTGTCGCGGTTGTAGTCGCGGTCGTTCTCGGCGAACCCGTGGCGCGACTCCCCGACGCTGTAGTCGAGCTTGGACAGCTGGTCGGCGAACTCCGCGTTCGGATAACCCTGCTGCTGCCGGGGCGCGGGCGCGAAATCCTGCTCCGGGAAGCCCGGCTGGCCGCGCGGATCCTGATAGCCCGCCGGAAAGGCCGGCGGTGCCGGCGCCGGCTGCGGCGGCTCGCGGCCGATGTCGGCGAAGGGATTGGCGGCGGCAGGCTGGGCACGTTGCATCCAGGCCGGAGCGCCGGCAGGAGGCATGCCGGGAACCGACTGTTCTGGCGCGGGCGCGGCGGGGCGCACCATCGGACGCGACTGAGGTTGCGGAGTTGCCCGACCCGACGCGGCAAAAGGATCGTTCTGCCCGATCAGGCGAGCGAGTTCGGCGAGCGGATCGGCATCGGCCTGCTGGTTTCCACCACGGCCAAAACCATCAGCGGGAAAGGGTCTGTCCTGGTAACGATCAGCCATCGTGATGAAGCGTCCCTGCGGGTGAGCCGCATATGCGTCCTAAGGCGGACCCTGCCAGATTGAGGCCCCCAACTGAAGTCGTGTGTTTCCCCCAATCAGCGCATTGCATCAGGAGCATTAACGCCCAAGATCGCAAGTCCCGACGCCAGAACCGAGACGACGCCCTGAACCATGGCCAAACGTGCCTTGGTCAATTCTGCATCATCATCGATAATGAAGCGTAAATAGGGCAAATCCCGCCCCCGCGTCCAGAGGGCGTGAAATTCGCTTGCAAGTTCATATAGGTAGAAGGCGATCCGGTGCGGCTCATGCGCTACGGCCGCGCTCTCAACCGTACGTGGGTACAGTGCCAGCCGTTTCAAGAGGTCGTGTTCAGCCGGGTCGGATAGTTTTTCGAGATTCGCCTGCGCCAGGAACGCGAGTCGCGCGCCCTCCGCCTCCGGCAATTCGGGCAGGCCTTCCCGGGCATTGCGGAAGATCGAATGCCCTCGCGCGTGGCCGTACTGGACGTAGAACACGGGATTGTCGCGCGACTGCTCGATCACCTTGGCAAGGTCGAAATCGAGCACGGCGTCGTTCTTGCGGTAGAGCATCATGAAACGGACCGCATCGCGCCCCACTTCATCAACAACTTCCCGCAAGGTGACGAAGTCGCCGGAGCGCTTCGACATCTTCACCGGCTCGCCATTGCGCAACAGCTTGACGAGCTGCACGACCTTGACGTCGAGCACTGCCTGCGCAGCCGTGACGGCCTTCACCGCCGCCTGCATGCGCTTGATGTAGCCGCCGTGATCAGCGCCGAATACGTCGATCAGGTCAGCGAAGCCGCGCTCGAACTTGTGCCGGTGGTTGGCAATGTCGGAGGCGAAATAGGTGTAGCTGCCGTCCGACTTGATCAGTGGACGATCGACGTCATCGCCATAGGCGGTGGCGCGGAACAGGAGCTGCTCGCGATCCTCCCAATCCTCCACCGGCGCGCCCTTTGGCGGCGGCAGACGGCCTTCATACACGTCGCCCCGCTCGCGCAGGAACTCGATCGTGTCGGCAACCTTGTTGGTGCTACCTGCAATCAGCGAGCGCTCCGAAAAGAACACGTCATGACGGATGTTCAACGCGGCGAGATCGTCCTTGATCTCGGCCATCATCATCGCGATCGCCTTGTCGCGTACGATCGGCAGCCACTCGGTCTCAGCGAGCGCCTTGAGCTTGTCGCCGTACTCGCTCGCGAGCGCCTGCCCGACCGGCTTGAGATAGTCGCCGGGATAGAGCCCATCCGGAATCGCGCCGATATCCTCGCCGAGCGCCTCGCGATATCGGAGGAAGGCGGAGCGCGCGAGCACGTCGACCTGCGCGCCGGCGTCGTTGATGTAGTACTCGCGCGTGACGTCGCGCCCGGCGAACTGCAGCAGGCTGCATAGCGCATCGCCGAACACGGCGCCGCGGCAGTGTCCGACATGCATCGGCCCGGTCGGATTGGCCGACACGTACTCGACGTTCACCTTCGGCGCGCCGGGCACCGGCGCGACGCAGCCGTAGGCAGCGCCTTCGCGCAGGATCGTGCCGAGCGCTTGCGCCCAGACCACCGGCTGAAGCGTCAGATTGATAAAGCCGGGACCGGCGACGTCGACCTTGGCGACGAGTTCGTCGGCCCGCAGCCGCTCGGCGATCTGCTCGGCGAGATCGCGCGGCTTGGCCTTCGCCTCCTTGGCGAGCACCATCGCCGCATTGGTGGCCATGTCGCCGTGACTCGGATCGCGCGGCGGCTCGACCACCACGCGCGAAAAATCGATGCCCTCGGGCCAGCCGCCATCCTTGGCGAGCGCGGCGCAGATGGCGTGGACACGCGCGAGCATGTCGGCAAAAAGGTAAGGGGTGGAAGCTTGTTCGACCATGCCGCCGCCTAACGCAAATCCGGAGTCGAGTCAAAAAGCCGGTGGTGCTCCGTTAAGGCGAAACGGTCCGTCATTCCGGCGATAAAGTGGCCGATGCGGCGAGCCCGATCGCCCTCGCCCTCGCAACCGTCCAGCCAGCCTGCGGGCAGCGTCGAACCGTCCTCATGGTAGCGGCCATACAGGTCGGCGACGATGCGCTCTGCGTCGCGCATCACCCGCATCACCCGCTCATGGCGGTACATCCGCTGCCAGAGAAACCCCTTGATGGTCGCCTCATGCTCGGCCACATCGGCCGGAAATGCCACCAGCGGCCCGCTGTGCCGCCTGATGTCGTGAGGCGACATCGGCTGTGCCCGCGCGATCCGGCGCTCGGCCTCGGCCGCCACGGCTGCGATCAGGTAGGAGATCAGCTCGCGCACCAGCTCGGCGCCGCGCCGGATCGGATCGAGCGCCGGATATTGGCGGTCGATCTCGGCGATCATCGCGGCCAGCAGCGGAATCTCCTTGAGGTCGTCGACCGTGAACAGGCCGGCCCGCAGCCCGTCGTCGATATCGTGGGCGTCATAGGCGATGTCGTCCGCGAGCGCCGCGACCTGGGCCTCCAGCGAGGCGTAGCTCCACAGCTCCAGGTCGAACCGGGCGTTGAACTCGGTAATTCCCGGCGGGATCGGCGCCTGCAACGGCCCGTTGTGCTTGACGATGCCCTCGAGCGATTCCCAGGTCAGGTTGAGACCGTCGAAATCCGGGTAGCGCTGCTCGAACGACGTGACGATGCGCAATGTCTGGGCATTGTGGTCGAAGCCGCCATGGTCCGCCATGCAGCGGTTCAGGGCGCGCTCGCCGGCATGGCCGAACGGCGGGTGGCCGAGATCATGCGCCAGGGCCAGCGTCTCCGTCAGGTCCTCGTCGAGGCCGAACTGGCGGGCGAGCGCGCGGGCGATCTGGGCGACTTCCAAAGAATGGGTCAGACGGGTGCGGTAGTGGTCGCCTTCGTGGAAGACGAACACCTGGGTCTTGTGCTTGAGCCGTCGGAAGGCGGTCGAATGGATCACGCGGTCGCAATCGCGGCGAAAGGGGCTGCGGGTGCGGGACGGCGGCTCGGCGAACAGGCGGCCCCGGCTGCGATCGGGATCGCAGGAATAGGGAGCGCGGGGGGCAGCCATTCCGACCGACACGGGCGATTGTTCCTTTTGCGATTTGATTCCTCGACGGAGCCCACTTAACTATGGGGAGTGCCCGGCACCAAATGAATAGGGCATGACGCGCCTCCCGGAGACCCATTGCCATGACTGATGCCTCGACCGGCCCCGTCACCATCAGCGAACGCGCCGCCCGCCGCATCGGAGAGATCCTCGGCAAGGAGAGCGCCGGCGCGATGCTGCGCATCTCGGTCGAAGGCGGTGGCTGCTCCGGCTTCCAGTACAAGTTCGACATCGACCGCGCCAAGGCGGACGACGATCTCGTCATCGAGCGCGATCGCGCGGTGGTGCTGGTCGATCCGGCCTCGGTGCCGTTCCTCGCCGGCTCGGAGGTCGATTTCGTCGACGACCTGATGGGCGCCTCGTTCCGGGTCAATAATCCCAACGCCACCGCCTCCTGCGGCTGCGGCACCAGCTTCTCGGTCTAGCCTCCGTCGTATCGGTCAGACCTCCGCGGTAACGGCAGGGCTGTCGGACGGCGCAAGCGTTGGCCCTTCAAGGCTCGGTGCGGGCGTTCCGATTGCCTTCAGCATCGCCGCCACCATGGCCGGCTTGCGCAACGGCTTGGCCAGAAAGTCGGTCATGCCGGCCTCGCGGCACTGCTTGATGTCGTCCGGGAAGGCGTTGGCCGTGAGCGCGATGATCGGGAGCTCGGCGAGCCGCCCGCCCCTCGCCCGGATGGTCCGGGTCGCGGTGATGCCATCCATCTCGGGCATGCGGACGTCCATCAGCACCAGATCGAATTCCTGTTCGTCCGCCGCCTTCACCGCCTGCAAGCCATCCGGAACGATGCATTTGTCGACCGCGA
Source organism: Bradyrhizobium sp. SZCCHNR2028 (assembly GCF_032380995.1). Taxonomy (NCBI): domain Bacteria; kingdom Pseudomonadati; phylum Pseudomonadota; class Alphaproteobacteria; order Hyphomicrobiales; family Nitrobacteraceae; genus Bradyrhizobium; species Bradyrhizobium sp. SZCCHNR2028. The sequence goes on along the minus strand of NZ_JAUHJF010000001.1, from coordinate 186,466 downwards.
ACTCCTGCAGCATCTTCGACACCACCATGCGGTTGGTGGCGTCGTCCTCGGCGATCAGGACGCGCAACGGACGGCCAAGCGCTTCGATCCGCGCCTTGAGGTCACCGGCGCCGACGCGGTCGCCGCGCTGATCGGACACCTGCTTGTCGCTCCACGGCAGGGTCAGGCTGAAGCGGAAGGTCGAGCCTTCGCCCTGTACCGACGACACCGCAATCGATCCGCCCATCTGCTCGATGATGCGCCGGGAGATCGCGAGCCCCAGCCCGGTGCCGCCGAAGCGGCGATTGATCGACGCATCGGCCTGGGCGAAATCCGTGAACAGCTTGCCGACGCGATCGGCGGGAATGCCCATGCCGGTGTCGGAGACGCGCCACTCGATCGTCGCCTTGTGATCGTCCCGCGTGCGGCAGGCTACGGCAATGGTGACGCCGCCGCGCTCGGTGAACTTCACCGCGTTCGATGCAAGATTGATCAGGACCTGGCGAATGCGCGCCACGTCGCCCTTCAGAGCCGGCGGCAGCTTCGGATCGATGTCCGCGTTGACCAGCAGGCTCTTCGATTTCGCGTTGACCCCCATGATGGCGGTGACCGCCTCGACCAGGGCTGCCGGCGAAAAATCCACCGTCTCGAATTCGAGCTTGCCGGCATTGAGCTTGGACAGATCGAGGATGTCGTTGAGGATGCGCTGCAGATTGTCGCCGGACTCGCGGATCGTCATGACCGCGTGGCGCTGCTCATCGTCGAGCTTTGTCTCCAGCAGGGTCGAGGCGAGCCCGAGCACGCCGTTCATGGGCGTGCGGATCTCGTGGCTCATCATCGCCAGGAAGTCGGACTTGGCACGGCTCTCGGCCTCCGCCTGCTCGGCCCGCCAGCGCTCGGTGACGTCGCGGCCGAAGCCGCGATAGCCCGCGAACTTGCCCTCATGGTCGCGCGCCGGCCGCGCCGTCAGCGCCCAGCGGCGGCGCTCGCCGCCCGCGACCACGACATGGATCAGGATCTCCGGGATCGACAGCCGCTTTGCCATGCGGTCGGCGAGAGTCGAAAGCGTCGCCGTATCCGTCGGGCAGAGATATTTCAGCGTATCGATCAGCCGCTCGCCCTTGAGCTGATCGAGCGGAAGCTGCGCCACGTCGGCGAAGCGCTGCGGCGCGTCGATCAGACGGCCCTCGGCATCGGTCTGCCACAGCCAGCTCGCGGCGTTCTCCTGGAATTCCTTCAGCAGCAGCGAGATCGTCTCGTTCTGGCGCTCATGCCGGATCTGCGCCTTCAGGTTCTCCAGGAACACGTTGCCGTGCGACACCAGGTGACGCACCATGAACGAGGTGTAGAGCAGCAGGAACACGACGAGCACGAGATAGGTCGCGCCGCCGCACAGAAACAGCGACCCCACCGAGGCGAGCATCAGGGTCCAGGTGTAGGCGAGGCCGGCCCGCGGCACGCTCGACATCGCGAACGCGCCACCGGAGATCATCCCGGTCATCAGCGAGCCCACGATGATCTGCAGATGCGGATCGACCTGCGGCATCACGATCAGCGGCAGCGATCCCCAGATGGTCGCCAAGAAAAACGCCTGCAGCGTCATCCGGGAGATGGCGCGTTCGGACGCCTCCTGCGGCCGCGACTTGCGCGCGCGCCACCAGCCGCGCAGCGCCATGCCGCCGGCCACGGCGATCGCGGCGCCCCACGCGATGAGGAAGAGATTGGAGACGGTGTTCCAGAACACGCCGAGAATGATCGCCGCGTTGGCGAAATTGATGCCGATGGTCACGGGGACGAGGCGCGCGACGGCATCGACCTGCTGCGCCCGGATGCGCCGGCGATCGCGCTCGGTCAGCGCTTCATCGTCGAGACCTTCGATGGCGCCGAAGCCGCCGATCCAAAGGAAGAAGGCACCCAGCGGGCTGCCACCGGCCGTTCGCTTCGAGCGCGTGGGATCCCCAGGCCAATTCATGAGCGCGCAGAACCTTCCTTGTGATCCCTTGCCATGCCTGACCGGCTGCTTCAGCCGCGTTAATTGTCCCGCCCGTAGAATTACGGAAGCTCCGAACGCGCGCGCTGACAGGGCTGGATGCAACTCGTCGTTCTCGCGGCACGATATGCCCGAGTCATGATCGTCGATTTCACCCTCGTTGAGGTCGAGGGCGCAGGGAATGCCGGGTGCTGGCCGCAACCCATGGCCCGCCTGCAGAAAAAAGCAGGCGGCAGTCACCACAGGTCCAGCCGGTCAACCGGCATTCCCTGCGCGACGGCTCTACGCCTTATACGCACTCTCCCCGGGGACCGGCTTGATTGCCCCCGTGACCGGCGGATCATCGTCCCCACCGGCTTGGCCTCAGCATCGGGAGACCAGGACCATGCGATTTCGGCGTGCGCCAGGACTGTTCGTCCGCACGGCATCATCCGTGCTGCAGTCCACAGCGCCCGTCGCATCCCACCCCGCGTGTCGTGACGATCGCGATACGCCCCTCGTGCCGGGGCGGGACGACCTGAACGAAGCATGATTTCTGATAAAAAGAAACAACGAAATTTTTCGACGCGGGACTGGACAGGGCAAATCAGCTTGAAGCGACTGACGAAAATCCTTTCTGCGCGCAGACGGATTCGACGCCGGCCGCACCGGCTGACGCTCGGAAAATACACAAGGCCGCGCCACTGATTTGCCCGACGGGCACCCGCGACGGCGCAATGTCGCGCCGCGCTCTGACCAATCGCTCAGATCACCGCGCCGGATGCGTAGGCGCTGGCCCAACGCGGAAACCCGTTCTCCATGGCGCGCGCCGCGGCGCGATCCCAGTCGTAGGTGAGCGCGAACAACTCCGCCTGCCAATGTCCGCGCCGCTCCGTCAGAACGGCATAGCGCGCGTGCGGCGAGCGATATTCGAGCTGGGCAGCGACGGGGATGTCGCCGAATACGGGGCAGCCGACGCTGCCGGGATTGACCACCAGGGGACCGCGCGGCACCTGCACCATCGCCTGCCGATGGCTGTGGCCACACAGCACCAGCGTGGCGCCGCCGAGATTGACGAGACGCGCGGCCAGCACGTCGCGACGCGCCGAGACGTAGCGGCCGTCGTCGAGCATCTCTTCGAGGAGGCAGGTGCTGTCGTCATCCGGCGTGCCGTGGACGGCAAGAATGCCCTGCTCCAACGCGATCCGCGCCGGCAAGGCATGCAACTGGCGTCGCTGCTCAGGCGTGAGCGCCGCACGGGCGAAGCGGCCGGCCGGCGACAGCTTCTCCTCCGGCCATTCCTCGATCCAGCGGTCATGATTGCCGCGCACCGTCGGCAGCGCCAGCGACTGCAGCAGCTCGAAGGTTTCCTGCGGCCATAGCGGGCTCGTGACGCAGTCGCCGAGATTGACGGTGGCATCGACGCTGCGGGTCGCGATGTCGGCGAGCACGGCCTCCAGTGCCGGAAGATTGCCATGCACATCGGAAATCACGGCCAGTCGCATTGTCGTTTCCTCGCGTCGCAATTCGTAGTGATCACTTGAGACAGAGCCATAGCATGATCGTCATTGCGAGCGAAGCGAAGCAACCCAGGGCGACCCAGGAACTATGGATTACTTCGCTTCGCTCGCAATTGACGGCGCAAACGTAGGGTGGGCAAAGCGGCGCCGAAGGCGGCGCGTACCCACCATCGCGATCATGTTGTGGAACGGTGGGCACGGTGCTCGCGACGCTGGCGCGTCGCTGTGCGCCTTTGCCCACCCTACGATTCTCTCATTGCGGCGCATTGATCGCGAACACATCGGCGCGCTCGATGATCAGGTCGCGAAACAGACGCGCCCTATGCGACATCCATTGCGGATCGGGATAGACGACGTGCAGCGGCAGCGACGGGACGTCGTAGTCGGGCAGCAAGTGGATCAGCTTGCCCGACGCGATATGCTCCACCGCGCACCAGTCCGGCAGCACGGCAGCGCCGAGCCCTTCCAGCGCGGCCAGGGTCATGATGTCGGCGTCGTCGCACGTGAGCGATGGCATGATGCCGACGACGTGGCGGCCGGTCTCGGACTCGAAGCTCCATTCGTTCTTTGGCGACAACCGCGAATAGGTCACGCAGGGGAGCTCGCGCAGATCGTTCGGCAGCCGCGGCTGACGGTGCCGGGCGAGCAGCGTGGGCGCCGCGACCAGTAGCCGCTTCACGGTGCCGACGCGGCGCGCGACCAGCGAGCTCGAGCTGAGCACGCCAATGCGGACGGCGAGCTCGGTTCCGGTTTCGACGAGGTCAACGAACTGCTCGGTGAACCGGATGTCGAGCCGCACCTCGGGATAACGGCGGCTATATTCGGCGAAGACGTCGCTGAAGAAATAGCGGCCGAACGAGGTCGGCACCGTCATCCGCAAGGTGCCCGAGGGCGCGCCGACGCGCTTCGGCGACGGCATGCCCGCGCTCTCGAACAAGGTGACGATGTCCTTGGCGAGCTTGAGGACGCGATCGGCCTCGGTGGTCGGACGCAGCTTGCGCGTGGTGCGGACGAACAGGCGGCAGCCGAACTGCGCCTCCAAGAGCGCGATGCGCTTGGTGATCGCCGGTTGTCCCAAGCCGAGATCGGCCGCGGCCTGGGTGAAGCTGCCGGCCTCCATGACGCGGATGAAGGTCTGCAGCGCGTCGATCCGGTCCATCCATTCCTCCCCGGAATGAGTTTTATTCTCCTCATTCCGTATACGTCAGGAGGCGGCCTGGTCTAGCCTCTCAAAAAATGAAACGGAGGGAGACCATGGAGAAGTCGATTGGCATTGTCGGAGCCGGCATCGGCGGGCTGCATCTCGCGCTCTATCTGCAAAAGCATGGCGTCCGGGCGACGGTCCTGACCGACCGCGAGCCCGAGCAGTATGCTGCAACGCGGCTCATGAACACGGTGGCGCACCACGGCGTCACGGTCGCACGCGAGAACGAGCTCGGCGTGAATCATTGGGACGATCCTGATGTCGTCTATCACCACCACGATCACTTCTTCAATTTTCCGGGCAGCCCCCTGCTCTTCCGCGGCGCGTTCAAGCAGCCGAGCCGGGCCGTCGACTATCGGATCTATTTGCCGGCGCTGATGAAGGATTTCGAGAATCGCGGCGGCGCGATCGAATATGCCAGCATTCAGGACGACGACATTCCGGCGCTGGTGGCGCGCTTCGACCTGCTGGTGGTGTCGACCGGCAAGGGCGCGCTGGGGCGGATGTTCAGCCACCGGCCGGAGCTGTCGCCCTACAACCAGCCGCAGCGCCTGCTCTGCGTCGGCCTCTATGACGGTGTCGACCACGGCAGCCCCGACGGCGACGATCCGCGCGGCGTGACGCTGTCGGTCTCGCCGGGGCATGGCGAGATGATCGTGATCCCGACGCTCACCTTCGGCGGCATGAAGACGGCGCTGCTGATGGAGAACATTCCCGGCGGCGACATGGCCGAGCTGGTGTCGCTCAACTACGACGCCGATCCCTCGGGCTTCCGGCGGATGCTGCTCGACAAGCTGGAGAAGCACCATCCGCACACCTACAACCGGATCGACACGCACCGCTTCGATCTGCAGCCGCTGGACCTCTTGCAGGGCGCCGTGGTGCCGACCGTGCGGCGCTCCTCGGTCAGCTTCGACGACGGCAAGATCGCGATCGCGCTCGGCGACGTGCATTCCGTGGTCGATCCGATGATGGGCCAGGGTGCCAACATGGCCTCCTATGCCGCGTTCGAGCTTGGCAAGGCGATCACCGAGGCGGTGGCGTTCGACGACCGCTTCGTCGAGACGGTCGATCGCGCGCGCGAGAACCGCGTGCTCGCCGCCGCGCGCTGGACCAACCTGATGCTACAGCCGCCCTCGGAGGCGATGGGGCGGCTGATCTTCACCATGGCGCAGGATCGCGGGCTCTGCGACGAGTTCACCGACAATTTCAACTATCCGGAGCGGCAATGGGACCGGCTGGCGAGCGAGCGGCGGATTCATGCCTGGATCGATGACCGAGCAAAGCTTGCAGCGTGATGGCGGAGAGAAGCCGATGAGCCATCAGCCGGACCCGGCCAGTTTTCGCGCGGCCGCGTCGCGGTTCTCGACCGGTGTGACCGTGGTGACCAGCAGCGGTGACGACGGCGCGGCGGTCGGCATGACCGCCAACAGCTTCACCACGGTCTCGATGCAGCCTCCGACGGTGCTGGTGTCGCTGAAGCGCGGCCGGACGTGGCAGGCGGTGAGCGAGACGCGCCGCTATGCGGTCAATGTGCTCGCGGCCGACGCCGTCGCGATCTGCCGGCATTTCGCCGGCACCCCGCTGGCCCAACGAGCACCAGCGCTTGACGCGCGCGACGGGTTCTTCCTGCTGCCGCAGGCCATCGCGCAGTTCGGCTGCGAGGTCGTCAGCACGGTCGAGATCGCTGACCACACGCTGTTCATCGGCGAGGTCCGCTGGTGCCGGCACAGGGACGGCCTGCCGCTCGCGTTCTACGCCAGCCGCTTCCGCAACGGCTTGGGTGCGGAGATCTTGCCGGGCGATGCGCCGGCGTATCCGGCGGAGGGATGGAGCATTTGACCGCGTGGCGCGGTGGGCACGGCGCTGCGCGCCTTTTGCCCACCCCACCAGTCGACGGAAGTCTGATGCGGTTCGCCGGGACGACTTAGTGAGCCAAACATCGTCACATTGAAGACTGCGGGTCCGGCACAGTCGTGAGGCTCAACCGCCGATCGGTCCGGGGTCGATGCCCCCCGCTGTGGCGGCTCCAGGATGACCGGAGCGCGGCCACGTGACGATCGAACCTAAATTTTACCGCCCACCCCGCCTCGCCGTCAAATGGATCGGCACCGCAGGCGCCAGCCCTGCGGCCGGTGGTCCACAGGAGTTGCGCGCGTCGTCGGCTAGCGGCGCTCGTTCAGCCTGTGATTCCACGCCATTCGCCTTGACCGGGGTGGTCGCGGCTTGATCTAACCGAGGCCGTTTCTCCTTCCCCCGGGAACCTCAGGCCATGCGCATCGCCACCTGGAACGTCAATTCGGTCCGGCAGCGGATCGATCACCTCCTCACCTGGTTGAAGGAGTGCGCGCCGGACATCGTCTGCCTGCAGGAGATCAAGTGCACCGATGACGCATTCCCCAGGCTGGAGATCGAGGCGCTCGGCTACAACGTCGTGACGCACGGCCAGAAGACCTTCAACGGCGTGGCGCTGTTGTCGAAGCTGCCGTTCGACGAGACCAAGTCCGGGCTCGATGGGGATGCCGAGGATGTGCATGCGCGCTTCCTGGAAGGCGTGGTCAGCCTGAAGCACGGCGTCGTCCGCATCGCCTGCCTCTATCTGCCCAACGGCAATCCGCCGAACACGGAAAAATATCCCTACAAGCTCAAATGGATGTCGCGGCTTCGTGACTATGCGCGTGAACGGCTGAAGACCGAGGAGCCGCTGATCCTCGCAGGCGACTTCAACGTCATCCCCACGGCGGCCGATGTCTCCAATCCGGAAGCCTGGGTCGAGGACGCGCTGTTCCGCCCGCAGACGCGCGAGAGCTTCCAGGCGCTGCTCGGCCTCGGGCTCACGGACGCGCTGCGCGCGGTGACCGATGCGCCCGGGCGATACACGTTCTGGGACTATCAGGCGGGCGCCTGGCAGAAGAACATGGGGATCCGAATCGATCATCTGCTGCTGTCGCCGCAGGCCAGCGACCGGCTGGTCGAGGTCGGCATCGACAGTTATGTCCGCGCCTGGGAGAAGCCGTCCGACCACGTGCCGGTATGGGCCGATTTCGATCTCGAGACGGCGTAGAGTTCAAGGACGGTTCCCGTGATGCGTTACTCACGGCGGCAATTGTTTCCGCTCGCGCTCGTGCCCCTGCTGGTGAAGCCCGCGCTCGCAGCCGACCTCCAAGAGACAATTGCGGGCATCGAGGCTGACGGCGGCGGGCGGCTCGGCGTGGCGCTGCTGGACACCGCGAGCGGCGCGCTCAACGGCCACCGGCTCGACGAGCGGTTCCCGATGTGCAGCACCTTCAAGGCGGTGCTGGCGGCCGCGATCCTGACCAAGGTCGATGCCGGCGCCGAGCAGCTGCGCGCGCCGCATTCCGATCGCGCAAGGAGACATCCTGTCCTATGCGCCGGTGACCAAGGCCTATGTGGGGACGTCGGGCCTGTCGGTCGGTGAATTGTGCGAGGCGACCGTGACGCTCAGCGACAACACGGCGGCGAACCTGCTGCTGGCGTCGCTCGGCGGTCCGACCGGACTGACCCGCGCCATCCGCGGCTTCGGCGACGCCATCACCCGGCTCGACCGCATCGAGCCCGAGCTCAATGAAAGCGTGCCGGGCGATCCCAGGGACACCACGACGCCGGCGGCGATGGCGCAGACCTTGGCGAAGCTGACGACCGGCAACGCGTTGTCGGCCGCGTCGCGCGATGTCCTGAACGGCTGGCTGACCGGCTGCAAGACGGGCGCCGCCAAGTTGCGCGCCGGCCTGCCCGCGTCATGGCGCGTCGGCGACAAGACCGGTTCCGGCGAGCGCGGCAGCAGCAACGATGTCGCGGTGATCTGGCCGACGGGACGCGCGCCGGTGATCGTGACGAGCTATCTCACGGAGACCAAGGCCAGCGACGACAAGCGCAACGCGGTTCACGCGGCGGTCGGCCGAGCCGTCGCCAGCGCGCTCGGGGCCTGAGCCGCCGCCTCGCGATAGATCGCGGCGATCGCGTCGAATCCGGTGCGCAGCTGGCGCATCTCGCGGCCGGCGAGGCGCACGCCGAGACCGGCGCTATCCGGCAGCAGGCTCGCCGCAGCGTAGAGGGCGCCGATGCAGGACAGCGCATCGGCGAGACGCCGGCGGAGCGCGGTGAGATCGTGCGTCGGGGGCAGCATCAGCACGGCCGAGCCGAACGCGCGATGGCCCTTGAAGACGGCGACATCAGGATCGCACAGCTGCATGCGGTCGATCAGGAGCGGCTCCTCGCCCGTCCGGCGCACGACGAGCGTGGAGTCGAGCTCGCGGAACAAGCGCCCCTGCCCGTCCGGGTCATGCATCGTGAAGGCGTCGGTCACGAGCGCCGATGCATCGGCGGCGCAGTCCAGGTCGAGCACTTGGCACAAGGCCGCCTCGGGAAACAGGATGCGCGGCTCGGGTCGGTAGTCGAGCGACGCGCCGGCCGCGACGCGCAGCAACACCTGCTCCACCGCCCGCACGCCCGGCTCGGCGCGATACACTGACGTTGCGCCCTGCGTCGTCACGCAGGCCGCCGCACCCGGGCCAAGCGTGAACCGTTGCGTCAGCCGGTCCTCGCCATGCACCGCGCCACTGCCGGTCTGCAGAATCACGCTGAGGAGATCGGGCCGCGCCGGGTCGGTGTGGAAGCTGCGCGTCAGCACGAACGGCCAGGCGAACAGCCGGCGGTCGATCACGGTGCGGCCGCCGCGCCGGACGAAGCTCAGGTCAAGCCGCGGCTGCTCTATGGGAACGCCATCGGTCACGTGCGGAACAGCACCTCGCGCTCGAGCAGGTCGACGATCGCTTCAACGCCCTCGCCGCGCCGGCAGTTGGTCAAGAGCACCGGCCGGCCGCCGCGCACATCGGTGGCCTCGCGCTGCATGCGGGCGAGATCGACGCCGACATGAGGGGCGAGATCGACCTTGTTGATGACGAGCAGATCGGCGCGGATCACGCCGGGACCGCGCTTGCGCGGGATGTCGTCGCCGCCGGCGACGTCGATCACGAACATCCAGAAATCGGTGAGGTCGCGCGAGAACGTCGAAGCGAGGTTGTCGCCGCCGCTCTCCAGCAGGATCAGCTCGACGCCGGGAAAGCGCCGCTCCAATTCGTCGGCGGCCTCGATGTTGAGCGTCGGGTCCTCGCGGATCACGGTGTGCGGACAGGCGCCGGCCTCGACCGCCGAGACTCGTTCGGGATCGATCAGGCCGGAGCGGCGGACGCGCTCGGCATCCTCGGCGGTGACGAGATCGTTGGTGATGACCGCGATGTCGATGCCGCGCGCCTGCAAAGCCGGGATCAGGCGTTCGACCAGGGCGGTCTTGCCGGAGCCGACCGGGCCGCCGATACCGACGCGCGCGGCGGTCATCGGCTGATCGACGCGCGTGAGAGCGAGACGGCTCATCGCAGCATGAACCTTCTGGCGAGCGGCACCGTGGTGGCCGGCGGGCACATCAGCAGCTTGCCGTCGGCGCGCACCTCGAAAGTCTGCGGATCGACCTCGACATGCGGCATCGCCGCGTTTCTGATCATGTCGGTCTTGCGCAAACGGCGGACGTTCTTGATCTGCACGGTCTCACGTCCAAGCCCGAGCTTGCGGCGAATGTCGGCCTCGACCGCGAGCTTTGACATGAAGTTGACGCCGAGCCGCTGGGGCGCCGCGCCGAGCGCGCCCCACATCCGCTTCTGGATCATCGGCTCCGACAGCCCGAGGCTGCCATTGCCATCGCCCATCGCCGCCCACACCGGAAAGCCGTTCTTGATCACCATATAGGGCTTGAGGCCGAACGAGGCGCGCGGCCACAGCACGAGATCGGCCATCTTGCCGACCTCGATCGAGCCGACGACGTGATCGATGCCAACGGCGATCGCCGGGTTGATCGTGAGCTTGGCGATGTAGCGCTTGATTCGCTCATTGTCGGCGCGATCAGTCGCCTCCTCCGGCAGCCGGCCGATGCGGTCCTTCATGACGCTGGCGAGCTGCCAGCATTTGGCGACGTTCTCGGCGAGCCGGCCCATCCCCTGCGTGTCCGTGCCGAAGATCGAGATCGCGCCCATGTCGTGGAGGAAATCCTCCGCCGCCATCGACTGCGCCCGCACCCGCGCCTCGCCGAACATGACGTCCTCGGGCGCATTGTAGTTGAGCTGATGACAGATCATCGTCATCGGCACGCCCTCCTCCATGCCATAGGAGGTGTAGGGATTGGTCGGGTTGGTCGAGGACGGGATCACGTTGGGCCACGACACGACCTTGAGCAGGTCGGGCGCATGGCCGCCGCCGGCGCCCTCGACGTGGTACATGTGGATGGTGCGGCCATCGACCGCCGCCATGGTGTCCTCGCAGAAGCCGTATTCATTGATCGAGTCGGTATGCAGATGGACGGCGAAATCGTTGCGGTCCGCCGCGATCAGGCTCTTGTCGATCACGTCGGGCGCGGCGCCGAAATCCTCGTGGATCTTGACCGACATGCCACCGGCGGCGACCGCCTCCTCGACCGCTTCGGGATTGGAGCCGCCACGGCCGAACAGCGCGTAGTTCAGCGGCGAGAACTCGATCGATTTGAGGAAATGGCCGAAGTTCGGCCCCGAGCCGCTGCCGACGTCGAACACAGGCCCCGAGCCGTTGCCAACCAGGGTCGTGGTGCCGCCGGCCAGCGCATGATCGGACTGCTCCGGCGAGATCAGATGCGCGTGGCTCTCGATCGCGCCCGCAGTGACGATGAACGGGCCGCCGGCGATCGGCGCGGTGGTGTGTCCCACCACCATGTCCGGATGCACGTCCGGCATCACGTCGGGGTTGCCGGCCTTGCCGATGCCGACGATGCGACCGTCGCGAATGCCGATGTCGGCCTTCACGATGCCGGCGACGGCGTCGACGATGGTGGCGTTCTTGACGACGACGTCGAGGATCTTGTGGGACGACGTGCGGTGGCCGGCGATGGCCTCGCCGTCGCGCAAATTCTTGCCGGCGCCGACCAAAAGCTCATGACCGTAGGTCGTGTAGTCGTGCTCGATCTCGGCGAGCAGGCTGGTGTCGGCGAGCCGGATCAGATCGCCCTTGGTCGGGCCGTACAGTTCGGCATAGGCGCGGCGGGTCAGCGTGGCCATGGTCGTCAGGCTCCCAGATAGCCGCGCGACTGCGCGAGCTTCAACGCGGCCTCGCGCGCACCGGCGGCATCGAGCGGGCCGTTGACGAGCCCGGCCTGGCCCCGCACGATCCGGTCGCCGGTGATCGGCACGAGGCGTACCGATTTGGTGACACCAGGCTCGAAGCGGACGCCGAGTCCCGCCGGACGATCGATCTTCATGCCCCAGGCGGCGGCGCGGTCGAACAACAGCGCGCGATTGACCTCGAAGAAATGGGTGTGGCTGCGCACCTGGATGTCGCGGTCGCCGGTGTTGACGACGTCGAGCGTGACCGCCGGCAGCGCAGTGAACATGTCGATGTCGCCGGAGCCTTCGATGATCTCGCCGGGCACGATGTCATCGGCGACGGCGCCCTCCGCCGGCTGGATCGGCTCGAACAGCGCCATCACCTTGGTGCCCTCGGCGAACATCAGCTCGACATAGAGCATCGGGATCATCTGGGCGACGCCGGGTTCGACATCGTCGGTGGTGAGCAGCCGTCCCGCCATGTCGCGGATCTCCGCATAGGGCAGATTGCGGCGCGCCGCGGTCATCACCTCGTCGGTGATGTAGGCCACGGCCTCGGGATGGCTGAGCCTGATGCCGAGCAAGCGGTTGCGCCGCGCCATCTGCGCGGCGTTGAAGATCACGAGACGATCCATCTCGGTCGGCGACAGGTTCATCATGGCGCAACCTCTCAGGTCGTGAACATGCGCACGTGCCGCAGCGGACCGCGCGACACGGCGATGTCGATGAAGGGCGTGAAGCTCGACGGCATGGGGTCATCGTCGGGCGTATCGGCCAGCAAATCGGAGAGCAGCGCGCGGGCGCGCGCGAGGCTGCGCTGGGAGTCGATGTGGCCGATCAGGCCGAGCCGCACGGCGGCGCTGACGAGACCGGTGATGAGCGTCCAGCCGGAGACGAGCTCGGCGGCGGCAAGGCCGAGACCGGCATCACGGCCGGCAATGGCTTGCACGACGGCGAGATGGCCGAGCCGGGCATCCGCCGAGACGCACGCGCGATAGGACACGGACAAGGGACCGGCGAGCTTGACCCAGACGCCGAGCAGCGCCCTGCCCGCGCGCCGCGAGCCGTCGCGCATCTCGGCCGACGGCGTGGTCGCCGCGGCAAGGCGATCGACGGTGGCGATGGCGGCGGTGTCGCAGGCGCGCCAAGCGCGGCGCAGCAGGATGCGGTCCATGCTGGCCCAGCGCTGCTGCAGATGATCGGCGATGACGCCATCGAGATCGTCGCGGTTCGACAGCAGGCCGTCGGCGGCGAGGCCCTCGATGCCCCACGAGAAGGCGAAGCCGCCGGCTGGAAACGCGCTGTCGCCGAGTTGCAGCAGCGCCAGCGCCTCGGCACGATCAAACATGATCGCGCTCCACGACCTCGCCGGACTCGAGCAGCGGCTGTATGCGGGCGCGATAGGTCTCGAGCGGCGCATCGAGCAGCACGACGAGACAATCGTCTTCGAAGCGAACCCGCCAATGCAGATTGCCGGCATGCCAGCCGAGCTTGAGCGCGCTGGCCGGATCGCGCGGCGCGAGGTGCCAGACCCTCTGCTCGCCGAAACGGGCGATGATGGCGCGATCGGAGTCCAGATAGAGCAGCGCGCCGTCGATCAGCTCCTCGTCGCGATCGAGGCTGACCGCGCAATCGGTGCCGCGATCAGTGGTCAGGCGGAAGCGCTTGCGGCCGGCATCGGCGGGCGGCACGAACAACAGCTCGATGCCGCCGCGATGCTCCAGGGCGTGCAACTGCCGGGCATAGGCCTTGTCGTCGGCGCGTCCAATGATGCCGTGCAGACGGAGCATCGGCGTTGGTCCTCTTTGTTCGTCAGTTCTCGGCGTTGGGGCCTCATGGTTCGAGACGCCCGCCAAGTGGCGGGCTCCTCACCATGAGGGTTGAGAGTTTCGCGGTGCGTTAGCTTCGCTGCGAGTTTCCTCCCGCCACACCCACCGCCCTCGTCCTGAGGAGCCCGCCGCAAGGCGGGCGTCTCGAAGGACAATTTGTTTGCTGAAGTACCTCCGCGCCCTACCGCAGCGTCGCCGAGACCTCCTGCGAGGTCACGAGAATGACCTCGCCGTCGAGGATCGGCTTGGCGATGCCGAAGAAGGTCGCCACCGCGGCGGAGCCGTTGTGGCGGTCCATCGCGGCCTTGTCGGCGAAGCGCTCGTAGGTCGTGAACAGACCGGGCTCGGTCTCGCTCTGCGAGATGAAGAACCCGATCGTCTCCGGCTCGTTGGCCGCGACATGGGCCGCGACCGCAACGAGGGCATCGCGCATCGTGGCCTCGTGTCCCGCCTTGGCCCTGATGACCGCGGTGATGGTGATCATCAGAACGTCTTCCAGTCGCCGTCGGCCTCGAACGCGCTCGCCGCCTGGTAGATCGTGGACTCGCCATAGTCCTTGCCGATCAGCATCAGGCCGACCGGCAGGCCGTCCGACAAGCCGCACGGCAAGGTCATCGCCGGATGGCCTGTCACGTCGAACGGGCTGGTCGTCGCGGTCATCTCGAAGGCGCGCTGCACGACCTCGGCGAGCGGCGCATCCTTGGCCGGGATCGGCGTCGCAACGCAGGGCAAGGTCGGCATCAGCAGGAGATCATAGGAGCCGAACATCGCGTCATAGGCCGCCTTGGCCTGAATCGCGATGTTGCGCGACTTGGCGTAGTAGCGGCCGCGGTAGTGCTCGAGACCCCACTGCCCGACCAGCATGGTCAGCTTCAACGTCACCGACAGATCGTCGGCGCGGGTGCGCCAGCCGGAATGCGCATCGAGCAGGCCGACGTCGTAGAGACCCTTCCAGTTGAAGCCCATGCCGTTGCCGAGCATCATCTGCACCAGGAAGCCTTCGAGCGTGATCGGATTCCACGCCGCCAGCGCATGCATGTGCTCGGGGATCGAGACCTCGGACACCGAGGCGCCCAGCTTGGCGAAGCGCTCGGCGCCGGCCTTGACCTTGCTGACGACGCCCTCTTCCATGTTCGGCGCGCTGAAGCCCTCCTTGAGCACGCCGATCTTGAGGCCCTTGACGCCCTTGCCGAGCGCCTCGGTGTAGGCGGAGACCTTCGGCGCATATTGCCTGGGATCGAGCCCGTCGGCGCCGGCCAGCACTTCGAGCAGCAGCGCATTGTCGGCAACCGACTTGGTCATCGGGCCGGTGTGGTCGATCGTCGACTCGATCGGCATCACGCCGGTGTAGGGCACGAGACCGTGGGTCGCCTTCATGCCGTAGATGCCGCAATAGGACGCGGGGATGCGGATCGAGCCGCCCTGGTCGCCGCCGATGGACATGTCGACCTCGCCGGCCGCCACCAGCGCGGCGCTACCCGAGGACGAGCCGCCGGCCGAATAGCCCATCTTCCAGGGATTGTGCACCGGCGCGGGATTGGAAGTGTGGCTGCCGCCGGACAGGCAGAAGTGTTCGCAGACCGCCTTGCCGACGATGGTGCCGCCGGCATCGAGGATGCGGGAGACGATGGTGGCATCGGCGGCGGGAATGAAACCCTCGAGCGTGGTCGATCCGTTCATCATCGGCACGCCGGCGAGCGCGACGTTGTCCTTCAGCACCACGGTGCGGCCTGCGAGCTTGCCGCCCGCTGCGCCCTTGACGTCGGTCTTGATCGCCCAGGCGTTGTACTTGTTCTCCTTCGCCGGCGGCTTGGCGCCGGGCGTGCGCGGATATTTCACCGGCGGCAGCGGGTTCGGCAGCTCATCGATGATGTCGTACTGATCGAACATGCCGCCCATCAGCGACAGATATTCGGCGGCCTCCTCGACCGTCATGTTCATGTGCAGGCTGGCGGCGAGATCGGCGACTTCCTCGGCATTCGGGCGTTTGATGGACATGAGTCATCCTTTCTTGTGAGGACAAGCTGGGCAGAGACAGCAAATTGTCAGTTCAATGGGCCGGCGCAGCGCGCCGGTAGATTCTAGCTCGGGACCATCTGACCTTCCCGGGCCAGCAGAGTCTCACGGTCGAGCTCCTCGGTGATGCGCCCCTTCTGGATGTGCAGGATGCGATCCGACAACGACGTGATGAATTCGAGGTTCTGCTCGACCACGATCAAAGACATCTTCCAGCGCATCTTCAGCGCCAGCAGGGTCTCGATGATCTCCTCGATGATCGACGGCTGGATACCCTCGGTCGGTTCGTCCAGCAGGATCAGCCTCGGCTTGGTGCAGAGGCAGCGCGCCAGCGCCAGCAGTTGCTGCTCGCCGCCGGACAGCGCGCCGCCGCGACGATCGAGCAGCCGGACCAGCCGCGGGAAATCCTGCAGCACGGCATCGATGACGCTGCGGTCTTCCTTGGGCGCGGATGCGAGGCCCATGCGCAGATTTTCCATGACCGACAGGTCCGGGAAGATCTCGCGGCCCTGGGGCACAAGGCCGATGCCGAGCCGCGAGCGCTCATGCGGCTTCAGATGCGTGATGGTCTTGCCGGCGAACACGACCGAGCCGTCGGTGGTCGGCAGATGCCCCATCAGCGTGCGCAGCGCGGTGGTCTTGCCCATGCCGTTGTGACCGAGAATGCCGAGATACTCGCCATCGGCCACCGTCATGTCGATGCCGAACAGGATCGGGATCCGGCCGTAGCCGGATTTGAGCCCCTTGACCTCGAGGAGCGTGCTCATGCGGCCACCTTCTTGCCGAGATACACGTCGCGCACGCGCTGGTCGGCGAGCACCTTGTCGACGGTGTCCTCGACCAGCACGCGGCCCTGGTGGAACACGGTCACGCGCTTGGCGATCTGCTTGATGAACTCCATGTCGTGCTCGACCACGACAATGGCGCGGGTCTGGTTGATCTCGCGGATGATCGCCGCGGTGTGGAAGGTCTCCTCGTCGGTCATCCCCGCGGCGGGCTCGTCGAGCAGGATCAGCTCCGGCTCGGCGGCGAGCACCATGCCGATCTCGACCCATTGCCGCTGGCCGTGCGACAGGGTGGCGACGATGCTGTCGGCGTAGTCGGTCAGCCGGATCATCTCGAGCACGGCATTGACCGCCGGACCCTGCTGGCGCGGCGTCGCCTTGCGGCGCACCGCCATCCAGATGTTCTCGCGCACCGAGAGGCCGTTGAACACATTCGGGACCTGGGTCTTGATGCCGATCCCCATCCGCGCGATCTCGTGCGACAGCTTGCCCGCGATCGGCATGCCACGGAATGCGATGCTGCCCGACGTCGGCACCAGTTGTCCGGTCAGCGTCTTGAAGAACGTGCTCTTGCCGGCGCCGTTCGGGCCGATCAGGCAGCGCAGCTCCATCTCCTGAAGCGTGAAGGTGATGTCGTCATTGGCGACCACGCCGCCGAAGCGCATCGTCAGGTGCTCGGCCTTGAGCAGAGGAACCAGGTCCGCCATGTCATTCGGCTCCTGCGGGATGCGGCGCCGCCGCTGGCTGCATCGGGGGACCGCCGGTCTTCTTCCTGTCCGGCATCAGCCGCATCACAAGATCGCGGGCGGTCGGCACCATGCCCTTCGGCAGCAGCAGCACGAAGATCACCAGCACGCCGCCGAGCACGAGGTTGGAGTTCAAGAGCTGCTGCGAGCCGATATAGGCGACGATGTATTCGATCACGACGCAGCCGATGATCGGACCGAGCAAGGTGCCGAGACCGCCGACCGTGATCCAGATGATGATCTCGGCCGACAGCGACAGACTGAAGATGGTGGGGCTGACAAAGGCGCCCCAGTTGACGTAGAGCGCGCCGGCAAGGCCCGCGATCGCGCCTCCGAGGATGAAGGTGAGGCACTTCACGAGCCGCGGATCATAGCCGAGCAGCGACGCCCGCACCTCGTTCTCGCGCACGGCGACGATGACCCGTCCCGCAGGCAACGCTAGCAGCAGCCGCAACATCAGGAACACGGCCAGCAGCACGCCGGCGGTGGTCCACCACGACTGCTCCGGCGACAGCACCGTCGATGGATCGAACGGCATGTTGAAGGTCGGCACCGCCGGCATGCCGTTGAAGCCGCCGAGCAGCGCCTTGCCGATCTTGTAGGCGTCGCCCGAGGTCGAGTTGACCGAGTTGAACAGGATCAGCGTGACCGTCAGCGTGATGACGCCGAGATAGACGTCGGAGATGCGGCCGAAGAAGATGAAGTAGCCGAGGATCGCTGCGAACAGCGCCGGGATCACGATCGCCAGCAGGATTGCAGGCGTCGAATCCTGGAAGTTGATGGCTGCGATCGCATAGGCGTAGCCGCCGAGGCCGAAGAAGGCGGTCTGCCCGAACGACAGGATGCCGCCATAGCCCCAGATGAAGGCGAGGCTCAGCGCCAGCACCGACATCGCGGCAAACAGCGTCAGCTGCATCAGGGCGAACAGCTCGATCACGCTCGGCACGATCGCAATCGCCACGATGGCAAGGACGATCGCACCCATCTGGCCCGCAAGACGGGACTGCTTGGGCATCACAGGTTCCCCTTGAAGAAGCGCCCGGAGATGCCCTGCGGCAGCAAGCGGATCAGCACGATCGCGGTGGTGAAGACGATGACCTCGCCATAGACAGGCGTGGTGACGTAGGCGCCGATCTGGTTGACCGAGCCGAACAGGCTTGCCGCGGACAGCGTGCCGGAGAGGATCGCCGCGCCGCCCCCGACCACGGTCATGAAGGCTTTTGCGACATAGGCACCGCCCATCACCGGGGTGATGCCTGACACCGGCGCCAGCAGGCCGCCGGCGAGGCCCGTCACGGCCGCACCGAGCGCGAAGGTGCTCATGTAGACGCGGGCTGGATTGACGCCGAGCGTGGCCGCCATCGCCGGGTTCTGCATCGTCGCGCGGGCGACCAGGCCGAAGCGGGTGTAGCGCATCACGCCGTAGATGATCGCCATCATGACGGCCGCCATCAACACAAGGAACAGCGTGTAGTAGCTCGACTGGTACGATCCGATCGAGAAGCCGCCGAGCGGCGTCGGCACGCCCTGCTGGGTGTTGCCGTAGATCGTCGTGATGATCCCGATGATCAGGAGGCTGAGGCCCCAGGTCGCGAGCATCGAATCGACGAGGCGGCCGTAGAGAAAGCGGATCAGGCAGCGCTCGATGACGAGGCCGACGATGCCGACGAACAACGGCGCGATGATCAACATCGCGATCCAGATGTTCACCCCGGCATTCGCCGAAATCACCGTCGCATAGGCCCCCAACATGATGAACTCGCCATGGGCGAGATTGATGATCTTCATCATGCCGAAGATGATCGCCAGTCCCAGGCACAGCAGGAACAGCGAGGAGATTCCATTGAGGACGTCGAGCGCGAGGATGACGTAGATCGCCATGCGTCAGGTCTTTCAGGGCAGTCCAGTGAAACCGGGCCCCGCCGGACGGCGGGACCCGGCAGGCGTCAGAGATTGATGATGTACTGCTTGACGTCGTTCGGGTTCTTGACGAGGTCGCAGACACCAGCCGTGTCCGCTGGCTTGGCGTCGGTATAGGTCTCCAGCACCGACCATTTGCGATCCTTCACCTCGGCGAGGAACGCATTGCGGACCGTGTGATGCGTCGGCTTGTCCAGCGAGACCTTGCCGCTCGGACCATCGAAGACGAGGCCGCTTTCGAGCGCCTCGATCACCTTCATCCGATCGATGCTGCCGGCCTTCTTGACGCCCTCGGCCCACAGCATCACGCCTTCATAGGTGCACGAGGCGAGCTCGCTGATATAAGGCGAATCCGGATGCGCCTTCTTGATCTTCTCGACGAAGCTCTTGGAGGCCGGCGTGGTGAGTTCCTCGAAATAGCCGTAGGCGCCGATGATGGCGTCGCTCTCGGCGGCATCGAGCGTCGAGGGCTCGTTGACGAGGCCGAAGGTGGTCGAGGCGATCGGGATCTTCCCCTTCATGCCGGCCGCGGTCCACTGCCGGTAGAACGCCGTGTGGTTGCCGCCGACCAGCGCCGACAGGATGAGGTCGGGCTTGGCCGCCTGGATCTTCGAGATGGTGGAGCCGAAATTGGTGACGTCGAGCGGGAAAAAGTCGGTCGAGAGGATCTCGCCGCCATTGTCCTTGCAGTATTTGGTCATCCACTTCGCGGTAATCTGACCGTAATTGTAGTCGGCCGCGATGATGTAGGCCTTCTTGCCGGACTTCTTCATCGCGCTCGGCACAAGCTTCTCCACCGTCTGCGCCGGCGTCGTGCCGGTGCAGAAGGTGTTGCGGTCGCAGACGCCGCCTTCGTACAACGTGTTGTAGAAATACAGCACCTTGAAGCGGTCGAAGGTCGGCCGGATCGCCTCGCGCGAGGCCGAGGTGATTCCGCCGTGAACGACGTCGACCTTGTCCTTCACCGCCAGTTGCTGGGCGTATTGCGAGTACATCTGGATGTTGGACTGGGTGTCGTAGTGGATCACCTTCAAGGGCCGTCCGAGCAGGCCGCCCGCGGCGTTGATCTCCTCAACAGCAAGCTGCAGCGCATAGACCATCGGCGTGCCGGAGGTGCCGATGGGACCGGACTGGTCGTGCAGGCTGCCGACCGTGATCGGGTTCTCGGCCGCGAGCGCACCCGAGCGCAGCACGGCGGGTGCCGCGATCAATGTCGATGTCGCGATGGCCGAGCGTTGCAGGAAACGACGTCGGGAGAGAGTCATAGAGGTCCCCATGGGTTGATGATGCCGGTTCATGATCCGCTATAAATTTAAAATGACAATATTTGAAAAGGCAAGTGTTTTTAGGAAGCGCCCTGCGCTAACGCGACGCGACGACCGCGAAGTCGTAGCCGTCCAGCTCGGCGAGATGGATCGGGTGGCGTCCGCCAACCACCGGCTGCGCCTCGTTGCCGCGCGCCGTGCGCCGCTGCAGCGTGCGTCCGTAGAAGCGCCTGAGGTTGCGGGCGTCGAAGCTCTCGGCGCGCTCGATCAGCGCGGCGAGCGCGTGAATGCCCTCGTAGCAGGATTCGCCGTAGCCGTTGGGCGGCGGCGGATTGTCGCCGAATGCCGTGTAGTAGCGCTCGAGGAACGCGCCGTTGTTGCGCGACCGCAGCGAGGCGAAATAGCTCGACGCCACGTAGACGTTCTCGGTCTCGCTGCTGTCGAGTCCATAGACGATGGTCTCGTCGAAGGCCGAGGAGAAGCGCAGAACGTGGCGGCTGAGCCCGGCGGCGCAGAAGGCGCGGCTGAAGGCGATGCAGTCGAAGCCGAGAAAGACCGGCAGCACCACGTCGCTGCGCGTGGTCTTGATGCGGTCGAGCATCTCGTCGAAATCGTGGACGCCGACCGGCACGTAGCATTCGCCGGTCACCGTGCCGCCGAAGCGCGCGATCAGCCGCTTGGCGATCTGCAGCGACGAGCGCGGCCAGATGTAGTCGTTGCCGCAGAGGAAGAACCGCCTGGCGCGCTTGACCTCCGAGAGCCACTGCACCGCCGGCCCCAGCAATTCGCCGGCGGTCTCGCCCGTGGTCATCACGTCGCTGTTCGCCGACAGGCCTTCGAACTGGGGCGTGTAGACGAACGGCACGCGGCCGCGCGCGGCTTGCGCGACAGGATCGCGCGCGTAGCTCGGCAGCATGCCGACGAGGCCGTCGACGGCGAGCTCGTCGACCGCCTCGACCGCAGCCCGGCCCGCACTGGCGGCGGTCGCGCCGGCGTCGATCACGATCAGCTCGACCTGTCGGCGGCGGATGCCGGCGGCCTGGTTCAGCTCGGTCACGGCCAGCCGCCCGCAGGCTTCGGCGGAGGGCGCCCACAACCCTGCCGAGCCGCGCTGAGGAATGATCAGGCCGATCCGAACGCTGCGCAAACGTGCCGCCTCTGCTGTTGCAGAGGAATTGCACTCACGAATCGTGCCAAGCGCGTTTTGGCGTCATCGGGGTCGTTCGTGTACCAAAGATCGCCGATTTTGGTTCTGGAACCTGACGCTGGTCAAAACATCGGCGCGTCATCGCCCACTCCTTGGGCAGCCGCTACCGTGGCCTTGATGTCTCACCGTGGCCCGCGACTCACGGCGCGGTGGCGAGCGTCTTGCTCATTGGATAGGAGGCCGCGGTGCCGAACTTGCCGGCGGGCACGCCGACATCGGCGTAGCCGCGGGCAAGATAGAATCGGTGCGCCGTTTCGGTGCTGAGCAGCGCGACGTCGCGGGCGCCCAGTGCCATCGCCCGGCGCTCCAGCTCCGCCAACAGCGCCGAACTGATTCCACGAAAGCGCGCCTGCGGCGACACGTAGTTGGCCGTGATCTCGCCGGGGTGCGCGAGCCCGCCGACGGCGAGAATCGCCCCCTCCTCGACCGCCACCAACAGCGACCGGCCTTGCCCGTCGGCCCAGGTCGCGACGTTGTCCGGCGTCTTGTTGGCGAGCCAGCGGCCAAGGATGTCGGGATCGCCGCGGTGATCAGCCACGCACAGTTGGATGATGGATGCCCGCAGCATCTCGCAGGCCGCCGTTGCGTCTTCCGGTGTCGCATCGCGAATGACCATTCAATCCCTCTCTCGAACGGAGGGAACGCGATGCGCTCCTGCTACTCGCGCTTGCCCTGCACCCAGCTTTCGAGCATCTGCAGCGCCGAGGCGCGGTCATCGTCGGAGGCCTTGGCGAAGGCGCGGTTGTAGCTCTCCTTGATCCAGGCTTCGTCCGCACCGGCGCTGTCGCGCGCCAAGGTGAGCCACATCAGGCCGCGCGCCGGCTGGCGCGGCAGCCGGTCGCCGTTGAACAGCATCTGGCCGAGCAGCGCCTGGGCCTGATGCTGGCCCTTCTGCGCGGCGAGGCCAAGCCAGCGCGCGCCATAGCGGAAGTCGTCGCGCGAGGCATCCGCCGTCTTCAGGTACATCCGCGCCAGGTCGTATTGGGCGTCGGCATTGCCGAAGTAGGACGCCGCATAGGAGAACATCTCCCGCGCGCGATCCGGATCGGCCTTCACCTTCGTGTTGGGGATGCCGCTCAGGTAATAGCGGCCAAGCGCGACAAAGGCATTGGCGACGATCTGCGCCTGCGGCGCCGACGGACTGTCCTCCGCATGCGCATTGGCGATGCGGCTGAAATAGTCGAAGGCGCGCATGTCATCCCGCGCAACGCCATCGCCAGCCGCATACATGCGGCCGAGCTTGAACTGCGCAACCGGGTGACCTTCCTCCGCCGCGTATTGCAGCGCCGTCAGCGACTGCGTGGGCGACGTGGAGGACGTGGTCGCAGGCAACGCCTTGCGCAGCGCGCCGGCCTGAGCTCCAGCCACGGGGATCGCCGGCTCCTGGTTGACCGGAGCGCCATCGAACGCGAACGATGGCGTCGGCAACGCGAGCGGGGCAACCCCCAGCATCAATGCGAAAATGATCCGATCAGATGTCCGCATAGCAATACTTCTCTTGCGCACCACCTGGGTGAGTCACGGCGCCCGCCACGGCCGGCCCCACCTGCTGGGCATATTTCCAAAGTGCACCTGACGTGTGATGCGTCTCACGCGGCGTCCACTTGGTCTTGCGTGTCGCCAGCTCGGCATCGCTCAACTTCACGTTAAGGATACCCGCCTCGGCGTCGATCTCGATGATGTCGCCATCCTCGACCAGAGCGATCGTTCCGCCGACCGCCGCCTCTGGTCCGATGTGGCCGATGCAGAAGCCGCGGGTCGCGCCCGAGAACCGGCCATCGGTGATGAGCGCGATCTTGCCGCCCATGCCCTGCCCGGTCAGCGCCGCCGTCGTCTGCAGCATTTCCCGCATGCCCGGACCGCCGCGCGGCCCCTCGTAGCGAATGACGATCACCTCGCCTTCGCGATAGGTGCGCTTCTGGACGGCGTCAAAGGCGTCCTCTTCCCGATCAAAGCAGCGGGCCGGCCCAGAGAATTTCAAGTTCGACATGCCCGCGACTTTCACGATCGCGCCCTCCGGCGCGAGATTGCCTTTCAGACCGACGACACCCCCGGTTGCAGTGATCGGCTGGTCGGCCGGCCTCACCACGTCCTGGTGCGGATTCCACTTCACGCCTTTGAGGTTTTCGGCGATCGTCCGGCCGGTGACTGTGAGGCAGTCGCCGTTCAAATAGCCATGGTCGAGCAACGTCTTCATCAAGAGCGGAATGCCACCAGCCTCGAACATGTCTTTGGCGACATAGCGGCCACCCGGCTTCAAATCCGCGATATAAGGTGTCTTTTTGAAGATTTCGGCGACGTCGAATAAGTCGAACTTGATGCCCGCCTCGTGTGCAATCGCAGGTAGATGCAGCGCAGCATTGGTCGACCCGCCGGACGCCGCCACAACCGCAGCGGCATTCTCCAGGGATTTTCGCGTGACGATGTCGCGCGGGCGGATATTGGCGGCGATCAGCTCCATGACCTGTTCGCCAGCCGTCATGCAGAACGAATCGCGGATTTCGTAAGGCGCCGGGGCGCCGGCCGAATAAGGCAGCGCCAGCCCGATCGCCTCGGAGACCGTCGCCATCGTATTGGCCGTGAACTGGGCGCCGCAGGCGCCGGCGGATGGACAGGCGACGCGCTCGAGCTCGTCGAGGTCCTCGTCCGACATCGCACCCACCGAATGCTTGCCGACGGCCTCGAACATGTCCTGCACCGTGACCTGCTGGCCGCGAAAATTGCCCGGCAGAATCGAGCCGCCATAGATGAAGATCGAAGGCACGTTGAGCCGGACCATCGCCATCATCATGCCCGGCAGCGATTTGTCGCAGCCGGCGAGCCCGACCAGCGCATCGTAGGAATGGCCGCGAATCGTCAGCTCGACGGAATCGGCGATCGCCTCGCGCGACGGCAGCGACGAGCGCATGCCGTCATGGCCCATCGCGATGCCGTCGGTCACGGTGATGGTGCAGAATTCGCGCGGCGTGCCGCCCGCATGCGCCACGCCCTTCTTGACCGCCTGGGCCTGCCGCATCAGCGCGATGTTGCAGGGCGCGGCCTCGTTCCAGCACGAGGCGACGCCGACGAAGGGCTGATGGATCTGGGCCGTGGTCAGGCCCATCGCGTAGAGGTAGGACCGATGCGGCGCACGCTCGGGCCCTTCCGTCACATGACGGCTGGGCAGCCTGCGCTTGATGTCGGTCTTCGCGTCCATCGCTGTTCTGGCCTCCCGGTGCTGAGGAGAACGCTAAAATCCTAGAAATGGATTTTCGGCAGCCTCACACGCACTGGTTATGTTCTGATCAAAGTATTTCACGACCAGGTGTGGCTAAAAAGCGGCGCGTTTGCGGAGCGCCGGAGATTGTTACCAAAACTTCGTAAACTGTGGCGACGTCGCAACATTCGTGGCCGAGGCGCAACCATCCTCGGTTAACATGGAGAGCGGAAGCTACTCGGGCACCACCCCGGAGGCTCGGATCATCGGCCACCATTTATGGATCTCGGCGCGCTGCAGGGTTCCAAGGGCGGCCGGGCTGCGCTGGTCCGCCGCCGGCATCTGCAACCCCAGGTTTTTCAACTGATTTTTCACATCCGGCTCATCCAGCGCAGCCACCGCGGCCGCATTGAGCGTGTCGACGATCTCCTTGCTGACGCCCTTCGGGAGCCAGAGTCCCGACCACAGGGTCATGTGGAAGCCCGGCAGGCCGGCTTCATCGGTGGTCGGGATCTCGGGCGCGGAATCGAGGCGCTTGGCGTCCGTGACGGCGTAGGCGCGGATCGTGCCGGCGCGGACCTGGTTGATGGCGTTGGAGGTCTGGTCGACGATCAGATCGATCTGGCCGGCGACGAGATCGTTCATCGCCGGCCCCGTGCCGCGATAGGGCACGTATTGCAGCTTGAGGCCGGTGACCTGCTCGAAATAGAGGCCTGCGATGTGGCTGCCGGAGCCGTTGCCCGCCGTGCCGGCCGATACGGGGTTCGGCTGCGACGTCACCCAGGCGAGAAACTCCGGCAGCGTTTTGGCCGGGATGTTGTTCCTGCTGACGATGATCATCGGATTGCTCGGCAGCAGCACGACCGGCTCGAGATCGGCCTCGAGGTCATAGCCAAGCCGGTAGACGGCGCCGTTCGCGACGTGGGTGCCGAGATGGCCGAAGCTCACGGTGTAGCCGTCGGGCTTCGAGCGCACCGCGCGTCCCACGCCGATCGAGCCGCCCGCGCCGGTCACGTTCTCGACCAGCACGGGCTGGCCGAGCGTCCGTTTCATGTGTTCGGCGAGGATGCGCATCATCGCATCCGATGGGCCGCCGGCGGCGAACGGCACGATCACGGTGATCGCGCGCGAGGGGTAGGTGTCGGCGCGCGCTGGCACCGCCAGAGCCAGGCACGCAAACAGCACGGCGCAAAGAGCTCGTCGCATCACGTCCTCCCTTGTGTCGCACGCGCCGGTCACAGACGCGAATGCGTCTGCGCCGGAGCATGTGCTCGAGGCCGCGGTGCTGTTTTGTTAGTTAGAACTGCCCGAAGTCGATCGGCTGGTGACGATCGAGCGTCCGGGTGACCAGCGGCAGCGGATATTTAAGTCCTGTCGCGCAATTGAACAGCATGACGCGATCGTTTTTCGTCACGCGTCCGTCGGCCAGGCTCTGCTTGTAGGCGGCATAGGTCGCCGCGCCTTCCGGGCACAACAGCAGCCCCTCCTCGCGCGCGACTTCGCTGAGCGCAGATGAAATCTTCTCGTCATCGACCGCGATGGCGAAACCTTTGCTCTCGCGGACGGCGCGCAGGATAAGGAAATCACCGACCGCCTGGGGCACACGGATGCCGGACGCGATGGTGTGAGCATCCTCCCAGCGCGTCGCATGCTCGACGCCCTGCTCGAAGGCGCGCACCATCGGCGCGCAGCCGGAGGCCTGCACCGCCACCATGCGCGGGCGCTTCGAGCCGATGAAGCCGATCTTCTCCAATTCGTCGAACGCCTTCCACATGCCGATCAGGCCGGTGCCGCCGCCGGTCGGATAGAAGATCACGTCGGGCACGTCCCAGCCGAGCTGCTCGGCGAGCTCCAGGCCCATCGTCTTCTTGCCCTCGATGCGATAGGGCTCCTTCAGGGTCGACGTATCGAACCAGCCGACCTTGGCCTTGCCCTCGCCGACGATCTTGCCGCAATCGTCGATCAGGCCGTTGACGCGGTAGACGGTCGCGCCCTGCAGCTCGATCTCGCTGACGTTCACCTCCGGTGTATCGGCCGGACAGAAGATCGTGGTTTTGATGCCGCAGGAGGTCGCGTAGGCCGCGAGCGCAGCACCGGCATTGCCGTTGGTCGGCATCGCCATGTGCTTGATGCCGAGCGCCTTGCCCATCGACACCGCCATCACGAGGCCGCGCGCCTTGAACGAGCCGGTCGGCAGCCGGCCCTCATCCTTGACGATGATCTCGCCGCTGCCGAGCTTCCTGGCGAGCTTGGGCAGACCAATCAGCGGCGTCATCACTTCGCCGAGGCTGACGATGTCCTGGCATTTGCGCACCGGCAGCAGCTCGCGATAGCGCCACATGTCGGCGGGGCGCTGCGCCAGCGCGTCCTTGGTCAACGCCTGCTTCACGCCGGCGAGATCATAGCGCACCAGCAGCGGCTTGCCGGCCTTGGACAGGTTGTGGACCTGGTCCGCCGGATAATGATCGCCCTCCATCGCGCATTCGAGGTGGGTGACGAAGGTCGGACGCTCGATGGTGAGATTGTCGCTGGATTTCACGGCAGGACTTTCAGGTTGGCCCGTCTGGTTGCATCCGTCATTGCCGGGCTTGACCCGGCAATCCATCCTCTTCGCGAACGTTCCAGAAGCGCGATGGATGCGCGGGTCAAGCCCGCGCATGACGACGGAAAACGAGACTACATGTTCAGCACGCGGCCGTAGGCGTCGAGCACGGCTTCCTTCATCATCTCCGACAGCGTCGGATGCGGGAACACCGTGTGCATCAGCTCTTCCTCTGTCGTTTCGAGGTTCATCGCCACGACATAGCCCTGGATCAGCTCGGTGACCTCGGCGCCGACCATGTGGGCGCCGATCAGCTGTCCCGTCTTCTTGTCGAAGATCACCTTGACGAGGCCCTGGTCCTCGCCGAGCGCGATCGCCTTGCCATTGCCGACGAAGGGGAAGCGGCCGACTCTGACGTCGCGGCCCTGCTCCTTGGCCTTGGCCTCGGTGAGCCCGACGGAAGCGACCTGCGGATGGCAATAGGTGCAGCCTGGAATGAGGTTCTTGTCCATCGGGTGGGGATGCAGGCCCTTGATGGCCTCGATGCAGACCACGCCCTCATGCTCGGCCTTGTGCGCCAGCATCGGCGGACCGGCGACGTCGCCGATCGCGTAGAGGCCGGGCACGTTGGTCTTGCCGTAGCCGTCGATGACGATGCAGCCGCGGTCGGTCTTCACCCCGAGCTTCTCCAGCCCGAGATTCTCGATGTTGCCGACCACGCCGACCGCCGAGATCACGCGATCGAACTCGACCGACTCCGTCTTGCCCTTGCCGTCGTCGATCGTCGCCACCACGCTGTCGCTCTTCTTGTCGAGCTTGGTGACCTTGGCCCCGGTCATGATCTTGAGGCCCTGCTTCTCCAGCTGCTTGCGGGCAAGGCCTGCGATCTCGGCGTCCTCCACGGGGAGGATCTGCGGCAGCACCTCGACCACGGTGACCTCGGAGCCCATGGTGCTGAAGAACGAGGCGAACTCGATGCCGATCGCACCCGAGCCGACGACCAGCAGCGACTTCGGCATCTTGTCCGGCACCATCGCCTCGAAATAGGTCCAGACCAGCTTCTTGTCCGGCTCGAGGCCCGGCAGCACGCGCGGCCGCGCGCCTGTCGCGACGATGATGTGCTTGGCCTGATAGACGCCCTCGCCCAGCGCGCCCTTGGGCGCCTC
Organism: Bradyrhizobium sp. SZCCHNR2028; assembly: GCF_032380995.1. Taxonomy (NCBI): domain Bacteria; kingdom Pseudomonadati; phylum Pseudomonadota; class Alphaproteobacteria; order Hyphomicrobiales; family Nitrobacteraceae; genus Bradyrhizobium; species Bradyrhizobium sp. SZCCHNR2028. The sequence continues at coordinate 157,980 of NZ_JAUHJF010000001.1, read as the reverse complement.
GACATCCGACTTGGTCACCGTGATCTTGCCGGGTGCATCGATCGCGGCGCGCCCCCAGATCACCTGGACCTTGTTCTTCTTCATCAGGAAGCCGACGCCGTCGTTCAGCCGCTTGGAGACGCCGCGCGAGCGCTGCACCACCGCCTTCGGATCGTAGGAGATCTTCTCGGCAGAGAGGCCGTAATCCTTGGCGTGCTGCATGTAGTGATAGATCTCGGCCGAGCGTAAGAGCGCCTTGGTCGGGATGCAGCCCCAGTTCAGGCAGATGCCGCCGAGGTAGGACTTCTCGATGATCGCGGTCTTGAACCCGAGTTGGGCTGCGCGGATCGCGGCGACGTAGCCGCCCGGGCCGGAGCCGATGATGATGACGTCGAAGGATGTGTCGGCCATTACGGCTCCCATTCAACTGAAGCAGTTGGAAATCAGATGGTCGTGGTGCTGCCGACGGAACGTCGCCAGATCAAGGCTCGAACAATTGCCTCCAGCAGCATCAGCACAGCGCAGATCGCGAATCCGGCGAGCACGATTGGCGCCCAGATGCCGCGCGACAGCGCCTCGCCGGAGAAGAAAGCAGAATGGATGACGTCGATCCCGAGCGGGTTGGCGAGCAGCGCGACGCTTACCAGTGCCGTGATCCAGGGCCACCGCGTTCTGATCCGCATGCGCTGGCCCCGTTTGCCATCCCACTCCGCAAAGCAACATCACACCATCATCATCACGGGATTCTCGATCAGCTGCTTGAACGCGCCGATCAGCTCGGCGCCGAGCGCGCCATCGATGGCGCGGTGATCGCACGACAGGGTCACGCTCATCATGCTCGCGATCTCGATCTTGCCGTTGCGCACCACCGGGCGTTCCTCGGAGGTGCCGACCGCGAGGATCGTCGCATGCGGCGGGTTGATCACGGCCGTGAAGTGATTGATGCCGTACATGCCGAGGTTGGACACGGCTGTGGTGCCGCCCTGATACTCCTCCGGCTTCAGCTTGCGCGAGCGGGCACGCGCGGCAAAATCCTTCATCTCGCCGGAGATTGCCGACAGGGTCTTGGTCTCGGCCTTGCGGATGATCGGCGTGATCAGGCCGCCCGGCATCGCCACGGCGACGCCGACGTCGGAATGCTTGTGCTTGACCATGCCGCCTTCGGTCCAGCTGACATTGCAGTTCGGGATCTTCTGCAGCGCCACCGCCATCGCCTTGATGACGAAGTCGTTGACCGAGAGCTTGTAGAGCGGCTTCTTCTCCTTGTCCTTCGGCGCCGCCGCATTGATCTCCTCGCGCGCGGCCAAGAGCTTGCCGATGTCGCAGTCGATCGTCAGGTAGAAGTGCGGGACGTTCTGCACCGACGCGGTCAAGCGCTGCGCGATGGTGCGGCGCATGCCATCATGCGGGATGACCTCGTAGGAGCCCGGCTCGAACAGCGCCAGGATCTGCTTGTCTGACATCGAGGGCGCGAGCGCGGGGGCGCCTGCCGCAGCGGGCGCTGCTGACGGCGCGGCCTTGAGGCCCTTGCCCGACTTCGCCTCCTCGACGTCGCGCGCGACGACGCGGCCATGCGGGCCGGTGCCGGTGATGCGGACGAGATCGATGCCGGCATCCTTGGCGAGACGGCGCGCCAGCGGCGACGAGAAGATGCGGGCGTGGCCGTTCAGCTGCGGCGCAGCGGCGGGCGCGGGAGCAGCAGGAGCTGCGGCCGGCTTCGGCGCAGGCGTGGCGACAGGAGCGGCTGCCGCTGCGGCAGCGGGCTTTGCTTCTGGCTTGGGAGCTGCGGCCGCCGGCGCGCTGCCGGCCGCCTTGACGTCCTCGCCCTCGCCGGCGAGCACCGCGATCACGTCGTTGACGGGTACATCCTGCGTGCCTTCCGGCACCAGGATCTTGGCGAGCGTACCTTCGTCGACCGCCTCGACTTCCATCGTGGCCTTGTCGGTCTCGATCTCGGCGATGACCTCGCCGGACTTGACCTGGTCGCCTTCCTTCTTGAGCCAACGAGCAAGGTTGCCCTTCTCCATCGTCGGCGACAGCGCGGGCATGAGAATGTTGATCGGCATGATCAGTGACCTTGTTTCGACCTGGGGCTGGTGGTGCCCGTGTCGGTCGGCCGAGCCAGCTCGGCTTCGAACATCTCGACGATGCGCTGCAGCGCCTCGTCTTCGGAATAATCGCTCTCGCGCGCATAGGCGCGCGCAGCATGGCGGGCGACGTCGACCAGGAGCAGCCCCCACACGTCGGGCTCCTCGAAGGCGCGCTGGAAGGCGATCGAGAGCCCGCCATCGAGCACGAAGGCGCGCAACACTTCGGTGGCGTCCTCGCGGCCGATGACGTCCGGCGGCAATGGCTGCTCCTTGGGTCCGGCCATCTGGGCTTTCCCTTAGCGGTAGCAGACGGATTTGGCGGCCTGCACGACCTCCGCCGCCGACGGCAGCGCGAGCTTCTCGAGGTTGGCCGCATACGGCATCGGCACATCCTTGCCGGACACGCGGACGACCGGCGCATCGAGATAGTCGAAGGCGTGCTCCATGATGCGCGCGGCAATCTCGGCACCGACGCCGCTCTGCGCCCAACCCTCTTCCACCGTGACGGCGCGGCCGGTCTTCTTGACCGAGGCGACGATGGTCTCCGTGTCCATCGGGCGCAGGGTGCGCAGGTCGATCACCTCGGCCTCGATGCCCTCCTTGGCGAGCTCGTCGGCGGCCTTGAGCGCATAGGTCATGCCGTTCGACCACGCGATGATCGTCACGTCCTTTCCGGCGCGCGCGATGCGCGCCTTGCCGATCGGAATCACGTAGTCGTCGAGCTTCGGCACCTCGCCGGAATGACCGTACAGCACCTCGTTCTCGAGGAAGATCACCGGGTTCGGATCACGGATCGCCGCCTTCAGCAGGCCCTTGGCGTCCGCCGCCGAATACGGCGCGACCACCTTCAGACCGGGCACGTGCGAGTACCAGGACGAGTAGTCCTGGCTGTGCTGGGCGGCAACGCGCGCCGCCGCGCCGTTCGGGCCGCGGAACACGATCGAGCAGCCCATCTGGCCGCCGGACATGTAGAGCGTCTTGGCTGCGGAGTTGATGATCTGGTCGATCGCCTGCATGGCGAAGTTGAAGGTCATGAACTCGACGATCGGCTTCAGGCCGGCCATCGCGGCACCGACGCCGATGCCGGCGAAGCCGTGCTCGGTGATCGGCGTGTCCATCACGCGGCGGGCGCCGAACTCCTGCAGCAGGCCCTGGGTGACCTTGTAGGCGCCCTGATATTCGGCGACCTCCTCGCCCATGATGAAGACGTCGCCGTCGCGGCGCATCTCCTCGGCCATCGCGTCGCGCAGCGCCTCGCGGATGGTCTGCGTGACCATCTCGGTGCCGGCGGGCACCTCGGGATCGGGCTGAGCGATGCTCTGCGGCGCAGCCACGCCGGTCGGCGCGGGCGCGGCCGGCGTGGCTGCGGCTGGCTCGGACGGCGGCGCCGATTGCGCAGCCTTCGTCTCGGCCGCAGGTGCTGCGGCCTTGCCGAGATCGGCCGCGGTCTCGCCGTCCGCGAGGATGGTCGCGATCGGCGTATTGACCGCGACGTCGGCGGTGCCTTCGGGGATCAGGATCTTGCCGAGCGTGCCCTCGTCGGTCGCCTCGACCTCCATCGTGGCCTTGTCGGTCTCGATCTCGGCGATCACGTCACCCGACTTGATCGCCTCGCCTTCCTTTTTCAGCCATTTGGAGAGATTGCCCTTCTCCATCGTGGGCGACAGCGCAGGCATCAAAACTTGAATTGGCATATCAGCTCCGGACAAAACAGCGTCTGCGCTTAACGGTAAACGTCGGTGTAGAGCTCGGCGACATCCGGCTCGGGATCGGCCTGTGCGAAATCGGCGGCCTCGTTGACGATCATGCGCACGTCGGCGTCGATCGCCTTGAGATCCTGCTCGGTGACCTTGGCCGCCAGCAGGCGGTTGCGCACCTGCTCGATCGGATCCTGGTCGTGACGCACCTTCTCGACTTCCTCGCGGGTGCGATACTTGGCCGGGTCGGACATCGAGTGGCCGCGATAGCGATAGGTCTGCATTTCCAGAATGTACGGGCCCTTGCCCTCGCGGCACCACGCGACGGCCTTCTCACCGGCAGCCTTCACGGCGCGGACGTCCATGCCGTCGACCTGCTCGCCCGGGATGTTGAAGGAGATGCCGCGCTTGGAGAAGTCGGTCTGCGCCGAGGCGCGCGACACGGCCGTGCCCATCGCATAGCGGTTGTTCTCGATGACGTAGATCACCGGCAGCTTCCAGAGCTCCGCCATGTTGAAGCTCTCATAGACCTGCCCCTGATTTGCCGCGCCGTCGCCGAAATAGGCAATGCTGACCGAGTCGTTGCCGCGGTAGCGGTTGGCGAGCGCGAGGCCGGTCCCGAGCGAGACCTGGGCGCCGACGATGCCGTGGCCGCCGAAGAAGTTCTTCTCCATGCTGAACATGTGCATGGAGCCGCCCTTGCCCTTGGAGTAGCCGCCGCGGCGCCCGGTGAGCTCGGCCATGACGCCCTTGGCATCCATCCCGGTCGCCAGCATGTGGCCGTGATCGCGATAGCCGGTGATGACCTGATCGCCCGGCTTCAGCGCCATCTGCATGCCGACGACCACAGCCTCCTGCCCGATGTAGAGGTGACAGAAACCGCCGATCGCACCCATGCCATAAAGCTGACCCGCCTTCTCCTCAAAGCGACGGATCAGCAGCATGTCGCGCAGCGCGGCCAATTCCTGTTCTCTGGTGAATTCCGGCGGCGGGCCGTTGTCTCTGTCCTGCCCTTGTTCCTTTGCGGCGGTTTTCTTGGGTGCGGCCATGGCAATTCCGGATGAGAGAAAAAGTAGCTCTCTCTAGCTCAACTCCAAGGCACGTAAAAGGACTGCGTGAATTGCGGTTCATTTTGCTTTGCCGCACTGCAAACGAGCGCGAAATAAACGAATGCTGATGAGCGCGTTTTTGAAATTCCTGACGCCACGGCCTGCTAAAGTTTAGGCACCGCGGCGAAGGGACACGCGTCACTGCGGCCGATTGATCCGGATCAGATCACGAGGGTTGGCATAGCCGAGCTGAAAACGGGCGCGTTCATCGAGCATGTCGGGATCGACCCGGTCGGAGCGCAGCAGCAATACGCGCTTCTCACCCTCCGCCCGCTCCTGCTTCAACCGGGCGAGCTCGGAGGTGAGCGCAATGATCTCCTGGTCGAGCTCCTGACGCGCGGTCAGGCCGTACCGTCCGGTATAGGCGTTGATGCCGAAATAGCCGATGATGGCCGCCGCCATCGTGTAGAGGGCGAGCCCGGTCAGGAAGGATTTGAGACGCGCGCGGGAGACCATGGCCCGAGAATGCGGCGCCCCGGTTAAGGAAACGCTAACCCTGAGCCCGCCGTGCCGCTACGCGCTCAAGCCCGATAGGCGGGCTCCTCGGCGTCGAGCGTCCGCTTGATCGCTTCGAGATGCAGCCGCGCCGATTCCGCATCCCCCTCCCGCATCTGGCGATAGGCGGCCTCGGCGATGTCGGGCGCGACCGGCACCACCTTGCGCCCGGTCGACAGCGCCAGGCACTGAACCTGGCAGGCGCGCTCGAGATAATAGAGATCGTCCCAGGCTTCGGCGATGGTCGGCGCCAGAACCATGACGCCGTGATGCTTCATGAAGACGATATCGGCATCACCGACAGCCCCGGCGATGCGGTCCCCCTCGCGCGCGTCGAGCGCCAGCCCGTTGTAGTTCGCGTCGACGGCGGTTCGTCCATAGAATTTCAGCGCCGTCTGCCCGGCGAAGATCAGCGGATCGCCTTCGGTCATCGAGAGCGCGGTGGCATACGGCATATGCGTATGGAACGCGACCTTGGCGCGCGGCAGCGCCTTGTGGATGCGGGCGTGGATATAGAACGCGGTCGCCTCCGGGCGGCCGTCGCCGGCAATGACGTTGCCGTCGAAATCGCAAACCAACAGCTTCGAGGCCGTCAGCTCACGGAAGGCGTAGCCGTAGGGATTGACGATGAAGAGGTCGTCATAGCCGGGCACCAGCGCCGAGAAGTGGTTGCAGATGCCCTCCTCGAGTCCATGCCGTGCGGCCATCCGGAAGCAGGCCGCCAGATCGACCCGCGCCTGCCAGACCGCCTCCGAGTCGAGATCCGGCTGGTTCGGGCCGGGCTTCACTGACGACGCGGGTGTGAACGAATGGGCCATCATGCTTCCTTGGCAATGCGCATCCTTGCGCAGATCCGGCACTGCCTTGAAACGGATCGGGCAAGGCGCGTCAACGCCCTGCCCGGATCATACCCGTCATGCAGTTGGCGCCCGCGGCAGCGGCAGGCGCCGAACCTGGTCAGCCGTCCTGCTTGGCCACGAAGGCGGCGAACGCCTCAAGATATTGCTGCAGCACCGTCTTGAGCGCGTCCTTGACCAGCTCGCCCTGGGCGTCGAAGGCATCGCCGACCCCGTTCAGGTAGATCTCCGGCTGCCCCATGACCGGGCCCGAGATGCCCGGCATGATGTTCTGCAGGTGCTTGGCCGCCGCGACGCCGCCGAGCGCACCCGGCGAGTTGGCGATGAGACCGACCGGCTTGCCCAGGAACGAGCTCTGCCCATAGGGGCGCGAGGCGATGTCGATCGCATTCTTCAGCACGCCGGGAATCGAGCGGTTGTATTCGGGCGTCAAGATGAGCACGCCGTTCGAGGCCTTCAGCTTGTCGCGCAGGGCGAGCCAGTCGGCCGGCGGATTGGCTTCGAGATCCTGGTTGAAGAACGACAGGCCGTTGAGCGTGGTGACGTCGATCTTCAGGCTGACCGGCGCCAGCTTGACCAGGGCATTGGCGATCTTGAGCGTGAAGCTCTCCTTGCGGAGGCTGCCGACGAGGGCGACGATCGAATAGGGTGCAGGCATGGGGAGGTCCTTTGAGGAGCGGCGTGTGAGGGGCACTTAAAGCGCTCCGGCAGGAACATGCAAGTGCATGAAACCGGATCCCGCGAAACACTGCGCTTCATCGCAAGAGGCGCTCGATGACCCCGCCCGCCTGCCGCTTCCCCCCGGGCTCAACCCGTCTCTTTGAGATGACGGGTGAATTCCGCCACCGCCTGGTGCGTCAGCCAGATCGCCTGGCCATCGACCGGCTGCGCCCATGACGAGACCTTGGCGATCACGATGCCGTTGGACGTATCGACGAACAGGTTCTGGCCGTGAATGCCCATCGCGAACATGAGCTGCGGCTGATCGTTGATGACGTACCAGCCGCCGCGATAATGCATGTTGCGGCTGATGGCGGCAAAGCTGTCGCGCCACTGCCCGTCGCGCCACGCCTGGGCGTCGCCATTGTGCCTGATGTCGTCGAGCCAGCCCTCGGGGATGATCGTGTGCGAGCCGCGCCGGCCGCCTGACAGCACGAGCTGGCCGAGCCGCGCAACGTCGCGCAGCGTGGCGCAGAACCCGCCGGTGCAGCGCGGCGCGCCCTTGCGGTCGAGCGTGATGAAGGCCTCGCCGCTGGCGCCCATCGGCTTCCACAACAGGGTGCTGACCAGGCTCGCGAAGCTGCGGCCGGTGGCCCGCTCGATCGCCCAGCCGAGCAGATCGGTGTTGGCGGAGACGTAGCTGAAGGTGCCGCCATGCGGAATCGCCTGCGCGCGCATCGTCTCATAGAATTCATGCAGGTTCGGCGTCGTGCGAGGTGCGACCGGCTCCCAGCCCGCGGCGTCGGCATAGGCCTGCAGGCCGGCGGCGTCGAACACGACGCCCGCGCGCATGTCGAGCAACTGGCGGATCGTGGCGCCGCGATAGGCCGTGGCCGCCACTTCCGGCACGTAGCGCGTGACCTCGGCGTCGACGTCGAGCTCGCCGCGGCCGGCCAGGATGCCGGCCATCAGCCCGGTGATCGACTTGGTCGCGGACATCAGGATGTGCGGCGTGTCGCGGTCGGTGCCGCCGTCATAGTGCTCGAACACGATGCGGCCGTCGTGGAGGATCAGGAGCCCGTCCGTCGCCGTCGCTTTCAGGAAGCCGTCGAGATCGAGCGTGCCGCCCTTCGGCAGCCGCAGGCTGAACTGATCGAAGGAGATCGGACTTGCCGGCAGCGGCCACGCGCTGCCGGGCGCGCTCTCGATGTCGGCGACCGGGAGGATCGACCGAATGTTGTGGAAGGCCCAGCGGCTGAACGGCGCGGAGCGCCAGTTGGAAAGATCGGCGCTGGAGGTTGAGAGATCGGTCGACATGCAAGGCCCTGCGGACATCCCGGGAGGTTCGACATAGGCGCTCGCGCGAGCCGCGGAAAGCCCGACATTTCGCATATGCAAAAACGAGCAGGCCGCCCGAAGGCGGCCCCCCTTCTCTCTCCTCCGTCATTGCGAGGAGCGAAGCGACGAAGCAATCCAGAGTCCCAACCGAGCCCTGGATTGCTTCGCGGAGCCTGTCATCGGGCAGCGCGTTCGCGCGGACCCGTTGGCTCGTAATGACGGCGACGAATTCGCGGTCCCCGCTCAGATCACCGGATTCCACGGCGCCGGAATCAGGCGGTACTTGGCGCCGTCCTTCTCGACATAGCCCACCGAGGGGAACGAGAAGTGGAAGCCGATCACCTTGGCCTTCTCGGCGGCGGCCATGTCGTAGAACTTGTGCCGCGTCTCCTGCGCCATCGCGGCATCGGTGTCGAACATCACGTGCCAGTCCGGGTTGCGCAGGAACAGCTCGGGGACGTTGGTGACGTCGGCCTGGATCAGGACCCTGGCATTGCCGGACGCGACCGCGAACGAGGTGTGGCCCGGCGTGTGACCGGGCGTGCCGAGCGCGGTGATGCCGGGCGCGACCTCCTTGTCCCACTCGTACTGGGTGACCTTGCTCTCGAGCCCGCCGAACACCTTCTTGAAGTTGGCGAAATTGCCCTTCATCAAGTCGGTCTGCGCCCTTGCGGCATTCTCGTCGCTGGCCCAGAACGCCCACTCCTTGGCCGGCACCTTCAGCTCGGCGTTCGGAAATGCCAGCGAGCCGTCGGCGAGCTTGAGGCCGTTGATGTGGTCGCCGTGCATGTGGGAGAGCACGACGACGTCGATGGACTTCGGATCGACGCCGGCCGCGGCGAGGTTCATCAGAGTGCGTCCGACCGCGCCCTTGCTGGCCTCGAAGGCGCCAGCGCCGTTGCCGGTGTCGATCAGGACCAGCTTTGAGCCGGTGTTGATCAACTGCGGATTGAAGGGGATCGTGATCATGCCCTTCGGCATGTAGGCGCTTTCGGCCGCGGCGAGCGCGTCGTCCTTCGCCGTGTTGACGACGAACTTGTCGGGCATCGGAAGGGTGCGCGCGCCGTCATTGACGGAGGTGCATTCGTAGTCGCCGACCTTGTAGCGGTAGAAGCCGGGCGCCTGCGCGCCGGCGGGCGCAACCGCCGCGCGTGCCGGCGCGGCCAGCGGCGGCAGAGCGGTCGCAGCTCCGGCGAGGGCCGCACCGGCCAGAAATCGACGGCGATCCAATAGGGTCATGACAAATCTCTCCTCAGTGCTCCATGCGGCTGACACCGCCCCCAGACAAACGGGGCGGATTTTCTCCGCATGCAGGCCAAACGCAAGCCCGTCAGCAACGTCCGGGGAGCGACGTTAGGTCACTTCTCTTTGTTGGGGTCGATGAGGAATTTTTCGCCGGTGGCCCGTTTGGCGTACACGGCGAGATTGGCCGGATCAAGCGCCTCGGTCAGCGAGACGACCTTGGTGTAGTGGCTCGCGAAGGTCGTCTTGAGCTCGTCGACGACGCGCTGCCGCAACCGCTCGGTATCCGCCTTGCCGATCTTCATCAGGAACGGAAACAGCAGCCAGCCGCCGACGCTCCAGGTCATGCCGAAGCCGCGCGTGATCTCGGTCGGCCTGACGTCCAGGCTGCCGTAGATGTAGACCTGCTTGTGCACGTTCGAGCCGTAGCGGCTGTAGGGATGCTTGCCGGACTTGTTGATCGCAGCTTCCATCGCGTTGAGGATCTGGCCCGCGAGCTTGCCGCCGCCGATCGCATCGAAGGCGATGGTCGCGCCGGTCTCGACCAGCGCCGCGATCAGGTCGTCCATGAAGGTCGGTGACGTCGAATCCACCACGTATTTGGCGCCGAGGCCGCGCAGGATCTCGGCCTGTGCTGCACTGCGCACGATGTTGACGAGCGGGATGCCGTCCTTGAGGCAGATCTTGTTGAGCATCTGCCCGAGATTGGACGCGGCCGCGGTATGCACCAGCGCGGTATGGCCCTCGCGCCGCATCGTCTCGGTCATGCCGAGCGACGTCAGCGGATTGACGAAGCAGGAGGCGCCCTCGGCCGGCGTGGTGCCGGCCGGCAGCGGCAGGCATTCGGAGACCTTCAGGCAGCGATACTGGCTGTACATCGCGCCGCCGATGGCCGCGACGGTGCGGCCCATCAGCGCCTTGGCGGCGTCCGACGAGCCGGTCTTGACCACGACGCCAGCGCCCTCATTGCCAATCGGCAGCGACTCATCGAGCCGGCCGGCCATCGCCCGCATCCCCGCCTCCGGCACCTTGGCGGTGATCACGGGGCGGTCCTTGGTGCCGGACGCCTGCAGGGTCGACAGATCGGCCGCGCCGACGAGGAGGCCGAGATCGGACGGATTGATCGGCGCCGCCTCGATGCGCACCACCACTTCGTCCGGCCCCGGCTCGGGGGTCGGCACCTCGACCAGCGAGAGCTCGAGCTCGCCGCTGCGCTTGATCAGCGTCCGCAGTTGCAGGCCTGCCTCGACACCCATGCGCGCCTCCCCTATTGGTTCTTCTTCAGCGCAGGCTCAGGCCAAGGCCTTCAGCGCCGCCCTGCCCGCATATTTGGCCTGCGCATCCAGCTCCTGCTCGATGCGCAGCAGCTGGTTGTACTTGGCGGTGCGGTCGGCTCGCGCCAGCGAGCCGGTCTTGATCTGCCCGCAATTGGTGGCGACCGCGAGATCGGCAATCGTGGAATCCTCGGTCTCGCCCGAGCGGTGCGACATCACGGCGGTGTAGCCGGCCTTGTAGGCCATCTCGACCGCGGCCAGCGTCTCCGTCAGCGTGCCGATCTGGTTGACCTTGATCAGGATCGAATTGGCGCGGCCGTTGCGGATGCCGTCGGCAAGGCGGTTGACGTTGGTGACGAACAGGTCGTCGCCGACGAGCTGACACTTGTGGCCGATCAGGTCGGTCAGCTCCTTCCAGCCGTCCATGTCGTCCTCGGACATGCCGTCCTCGATCGAGGCGATCGGATAGCGGGCGACTAGGTCTGCAAGATACTTGGCCTGCTCGGAGCGCGAGCGCGACTTGTTCTCGCCCTCGTAGACGTACTTGCCGTCCTTGAAGAACTCGGTCGCCGCGCAGTCGAGCGCCAGCATGACGTCCTCGCCCGCGGTATAGCCGGCCTTGCCGATCGCGCTCATGACGAAGTCGAGCGCGGCGTCCGCCGACGGCAGGTTCGGCGCGAAGCCGCCCTCGTCGCCGACATTGGTGTTGTGGCCCGCCTTCTTCAGCTCGGCCTTGAGCGTGTGGAATATCTCCGAGCCGCAGCGCAGCGCCTCGGCGAAGCTCGGCGCGCCCACCGGCATGATCATGAATTCCTGGAAGTCGATCGGGTTGTCGGCGTGGACGCCGCCATTGACGATGTTCATCATCGGCACCGGCAGGGTGCGGGCCGAGGTGCCGCCGACATAGCGATACAGCGGCATGTCGTAGGAGATCGCCGCCGCCTTGGCGCAGGCGAGCGAGACGCCGAGAATGGCGTTGGCGCCGATCCGGCTCTTGTTCTCGGTGCCGTCGAGCTCGATCAGGATCTGGTCGATCTGGACCTGGTCCTGCACCGACATGTCGCTCAAGGCCTCATAGACCTCGTCGTTGATGGCTTCGACGGCCTTCAGCACGCCCTTGCCGAGATAGCGGTGCTTGTCGCCGTCGCGCAGCTCGACCGCCTCATGGGCGCCGGTGGAGGCGCCGGACGGCACGGCAGCGCGGCCGACCGAGCCGTCCTCCAGCACGACGTCGACCTCGACCGTGGGATTGCCGCGGCTGTCCAGGATTTCGCGGCCGATGATGTCGACGATGGCGGTCATGAGGTCCTCTCGCGGGCGTTTCTGGGTGGGCGTTGTTGCGCTGCTTCTACCGCAAGCCCGCGAGCGCGAAAAGGCCAAGTGGCGTTGAAATGAAGTCACGACCAAATCACGAAGCGGGTGACGGGGGCGCCCCGATTGGCTAAACGGGCGCCACTGCGGCAGGTGACACGACACATGGCGAAAAGACCCAACACATCCCCGACATCGGCCGGCCTTCAGCTGGGCCGCGAGGTGGCGGCGCCGGACAGCCCGGATGCAGCGACGCTCGACCGCGTTCCCAACCCGCAGAAGGACACCGATTATCTCGCCCGCTTCACGGTGCCGGAATTCACGTCGCTATGCCCGGTGACGGGCCAACCCGACTTCGCCCATCTCGTGATCGACTATGCCCCCGGCCCGTGGCTGGTCGAATCCAAGTCGCTCAAGCTCTACCTCGCCAGCTTCCGCAACCATGGCGCGTTCCACGAGGACTGCACGGTCGCGATCGGCAAGCGCCTCGCCACCGAGCTCAAGCCGAAATGGCTGCGCATCGGCGGCTACTGGTACCCCCGCGGCGGCATCCCGATCGACGTGTTCTGGCAGACGGGGAAGCTGCCGAAGGGCCTGTGGGTGCCGGACCAGGGCGTGGCGCCGTATCGCGGGCGGGGGTGACGAGCGACCAAGCTCTTTTCTTTAGTCTGACCTTCCCGGAGGAGGTGTCGTTCAGCGAATCGTAATTTGTCTAAAAGACCATGCCAAGATCGCGAGCGACCTCAGAACACCCTCGCCCCGCTCGACCCGCTTGCATGCCGACGGAAACTGACGTTTCTTCACTCCTGCTGCCATAGGTCATCCTTAGGAGTGCCTGTCACTGAATTTCCATCTCTCAGTTGAGGGATGCAATCCAGCGCTGCCCGCGTGATCGAAGATGCAGACCAACATACAGAGGATTGCGCGCAGAGGCGCACCGGCGATGAAAATGCGATCTTCTGATCTGCCTTAAGGTTACTCCTTTGCTTGCATTGGCGAGTTTTGTTGAGACGGTAACGGAGCATTCTGAAGCGAGGCTGCGCTATCGCGCTCCATTTCCGCGCGCCATAATTGCTCTGCTCTTTCCTTTACCAGTTCGTTGACGAAGTCGATTGGGAGCACTTCGGCTAATCCAGAGTTTTCCTCGAACGTGATTCTGGCGCGCTTTGTCTGTTGGCTGATCGCAGTATCGATGTAGGATTCGTAGCTCAAGACTACGCCGATCAATGCAGCTTTTGAGTTTGATTTAGTTCCCTGAATGGAAATGATTTCCGGCTTTAGGATAACAGGGCCGCCACTGTTTCCTGGAAACACAAATGCATCTATAAGAAACTTCTTTGAAGCACCTTCTAGTAGTTCGGAAATTCTGGCAATGGCTCCTCGTCGAACAATAACATAATTCCGGCGCTCGCCTGAAAGGCCCATCGGAAATCCTGGCACAAAAATGTCGTCACCCGCGGCTGCACCGACCTCGTTCATTTGGCTGATTGTGAATGTGTGTTCGTCGCTCGAGAAGAAGCTGTTCTGTAGCCCTTTTTGCTTAAGCAGCTGTATAGGAATCGGAGTAGCTGTTAAGTCTAAGCTTGGATGGAAGAACCAGCCAGACAGCGGAATCTCGAATTTTTCTGAGTTGCTCTTATCTGTTGCGTCTATCCGAATTTCTATGTTGGTTTTACCAGCCTCAGCAAGGCCTTTGACGACATGTGCGGCTGTGATGAGATAGACCGCATACTTCCGTTTATCTGGCGCGGGATCACTATGAACTAAATACCCGTAGAAAAATCCGGTCCCCACTGTAATCCATCTTGTGAGAGGAGGCTTTCCGGGTTCTTGAATTGTCTGAGTTGTTCCGAGCGATACGACTGCACTTATAAAATCGGGCGGGAGTAACGCGGCGTATGATGACTGGCAGTAACAAACCAGCAGCAAGATTAAGCTGGCCCTTGCGCAATTGAAAAGCTTGCTAAGATGGTGCCACACAGATCTGCTCCAGCGGGTCGGGTACGCGCACATCCTGGGCCCGCATGGCATCGCAGGACGCGGCGGACAAATGAATCAGTTCAAGTTTGACTTGAACGTTCCTATTATGTTCCATTCTAGTCAAGATTGAAACCCAACAAACGTGCTTCGTTGGCTCGCAGCATGTCCCCGTTTCGAAACTCTGTCATTGCTCCTTGGCCGACATGAGCAGGATGTCCGCCTGCTAACGAATCGGCGCAACTTCTGGCAAGTTCTCCCCGTCGATCCATGCCCCTGAGTCGCCCGACGAGCACGCTCCCGCTCGACTTTATCACCTTATGCAACCATCAAACGGCTGCTCCCGTAAGCCGATTTTTGCCGCACTTTCAAGCCGATCACGCCTGTCAGACCTCCCGCGAAGAATATTTCACTTTCGCTTTATCAGAATTCATGATTGATTGTCGCCGTCCCGTCTCGATCAGAGGGGCGCTTCGCGGTCGTCACGGACGTTGAGGCGGGATGCGGTGGGCGTGTCGGGTCGCAGCGTGATCACTCATGCGGACGAACGATGCTGATGCGCCGGCGAAATCGTATGGTCCTGGCCTCCCGACGCTGAGGTCACGCTGGTGGTGATGATCCGCCGGTCACGGGGGCAAGACAGCCCGGTCCCCGGGGAGAGTACGTATAAGCTGCCCAACCATCGCGCGGGGAATGCCGGGATGACTCGGCTGAACCTGTGGTACCTGCCGCCTGCATCTTTTTCCGCAGGCGGGCCATGGGGGCGGCCAGCTCCCGGCATTCCCCGTGCCCTCTCCTCGAAGAGGGCATGTTCAAATGGCAAAAGCTCGGACGCAACTGCGCCGCGAGACGGCGGCAACGCGTCCGCCGGCAACGAAAGTGCCAATCCTGACATGTCTCAGCCGCGCAGCTTCAGCACCGTCTTCGAGAGCGGATTTCCCAGCCCAGCTTCGAGAGGGCTACAACGTGGTTGCCGCATCCGCCGGTGGCCGCTGCCGCAACAGCGCGGCGCAGGCGAAGCCGAGGGCGACCATCATGATGGCGGCGATCAGCAAGGTCGGCTGCTTGCCGCCATGGACCAGGCCGACGCCATAGGCGATCGGACCGACCGTCTGGCCCATGAAGAAGAAGAACGAGTGCAGCGACATCGCGGTCGCGCGCGCCCCGATCGACAGCTCGCTGGCGAACACCTGCAGGCAGCCATGGATCATGTAAAAACCCCAGCCCATCATCAGCATGCAGGCGAATTGCAGCTTCCAGCCGGGGCCGAAGGCGAGCGCGGCGAGTTGCAAGGCGACGAGGCTCGCGCCCACGATCATCATGCCCTTGACGCCGAGCCGCGGCAGGAAGTTCGACACCGTGAACGTGTAGAACAGCCCGCCGACCGCGAAGCCTGCGATGACGATGCCGGCAATCGACAGCGAGGTCTCGCCGAGATCGAACAGGAACGAGGCGATGAACGGAAACAGCCCGAACACGCAGCAGCCTTCGACGAACACCGCCGAGAAGCAGAAGCGCGAATTCGGATTGGTGAAGATGGTGCGGTAGCCGTTCCTCAGCGCGGCGAGATCCGTGGTCGGCACGTGGGTGACGCTGGCGCCGCGGAAGCCGGCGGCGACCGCGAAGGAGGCGATCAGGCCGAGCGCGCCGAGGATCGCGAGCACACCGCGCCAGCCGATGAGATCGCCGATGATGCCCGATGCCGTGGCGCCGAGCAGGTTGCCGGCCATCGAACCGGCGAGCGTGCGGCCGATCGCAACCTGGCGCTTGTCGGGCGCGACGAGATCGCTGGTCAGCCCGAGCGCCACCGGAAACACGCCGCCGGAGGCGATGCCGGCAAGAATGCGCGAGGCGAACAGCAGCGGAAACGAGGTGGCGAGCGCACCGAGCAGGCTCGCGACGCCGAGCAGCGCCAGACACAGCGTCATCAGCCGCGCCTTGCCGAACAGGTCGGCGGCCGCGCCGATCGCCGGCTGGATCAGGGCGTAGATCAAGGCATAGCCCGCGGCGATGCCGGCCGCGGTCGTGATGCTGATTGCGAAATCCTCGGCGACATGCGGCAGCACCGGATCGAGCGCCCGCGTCGACAGCGCCGCCGAGAAGCCCGCCAGCGCGATGATGTTCACGGCTGGTGGAAACTTCTGCCCCGCGGGCTTGGCGACGGTCTGGTGCATCAGCGCGCGGCGTCCGATGCCCGCCCCTTGGCGAGCGCATCGAACGCCATCAGCGTTCGCAGCAGCCCCTCGAACTGCGCGAGCGGGACCATGTTCGGCCCGTCGGAGGGCGCGTGATCGGGATCGGGATGGGTCTCGATGAACACACCGGCGACGCCGACGGCAACGGCCGCGCGTGCGAGCACCGGCACGAACTCGCGCTCGCCGCCCGACGAGGTCCCCTTCCCGCCGGGTTGCTGCACCGAATGCGTGGCGTCGAAGATGACAGGCGCGCCGGTCGTGCGCGCCATGATCGGCAGCGCGCGCATGTCCGAGACCAGCGTGTTGTAGCCGAACGAGACTCCGCGCTCGGTGACCAGCACGTTGCGATTGCCGGAGCCGGTGATCTTGGCCACGACATTGGCCATGTCCCAGGGCGCCAGGAACTGGCCCTTCTTGACGTTGACGACGCGGCCGGTCGCCGCGGCCGCGAGCAGCAAATCGGTCTGCCGGCACAGGAACGCCGGAATCTGCAGCACGTCGACGGCCTGCGCCACCTCGGCGCATTGGCCGGCGTCATGCACGTCGGTCAGCACGGGCAGGCCAAGCGAGGAGCGTATCTCGGCGAAGATCGGCAGCGACTGCGCCAGGCCAAGCCCACGCGCAGCGGAGGCGCTGGTGCGGTTGGCCTTGTCGAACGAGGTCTTGTAGACGAGGCCGATGCCGAGCCGCGTCGCGATCTCCTTCAGCGCCGAAGCGACCTCCAGCGCATGCGCCCGGCTCTCGAGCTGGCACGGGCCGGCGATGACGGCGAGCGGCAGCTGATTGCCAAAGCTGACGGAGCCGAGGCTGACGACCGGAGCGGCAGAGATCGAAGCGTTCACGACATCATCCTCTTGTGGGCGCGCGACCATGGCCCAGCGCTGGCATCCGGATCAACCCGGCGTGTGCCCGCGAATAGCAGGGTTGCGGGGATGAGGCCATCCGCGCATCCCGGCTCCCGTGCAAGGGCCCTATTTCAACGCCGAGAACGCCGTCGGCACCAGGAACTGGCTGGTGATGTTGGCGACGATCTGGCCGTCCTCCTCGCTCTTGGCGCGCGCCGCGATCCAATCGGGATCGGCCATGAACTTGGTCCACTTGGTCTCGCGCTCGGCGAGCGATTCCCAGGCCAGGAAATAGGTCAGGTCCTGGTTGGATTCGCCGATCAGGGTCGTGAAGAAGCCGACCGGGCGGATGCCATGCTTCTCCCACAGCTTCAGCGTCGTGGTCTCGAAGCGCTTCAGCAGCGCCGGCAGCCGGCCCGGAATGCAGCGATAGATGCGGCTCTCGTAGATCATTGGTCACTCCCTGATCTGTTGGATCGGGAGCGTTCTCGCAATATTCGGCCACACCGTCAAAGACGGTCGTCAGACCAGCCGCGACTGCACCATCGCCGCCTGGATGAAGGACGCGAACAAGGGATGCGGCTCGAACGGGCGCGACTTCAGCTCGGGATGGAATTGCACGCCAATGAACCAGGGATGGTCCTCATATTCCACGATCTCCGGCAGCACGCCGTCCGGCGACAGGCCGGAGAACTTCAGACCGTGCTGCTCGAGCCGGTCCTTGTAGGCGGTGTTGACCTCGTAGCGGTGGCGATGGCGCTCGGAGATCTCGGCGGCGCCGCCATAGACCTCGGAGACGCGGCTGCCGCGCTTGAGCGCCGCAGGATAGGCGCCGAGCCGCATCGTGCCGCCGAGATCGCCGCTCTTGGAGCGCTTCTCCAGCTCGTTGCCGCGCAGCCATTCCGTCATCAGGCCGACGAGCGGCTCCGGCGTCGGACCGAACTCGGTCGAGTTGGCCTCGGTGATGCCGACGAGATTGCGCGCCGCCTCGATCACCGCCATCTGCATGCCGAAGCAGATGCCGAAATACGGCACGTCACGCTCCCGCGCGAACCGCGCCGCGCGGATCTTGCCCTCGGCGCCGCGCTGGCCGAAGCCGCCGGGCACCAGGATGCCGTTGACGTGCTCGAGGAATGGCGCCGGGTCTTCGTTCTCGAACACCTCGCTCTCGATCCAGTCGAGCTTGACGCGGACCTTGTTGGCGATCCCGCCGTGAGAGAGCGCCTCGATCAGCGACTTGTAGGCATCCTTCATGCCGGTGTACTTGCCGACGATCGCGATCGTCACGTCACCTTCGGGATTGCGGACGCGTTCGTTGATCGTGTGCCAGCTCGCCAGCGCCGGCGGCACCCGCGGCTCGATGCCGAACGCGGCCAGCACCTCGTCGTCGAGGCCGGCGGCATGATAGGCCTCCGGCACGGCATAGATGTTGTCGACGTCACGCGCCTCGATGACGGCGCTTTCACGCACGTTGCAGAACAGGCCGAGCTTGCGCCGTTCCTCCTTCGGGATCGGGCGGTCGGTGCGGCACAGCAGGATGTCCGGCTGGATGCCGATCGAGCGCAGCTCCTTGACCGAATGCTGCGTCGGCTTGGTCTTCAACTCGCCGGCGCTCGGGATGTAGGGCAGCAGCGTGAGATGGATGTAGATCGCGTGATGGCGCGGCAGCTCGTTGCCGAGCTGGCGGATCGCCTCGAAGAACGGCAGGCCCTCGATGTCGCCGACGGTGCCGCCGATCTCGACCAGCACGAAATCGTACTCGTCATTCCCGGACAGGACGAAATCCTTGATCGCATTCGTCACGTGCGGGACGACCTGGATGGTCGCGCCGAGATAGTCGCCGCGCCGCTCCTTGGTCAGGATGTCCTGATAGATCCGGCCCGTGGTGATGTTGTCGGCCTTGGTCGCCGGCCGGCCGGTAAAGCGTTCGTAATGACCGAGATCGAGATCGGTCTCGGCGCCGTCATCGGTCACGAACACTTCGCCGTGCTGATACGGCGACATCGTGCCTGGATCGAGGTTGAGATAGGGGTCGAGCTTGCGAAGCCGGACCTTGTAGCCGCGGGCCTGCAGCAGCGCGCCTAACGCGGCTGAAGCCAGACCCTTTCCGAGCGAGGAAACCACGCCGCCGGTGATGAAGATGTACCGCGCCATGGGACCCTACCTTTAATGCCGCGCGCTCGATTCGCCAAAACGAATCGCTTGCAGCCCGCAACGCTGTCGCGGGCCTGTGGGTTACTTCAAAATATTAATGGTCTCAGGTACTTGAGACCGCCTCATGACGCAGGACGCCAATTGCGTTCCTGCATGGCTTGCCCGCGTTATTGCGACTGCGGGGCCTGCGGCGCAGCCGGAGCCGCGGGTGCCTGCTGCTCGTCGGCCTTCTTGAGCTGGTCGAGCACGCCGCCCGCGGTCGGCGCCGCTGGGGTCGCTCCGCCTGACTGGGTCTGCCCCGGCAGGTTGTTGAGAATCGAGGTCGGCTTGCGATCCAGACCCGCGAGCCAAGTCAGCGCCAGGCTGGTGAGGAAGAAGAGGAGTGCCAGGATCGCGGTCGTGCGCGTTAGCAGGTTGGCCGTGCCGCGGCTCGACATGAAACCGGCGCCGCCGCCCATGCCAAGGCCACCGCCCTCGGATTTCTGCAACAGCACCGTACCGATCAGGACGGCGACAATCATGAGGTGGATGACGATCAAGACAGTCTGCATGGTGACCTTCCGTCACAAGCCCTCGCAGGCCCCGACCGGGGGCCGGGATCGCGAGAGCTTCGCGGGCTATTCGGAAATTTGCGCGGTGTTACACGATCATGTCGAGCAACGCCACCCCGCAGATAATCCCAACCGCGCTTCGCACAAGCGCCGACGTCGCCCTCCGGGTCGACACTTGCCGGCCGCTTCAATATCCATTATTAGAGACGAATGGATCAAATAGTAGACGACTTCAGCCAGAGGCTCGCCCGTCGCCTGCTGCTGGAACGGGACGGCCGTGGGTGGTCGCTGGCCGACCTCGCCGAACGCTCTGGCGTGTCGAAGGCGACCATCAGCAAGATCGAGCGTGCCGAAGTCAGCCCGACCGCGGTGATCCTGGTTAAGCTCGCAAGCGCTTTCGATCTCACGCTGGCCGGCTTGATGCTCCGCGCCGAAGCCCAGTCGGAGCGCCTGTCCAAGGCCGCCGAGCAGCCGGTCTGGCGCGATCCGGACACGGGCTATGTCAGGCGCCAGGTCTTTCTCAGGCCGGATCATCCGATCGAATTGGTGACCGTCGAGATGCCGGCGCACCGCAGCGTGACCTTGCCGGCCTCCTCCTACATCCACATCCGCCAGCTCCTCTGGGTTCAGAGCGGGCAATTGACCATCACGGAAGGCGCGGAACGCCACGTGCTCGGGCCGGGCGACTGCCTCGGCTTCGGCCCACCGATCGACACCACCTTTGCCAATGAGACCGACGCGCCCTGCGTCTACGTCGTCGCCCTTGCCAGGAGTTGAGAATGTCCCCGCCCCGAATCGCGGCCCTGTCAGATACGCCGGCAATCCGGGCTGCGCTTCGCGCAATGCTGATCGAAACGGTCGCCCATGGTGGCTCGGTCAGCTTCATGCACCCGCTTCGCGAGGAGGATGCCGACGCGTTCTGGCGGGAATCGCTGTCGGCCGCGGCGCGCGGCGAACGAGCCGTTCTTGGCGCCTTCGATGGAGAGGATGTGATCGCGACCGTGACGCTGCAGCTGAAGCTGCCGCCAAACCAGCCGCACCGCGCCGAGATCGCGAAGATGATGACGCGCATCAGCCACCGCAAACGCGGAATCGCGACCGCGCTGCTCTGCGCGGCCGAAAACCTCGCCCGCGCGCACGGTCGGACGATGCTGGTCCTCGATACCGCCGAGGATGGGGGCGCCTCACGGCTTTATGAAAGCGTCGGCTTCCAGCTGAGCGGAACCATTCCGGACTATGCCTTGAAGCCGCATGGCGGCCTCACCGGCACGAAGATCTATTGGAAGCGAATCGAACAGGCGGACTGAAACGCTTGGCGCGTTTTCGCTCACGTCGCTTCTCAACAGCCCTTCGCAATGGCGAGAAAGTCTGAGGCTTTCAGGCTGGCGCCGCCGACCAGCGCGCCGTTGACATTCGCGACCGCCATCAGCTCGGCCGCATTGGAGGGCTTCACCGAGCCGCCATAGAGGATGCGCGTCCGCGCTCCCTCCTGCTTGAAGCGATCGATCAGCAGCTCTCTGATAAAGGCATGAATCTGCTCGACATCCTTGGCGGTCGGGGTCAGGCCGGTGCCGATCGCCCAGACCGGCTCATAGGCCACGACCAGGTTGTCGGCCCGTGAGCCCTGCGGCAGACTGAGGTTGAGCTGGCCGCGCAGGATGTCGAGCGTTTGCCCGGCATCGCGCTGCTGCTGGGTTTCGCCGACGCAAACGATCGCGACCAATCCGGCGCGCCACACCGCCTCAGTCTTCTGGTGCACCACAACATCGGTTTCGCCATGATCGGCGCGCCGTTCGGAATGGCCGACGATGATGGCGCTGGCGCCGGCATCGGCCAGCATCTCCGCCGAGATGTCCCCGGTATGGGCTCCCGACGCCTTGGGGTGGCAATCCTGAGCGCCGACCGCGATCGCGTGGGTGCCGCGTGCCCTCTCGGCGAAGCCTGCCACCAGAGTGGCGGGCGGACAGACCAGCAGATCGGCCTTGCCGGTGACCTCGGCGGCTCCGGCCAGCATGGCGTCGAACTCGGCGGTCGAGGCCTTCAGGCCGTTCATTTTCCAGTTGCCGGCGATCAGCGGCCGGATGCGGTCGGTCATGGCGGGATTCCAGCAAATGTTGTGACGGACATCGGCTAGCAGAGCCGTTCGACGAGCACCAGAGCGGGACCCGTCTTCCCACCGCTTCAATCGGCCTCAGGGCCGAGGTTGCGACCGGGCGGCGGCCTCTTTATAAGCCGTTTCAACTCGGTGACGGCCTTTTGCGGAATCTGCTTTAAGGCGCGGCCTCTTCATCCTTTTTCCTGCAGACAGACTGGACCCATGCTTCGAGGATTACGCAAGGCCTCATCAAACTGGCTCGGCAAGACCATCATGGCGGTGGTCATGGGCGTTTTGATCGTCAGTTTCGGCATCTGGGGCATCGCCGACATCTTCCGCGGCTTCGGGCAGTCGACGGCTGCAACCGTGGGACGCACGGAGATCTCGGTCAACGAGTTCCGGCAGATCTATACCGACCGGCTGCAGCAGATCGGCCGCCAGCTCGGCCGTCCGCTGACCACCGAGCAAGCCCGCATGTTCGGGCTCGACCGCTCCGTTCTGCAGCAGACGATTGCGGAAGCCGCCCTCGACGAGCAGGCCCGCCGTCTCGGTCTCGCCCAGTCCGATGCGGAGACCATGCGGGTGATCCTCAGCGATCCCAACTTCAAGGGCCCGAACGGGGCGTTCGACCCGCAGCGTTTCCAGGCCATCATCCGCAATTTCGGCTTCACCGAGCAGCGCTATCTGGCTGACCAACGCCGACAGTCGCTGCGGCGGCAGATCACCGGCACGATCGCGGCCGGGCTGGAGCCGTCCAACACGATGCTCGAGGCGCTCGGCCGCTTCCAGAACGAGCAGCGCTCGATCGATTACATCAAGCTCGACGCGGCGCAGGCCGGCACCATCGATGCGCCCTCGCCCGAGGTTCTCGCGTCCTATTTCGAAGAGCACAAAGCCCAGTTCAAGGCGCCGGAATATCGCAAGATCTCCTTCGTCGTGGTGACGCCCGAAGAGATCGGCAAGTGGACCGACGTATCTGACGAGGACGCCAGGAAGCTGTTCGACCAGCGCAAGGCGCTGATGGGCACGCCGGAGAAGCGCCAAGTCCAGCAGATGACCTTCTCCACCATAGAGGAGGCACAAGCGGCGCGCGCCCGGATCGCCGCGGGTGAAGTCACGTTCGACGAGCTCGCCAAGGAGCGCAACCTCAACCCAGCCGATCTCGATCTCGGTCTGGTGACGAAATCGGCGATTCTCGACCCTGTCGTTGCCGATACCGCCTTCTCGCTGCCGACCGGCGAGGTCAGCCAGCCGGTCAAGGGCGCGTTCAACGTGGCGCTGGTCAAGGTCAGCGCGATTCAGCCGGGCCAACAGCCGGAATATGAGAGCGTCGCTGCCGACATCAAGAAAGAGATCGCAGCCGACCGCGCCAAGTCGCAAGTCGCCAATCTTCGCGACAAGATGGAAGACGAGCGCGGCGGTGGCGCCAGCGTGTCAGAGGCCGCCAAGAAGCTCGGTCTCAATGCCGTCACGCTCGAAGCGGTCGACAGGTCCGGCAAGCAACCCAACGGCCAGCCCGTTTCGAACATCCCGCTTGGCCTGGATGTCGTTGCGCAGGCCTTCAACAGCGACGTCGGTGTCGACAACGAGCCGATCTCGTTCCGCGGCGGCTATGTCTGGTTCGAGGTTCTCGGCATCACCCCGCCGCGCGATCGCCCCCTCGACGAGGTCAAGGATCAGGTCGCCGCGCGCTGGCGCGACGACGAGGTCGCAGCCAAGCTGCGCGCGAAGGCCACCGAACTGGTCAAGAAGCTCAACGAGGGCGGCAAGCTCGCCGACGAGGCGGCATCGCTCGGCGTGAAGGTCGAGACGGCCAGCACGTTCAAGCGCGACGCCTCGGTTTCCGGCGTCCCCACCGGAGCGATCACCGCCGCATTCCGCACGGCGAAGGACGGCGTCGGCCAGACCGAGGCTGATGGCGGCCGGCAGTGGATTGTGTTCCGTGTCACCGACATCATCGAGCCGAAGGTCGACCTCGCGTCCGAAGACACCAAGAAGCTGAAGGACCAGTTGCAGCGCGCGCTCGCCGACGAGCAAGGCACGGCCTATGTCATGAAGCTCGAGAAGGACATCGGGACGACGATCAACGAGGCTGCCGTGGCCCAGGTGGTCGGCGGCGGCAGCAGCAACCAATGACGGATCGCTAGGGGCACGCGATGGACGATCTCAAGTCGATCATTGGCAAGGTGGCGACCGGCGCGCCGCTGTCCCGCGAGGAGGCGGCGTCCGCCTTTGACAGCATGATGTCGGGCGAGGCGACGCCGTCGCAGATGGGCGCACTGCTGATGGCGCTGCGCGTGCGCGGCGAGACGGTCGAGGAGATCACCGGCGCCGTCAGCGTGATGCGGGCGAAGATGCTGCGCGTCGACGCGCCAGCGAGCGCGCTCGACATCGTCGGCACCGGCGGTGACGGCTCTGGCTCGGTCAACGTCTCGACCTGCGCCTCCTTCATCGTGGCCGGCGCCGGCGTGCCGGTCGCCAAGCACGGCAACCGCGCGCTGTCGTCGCGCTCGGGCGCGGCCGACGTGCTCGCCGCGCTCGGCGTCAAGATCGATCTGAAGCCCGACCAGGTCGGGCGCTGCGTGCGTGAGGCCGGCATCGGCTTCATGTTCGCGCCCGCGCATCATCCGGCGATGAAGAACGTCGGTCCGACCCGGGTCGAGCTCGCCACTCGCACGATCTTCAATCTGCTCGGTCCCCTGTCCAATCCGGCCGGCGTCAGGCGCCAGATGGTCGGCGTGTTCTCGCGGCAATGGGTGGAGCCGTTGGCACAGGTGCTGAAGAATCTTGGCTCGGAAGCCGCCTGGGTCGTGCACGGCTCCGACGGGCTCGACGAGATCACCTTGACCGGCCCGACCTTCGTCGCTGCCCTGGAGAACGGCCATATCCGTACCTTCGAGGTCTCGCCCGAGGAGGCCGGGCTTGGCCTGTGCGGCAGCGATGGTCTGAAGGGCGGCGACGCCGCGGCCAATGCGGTGGCGCTGCAGAGTGTGCTCGATGGCCTGCCGAGTCCCTACCGCGATGTGGCCCTGCTGAACGCCGCGGCGGCGCTGGTTGTCTCCGGCCGCGCCAAGACGCTGAAGGAAGGCGTTGCAATCGGCCGGGATTCGCTCGACAGCGGCGCCGCAGCGGCGCGGCTGAAGCAGCTGATCGACGTCTCGAACGACTGATCTGCGGAGCGCGCCATGTCGGATATCCTGGCCAAGATCGAAGCCTATAAGCGCGAGGAGATCGCGGCCGCCAAGCGGGCGTGCCCGCTGTCGGATCTCGAGGCGCGAGCGCGTGATGCCTCAGCGCCGCGCGGCTTCGTCGCGGCGATCCGAGCCAAGCATGCGAACGGCGACTACGCGCTGATCGCGGAGGTGAAGAAGGCTTCACCGTCGAAGGGGTTGATCCGCGCCGATTTCGATCCGCCTGTTCTCGCCAGGGCCTATGAGGCCGGCGGCGCGGCCTGCCTCTCGGTGCTGACCGACACGCCGTCGTTCCAGGGCCATCTGGACTTCATGGTCGCCGCACGCGCCGCGACCGCCCTGCCCGTGCTGCGCAAGGACTTCATGTTCGACACCTATCAGGTGGTCGAGGCTCGCGCTCATGGCGCCGACTGCATCCTGATCATCATGGCCGCGCTCGACGACGCCGCGGCTGCGGAGATCGAGGCCGCCGCGCTCGCCCACGGCATGGATGTGCTGATCGAGATCCATGATCGCGCCGAGCTCGATCGCGCGCTGAAGCTGCGCTCGCCGATGATCGGCATCAACAACCGCAACCTGCGCACCTTCGAGACCACGCTGGCGACCTCCGAGACGCTGGCGCCGCTGGTCCCGAAGGAGCGTCTGCTGGTCGGCGAGAGCGGCATCTTCACGCCGGCCGATCTCGCGCGCCTGGCGCGCGTCGGCATCCAGACCTTCCTGGTCGGCGAGAGCCTGATGCGGCAGGCGGACGTCACGGCGGCGACCCGCGCGTTGCTCGCGCGCGATGCCGCCTCCGCCAGCGCGGCTGAGTGACAATGTCCGACAAGTCACCCGGCGCTCCCGCCCTCACCCACATCGATGCTCGTGGCGAAGCCCGCATGGTCGACGTGTCGGACAAGGCTGCAACGGAGCGCACGGCAACAGCCGAAGGCCGCGTGGTGATGAGTCCCGCGACGCTCGAGCTCATCATCTCCGGCAACGCCAAGAAGGGCGACGTACTCGGCACGGCCCGCATTGCCGGCATCATGGCCGCCAAGCGCACATCCGAGCTCATTCCGCTGTGCCACCCGCTGGCGCTCTCCAAGGTCACCGTCGACATCACCCCCGATGCTGCGCTGCCCGGCTGCATCGTCAGTGCAACCGTCAAGGTCACCGGGCCGACCGGCGTCGAGATGGAAGCCCTGACGGCCGTGTCCGTCACCTGCCTGACGATCTACGACATGATCAAGGCCGCCGAGCGCGGCGTGCGCATCGAAGGTATCCGTTTGACCGAGAAGATCGGCGGCAAGTCCGGGCATTATCGCGCCTGAAGGTATTTGAAAACCAAATACAACTTCGAATTAATTGTTCGCTAACTCAACTTCCTAACCTCACTTCCATAGCGGGCCTATAGCAATGGTTGTGGGAGGGACATCGTAGCGGTTCCATCCCGAAGCGCCTATCGCAAGCGTATTCAGGACCGATGACGACCAACGCTAGTCCACGGAATGCCCTCAGAGCTTCGACCGACCGCGGTGGACCGATCCGCTGGCTGGTCGGCGGAGGCCTCGTGCTTATTGCAGCCATCGCGATCGGCACGACCATCATGGCCGACAGTTTCCGGGAACGCGCGCTGAACAGCGCGACGCGCGAGCTGGAGAACACCGTCCTTCTACTGGCGCGTCATTTCGATCAGCAGATGGAGGATCTCGGCGCGATCCAGCGCGATCTCGCCAACTACGTCCGACAGAACCATATCGACACCGGCGCCCGCTTCAAGGAGCAGATGGGAAGCGCCGCCGTCAATGCCATGCTGAAGGACAAGCTGAGCGCGGTGACCTATGTCGGCGGTCTGAACATCTTCGACTCCGACGGCAACCTGATCAACTCCGGAGCGACCTGGCCGGTGCCGCCCGTCAATATTGCCGATCGCACCTTTTTCAAGCGGCTGAAAGCCGATCCGACCGCGCCGCAATTGCTGATCGAACCGGTCGTGGGCCGGATCACCGGCACATATGTCGCGGTCATCGCCCTGAAGCTGACCAGTCCCAACGGCGAGTTCCTGGGCATCATCGGCCGCAGCCTCGAACCCATCAATGTCGAGCGGTTCTTCGCCTCCGTCGCGCTCGGACCCGACGCGGCGATCTCGATGATGCATCGCGACGGAACCCTTCTGGCCCGCCATCCACGCCACGAGGGCATGCAGAACCAGAACTACAAGAGCGCGCCGATCTTCCGCCAGATCCTGGCCGGCGATGGCAACACCACGGGCATTTTCAGCAGCCCCGTCGACGGCGAGCACCGCATCGGCGCGTCGCACCGGCTGACGAGCTATCCCTTGATCGTGACCGCGACGACGACGGTCTCGGCGGCGCTCGCCGACTGGCGCGAGCAGATGCGCTTCCTGATCGCCGTCGGCGTGACCTCGGTGCTGCTGATCGCCGGCATGCTCTACGTCGTGGTGCGCCGGTTGATCAGCGACCACGACGCCTCCAGCCGCCGCTTGACGCTGGAGAAGGAACGGCTCGACAAGGCCGTCAACAACATGACCCAGGGCCTCCTGCTGTTCGACGCATCGGAGCGCCTGGTCATCAGCAACCAGCGCTACGTCGACATGTACGGCCTGTCTGCCGACGTCGTGAAACCAGGCTGCACGTTCCGCGAGTTGATCGCGCACCGCAAGGCGACCGGCTCGCTCGCGGGCGACGACGGCGAATATGCCGATGCGGTGCTGCGCGACATCGGCCGCAAGACCTCGCAGATCATCGAGACCACGGACGGTCGCTGGATCCAGATCGTCAACGAGCCGATCGCGGGCGGCGGCTGGCTCGCCACCCACGAGGACATTACCGAGCGCAAACGGTCCGAGGAGCAGATCACGCATCTGGCGCACTATGATGCCCTGACGGATCTGCCGAACCGCACCCTGTTTCACGAGCGCCTCAAGGAGGAGCTGACCGGCGTCCCCCAAGGCCGGCGCCTCGCGCTGCACTACATCGACATCGACGAGTTCAAGGGCGTCAACGATTCGCTCGGCCACCTCGTCGGCGACGAGCTGTTGAAATCCGTCGCGGCGAGCCTGAGCGCCTGTGTCGGCACCACGGGATTCGTCGCCCGCCTCGGCGGCGACGAGTTCGCCGTGGTTCAGACGGCCATCCGCAACCGCGAGGACGTCGAACAGCTGATCGAGGATATTCTCAGCGCGATCCGCGCCCCGCGCTACTGCCTCGGCCATCAGCTCACCGCCGACGCCTCGATCGGCGTGGCGCTGATCCCCGAGCACGGCACCGATCTCGACCAGATCATGAAGAATGCCGATCTGGCGATGTACGCCGCCAAGGCCGCGGGACGGCGCACCTGGCGCTTCTTCGAGCCCGAGATGGACGCCCAGGTCAAGGCGCGCCACCAGCTCGAGGTCGACCTGCGCCAGGCCATCGCCGACGATCGGCTCGAGGTCTACTACCAGCCTTGTCTGAGCCTGCAGGACGACCGCATCGTCGGCTGCGAGGCGCTGGTGCGCTGGAAGCATCCGACCCGCGGCACCGTCTCGCCAGCCGAGTTCATTCCGATCGCCGAGGACACGGGCCTCATCAACCTGCTCGGCGAACGCGTCCTTCAGGTCGCCTGTACCGAGGCTGTGAGCTGGCCGGACGACATCCGGCTCGCCGTCAACGTCTCGCCGGTGCAGTTCAAGAGCGGCACCCTGGCGCTCAAGGTCGCGAATGCGCTTGCGACCTCCGGCCTGCCGCCGCATCGGCTGGAGCTCGAGATCACGGAAGCGGTGCTGATCCGCGACGACGACGCGCTCGACACCCTGCATCAGTTGCGCGCGCTCGGCGTCCGTATCGCGCTCGACGATTTCGGCACCGGCTATTCGAGCCTCAGCTACCTCCAGCGCATTCCGTTCGACAAGATCAAGATCGACCGCTGCTTCGTCCAGGACATCACCGAGAGTGAGGGCTCCGCGGCGATCGTCCAGGCCGTGGTCAACATCGCCGCCATCCGCAAGATGTCGACGACCGCCGAGGGCGTCGAGACCGAGGCGCAGCGCCAGGTGCTGAAGCGGCTCGGCTGCTCGGAGATGCAGGGCTATCTGTTCAGCCCTCCGAAGCCCGCAGCCGACGTGGGGCAATTGTTCGCCGCGCAGCGCGCCAATCCCTCAACCGGCCGCCATTCGCGCCCCAACGCCGCGTGAGCCAGTTCCGAACCGATAAATACCGTTGCAATTTGAGGCTTTTCCACAAGCCAAACTCAAACCCTACCAACCAGTCGTCCCGTCCGCCGCTTGAAGTCCACGGCTCCGCCATGATCTACGGGACACAGACGGACATACTCCGTGTCCGCTTGTACACGCTGGTCGAAAACCACGGCGGGACGGCCTCAGGGCCGCCCCGTCGGGTGTGAGCATCGAGCGTCGCAAGCCGCGCACCCGCCCACTTCGCAGATCAGTTCGGCACCGCCGCCTTGGCTCGGACGTCGGCATTCACGGTGACGCCGCGCAGCACGTTGAAGGCGGCGTGCAGCGCCTTGTCGTCCTTCTCGTCCGGCGGAACGTAGGACTGCGAGCCGGTCTGCTCGGTGCCGTCGGGCGCCGAGAGATGGCCGCGCATGCCGGCCTCACCCTTGAGATCGCCGCGATCCTTCAGCTCGTCCGGCACGTCCTGCTTGACCTCGATGTCCGGCGCGATGCCCTGCGCCTGGATCGAGCGTCCCGACGGCGTGTAGTAGCGCGCCGTGGTCAGCGCCAGCGCGCCATTGCCGGCGCCGAGCGGAATGATGGTCTGCACGGAACCCTTGCCGAACGAGCGCGTGCCGACCAGGGTTGCACGCTTGTGATCGTGCAGCGCGCCCGCCACGATCTCCGACGCCGAGGCCGAGCCGCCGTTGATCAGCACCACGAGCGGCTTGCCCTTGGTGAGATCGCCGCCGCGTGCGGTGAAGCGCTGCGTCTCCTCAGGATTGCGGCCGCGGGTCGAAACCACCTCGCCTCGCGAGAGGAACGTGCTTGAGACCGACACCGCCTGATCGAGCAGGCCGCCCGGATTGTTGCGCAGGTCGACCACATAGCCGGCGAGCTTCTCCTGCGGAATGTCCTTGGAGATGCTGGCGACGGCCTTGCGCAGGCTCTCGGTGGTCTGCTCGTTGAATGATGTGATGCGGATATAGCCGATGTCGCCGCCTTCGGTGTGATAGCGGACCGGGCGCACCTTGATGATCTCGCGCGTCAGCGTAACGTCGAGCGGTGCGTCCTTGCCCTTGCGCATGATGGTGAGCTTGGTCTTGGTGTTGACGCCGCCCTTCATCTTGGCGACGGCCTGCTCGAGCGTCAGTCCCTGCACCGCCTCGCCGTCGATCTTGGCGATGAGATCGCCCGAGAGAACGCCGGCCTTGGACGCGGGCGTGTCATCGATCGGCGCGACGACCTTGACCAGGCCCTCCTCCATGGTGACCTCGAGACCGAGTCCGCCGAACTCGCCGGACGTGGTCTCCTGCATGTCGCGCCAGGACTTGTCGTTCATGTAGCGCGAATGCGGATCGAGCGAGGACACCATGCCGTTGATGGCGCCTTCGATCAGCGCGGGATCGCTCGGCTTCTCGACATAGTCGGCGCGAACACGCTCGAACACCGCGCCGAACAGATTGAGCTGCGAATAGGTGTCGGCCATGCCGGCCGCGGCCTTGGCCTTGGCAACGAGTTGCGCGCCGTCGGGACCCGTGACCATCAGGGTCAGCCCGACGCCGGTCATCGTGCCCGCCAAGAACAGCCAGTTTTTCCGCATTGTTTGCTTCCCGAGCGTTTGTTGGATGGCCGGCCGATCAAATGGTCCGCACGCATCGCCGGCGCGATTTGTGTTGCGAACACACACCACATTTCCGGTTTCTTCAAGGCCGATATTGCGCCGCCGTACCGGGGCCCGACCGCCGGCGCTCGCATCCGAAATGGACGTTCACAGGCTGAAATCAAGCTCAAGGCTGCGCCGGCGCCGGGCCCGGCTGAACATACCCCGTCTTTCACGGACACCCATGATCACAATTCGACGAGCCGTGTACCACGCCGCGATTTGATGGCCTGGGCCTGCGGGGCGCCGCTCCCTGCGCGCGCCCGGGAAGCTCGAGTTCGGAATGGCTTGCTCCCGGCCCGCTCGATGGGCGATGCTCCGCGGCAAAACCGCAAACATGACAGTCGCTGGGAGGCAAACATGAACCAACGGACCCCGATCGAGGCCGGGTGGCGGAACGTCGAACTCGGCTCGAGCGACGAGAAGTTCCAGAACCTGCACGAGCTCATCCGCAAGGCGCGCGCCCAGCTCAACCAGAACGCCTGGGACTACATCATCGGCGGGGCCGAAACCGAGACCACGCTGCGTCGGAACCGGATGGCGCTCGACGAGATCGCGTTCCGTCCGCGCGTGCTGCGCGACGTGTCCAGGGTCGATGCCTCGGTCGAAACTTTCGGACGCAAGCTGCGCCTGCCGGTGGTCATGGCCCCGGTCGGTGCGCTCGAAATCTTCGATCCGGCAGGGGCGGCCAGCGTGGCCCGTGGGGCGGGCCGATTCGGAGCGGCGCACATGCTGAGCTCGGTGTCGGAACCCGGGCTGGAGAAGACCGCCGAGGCCGCGCCCGACGCGCTGCGAATCTTCCAGCTCTATGTCCGCGGCGACGACGCCTTCGTCGAGGACTATGTGAGCCGGGCGGTCGCCAACAGCTACACCGCGTTCTGCCTGACCGTCGACACCGCCCATTACAGCCGGCGCGAGCGCGACATCGCCAAGCGCTACGTCCGCGAAAGCCGGCTGCGCGCGACCGGCGGCGACCACCAGAAAGCGCTGAGCTGGCACACCGTCAAGCTGATCAAGGACAAGTTCAAGCTGCCGCTGATCATCAAGGGCATCGCGACCGCCGAGGACGCGCAGATTGCGGTCGATCACGGCGTCGACTGGATCTACGTCTCCAACCATGGCGGCCGCCAGCTCGACCATGGCCGCGGAGCCATGCAAGTGCTGCCGGAGATCGTCGCCGCCGTGAAGAGCCGGGCAAAGATCATGGTCGACGGCGGCTTCTGCCGCGGCACCGACATCGTCAAGGCGATCGCCTCCGGCGCCGACCTCGTCGGCATCGGCCGGCTGCAATGCTGGGCGCTCGCCGCGGCCGGCGAGGACGGCATCCTGCGCATGCTCGAGCTGCTGGAGGACGAGGTCATCCGCGCGCTCGGCCTGCTCGGCGTCACCTCGTTCGCCGAGCTCAACGGCTCCTACCTGCATCCGGCAACCGCCACCAACCAGCCGAGCGTCGTCAGCGCGTTTCCGCTGGTCGACATCGAGCCCTACCGCTATTGAGGCGGAGGCCCTTCCGTTCAACGCCAGCCATCGACGCCCCCTCCATGCCCTCCTCCGCTCTCCGCCCCGGCGACGCCGACGCGCTGCTGTTCGATCTCGGCCGCGTCGTCATCGACATCGATTTCGTCCAGGTCGTCTCGCGCTGGGCCGCGCATGCCGGCTGCGCGCCGGAGCATCTCGCCGCCCGCTTCGTGCGCGACGAGATCTATCACGGCCATGAGCGCGGCACGGTCTCCGACGCTGCATTCTTCGCCAACCTGCGCCGGCAGCTCGGCATCGACATCACCGACGCGCAGTTTCTCGACGGCTGGAACGCGATCTTCGTCGGCCCGATGCCCGGCATCGCGCCGCTGCTCACCCGCGCCGCCGACAAGCTGCCGCTGTACGCCTTCTCCAACACCAACCAGCCGCACATCGATCACTTCTCGCCGCGCTACGCCGACCTGCTCGGTCACTTTCGCGAAATCTTCCTGTCGTCGTCGATCGGCCTGCGAAAGCCGGACGTCGAGGCCTACGCGCATGTGGTCGATGCGATCGGCGTGCCCGCCGGGCGCATCGTATTCTTCGACGATCTCGCTGAAAACATCGACGGCGCGCGGGCCAGCGGGCTGCAGGCGGTGCTGGTGCGCTCGACGGCCGATATCGCCGCGGCGCTGGAGGCGCTCGGGATCTGATCGCATCGCGCAAGGGTGCGTCATGGCCAGCGGCGTGACGTTCTGAAAGGCTGCGCTCGCAATGACGGTGCCACTCATGCAAGATTGTTCTCGCGACACGATGTGCCCGAGCTTTGCTGCTCTCATCTCACCCTCCTCCAATCGGAGGGCGCAGGGAATGCCGGGCTGCTGGCCGCAACCCATGGCCCGCCTGCAGAAAAAAAGCAGGCGGCAGTCACCACAGGTCCAGCCGACATCCGGCATTCCCTGCGCGATGGTCTTCACGTTTATACGCGATCTCCCCGGTGCCCGGCTTGTTGGCCACCGTCGCCGTCGGGATCATCATCACCCGCCGGCTTGGCATCAGCTTCGGGATGCCAGGACCACGCGACTTCACGTCCGCGCCATGCCGTTCGTCCGCGCGCCATCAGGGCACGCTGCGACACGTCGCGGCCACCGCATCCCGCGCTCCACGTCCGTGACGATCGCGAAGCGCCCCTCCTGTCGAGCACGGGACCAAATCAGCATAGCAGACTTTTCCGAAAAAGCGAATCCTAAATTCGACCGCCGGCAAGGGCGCGATCCGGCCCGTCTCCCGCCGCATCCGCTGGTCGCAGACGACCCGACCGCCTAAGCTGTCCGCTCCTGCACGCCCCGCCGCCCGGAAGAACCGAATGCCCCTCGACATCATTTGTTTGCGTGATCGGCCGACCTGATCCCGCGCGTGTTCTCGCCCGGGCTCGATGGTCTTTAGCTCGAGTTCATGCGTCAAGACCGGACGGCGATGTTGTACTTCGACTCGCCCGTGTTCGACCAATATGCGGACTGCGCCTACGTGGCGCTCGCCGGTGACGAGGTGGTCGGGCGCGCCTTCGCCGTCCCCTTCACCTTCGGCATCGAGGGCCGCCGCACGCTGCCGGATGCGGGCTGGGACGAGGTGATCCGCTGGGGTCACGAGGACCGCCTGCTGGGACGGCGGCCGACGACGATGAGCGCGCTGGAGATCGCGCTGCTGCCGAAGGCGCGCGTGCCCGGCAGCTCGCTCGCCATGCTCGCGGCTCTGAAAGGCTGCGCACGCGCCAAAGGTTTTGCCGAGCTGTATGCGCCGGTGCGACCGAACCAGAAACATCTGGCGCCGCGGACGCCGATGCGCGCCTATCTCGATCAGCGGCGCGAAGACGGCCGATTGGTCGATTCCTGGCTGCGCACGCACCTCGGCATCGGTGGCGAGATCGTCAAGATCGCGCCGTGCTCGATGACCATCGTCGGCACGCTCGCCGAGTGGTCGCAATGGACCGGCGTGACCTTCGATCGCTCGGGTGAGATCGAGGTCCCCGCTGCTCTCGTGCCCGTGCTCGCGTCGGTCGAGCACGACCATGCCGCCTATGTCGAGCCGAATGTCTGGATTCGGCATCCGCTCTAACGCGGTGCAGGCCGTCCGCGCGACGATCAACGCGCCGGCACGACGCGCTCGTCCAGAAATCCGATCACCGCATCGAACGCCTGCCGTCGATTCCGCTCCATCAGGATCATGTGCGTGCCCTGCCCGATCTCGACCAGGCGCTTGTACGGCGCGCTCACGAGACGAACGAACAGGTCGTGCGCCACGTCGAAGCGGACGTCCAGATCCCATTCCGCCGAGAGCACGAGAACAGGGCAGTTGATCGTGCTGGGATCGTAGATCGGCTGGTCCACGGTCCAATGCTCGCGCACGTCCTGCACCGCGCCCGAAGGCGCACGGATCGCGCCGGGGTACGGCGAGTCCGGATCGGTCGCGAGCGTCGCCTCCGCCCAGGACTCGAACCAGCCGTCCGGAATCAGCTTGTCCCGCGCCTGCTCCGGAGCGGCGCCGCGCCACGCAGCCTCGAACGCGCGCGGGCTGACGATCCGATAGGCGCCGAGCGGTCCGCCGGCGTCGATGCGCAGCGGCTCGCTGGACAGCCAGAGCGGCGTCACCAGGATCAGCTTCTCGAGCTTCGCGCTCGCCGCGCTCGCGAACATGCCCGCGACGGTGGCGCCCCAGGACATGCCGAGCACGTTGGCGCGCGGGACGTCGCGATGCCGGCAGATGAAGTCCACCGCCGCGCCGAAATCGTCCACGGCGGTCCGCGCATTGACCAATGGAGATCCCTCCTCGGCCGCCCGCGACATCTCCGGCGGCCGGCTGGAGCCGCCATAGCCGCGCGCATCGACGGCCCAGACATCGTAGCCGGCCTGCGCCAGGACATCCATGAAGGAGGCGCCACCAACCGCGACGTCGAACAGGCTGGCGGATGAAAAGGTGGCGCCGTGCATCATCACCAGCGTGCGCTCGGCCGAGAACCGTTGCACGTCATGCCGGCGCTTGTTGATGAGCTGAAGCTGGACGTCGGACACCGGGCCTTCGATCAGGCGGCGCTCGGAAACGATGCGCGAGGAGGACGTTGCGTTCTCGGTCATGGTCACCTCGGATCAGGCGAAGTGCCACGCGAACCGGTCGTCGTCGCGGCTGATCCGCCCGGCCGAGGACTCGGCGAAGTGGGTCGTGAACACGAGGGAGCCGGTCTCGGCGGCGTGGTTCAGCGCCCATTGGCGTGAGCTCCGCGCCGCGTCCGGAAATTCGCAATAGACCGAGTTCCAATCCGGACGCGCGACCTGCAGCGGATGATGCATCACATCGCCCCAGAACAGCGCGCGCTCGCCGCGCGAGGTGAGACTGATGCAGGCGTGATCGATGCTGTGACCAGGGCTCGGCAGATAGCGGAAGCCATCCACGACCTCGCTGCCATCGACCGTGATCTCACGCGCGAGGCCGGCCTCGACGATCGGCAGCACGCTGTCTTCGTAGACCCCTGGCAGCGGCGGATGCAGCATGCGACCGAGACCGGCCGCATCCCTGATCGCGGCATCCGAGCCGTCAGCGGCCGACAGTGCCGCCAGATAGGCGCGCTCGCGGCCTGAGAAAACGTACCGGGCGTTCGGAAACACCGGCGTCCAACGGCCATCGGCAAGCTGCGTATTCCACCCCACATGATCCGCGTGCAGATGCGTCATCAGGACGAGATCGACATCGCCAGGGGCGACGCCGGCCGCCCGCAGCCGGTCGAGAAACGGCTCGTTCAAGCGATGCAGAACTGCTGCGCCGGGCCGCTCCTTGTCATTGCCGGTGGCCGTGTCGATCAGGACCACCCGCTCCGGCGTCCGCACCAGCCAGCTATGGATGCTCAGGCGCAACGATCCCGTGTGCGGATCGACCGATCCCGGCCCCACCTGGCCTCGTTCCCGAACGATGCTGTCTGCTTCTACGCCCGGAAACAAAAACTCTCCCTCGACCGCATCGAGGCCGATCTCGAAGATCCTCGTGATGGTGGCGTCTCCGACGCGATAGGTCGTGATGTCCTGCATGTCTGGCGGCCTCGATCCGAACGGTGATCTTGTCTGGGCCGAGATCTACGACTAGGTCATACATTCCTCAAATCGATCCAACTCATGCAGTCCATCGACCACTTCGATCTTCGCTCCTTCGACCTCAATCTGCTGGTCGCATTCGACGCGCTGATTCAGGAGCGCAGTGTCACGCGCGCGGCGGCGCGCCTCAAGGTGGGGCAGCCGGCAATGAGCCATTCGCTGTCGACGCTTCGCGTGCTGCTGCAGGATGAGCTGTTCGTCCGCGTCGGCACGATCATGCAACCGACGCCGCGGGCGGCGGCGCTCGCCGGGCCGGTTCGAGCAGCGCTGGCGCAGATGCAGGCTGCGCTGCACGCCGCACCGGAGTTCGACCCGGCGACCGAGCAGCGCACCATCCGCTTGGGATTTTCGAGCGAGGTCGAGCTGCTGCTGATCCCCGAGCTTGCGGCGGCGCTCCGTCGCTCGGCGCCCGGCGTGCGGCTTCTCAGCCGGCCGACCGAACGCAACGAGGTGCATCGTTTGCTCGACGATGGCGCCTTGGATGTTGCGGTCGGCTGCTTCGAGGCCGTCGCACAGCGGCACAGATCCCAGTTCCTGTTCGAGCAGGCTCTGAGCTGCGTCTACAATCCAAAGCGCATCGCGATGAAAACGCCGATCAGCCTCGCCGACTATCTGTCGCTTCCCCACGCGCTGGTGACGCTGACCAACAGCCTGCAGGGCTGCCTGGAGGCGGCGCTTGACGAGATCGGGACCGAGCTCAACGTGGTCTCGGCCTCCTCGGATTTCCTCAGCGTGCTGGCGACGGTGGCCGCGTCACCGGTGATCACGACGATACCGACCAGGATGGCAAAGCTCTACGGGCCGCGGTTTGGGCTGACGCTCTGTCCCGCGCCGTTGAAGCTGCGGCTGCCGGCCGTCTCGATGGTCTGGCCGCTGCAGCTCGATCGTGATGCAGCATCGGTCTGGCTGCGGAACATGGTGGCGGATATCCTGCACACGACCGAGCGCGCCGCCTGTCGCGCGGCTGCTGGATAGAACGCGGGGCGGGAGCTAATCGGAACGGCGCATCGGCCAACGCCTTGGCACTGCGGTCGACCTTCTGCGCACTGATTGCAGGGTTTCTCGCGCGGTCGTGAGGCAGCGGCCCGGACGCGGCCAACATCAGACGATCAGAAGGCAGGAAGCGGCCTGAGCCCTTGGCCGGGCCGTGCGCGTTCGGTTAGAAGGCGACTCATTCGATCTGCCGTCTCCGTCCGAAGGAACTCTCATGGCCCTGATGCCGGTGTCTGATGCGTTGTCCGCCGTGCTCGCCGGCGCCGAGCCGCTGGCCGAGGAGCTGGTGACGCTGGACGAGGCCCATCACCGCATCCTGGCCCGCGACCTCGCGGCGCTGCGGACGCAGCCGCCCGAGGCGATGTCGGCGATGGACGGCTACGCCGTGCGCGCGGCGGACGCAGCCCAGGCCAAGGTGCGGCTGAGGGTGATCGGCGAGGTCGCGGCGGGGCGGCCGTTCGATCGCGTGGTCGGACCCGGCGAGGCGGCGCGCATCTTCACTGGTGGCGTTGTCCCTGAGGGCGCCGACGCGGTGGTGATCCAGGAGGACACGATCGCCGAAGATGGCCACGTCGTGATCACCGAGGCCGCGATCAAGGGCCGGCACATCCGGCCCGCCGGCGTCGACTTTCATGAGGGCATGGTGCTGCTGAAGGCGGGCCGCCGGCTCAGCGACCGCGACCTGTCGCTGGCGGCCAGCATGAATCATCCGGCACTGCCGGTGCGGCGCCGGCCGAAGGTGGCGCTGCTCGCCACCGGCGACGAGCTCGTGATGCCTGGCTCGACGCCCGGCCCGGGCCAGATCGTCTATTCCAACGGCTACGCCCTGCGGGCGCTGGTGCGCAGCGAGGGCGCGACACCGATCGATCTCGGCATCGCCGCGGATACGATGGAGGCCACGATCGCCGGGATCCGGCGGGCGCGCGAGGCCAAGGCCGACATCCTGATCACGACCGGCGGCGCCTCGGTCGGCGATCACGACCTCGTCAAGCAGGCGCTCGAAGCCGAGGGCGTCGAGATGGCGTTCTGGAAGATCGCGATGCGGCCGGGCAAGCCGATGATGCACGGACGGCTCGGCGACATGAGGGTGATCGGACTGCCCGGCAATCCGGTGTCGTCCTATGTCTGCGCCATCCTGTTCCTGGTGCCGCTGATTCGGCGGCTGCTCGGCCGCGACGAAGCTCGCATGCCACGCGAGACCGCCCTGCTCGGCCGCGAACTCGGGGCCAACGATTCGCGCGAGGACTATCTGCGGGCGCAGCTCGAGGAGCGCGCCGACGGCACCCTGATCGCAACGCCGGTGACCCAGCAGGATTCGTCGCTGCTCGGCAATCTCGCGCTCTCGCAGGCGCTGGTGATCCGGCGGGCGTTTGCGCCGAAGGCCGCCGCCGGCAGCCCGTGCGAGATCCTGCGCCTGCCGAGCTAGGCCGTTTCCCCCGGCAAAGCCCGGTCCGTTCACTACAATTTAAGGATTGCGGAACACACATCGAACATATAGTGTCCGTTCATGATTTGTTTTTAGTATGTTGCGGGCGACGCGATGATGGTCCGACTCCAAGGCGCTCTCAGCCGGTTTGTGCTCAAGGCGCAGCTCCTGGACTCGGACGACAACAAACTGGGGACCAGGTCGAGATGCTGACGCGCAAACAGTACGAACTTCTGCGGTTCATCAACGAGCGGCTCAAGGAAGCCGGCGTGCCGCCGTCCTTCGACGAGATGAAGGATGCGCTCGATCTGCGCTCGAAGTCCGGCATTCATCGCCTGATCACGGCGCTCGAGGAGCGCGGCTTCATCCGCCGGCTGCCCAACCGCGCCCGCGCGATCGAGGTGATCAAGCTGCCCGAGCTGTCACAGGCCGCCAACAACCGCCGCGGCTTCACCCCATCGGTGATCGAGGGCAATCTCGGCAAGGTGCGCACCAGCACTCCCGCGCTGGACGATGGCGAGCGCCCCGTCGCAGTGCCGGTGATGGGCCGCATCGCCGCCGGTACCCCGATCGAGGCGCTACAGACGCGCAGCCACACCATCAGCGTGCCTGCCGACATGCTCGGCAACGGCGATCACTATGCGCTTGAGGTGCGCGGCGACTCCATGGTCGATGCCGGCATCCTCGACGGGGACATGGCGCTGATCCAGCGCAACGAGACCGCCGACACCGGCGACATCGTGGTAGCGCTGATCGACGATGAGGAAGCGACGTTGAAGCGCTTCCGCCGCCGCGGCGCATCGATCGCGCTGGAGCCGGCCAACACCGCCTACGAGGTCCGCATCCTGCCGCCGAACCGGGTGAAGATCCAAGGCAAGCTGGTCGGGCTGTATCGCAAGTACTGATCGCGGACGCGATCGGTCGATCGGCGACGGGCGCACGCGCTTCGCCGCCGATCGAAATTGGTCACGCGCGAATGCACCTCAGGATGTGCAGCGCGGCATGCTCAAACGCTTGTGATCGCCCGCGGGCGCACGCGGTGCAGATCAGCGCAGAATTGCCGTGAAGCGCGCGCTAACATCACCATCGATGTCCACTCTGATAGAGGCCTGCGCCTGTCCGGGGGGAGCGTGGGTCGGCTATCTCTCAACGAGGAGCGATCCGATGTGTGACTACAGCCTCCATGCGGTTGCGTCCCGTCCCGCCAAGGTCGGCGAGACGTTGATCTCGACGACGTTTCGCGGCACCGCCACCCGCGGCTTCGCCCTCGAGAGCGAGCCGACCGTCGCCGTCTGCATGCTGCCCGG
This sequence comes from Bradyrhizobium sp. SZCCHNR2028, assembly GCF_032380995.1. Classification (NCBI taxonomy): domain Bacteria; kingdom Pseudomonadati; phylum Pseudomonadota; class Alphaproteobacteria; order Hyphomicrobiales; family Nitrobacteraceae; genus Bradyrhizobium; species Bradyrhizobium sp. SZCCHNR2028. Next base: position 117,778 of record NZ_JAUHJF010000001.1, on the reverse strand, counting down.
CACCGAGTTGGCATTTGTCGAGGACGTCCGCTACGACAGCCGCTGGCTCTGGACCCGGACGATCCGCGAGCGCGTCGCGAAGTTCAACAGCATCGAGACGCACATCCCCGATCGCCATCACGACGCGATCGAATTCGCCGACGGCCGCCACGTGCTGGTGACCCAGCTCTGCGAGGGCCAGCGCGTCACCGTGCTACAATTGCCGGTCAGCAAGCAGCCGGCCGAGCGCCGCCCGGGCGTGGCGGAGGACGTTCCGGCTTCGCAGGCCACACCGATTCGCCGCATCAGCATCACCTGAGCGCCTGCGCGTCCGCATTTCTCTCGGTCATGAGCGAGCTTTCGGCCGGGGGAGATTTGGTTTCTGCAAGCGCAAGGTCCTTTCGGGCGAACCTCACGCTCCGGCATCGCATCGAATAGGAACGACATCCCTCGGCCGGCATTGTGTGCCGGGGGAGCTTGCCGCCGCGGTCAACAAGATCGATTGGAACAAGGCCGACCGGATCACCGAGCCCGGCCGCTACATGCTTCCGTTCGGATGGCTAACGGTCACGGTTGATGACATCGCCGTCTGGCAACGATATCCGGGCGCTGCGTTCACGCTGGTCGAAGGTCCCTCGCTGTTCGATGGACCCGACGACACCGAGTATCATCTCAGCACGTTGTATCATCTCAGCACGTTCGAGCTGTCCGGCGCTCAATCCTGCTCGCCCTGCTCCGTCTCCGGCGGCGTCGCGTCCTGAAGCCGCGACACCGGCGCACGCGGCGTCAGCGTCGTGTCGAACTCGCCGGCCTCGGCGGGCGCCGGCCACCACGGGCGGTCGGTGCCGCCGGCGCGCACCGGCGTGACGGAGAAGCCGGTGCCCCGCTGCACCAGCATCAAGGCGCCCTGCTGCTGCAGGCGCTGGCGATCGATGACGGCCGCCGCGCAGGATGACGGCGCGGCGCGCGCGGTGACGATCAGCGCGGCACGGGCGCAATCATCTTCGAGCGCCTCGGTGCGCAGGGTCAAGGCGGCGAATCGGCCGTCGAGCATCGCGACCACGCAGCCCGCCTCGTCGCAGGAGACGCCATCGGCGAGCGATGAATCCGCCGGCAGCCGGGCATCGGCGTCGGCCGCGAGCCACTCCTTGGTGGCGAACACGTCCTTGCCGGTGCGCATCACATGCAGGCGCCCGTCACGGCCGCGCACCGCCACCGCGCGCCCATCGCCGGCGATCAGCACGTGGGGCAACGGCGTCGTGGCGGCCCACGCGGTGGCCACCACGAGCCCGACGGCACCCGACCAGCGCAGCGGTGTGCGCAGCAGGCCGATCAGGATGACGCCGAGGCTGGCCAGGATCAGCGGACCGATGCCGAAGCCCGGGATGCGCCCGACCGCGCCAGGCAGCGCCGCCACCCAGCGCGTCACCGCGATCATCCAGTCGATGCCGAGGCCCATCAGCGTCCACCAGGGACCGTCGAGCCCGAACGGCGCCGCCAGCAGGCCGAGCAGTCCGGCGGGCATCACCAGCACCGAAACCACCGGCATCGCCGCGAGATTGGCGAGCACGCCATAGGGCGTGACGCGATGGAAGTGGAACGCGGCATAGGGCGTGGTCGCAAGCCCCGCGATCAGCGAGGCCAGCAGCAGCATCGCGAGCTCGCGGCCGCCCCACAGCGCGATGCGCTGCGTCGTGGAGCTGTCCGGCGTCGCAAACAGTTTGGGCAGGCCGAACTGCACCAGCGCGACCAGGCCGAGCGTCGCCGCGAACGACATCTGGAAGCTCGGATGCACCAGCGCTTCGGGTGCTGCGATCAGCACGATCATCGCCGCGACCGCGAGCGTGCGGAAGGTGACGGCGCGGCGATCGACCATGACCGCGATCAGCACCACGGCCGTCATGAAGAACGATCTCTGCGTCGCGACCTCCGCGCCCGACAGCAGCAGGTAGAACGCCGCCGCGACCAGCGCCGCCGCGGCCGCCCATTTCTTGATCGGATGGCTGATAGTGAGGCCGGGGATCAGCGCAAGCAGCGCGCGCACGGCGAAGAACACGACGCCGGCGACGACGGCCATGTGATAGCCTGAGATCGACAGCACGTGGCCGAGGCCGGAGACGAACATCGCATCGTTGACATCGGGCGTGATGGCGTCGCGCCGGCCGGTCAGCAGCGCGGTGGCGATGGCGCGCTCATCGCCCGTCAGACGGGCGCGGATGCGTGCGTCGATCGCATCGCGCAGGCCCTGCATGGCCGCCGCATAGCCCAGGCCGAAGCCGGCGGCCTGCGGCGGCGTCGCCGTCGTGATCGCGCCCATCACGAAGCCGGAGGCGCCGATGCCCTGGAAGAACATGTCGCGCGCGAAGTCGTAGGATCCCGGCCGCACCGGGGCCATCGGCGGCAGCAGCCGCGCCTTGAGCTGCACGAAGCTGCCGACCTCGGGCGCCGTGCCCTTACGCACCGCGAGCCGCACGCGCGCGAGGCTGATGCTGCTGCGCTGGCTCTCCATCGCGGCGACGCGCAGCACGATCCGATCGCTGCGCTCGCGAATGTCGCGCGCCTCGACGAAGCCGGACAGCGCCACCGAATACAACGGCCGCGCCAGCACTGGATGAGCGACACGCGCGGTCTTGATGGTCGCCGCGGCAAAGCCGCACGCTGCAGCTGCGATCATCACGGCAACCGGAAACATCCGATGCCGCCGCATCATGATGGCGACGATGCAGAGCAGCGCCGCGGTGGTGGCGGCGATCCAGAGCACCGGCTCGTGATCGGCGGTGAAGTACAGCGCGATGCCGGCCCCGAACGCCACCGGCACCCAGGGCAGCAGCCGGCCTGCCCCGGCCTCCTCGACCGCCCAGCTCTTCAGGCGGGCGGCGAATGCCGACGACGCGCCGGCCCCGATCGCGGGCCAGCCGCCGGCCAGCGCGCCGCGCGGCGGCCAGACATCGGCCATCGCGCCCGCGATCCCGCGACGCCCTCCCGGCGGCCTGACCGGCTCCGCCATTGCCCACACCACCCGTTACTTCACGGGCATGGAGGCTAGCGAAACCACGGGGAATCCGACTAGCGGAACGGAACGAGAATCCAATCCCGGTGCCGGGAACGTCATTGGAACTTTCGGCACCGCACGGGCTTATGCGGGTATGGACCACCATGACAATGACGATCCCTTTGCCGACCTCGCGCTCGACACGGCGATCCACCTGCGCTGGACGTTGCGGGACATCAAGGCCCACCGGCTCACGCTCTCCCCCGTCGCCGACGATGATCTCTCGCTCCTCGCGGAGCGCGGCCTGGTGGAGGTCAGCGATGGCGTGCCAACGCTGACCGAGGCCGGCCTCGCAGCGATCAATTGAGCTGCGGCTGCGGTCTCCCCATCTCATCCCTTCGCGACCTCCTTCGCAAAGGTGTCGCGCAGGCCGATGGTGCGGTTGAACACGAGCTTGTCGGGCGTCGAATCCGGATCGCGGACGAAGTAGCCCTGGCGCTCGAATTGCATCGGCGCGTCCGAATTGCTCTCGGCGATCGCCGGCTCGATGCGCGCGTCGGTCAGGACCTCAAGCGAGTTGGGACTGAGATCGGCGGTGAAGTCGGCCGCATTGGGGCTCGGATTGGCGAACAGCTGGTTGTAGAGGCGGATCTCGGCGGTCAGCGACTGCGCAGCGGGCAGCCAGTGCATCGTCGCCTTGACCTTGCGTCCATCCGGCGCGTTGCCGCCCTTGGTCGCGGGATCATAGGTGCAACGCAGCTCGACGATCTCGCCGGCGTCGTTCTTGATGACGTCGCGGCACTTGATGAAATAGGCGTAGCGCAGCCGCACCTCGTTGCCCGGCGACAGCCGGAAGAACTTCTTCGGCGGGTTCTCCATGAAGTCGTCCTGCTCGATATAGAGCTCGCGGCCGAAGGCGATCCTGCGCGTGCCGGCTGCGGGATCGTCGGGGTGGTTGATCGCCTCGAGCTCCTCGACCTGGCCTTCCGGATAATTCTCGATCACCACCTTCAGCGGCCGCAGCACGGCCATCCGACGCAGCGCCGTGCGGTTCAGCTCCTCACGAATGCAGAATTCGAGCATGCCGACGTCGACGATGCTGTTGGCCTTGGCGATGCCGATGCGCTTGATGAACTCGCGCACCGCAGCCGGCGGCACGCCGCGCCGCTTCAGGCCGGCGATGGTCGGCATGCGTGGATCGTTCCAGCCTGAGACATGGCCGTCCTGCACCAGCCGCGTCAGCACGCGCTTCGACAGCAGCGTGTAGGTCAGGTTGAGCCGCGCGAACTCGTACTGGTGCGGATGCGACGGCACCGGCAGCTTGTCCAGGAACCAATCGTAGAGCGGCCGGTGGTCCTCGAACTCGAGCGTGCAGATCGAGTGCGTCACGCCCTCGATCGCGTCCGACTGCCCGTGGGCGTAGTCGTAGCTCGGATAGATCTTCCAGGCGTCGCCGGTGCGCGGGTGATGGGCGTGCATGATCCGGTACAGCACGGGGTCGCGCAGGTTGATGTTGCCGGCGGCCATGTCGATCTTGGCGCGCAGCACGCGCGCGCCGTTCGGGAATTCGCCGGCCTTCATGCGCCGAAACAGGTCGAGATTCTCCTCGACCGTGCGGTCGCGGAACGGGCTGTTCTTGCCGGGCTCGGTGAGCGTGCCGCGCGACAGGCGGATCTCCTCCTGCGACTGGTCGTCGACATAGGCGAGCCCGGCCTTGATCAGCCCTTCCGCCCAATCGTAGAGCCGCTCGAAATAATCCGAAGCGAAGAACAGGTTGTCGCCCCAGTCATAGCCGAGCCAGCGCACGTCGGCCTGGATGGAATCGATATATTCCTGCTCTTCCTTGGTCGGATTGGTGTCATCGAAGCGCAGATTGCAGCGGCCGCCGAACTCCTGGGCAATGCCGAAGTTGAGACCGATCGACTTGGCATGGCCGATATGCAGGTAGCCGTTCGGCTCCGGCGGGAACCGGGTGACGACCGTCTTGTGCCTGCCGCTGTCGAGATCGGCCTGGACGATGTCGCGGATGAAGTCGCGCCCTGCCTCTGCCGTCGCCGCCGTGTCTGTCGTCGTGGTCATCAAGAATATCCTGCTCCGGAATTTGGCAGCCTATCTGCCAAATCCGCTTCCCCCAAGGAAGGCTTTAGTTATGCGATAGGCCTGCTATACACCCCCCGCCCTTCATAGCCCCTGCCTGGATTTCGTGCTGCCGCCCATGACCTCCCCGATCGTCACGCGCTTTGCCCCCTCCCCGACCGGCTTTCTCCACATCGGAGGCGCCCGGACGGCCCTGTTCAACTGGCTGTATGCGCGGGGCCGCGGCGGCAAGATGCTGCTGCGGATCGAGGACACCGACCGCGAGCGCTCGACCACGGCGGCCATCGACGCCATCCTGGACGGCCTGAAATGGCTCGAGCTCGATTGGGACGGCGAGGTCATCTACCAATATAGCCGCGCCGCGCGCCATCGCGAGGTCGCCGAGCAACTGCTCGCCAGCGGCATGGCGTATCGCTGCTATGCCACCGCCGAGGAGCTGGCCGCGATGCGCGAAAAGGCGCGCGCCGAGGGCCGCACCCGGCTCTACGACGGCATGTGGCGCGACCGCGATCCGAAGGAGGCGCCCGAAGGCGTCAAGCCGACGATCCGGCTGCGCGCGCCGCTGACCGGCGAGACCGTGATCGAAGATCAGGTGCAGGGCCGCGTGGTCTGGCAGAACGAGAACCTCGACGACCTCGTGCTGCTGCGAGGCGATGGCAATCCGACCTACATGCTGGCGGTGGTCGTGGACGACCACGACATGGGCGTCACCCACGTCATCCGCGGCGACGACCATCTGATCAACGCCGCGCGCCAGAAGCAGATCTACGATGCGCTCGGCTGGACGGTGCCGTCGATGTCGCACATCCCGCTGATTCACGGGCCGGACGGCTCGAAGCTGTCGAAGCGCCACGGCGCGCTCGGCGTCGACGCCTACCGTGCGATGGGATATCTGCCGTCGGCACTGCGCAATTACCTGGTGCGGCTCGGCTGGAGCCATGGCGACCAGGAGATCTTCTCGACCGAGGAGATGATCAAGGCGTTCGACCTGCCGGCGATCGGCCGCTCGGCGGCGCGGTTCGACTTCGCCAAGCTCGAGAACCTCAACGGCCACTATATCCGCCACAGCGACGATGCGGCGCTGGTGCGCCAGTTCGAGGACGTGCTGAATTACGTGCCGAACGGCGCGGCTCTCAAGGCCAAGCTCAACGACGCCACGCGCGCGCAGCTCACCCAGGCGATGCCCAGCCTCAAGGAGCGCGCCAAGACGCTCTTGGAGCTGATCGACGGCGCCGCCTTCATCTTTGCCGACCGGCCGCTTCCGATCGACGCCAAGGCCGCCGCCCTGCTGACGCCGGACAGCCGTGCCTTGATCGGCCGGCTGCATGAGGCGCTGGCCGCTGTCGAGTCCTGGAGCGGACCGGCCACGGAAGCCGCGCTGCGTGCGTTTGCTGAAGCCAACAATCTCAAGCTGGGCGCGGTGGCGCAGCCGCTGCGCGCGGCGCTCACCGGCCGAACCACCTCACCCGGTATTTTCGACGTTCTGGCGATCCTGGGGCGTGATGAATCCTTGGGCCGTCTGGAGGACCAGACCACCTCATAAGGTCGCATTGCTCCCCATCTTGCAGCGCACAGGGCAATACGATACGCATTTGCGCGGCACCCACTGGTTTTCCCGGCTCGGACATTCTTCATACGTTGCGGCGGGCTCGTTGACGGATGTTAGGGCCGAAGGACACTAGTAAGTATAAGATTCCAGTACGGTTTCGGATTTGACCTTCGCTCAAGCTGTTGGCAGCGACAGTGACGCGAATGTCAAAGCCACCGCACTAGATAAAGTCCACCTGCCCTGCCATCTCTCAAAAAGAACAAGGGCCAAGCCTAACGATCTCATCGGGGACAAACGATGGACGCAAAATCCGCAAGCAAGACCGCGACCCTCACCGTCGGCAACAAGAATTTCGATCTTCCGATCCTGAGCGGCACCGTGGGTCCCGACGTCATCGACATCGGCAAGCTCTACGCCCAGACCGGGATGTTCACCTATGACCCCGGCTTCACCTCGACCGGCAGCTGCCAGTCCAAGATCACCTATATCGACGGCGACGCCGGCGTCCTGGAATACCGCGGCTACCCGATCGAGCAGCTCGCCGAGAAGGGCGACTTCCTGGAAACCTGCTATCTGCTGCTGTACGGGGAGCTTCCGACCAAGGCCCAGAAGCAGGATTTCGACTATCGCGTGACCCATCACACGATGGTGCACGAGCAGATGTCGCGCTTCTTCCACGGCTTCCGCCGTGACGCGCATCCGATGGCGGTCATGGTCGCTTCGGTCGGCGCGCTCGCCGCGTTCTACCACGACTCCACCGACATCAATGATCCGAAGCAGCGCATGATCGCGTCGATGCGGATGATCGCCAAGATCCCGACCCTGGCGGCGATGGCCTACAAATACACCATCGGCCAGCCCTTCGTTTATCCGAAGAACTCGCTCTCCTTTGCCGAGAACTTCCTGAACATGTGCTTCGCGGTGCCGTGCGAGGAGTACAAGCCGAACCCGGTTCTCGCCGACGCGCTCGACAAGATCTTCATCCTGCACGCCGATCACGAGCAGAACGCCTCGACCTCGACGGTGCGCATCGCCGGCTCCTCGGGCGCCAACCCGTTTGCCTGCATCGCCGCCGGCATCGCCTGCCTGTGGGGTCCGGCACACGGCGGCGCCAACGAGGCCGCGCTGAACATGCTGGCCGAGATCGGCACCGTCGACAAGATTCCGGACTTCATCGCCAAGGTGAAGGACAAGAACAGCGACGTGCGCCTGATGGGCTTCGGCCATCGCGTCTACAAGAACTACGACCCGCGCGCCAAGATCATGCAGAAGATGTGTCACGCGGTGCTCAAGGAGACGGGCCACGCCGACGATCAGATGCTCAAGGTCGCGATGGAGCTCGAGAAGATCGCGCTCAGCGATCAGTACTTCATCGAGCGCAAGCTCTATCCGAACGTCGACTTCTACTCGGGCATCACCCTGAAGGCGATGGGCTTCCCGGTGTCGATGTTCACGGTGCTGTTCGCCGTCGCCCGCACCGTCGGCTGGATCAGCCAGTGGAGCGAGATGATCGAGGATCCGCAACAGAAGATCGGCCGTCCGCGCCAGCTCTACACCGGCGTCACGACGCGCAACTATGTCGACATGGACAAGCGCGGCTGAGCCGCACCGCAGCGCAAATCCGCTCTCGAACGGCGCCGTCGATCCCGACGGCGCCGTTTCGTTTGTGAGGTCGCACCTTTCTGAGCACCTTTCTAACTCGCGGCACCAGTCGGGAGTGCATCAGGCCAGCGCCTCGAGATGAGACCTGAGCTGCTCGGCCCCATATGGCTTGGCAAGGAAGCGCGCGCCCGACGGCAATTCCGAAGGGGTCACCTGACCTGACGTCACCAGGAGCGCAACCGGGGGCCAGCGGTCCCTGATGACGGCGACCAACCGAAGGCCGTCCATCGAACCGGGCATTTGGATATCCGTGAAAACGACCGATACACGGTCACATCGCTCGAGAAGCGAAATGGCCTGATCGGCGTCAACGGCCTCGATGACGTCGAAACCGAGGTCTCTGATCATGTCGACAGCGTTGGCGCGGATCAGACCCTCGTCCTCAACGACCAGAACTGTCTTTCTTGTGAGCCGACCGCGGGACACTCTGTCTCCTGTCCAATCTCATTCAATCGCACCATGATCCTTTTGTTCCGGCGAACGTTCCGGGGCTCAATGCGTTGAATGGTGCAAATTGAAGACACGACTTGCATCCTGGATCGGGGACCAGCTCGAGCATACGATGACGACCAATCCCAACCCGGACGTCGATGCTGTCCAGCAGCTCGACGCCGTTCCCAAAATTCTGGACTCGGTGAGCAGGATCACCGGGATGGGATTCGTTGCGGTCGCGCGCGTGACCTCGGATCGATGGGTCTGTTGTGCGGTCCGCGACGACATCAATTTCGGCCTGAAAGAGGGCGGCGAGCTGCGCGTCAAGACGACGATCTGCAGCGAGGTCCGGGAGCGAGGCGAAGCTGTCGTCATCGGTGACGTCGAGACGGATCGCATGTTTCGCGATCACCCGACGCCAAAGCTCTACGGCTTTCGCAGCTACATCTCCGCTCCGATCACCCTGTCCGACGGGACCATCTGGGGCACCCTGTGTGCGATCGATCCAGCGCCGCGCGAGCTGGACCGGCCCGAAATCGTCAGCACGTTTCAGCTGTTCGGGGAGTTGATCGCGGCCCAGCTGGAGCTTCATCAGCGCTTCGCGCTCAGTCAGGCCAGCCTCGGCCTCAGCGAGAAGAGCCGGTTTTCGACCGAGCAACGGCTCAAGATCACCGAGGCCGATCTGCTCGACGAGCGCCGGACCGCCGAGCTGAGAGAGCAATTCATCGGCGTTCTCGGCCATGACCTCCGCAATCCGCTGGCCTCGATCGACGCCGGAATGCGCGTGCTGCTCCGCAACCAGGACAGCGCCAGAGCGCCTGAGATCATTTCCATGATTCAGAAATCAGTCATGCGCATGGCCGGACTGGTCGACAACATCATGGATTTCGCCCGGGGGCGCCTCGGCGGCGGCCTGACGATCAAGCCCGACGCGCGGCAACCGCTGGCGCCGGTGATCGAGCAGGTCGTCTCCGAGATCCGGCTGGCCTGGCCCGACCATGAGATCGAGACCCACATCGACATCGCGGAGCCGGTCAAATGCGACCGCAGCAAGATCGGACAATTGTTCTCGAACCTGCTCGGCAATGCCATCTCCTACGGCGACAAGGACAAGCCGATCCAGGTCTCCGCAACGACGAGCGAGGGCTGTTTCGTGCTGGATGTCACCAATCACGGGCCGCCGATCTCGGACAAGGCGATGCAGAATCTGTTCAAGCCCTATATGCGTGGCGAGCGTCCGAGCCAGCATGGTCTCGGGCTTGGACTCTACATCGCCTCTGAGATCGCGCGAGCGCATGACGGCACGCTGCAGGCCACCTCGACCGAGGACAGAACGACCTTCGAATTCAAGATGCCGCTTCAGGCCTGATCAGCGCCGTCCGCTGCGCATCGTCGCCAGCACGATGTCGGCCGCGCGCACGCTCGGCGAGGCCGCGCCCGTGGACATGATCGCGTCGAGCCGATCGAATGCCTCGACCTGGCGCGCTCGTATCGGACCGTCGCCCAGGAGATCGGCGAGAACGGGCGCGAGATTGTCGGCCGTGCAGGCTTCCTGAAGGAACTCCGGAATGACGTTCTCGCCGATCACGAGATTGGCGAGAATGACCGATTGCACGTTGACGACTCGCCGGAGAATGAACGCCTCGATCTCGCCGACGCGATACGCGGTCACCATCGGCACGCCGGACAGCGCGAGCTCCAGGGTTACCGTGCCGGACTTGGCGAGCGCGGCGCGCGCGCGCCTGAAGGCTGCCCGCTTCTCGGATTCGCCCGTGACGATCTCCGGAACGAGCGGCCAGTTTGCGACTCCGGCCCGCACCGCGGCTTCGAGATGCGGGGTGGTGGGCAGCACGGCCTCGAAGGCCAGGTTTTGGGCGCGCAGCCGCGCCAATGTCTCGCCGAACACGGCGATGTGGCGAGCGACCTCGCTGCGCCGGCTGCCGGGAAGCACCAGCAGAACGGGAGGGTCGGCATCTCGGCGCGCCTGCTCTGCCGCATTGGGGCGCAGGCTGGCGAGTTGCTCGATCAGGGGATGGCCGACATAGGTGCAGGGCGGACCATTGAGCCTTCGGAACGCCTCCGGCTCGAACGGCAGCAAGCCCAGCACGTGATCGACGTAGCCGCGCATCGCGCCCGCCCGGCCCGGACGCCACGCCCATACGGTCGGTGCGACGTAGTTCACGATCGGAATCTCGGGATCGCGCGCGTGAACCCGCTTCGCCACGCGCTGGGTGAAGTCGGGACTGTCGATGATGACGAGCACGTCGGGCTGGGCCGCAACGATCGCGTCAACCGTACCGCGGATCAGGCCGAGAATCTTGGGCAGTTGCTTCAGCACCGCCGCGAAGCCGACGATCGAGAGCTCCTCGATCGGAAACAGCGAGGCGAGCCCCTCGCGTGTCATGCCGCAGCCGCCGACGCCGGAGAATTCGACGCCGTCGCCGAGCCGCTGGCGCAGCACCTTCATCAAGCTGGCGCCGAGGCGATCCCCGGACTCTTCGGTCGCGACCAGGCAGATCCTGCGCATGGCCGCGCCTGCCAGAGGCCGCGCCGTCACGCAGTGACGCCCGTGATGAACACGCCTGCCCGATCGGCGGCAGCCACTGTCTCCTGGGGATCGGCGAGCAGCGTATAGGCGGCCGCGACGGCGACTCCGGCGAGACCCGCGGCTGAAAGCCCCTCGACGGTGCGCGGGCCGATGGTCGGCAGGTCGTAGCGAAGATCCTGGCCGGCCTTGGGCGCCTTCACCAGCACGCCGCGCCCGGCCGCAGCACGAATACGGCGATCGGCACGCAGCCGCGCCACGCGGGCCAGCAGCCCGTCGGTGCCCTCGATGTCCTCGAGCGCAACGACGTGGCCGTCGATCACGACCACCGCCTGCCCGACATCGAACGGCGCCATGGCGCGCAGCACGGCGAGCCCCTTGGCGATGTCACCGGTCACCAGATCGTTGGGCCCGCTCCGCGTCAGCCGCCCTTCGGGCACGAGCAGATTGGGGGCGACGTCCTTAACGCCGATCATGTGAAAGCCGTGGCGCTCGAAGATGCGGCCAACGCCGGACAGCAGATGATCGTCACCGCCACGAAAGGCCGACCAGATGTAGGGCAGCTCGCGCAGCGTCCCCCAGTCGAAGCGGATCTCCGACACCGCCGGACGAACGAGGTTGCCGATGAACATCAGGTCACGGACACCCTCGGCCTTGAGCAGCTTCAGGGCATTGCCGAGCTGGCCGAGGCCGATCCAGTGATGCCGGAAACGCGCCAGCGGCTTCGGATCGCAGATGCCCTTCAGGGCGAACAGCACCGGCGTCCGGCCGCGCGCGACGATCTCGTCGGCGACCGCAAAGGGCAGCACCCCGCCCGCGGCGATCATGCCGATCGGCGGCGTGGTCTCGGCGGCCGGCGTCCCCATCGCGCTCAAGGCTCGATCGTCGGCCTGCCGATCTCGGGCAGGCACAAGGCGCGATGTCGACCGCCGTCGATGAAGGCGAGGATCTCGGCAATGGCAGGATCCTCACCAGCGAGCGGCCGCACCGCCGCGAGGCGGTCGGCGAACACGCCGGGACCGTGGAACAGCTTCTGGTAGAAGGCACGCACCGTGGCGAGGCGCTCGCGGGTGAACTTGCGGCGCTTCATGCCGATCACGTTGAGGCCTTCGAGGGCGGCATACTGGCCGTTGACCAGGCCATACGGAATGATATCCCCGCGCACGCCGCAGACGCCGCCGACCATCACGCCATGGCCGATGCGGGTGAACTGATGCACCGCCGAGAGACCGCCGATGTAGACGGAATCGCCGACCTCGACATGGCCGCCGAGTGTGGCCGAGGTCGCGAAGATCACGTTGTCGCCGACGACGCAATCGTGGGCGACATGGGCATTGTTCATGAAGAACCCGGCATTGCCGACCTTGGTCAGGCCGCCGCCCTTGGTGGTGCCGATGTTCATCGTCACGCCTTCGCGGAAGGTGCAGCCGGAGCCGATCTCAAGCCGATGCGGCTCGCCGCGATAGCTGAGATCCTGCGGCGCGCCGCCGAGCACGACGAAGGGCGAGATCACGTTGTCATCGCCGAGCGTGGTGTGGCCCATGATCTGGACGTGGCTGATCAGCCTGCAGTTGGCCCCGATCACGACGTTGGGGCCGACGATGCAGTAAGGACCGATCACGGTCCCCTCACCGATGACGGCGCCATCCTCGACGCGTGCGGTGGGATCGATCTTGCTCATTTCGACGCAATCAACTTTCTACCAGCCCGTCAGTCGGTCAGCATCGCGCCGACATCGGCCTCGGCGACGACGACGCCGTCGACCTTGGCATCGCCGTGGAACCACCACATCGTCTTGCGCCGGCCGATCGAGCGCATGTGGTACTCGATGGTCTGGCCCGGCAGCACCGGCTTGCGGAACTTGCACTTGTCGATGGTGAGGAAATACACCGCGCGCGGCTTTTCCGTGCCCTCGACCGACTTGATGCCGATCACGCCGGCGGTCTGGGCCATGCCCTCGATCATCAGCACGCCCGGATAGACCGGCCGCTCCGGAAAGTGCCCCTGGAAGCAGGGCTCGCCGATCGACACGTTCTTGACGCCGATGCCGCTGTAGTCGGCCCGGATGTTCTTCACGCGGTCGATCAGGAGAAATGGATAACGGTGCGGTAGCGTCTTGAGAATCTCGTTGATGTCGACGTCCGCAAACTTGATGGGTGACTCCTCCATCACTCCCGTCCCTCGTCCCTGTTCGTCGCGGTCGAATCCCGCACCAGCCGTTCCACCGCAACGATCTCGCGGAACCACTGCTTGGTCGGCTTGGCGAAGAAACCGCCCCACCGGCCGTTCGGCGGAATGTCGTCCTTGACGCCGCTCATCGCGGTCACCTGCGCACCATCGCCGATCGTCAGGTGATTGTTGATGCCAACCTTCGCCCCGAGCGCGACGTTGTCGCCGATCGTGAGACTTCCTGCTAGCCCGATCTGGGCCGCCAGCAGGCAATGCCGCCCGATTGTGACATTGTGGCCAATCTGCACCTGGTTGTCGATCTTGGTGCCTTCGCCGATGACCGTGTCGCGCAGGCTGCCCCGGTCGATCGTCGTGCCGGCGCCGACCTCGACATGGTTCTGGATCAGAACCCGCCCGGTCTGCGGCACCTTGGTGTGCCCGTCCGCGCCGAAGAAGATGAAGCCGTAGCCGTCCTGGCCGATGCTGCAGCCGGGATGGATCAGAACGTCATTGCCGATCAGCGCGCACTGGATGACGGTGCGGGCGCCGACATTGCAGTCGCGACCGATCTTGACGTGGGGGCCGATCACGGCACCCGCGCCAACGATCGTCCCCGAGCCGATCTCGACATGGGCGCCGATCACCGCCAGCGGCTCGACGATGACGCCGTCCTCCAGGCGCGCGGTGGGATCGATGATGGCTTGGGGCGAGATTCCGTCGTCGCCGAACCAAGGCTGCGGCCGCAGTGCGTCGGCATGGAACTCACGCGCGAGCTGCACGAAGGCGCGGAACGGCTGATTGGCGCGAAGCACTGCGACATGGGACGGCACGCGCGCCTCGAATCGCGGACTGACCAGGCAGGCGCCCGCTTTGGTCCCGGCGAGCTGGTCGGCGTATTTGAGGTTGTCGAAGAATGCCAGATGCATCGGACCGGCCTCGTCGAGCGACGCCAGTCCCTTGACGACCTGCTCGCCACGGGATGGGTCGACCAGGGTGGCCTTGGCGGCGGCGGCGATCGCCGCCAGGGTCGTGGGCGGCGGCGATTGGAAGAAGGTCGGCTGGGCCATTCCGTCGTACTCTCAAGACAAAAAGTCAGAGCCCGGCTCCGGTGTCCCGGAACCGAGCTCCCATTTCTTACACCGGCGAGGTTGGTCGATGCCAACCCGGATTCGATCGGCCCAGGCTCAGAACGAGGTACCGCCGCCGAACCGGAATTCCTGCGTCCGGTCGAACTGACCCTTGGTGAGCGGGATCGCGTAGTCGAAGCGCAGCGGACCGAACGGCGACGCCCACACCAGACCCACGCCGACCGAGGTCCGAACCTTGTTCTGGTCATCGAACTGCAGACCAAGGCAGGTGCCGGCGTTGTTCGGGTTGCGCGTCGGCTTGATACAGCCGGGGGTATTAACCTCGCCCGTCGCAGCCCAGGACGTCGGCCCCTGATAGCCCCACAGGCCGCCAGCGTCGGCGTAAACGGCACCCTTCAGGCCCGTCTCCTTGGGCAGGAACCAGAACGGCATCTGCAGTTCGAGCGAAGCGCCCCAGTACTTGGTGCCTCCCAGCGCGTCCTGCGTGCCGAACGGATTGATATCGCGCGGACCAATGCCGTTCGGAGCGAAGCCGCGCACCAGGTTCGGACCCATCTGGAAGTGATCGAGCATGCGCAGCTGCGTATTGCCGATCTTGTTCAGGATGCCGCCCTGGAGGTGAACGATGCTGACGATGTCCGACACCAGCGGAGTGAAGTACTTCGCATCGAACGCGGTCTTCAGGTACGACACGTCGCCGCCGACGCCCGCGAAGTCCTGCTTGAAGTCGACCAGCAGGCCGTCGGTCGGGTTCTTGTTGTTGTCGAGCGTGTTGTAATTCAGCGTGTAGCCGAGCGCCGAGGTCAGCGTTGCGCCCTTCGCCAGCTCCTGACGGACCGGCAGCGACGCCTCGCCATTGGCGAAGCAGCCCAGGCCGTTATTGCCGGTCGGATCGACGCCGCCATTGGCGTTGATGAAGGCCGGGGTCGGGTTGAACGGCACGAAGCGGTTGCCGATCAGGGTGCCGGCGGCCAAGTTGTTACAGTCCGACAGCGTCGCCGGCAGTGAGATCTCCTGGCGGTAGATCGAATAGCGCAGCTGCAGCGACAGATCCTCACGCAGCTGGAAGCCGAGGCGCGGGCTGAAGCCGAGCGTCTTGGTGCCGTAGGAGATGAAGTTGTTGGCGAGCTGCTGGCGCTGGTAGAGGTCGAGGCCGAGCGCGACCCGGTAGTCGAGCAGATAGGGCTCGACGAAGGACAGCGAGTAGCCGCGGGCGAACTGGCCGTAGGTCACCGACGCCTTGGCGAACAGGCCGCGGCCGAGGAAGTTACGCTCGGAGATCGAGACCTCGGCAAGCGCACCGTCTGTGGTCGAATAACCGCCGGAGATCGAGAAGTCGCCGGTCGACTTCTCTTCCAGGATGACGTTCAGGACCACGCGGTCGCTCGAAGAGCCCGGCTCGGTCACGATCTTCACGTCCTTGAAGAAGTCGAGGTTCTTCAGGCGGCGCTCGGCACGGTCGACCAGGGCGCGATTGTAGGCGTCGCCCTCGGAGATGTCGAACTCGCGGCGAATGACGTAGTCACGGGTGCGGGTGTTGCCGCGAATGTTGATGCGCTCGATATAGGTGCGCGGCCCCTCGTCGACAGCGAACACGACCGACACGGTGTGGGCCTCGAAGTTGCGATCGCCGCGCGGACGGACCACCGCGAACGCGTAGCCGCGTCGCGAGGCCTCGATCTGCATTTCCTCGACCGACTTCTCGATGTTCTCGACGTTGTAGAGCGAACCGACGCTGACGCGCGAATAGCCGCGCAGCGTAGTGGCGTCGAGCGTTGCGATCGACGACTGGAAGTCGACCGAACCAACCCGGTACTGCTGGCCTTCCTCGATCTTGAAGGTCACGAGGAAGCCCTTGCGCTCCGGATCGTACTCGCTGAGCGCAGCCACAACCTGTACGTCGGCATAGCCATTCTTCAGGTAGAAGCGGCGAATGAGGTCGCGGTCGGCCTCGACACGGTCCGGATCGTAGACGTCGCCCGAGCCGAGGAAGCTCAGGAGGTTGGTCTCGCGGGTCTTGATGACGTCCTTGAGGCGATAGGACGAGAAGGCATTGTTGCCGACGAACTCGATCGACTTCACGCCGGTCTTGGCACCTTCCTCGACCGTGAAGATCAGGTCGACGCGGTTGTTCGGCTGCTCGATCATTTCCGGCGTGACGCGCACGTCGTAACGGCCCGAGCGGCGGTAGATCTCCGCGATGCGCTGGGCGTCGGACTGCACCATCGGGCGCGACAGCGTGCCGCGCGGCTTCGACTGCACTTCCGCCTGGAGCTGCTCGTCCTTGACCTTCTTGTTGCCCTCGAACGCGACGCGGCCGATCACCGGGTTCTCGACGACCGTGACGATCAGGCGCCCACCCTGGCGATTGATCTTCACGTCGGAGAACAGGCCGGTCTCGATCAGCGCTTTGAGGCCGTCGTCGACCCGGCCGGCGTCGAGCGTCCCGCCGGGGCCTGGCTTGAAGTACGAGCGGATGGTCTCCAGCTCGACGCGGCGGTTACCGACCACTTCGATCGAGTTGACCGTCTGAGCCGCAGCTGGCGACGAAAGAACCACGCTCGCCAGCGGCAAAGCCACCGGTCCGGCGAACATGATAAAGGCGGCCGCCAAGCCCCCCCGCACCCGCAATCCGAACTTCATGCGCTACGCGCCCTTATATTCCGTTGCCGGTTCCGTACCCCTACGAACCCGACAGATTCCCATTTGTCGTTCGCTTGTAGCCAATTTGGACCCGACGGCAAACGCCGGATCTCTCTGAATTTTCAAATTCGTTTCAAAACGTTGCCCAACGGCCACGTCGTAAAAAAGCCGCGCTCAGGACCCGGCGAGGTGAAGGATATCGTTATAGGTTGCAAAGACCATGAGCATGAGGACCAGCCCGAGGCCGATTCGGAACCCCATCTCCTGCGCCCGCTCGGATAGCGGCCGACCGCGGACGGCCTCGACCCCATAGAACAACAGGTGCCCGCCATCGAGCAGCGGAACCGGGAACAGGTTCAGGAGCCCGATCGAGACCGAAAGCGTCGCGCACAGTTGCACAACGAACTGGAAGCCGAGGCTGGCCGCCTGCCCCGAGAGTTGTGCGATTCGGATCGGTCCGCCGACGTCGCCGGCACTCCCGGCGCCCGCGAACAGCGAGGCGATGAACTTGAAGGTCGTGGAGATGATGAACCAGACCTGCTCGAAGCCGATCTTGATCGATTCGAGGAACCCGACCGGGATCGACCGCGATTCGTCCGGCTTGGCGTTGTACTGGATGCCGAGCACGCCGATGCGGTGGCTGTTGCCGAACAGGTCCTTGACCTCCTTCAGCGCCGGCGTCGCCTTCAGGGTGAGTTCCGTGCCGTCACGCTTGATCAGGAAGGACAATTCCGTGCCTGCGCTGACCGAGACGACCCGCTGCATGTCGGCGAAGGTCTCGATCGCGCGGCCATCGATGGCGGCGATGACGTCACCGTCCTTGAAGCCGGCGGCGGCCGCGACGCTGTCCGGCTGCACCGCATCGACCCGCGGGGTCGTGTTCGGCTTGCCGAAATACAGCGCCATGCCGGCGAAGATGATGACCGCCAGGATGAAGTTGGCGATCGGGCCGGCCGCGACGATCGCAGCGCGCTGGCCGACGGTCTTGTGGTGGAAGCTGTCGGCGCGCTCCTCGGCCGTCATCTTGGCGAGCGCCTCGGCCGACGGCGTCGAGGCCTCGGATTCGTCGCCGAAGAACTTCACGTAGCCACCGAGCGGGATCGCCGAGATCTTCCAGCGGGTGTTGTGGCGGTCGTTGAAACCGATCAGTTCTGGGCCAAATCCGAGCGAAAACGTCAACACCTTCACGCCGGCCCAGCGCGCGATCAGGAAATGGCCGAGCTCATGGAAGAACACCACGATCGTCAGCACGAACAGGAACGGGACGATGTAGCCGAGAAGGCCATGGCTCAACGTATTGAAGATATGGTGGAAAAATTCCGACATCGATGACCTTCCCGATGGGCCAGTGGCCCGTCCAACCCTTTAAGATGCTTTTGCGGCGATTTGAGGCAAGAGGCCGGAGGCCCTTTTTCGCGCGTCATGGTCAATGGCGATGGCGTCGTCCGCCGAGGTCAACGGTGCCAGATTACCCGATCGGGTCCACGCTTCGAGGGTCGCCTCGACCAGTCGGGCAATGGCACCGAACCGGATATGACCAGCGATGAAGGCCGCGACGGCGACTTCGTTGGCCGCATTGAACACCGTCGTCGCGCCGCGCCCGGTGCGCAGCGAATCGTAGGCCAGCCGCAGACCGGGGAACCGCTCGAAGTCCGGCGCCTCGAAAGTCAGGGTGCCGATCTTGGCGAGATCGAGCCGAGCCGACGGGCCCTTGATACGCTCCGGCCAGCCAAGACAGTGGGCGATCGGAATGCGCATGTCGGGCGCGCCGAGCTGCGCCACCACCGAGCGATCCGAGAACTCGACCATGCCGTGGACGATGGACTGCGGGTGGACCAGGACGTCGATCTCGTCGGGCGACAGCGCGAACAGGTAGGACGCCTCGATCACCTCGAGGCCCTTGTTCATCATCGAGGCCGAATCGATCGTGATCTTCTGGCCCATGCTCCAGTTCGGATGCTTCAGCGCCTGCGCCAAGGTCGCCTGCTCGATGTCACCAGCCGCCCAGGTGCGGAACGGACCGCCGGAGGCGGTGATGATCACCCGCACCAGCTCCTCGCGATTGCCCGAGGACAGCGCCTGGAATAGCGCGTTGTGTTCCGAATCGGCCGGCAGGATGCAGGCGCCGGCCCGGGCGGCCCGCTCCATGAAGAAGTCGCCAGCACAGACCAGGCATTCCTTGTTGGCAAGCGCCACGGTCGCGCCGCGGTCGACCGCGGCGAGCGCCGGCTTGAGGCCGGCGGCGCCGGAGACGGCCGCCATGACCCAGTCGGCGGGACGGGTTGCCGCCTCGATGATGGCGCTCTCCCCTGCCCCGCATTCGATCCCGGTGCCCGCCAGTGCGTCACGCAGCTCATCGAGCCCCGCCGGATCGGCCACCGCGACGAAGCGCGGGCTGAACTCCCGGGCCAGCTTCACCAGGCCCTGGACGTTGCTGTTGCCGGTCAGCGCCTCGACCCGGTAGCGCTCCGGCGCGCCGCGCACGAGATCCATGGTCGAATCGCCGATCGAGCCGGTGGCGCCGAGCACGGTGACGCTGCGCACCTCCGCGATACCGGCCTTGTTGTTCCGCAATGGCACTGCGCTCATGTTCTCACCAAAACATTATCGACCGGTCAGCCGCGCTGCCGATCACCAAACCAGAAGACCGCGGCCGACGCCATCGAGGCCGCCGCGCAGCAAACCGAGGACCGCGGCAAAGACGATTGCCGCGACGTAGCCGTCCAGGCGATCCATTAGGCCGCCATGGCCGGGAATGATGTGACTGGAGTCCTTGACCCCGAAGTGCCGCTTCACCGCAGATTCGAGCAGGTCGCCGAGCTGCGAGACCACCGACAGCACTGCTGCCAGCACGAGAATCGTCACCAGTCCGCCGGCGCCCGCCAACGACCAGCCGGCCGCGGCAGCAAGGCTGGCCGCGAAGCCGCCGATCGCGCCGGCCCAGGTCTTGTTCGGGCTGATCCGCGGCGCGAGTTTCGGCCCGCCGATGCTGCGGCCCGCAACGTAGCCGCCGATGTCGCTGGCCCACACGACCAGAAACACCAGCACCAGCGCATGCCATCCCTCGGCGGCATCGAAGCGCACCAGCACCGAGCCGAACTCGGCAGCGGCGGCGTAGGCGAAGCCGGCGGCCGCCCAGGCGCGGCGTCCCGCATCAGCCAGCGCCGTGACCACGACGAGGCCAAGGGCGAGCACGACGACGGCGAAGTCGATCAGGCCGAATGCGCAGCAAATGCCGGCAACGCCGATGGCCAGGGCTCCGGCCGTGCCGACGCTGGCCTTGCGGACCTCGCCCACCACCATCAGCCATTCGAGATACAGGCCGACCGCGACCACCGTGACCAGTGCGGTCCAGAATACGCCGCCGGCATAGGCGGCGCCGAGCGCCAGCGGCACCAGCACCAGCGCCGCCGCAACCCGCATCACCAGATTGCTGGGCGCAGCCTGCTTCGGCTGCCCGCCGGCGTCTCCCACGGCTGCGGTGTCCGGTTTGGTCACGAGGCGGTTTTCGCCACGAGGCCGCCGAAGCGGCGTTCACGCCGGCCGAACTCGGCGATGGCGCCTTCGAGTGCGGCCTTGTCGAAATCGGGCCAATGGATCGGCACGAACACCAGCTCGCTATAGGCCGCCTGCCACATCAGGAAGTTCGACAGCCGCTGCTCGCCGCTGGTGCGGATGATGAGATCGGGATCGGGAACATCGGGCGCATCGAGATGGGCACCGATCGCGTCGGCATCGATCGAGGACGGATCGCGCCGGCCCTCGGCGACCTCGCGCGCCAGAAGCTGGGCCGCGCGCGCGATCTCCTGGCGCGAGCCGTAGTTGAAGGCGACCACCAGCGTCAGCTTGGTGTTGCCCCGGGTCAGCTCCTCGGCTTCGCTCAGGAGCGCGCAGATGTCGGGCTCGAGCCCGTCGCGCTCACCGATCACCCTGACGCGCACACCGTCGCGATGCAGGGTTGCGAGATCGTTGCGGATGAAGCGGCGCAGCAGGCCGAACAGATCGCCGATCTCGCTCGCCGGGCGTGACCAGTTCTCGGACGAAAACGAGAAGATGGTGAGATAGCGAATGCCGAGCTCAGGCGCGGCGCGCACCACGCGGCGCAGCGCCTCGACACCGCGGCGATGCCCTTCCGCGCGCGGCAGCCCGCGCGCCGCAGCCCAGCGACCGTTGCCATCCATGATGATGGCAACGTGGGCCGGGCCGTCGGAGCGTTCCGGCGCCTCCGTCACGGGGGCCGCGGCATTGGACATCAAAAACATCCTTCAGACGGTGAGGATTTCCTTTTCCTTCGCCGCCAGCAGCTGGTCGATCTCCGAAATCACGCTGTCGGTCGCCTTCTGCACGTCGGCAGCGAGGCGCTCCTGATCGTCCTCGGACATCTCGTGATTCTTCTCGAGCTTCTTGAGGGTATCGAGACCGTCGCGGCGGACATGGCGGACAGCGACGCGCGCGGCCTCGGCATATTTGTGCGCGACCTTCACCAGCTCCTTGCGGCGCTCCTGGTTGAGCTCGGGAATGCGAAGCCGGATCACCTGACCTTCGGTCGCCGGCGACAGGCCGAGATTGGAATCCACGATCGCCTTCTCGACCGCCTTCACCATCGACTTGTCCCAGACCTGCACCGACAGCAGACGCGGTTCGGGCACGGAGACGGTGGCGAGCTGGTTGAGCGGCATGTGCGAGCCATAGGCTTCGACCTGGACCGGCTCCACCATCGACGCCGAGGCGCGGCCGGTGCGCAGGCCGCCGAGCTCGTGCTTCAGCGCCTGGGTCGCGCCCTGCATGCGGCGCTTCAGTTCGTTGAGATCGAAATTGCCCGTGGACATCACGCTTTCCTTTCTGCAACCCGGTCGCTGCGGCCGTTCTGCCGGGCCTTGGAGGGCCAGCGGCCGGACTCGCGCAACTCCCGGACGAATTCCTGTTTCGCTTACGCTTCTACCGCAGGCTGGGGATCGGTCCAACACCGGCTGCCGACGGTGCCGGGCTCACCCCGCGACGATGGTGCCGCGCCCTTCGCCCCGCAGCATCGCACCGATCGAGCCGGGTTCGGCAATGGAGAAGACAATGATAGGCAGCGATGTTTCCCGGGCAAGCGCGAATGCAGTCGCGTCCATGACCTTGTAGCCGCCCTCGATGGCCTGCGAATGGGTCAGACGGTCGAAGCGCTTGGCGGCCGGATCCTTCTTGGGATCGGCACTATAGACGCCGTCGACATTGGTGGCCTTCAGCACGGCCTGCGCGCCGATCTCGGCCGCCCGCAACACGGCGGTGGTATCGGTGGTGAAATAGGGATTGCCGGTGCCGCCCCCGAGCACCACGATGCGCCCTTCGGCCAGCGACTTGTGCGCTGCAGCGCGCGTGAACAGCTCGCAAACCTCCGGCATCACGAAGGCCGAGAGCGCCTGCGCCGGGGTACCCTTGCGCTGAATCGCGGCTTCGAGCGCCAGGCAGTTCATGACGGTCGCGAGCATGCCCATCGTGTCGCCGGTCGGGCGCGATACGCCCTGCGACGAGACCTCGACCCCGCGCACCATGTTGCCGCCGCCGACGACGACGGCAATCTCGACGCCCAACTTCTGAGCCGCAATGAGGTCGTCGGCGATGCGGTCGATGGTCGGCTGGTCGATGCCGAAGGAATGAGGGCCCGCGAGATATTCGCCGGACAGCTTGACCACG
Source organism: Bradyrhizobium sp. SZCCHNR2028 (assembly GCF_032380995.1). Classification (NCBI taxonomy): domain Bacteria; kingdom Pseudomonadati; phylum Pseudomonadota; class Alphaproteobacteria; order Hyphomicrobiales; family Nitrobacteraceae; genus Bradyrhizobium; species Bradyrhizobium sp. SZCCHNR2028. Next base: position 94,943 of record NZ_JAUHJF010000001.1, on the reverse strand, counting down.
ACGCGACGATAGACCGGCTCAGCCATGTGCCAATGCTTCCCTGTCTCGCGCGTTGGGATCCGGCGCACGCATGCGCCGGATCGAACCAGGTTCAGTCGTTACTTCTTGCCGCTGGCGGCGGCGACTTCGGCAGCGAAGTCGGTCTCTTCCTTCTCGATGCCCTCGCCGAGGGCATAGCGGACGAAACCGGCGACCTTGATCGGACCACCGACCTTGCCTTCGGCTTCCTTCAGCGCCTGCGCGACGGACTTGCCGCTGTCGTGGATGAAGGCCTGCTCGAGCAGGGTGACTTCCTTGTAGTAGGTCTTCAGACCGGACTCGACGATCTTCTCGATCACGTTTTCCGGCTTGCCCTGCTGACGATATTTGTCGGCGAGCACGTCCTTCTCGCGCTTGACGAGTTCCGGATCGAGACCGGCCGCATCGATCGCCTGCGGATTGGCCGCGGCGACATGCATCGCGAGCTGGCGACCGAGCACGGCGAGCTCGTCGGTCTTGCCGGGCGACTCCAGCGCCACGATCACGCCGAGCTTGCCGGCACCCTCGATGACGGCGCCATGGACGTAGCTCGACACGACGCCCTGGCTCACTTCGAGCGAAGCCGCACGCCGCAGCGTCTGGTTCTCACCGATGGTGGCGATCGAATCGGCAATCGCGGCCTCGACCGTGATGCTGCCCACCTTGGCGGCCTTGATCTTCTCCACGTCGGCACCGACGTCGAGCGCGACCTGGGCGATCATCTTGACCAGGCCCTGGAAGTGCTCGTTGCGGGCGACGAAGTCGGTCTCGGAGTTGACCTCGACGACCACGCCCTTCTTGCCCGAGGTCAGCGCGCCGATCAGGCCCTCGGCCGCAACGCGACCGGCCTTCTTGGCGGCCTTCGACAGGCCCTTCTTGCGCAGCCAATCCTGCGCGGCCTGCATGTCGCCGCCGTTCTCGGTGAGCGCGGCCTTGCAGTCCATCATGCCCGCGCCGGTCGACTCGCGCAGGTCCTTCACCATCGCTGCGGTGATGTTAGCCATTGTTGAACGTCCTTTTGCCTGTCCAAAGCGCGACGCAGCGGATGGCTGGTCGCCGCCCGCTGCCAGGAAAAACCTATCTCAGTCGCGATGGCCGGCGTGAGACGCCGGCCAGATTCTCTTGCGTCGTCTTAGGCGTCGGCGAGCGACTTGGCCTGGGCAACCCAGGCATCGGCCCGGCTCGGCAGACCCACTTCTTCGCCGATCTGGTGTGCCGTGTCGTGATCGAGCTCGGCGAGCTGCCAGTAGTGGAAGATGCCGAGGTCGTTCAGCTTCTTCTCGACGGCCCCCGAAACGCCGGTGAGCTTCTTGAGATCGTCGGCGGTGCCACGCGGACCGGGCAGCCCCTGGAACTTCGAGGCGACCGACGCTGCCGGAAGCTCTTCCTCCAGCGGGGCGGCGGAAGCCCCGACGTCGATCCCGAGTTCGCCCTGCGCCCGCGAGATGCCGTCGATCGCGGCACGCGCGATCAGGTCGCAATACAGCGAGATCGCACGGCCCGCATCGTCATTGCCCGGCACGACATAGGTGATGCCCTTCGGGTCGCAATTGGTATCGACGATCGCGGCAACCGGGATCTTGAGGCGCTGGGCCTCCTGGATCGCGATGTCTTCCTTGTTGGTGTCGATCACGAAGATCATGTCGGGCAGACCGCCCATGTCCTTGATGCCGCCGAGCGAGCGATCGAGCTTGTCGCGCTCGCGCTGCAGGGTCAGCCGCTCCTTCTTGGTGTAGGAGTTGGCTTCGCCAGAGGACAGCACCTCGTCGAGATGACGCAGGCGCTTGATCGAGGCCGAGATCGTCTTCCAGTTGGTCAGCGTACCGCCGAGCCAGCGCGAATTGACGAAATACTGCGCGCAACGCTTGGCCGCATCGGCCACGTTGTCCTGCGCCTGGCGCTTGGTGCCGACGAACAGGATGCGGCCGCCCTTGGCGACGGTGTCGCTGACAGCCTGCAGCGCCGTGTGCAGCAGCGGCACGGTCTGGGCGAGATCGATGATGTGGATGTTGTTGCGGGCTCCGAAAATGAAATCGGCCATTTTCGGATTCCAGCGGTGAGACTGGTGACCAAAGTGCACGCCAGCTTCGAGCAGCTGGCGCATCGTGAATTCAGGTAGCGCCATTGGATATTCTCCGGTTGATTCCTCCGGAAACGCGTGAGCAAAGACAGACCGTTAAGGCCCGGCTTGCCACCGGACGCCCTCTAGGAGAGCCAAGTTTCCGTGTGAGATGGCGCGCTATATAGCCGGATTTTGGCGTAACGCAAGGAAAATGGGCCTATTCAGCCTGCAGAAGCTCCGCCAGCGCCGCCCTCGCCTGCCCTTCCTGGAGCGGAACGAAGTCGACCGGGCCCTTGTTGTCGGCGCCCGACGAGGCCGCCGCCATCACGCCCATGCCCAGCAGGCCAAATGCCATGCCGCCGCCCTGCATGGCCCTGGACCGATCGCTGGGCCTGATCGAGAAGAAATAGGTCCGCCCCGGTTCGGTATTGAAATCGAGCACCGAGTCGCCCGGGAACAGGGTCTGGGTGGCGACGAGGTGGTGCGGACCGGCCGGCCGGTCGAGGTAGACGTAGGTACCGGGGATCAGGCGGCTCAGCGCGACGCCATCGACCTTGGCGTCGCAAGTGGTCCTGTCGAGCCAGGCATCCTTCAAACTCATGATGACGATGCGGGAGTGTCCGGGACGCGGCGCCCCAATCTTCTGTGACACCACCGCATACTCGGTGCCTTCTTTGCCTGTTAGGCACCCTGATACCAGAAATGCCGCTCCCAATCCCAGCAGCGCCCGCCTGTTCATTGCCCCCTCCCCCGTAAAAACCCGGATAGAGGCTATGATGGGAACCGGGGAACTTTCAATCTGCTGGAGCAAAGACGGTGGAACTGAGCTCAGCGCTCCACACCGGCCGGCGTCAGCGAGGCCCGATCGGCGTCGAGCTTTGCCCTCAGCCGCGCAGCGTCGTCGAAGAAGACCTGCTCGTCCTGTACTGGAACCAGGCGCAAGGACGGCGGCATCAGCACGTGGCTGACATTGGGACGGCCGGAATTCGCCAGCGCCTCCGACCGCTGCACGGTCTGAACCGCGATCGCGACCACGAGCAGCAGCCCGACTACCATGCCCTTGGCGAGCATGTGGGTGCGCCCGACCTCGCGCAGATGCAGGAAGCATGTCGCCGCCAGAACGATCCACGACACGACATAGCCGTAGGTGAAGACGGCCGTCCAGGTCAGGGCGAACGAGGCAATCTGGGCGAACTCGCTGTAGATCCAGAATGCGATCAGACCCGCCTGCGCGATCAGGAGGTGGCGCAGAAAATGCGAGCGACCGGAAAACAGCCGCGCCAGCAGCGCCCAGACGCCGACCCAGGCAACGACGACCCCGATCATGGTGAGGGTCGGCACGAGATAATCGGACAGATGCGCCTCGGTGGTCTGCGCAAACCAGGTCATCAGCGCATTGATCGCGAGCAGGACGACGCCGAGCGCGATCGCCGCGATGATCGGCAACGCCCCGCGTTCGGAGCCCGCGAGCCGCTCCGGCTCGACGGCATGGCCGGCGTCGCGGATCCGGAGCAGTGTCTGGCCGATCCGGATCGGCTTGATGCCATCGAGGACGAGCTGCGGCTTCCGGCTCTTGCTGCGATCGAGAAAGAGACCGTTCGCGCTGCCGAGATCCTCGGCGACGAGGCGCCCCTCGCCGTTGCGGAAAATCCGCACATGGCGCGCGGCGACATAGGGATCGTCAAGGATGACGTGATTGTCATAGCCACGGCCGATGCTGATCTCGGTGGCATCGACGCGGAAGCGGCCGGCGACGTCGCGATGCTTGGAGAGGATCTCGATCCAGATCATCGTGCGACCTGCAGGCGTTCGAGGAAGCTCTTGCCGAGGCGCAAGGCGTCGTCGTAGGCGATCGCTTGCAGGTTCAGCCGCGACACCAGCGCCTCGTCGGCGTGGTCCTGCGTGACCGCGACCAGCACGACGTCGTAGAGGCCGTCGAACTCGCGATAGCCTTGCGCGCACCACAATACGCGCAGCGGCGGATGAGCGGCCGCCGGCGCGACGCCGACGAAATCCGCATGGCAATGCTGCGGCGTGTACCATTTGCGGAACGAGCCACCCATGGTCAGCCGCGGCTGCGCCAGTTGCGTCAGCACGGTCGCGAACTGGAATTGATTGAGGTCGATCGATTTCGCGTAGGAGTGGCTGACCTCGACCACACCGGTGTTGAGGTCGGAGGCGACATACACGCTCGCCTCGGCCTTGCAACTGGTCGAATTGATGCTGGCGCGCGGCTTCGGCGACGCACTGGCATTCGTGCTCGCCCAGCATTCGAACCAGCCCGCGCGCGTCTCCGGCGCCTGATAGGACCCAAATACGCGGTCGCGGAAGCCCTCCTCGCCCAAGGATTTGTAGAGCGCTCCGCGCCAGCTGGTGAGCTGCGCGACCACGTCCTTGCGCAGATCGGCCGCCGCCGGCCTGGCATCCTGACCGCGCGCCAGCAGCGCGGCGGCGAAGCGCGCCGGCACCAGGAAGCTGATGAGCTGGCCGCCGCGGCGGGTGGCGACGTTGATACCCACCACCTGGCCTTGCGCATTGACCGCCGGCCCGCCGCTCATGCCGGGATTGAGCGCGCCGGTGAAGTGGATGTGATCGTTGTAGCTGTGCTCGACGAGACCGTTGTAGGTGCCCTCGATGATGGTGAAGCCGAGATCGAGCGGGTTGCCGAGCGAATACAGCCGCTCGCCTTTCGGCAGGCTGCCGTCGAGCGCGGCCTTGTCGAAGGAGAAGAACGGCGCGTTCTGCTTGTCGACGCGAACGAGCGCGAGATCGTTGGGCAGGTCGACGGCGAGCAGCGTCACGCCGCCTTGTGTGCCATCGGCTCCCGTATATTCGAGCCGGTAGGTCTTCGGCTCGAGCGCGGCGTCCGACACGACGTGATAGTTCGTGACCGCGAGCCCGTCGGCGGAGACCAGAAAGCCGGAACCGGTCGAGGTCTGGCGACCGGCATCGGCCACGAGCGTGCGGATCTGAAGCAGGCGCGGCGGCGCCGAGGCATAGACGGCTTCGGCGCCCGGCAGCGCCTGCGCATTGGCATAGGACGGGACGCCCGCAACCCCAGCACTGCCAAGAGCTGCCATGATCGCGCCTCGCCACAGCAGCGCGCGCACGGTGCCAACAAACGCTGATATCAATGGTGCCCCCGCAACACGTCGTCGACTGCCGACGTCGCGCGCCCACGATCGATCAGTCCGGCGGTCCGGCCAATATCGAAAACGGGCCTGCGATGCAACCGGCGCGCCGCGGCTGCGCCGGCCGGCTCAGCAATGCGGCACGTTCGGCGGACACCGCTTGCCCGGGGCCTGCGGCGGAGCAGGTCGCGGCGGTGGTGCTGCCGGTCTTGCCATCGGCGGCGGTGCGGCGGGCCGCGCCATCGCGGCCACCGGCGGCGGGCTTGGACGTGCCATCTGCGGCGGCGGGCTCGGACGCGCCATTGGCGGCGGCGGAGCCGGCCGCATCATCGGCGGCGGAGCGGGCCGGGCCATCGGGGGCGGCGCCGGCCGGGCCATTTGTGGCGGAGGAGCTGGGCGCATCACAGGCGGCGGCGCGGGCCGCGCCGGCGCCGCTCGAAGCACGGGCGCAGCCGGCGGCCGTGGCGGCGGCGGACTCGGCCGCGCAGCCGTCGGCGGCGCTGCGCGATGCTGGATCTGGTCGGGCACGGCCGGCTGCAGCCGCGGTCGCGCGTCCGGTGCGTGTGGAATGGCCGCCGGCGCAACCGGGCGAGGAGCCACCGCCGCGGGAGGCGCGGCGGGTACGCCGGGCGGCGTGCGGTTCGCCCGCATGTCCGGTCGGATCGCAGGCGTCTGCACCGCAGCGGGAAGCCCCGGCGCGCCACGTTGGCCCGGCACCGGAAGCGCATTCGCGTTTGGCGGGCCCTGCCCCGGCCGGCCGGCCTGATTTGGAAGCGCAGCCTGCGGAACGCCAGCAGGCAACGGTCCGCCCGGTCCGGCGGGTCGCGCGCCAGGATTGGCGACCGGTGCGGGCGGCGGCACCTTGCCCTGCTGGATCAGGGTCGCGCGCTGCATTACCGCGGGCGGCAATGCCGGCGCCGTCGCCACGGCCGGCTGGGTTGTCGCAGCGGGACCGGTGGACATCGGACCGGCAGGTGCGGGACGATTGATCACGGTGTTGATGACCGCGGTGTTGTGGATGTTCTGGTAGATGATGTTGTTCGGCGGCGGCGCAACGAAAGCCGGCGGCCGGACATAAACCGGGATCGGCACGAACACCGGCCGCGGCAGGATGAACAGGCCGACCGGCGCGAACGGCGGCGGCAGCTCCACGAACTCCGGCGGAGGCGGCGGCAGGATGTAGACCGGCGGCGGGGGCGGCGGCACGAAATCGAATTCGGGATCCGAGAACAGCAGCACCGGACGTTCGACATAGATCACCTCGTCGAGCGGCGGCGGCGGCACGTCATATTCGATCATCGCGAAGGTCGGCGGCGGCGCCGGCGCTGCCGACAACATCGCCAGCCGCCGCCGGGCGTCCTCGGCATGCGCGCCATAGGGATAGCGCTTCAGATAGGACCAATAGGCTTCCGGGCTGTCGGTGCGAAACGTCCGCCGCCAGGTCAGCGCCTCGCGGCGAGCGGCGACCAGGGCGCGCACGCGCCGCGCCAGCGGGTCGCTCGGATAGGCGGCGATGAAATCCTCATAGCCCTGCAGCGTGTCGCGCTCCAGCGCGGCGGCATAGGCCTCCTGCACCGGCAGTTCGCGGATCGGGCGCGAGCGCAGCGCCGCGGTCTGCTCGGGCGAATCCGGCGTGGCCGGCGCGTCCGGCGCCCGCTCGAAGAAGGAGAAGGCGGCCTGGATCTTCTGCGCATCCCACGGCACCTGCGCGCCCTTGGTCTCCTCGTTGACGCGCAGCCGCAGCCTATCGAACACCTCCGGCAGCGACAGGCCGCCGGTGCGGATCATCTCGGCGAGCGAGCGCGCGTAGATGCCATAGGCGCCGGTCTCGTTCGGCGCGATCGTGCCCGGCGCCGCATTGAAGGCGATCAGCATGTTGGCATCGGGCTCGACCAGCGCCAGGCCGCCGGCGATCGCCGGGCCGCCGGCAATGAAGGGCTGCTGACGCGCGGCATCGAGCACCACGACGCTGGCCTTCACCGGCGTCGCCGCAAGCTGGCGGATGTAGTCGCTGAGGCGCAGGCCCTCGGTCGGAATGTCGACGTCGCTGCCGATGTTGGCGTCGACGGGAAGAAAATAGTTCTCGCCGGCGAGCTGCATGCCGTAGCCGGCGAGATAGACCATCGCGACGGTGTTGGTGTCGGCTGACTGGGCCTTGTGAATGAAATCGCGAAAGCTCTTGCGCAGCGTGTCGGCATCGAGGTCGCGGGCGCCCACCACGTCGAAGCCCGCCGCCTGCAGCGTCTGCGCAATCAGGCCAGCATCGTTGGCCGCCGTGGCCAGCGGACCCTTGGCATAGGCCCCGTTGCCGATCACCAAGGCGATGCGCTTTTCGGCGCCGGGCTGCTGCGCTGCAGCAAGCCGCGGCAAGCCCGCCAAGGCGAGCAGGCAGAGCGAGACACTCAGGACGATCTTCGCGGTGATCTTGGTCAAGCGCATGGTTCAAGCCCCTTCGAGGCACCCGCCGCGGATTCAGCGGGAGAATGGCTGAACCGCGGTTGAACGGAGGCATGTCCGTACAGCCCACGCGCAGCTTTTTTGTTCCTCGTCCCCCTGTTCGACCAGCAAGATCGCCGAACGCAGCCGTTCCAGCGGAACGATCGCCCCGATTATAGCTGCTGCACGTCGACCACGCCGGTCACCGCCTTGATGGCACCTGCGATTTGTGGCGAAACCTTGAAGCGCCCCGGCAGCTTCATCTCCACCTCGGTTTCGAGGTCCAGCATCATGACCAGCGACACCTCGCCTTCGCCTGCGGCGGTGCGGGGCGCCGACGGCGGCGCGGCACTCTTGGCGATGGCCCCGTTGCCGTTGGCCGCGGCACCTTCCGGCCCCTGCAGGCGCTTGACGATGGAGTCGAGCGGCTTGGTGTCGCGCAGGAAGATGCGCAGGCCACGCTGCGTCTTGGCGGCGGCATCATCGAGCGGCTCGGCATGGAGCACGCGCGCGCGCACATCCTCGCCCTGCAGCTCGGCGCCGAGCTGAAGCAGCACCGCCGCGCCCGGCTCGAGCACGTCGCGATATTGTGCAAGGCCTTCGGAGAACAGCACCGCCTCGAAATGGCCTGTCGGATCCGACAGGCCCATGATGCCCATCTTGTTGCCGGTCTTGGTGCGCCGCTCCATGCGCGACACCACGGTGGCGGCGACCTTGCCCGCGGTCGCGCCGGTCTTCACCGCGCGCGAGAACTCGGCCCAGCTCTGGACGCGCAGGCGCTTCAGCGCCGCGGCGTAGTCGTCGAGCGGATGGCCCGACAGGAAGAAGCCGATCGCATCATATTCGCGCCGCAGACGCTCGGCCGGCAGCCAGTTCTCGATGTTGGGCAGGATGATCGCGGGCGCGTCGGCGGCGTTGCCGAACATGTCGTTCTGGCCCGAGGTCGCGGCCTCGTGCGCGCGCTGGCAGGCGGCGACGATGGCGTCGGCGCCGGCGAACACGCGCGCGCGGTTCTTGTCGAGCACGTCGAACGCACCGGCCGCAGCCAGCGTCTCGATGATGCGCTTGTTGATCGCGCGCGGATTGACGCGGGAGGCGAAGTCGGCGAGCGAGGTGAACGGCCCGCCCTTGTTGCGGGCCTCCACGATCATCTCGATCGCCTGCGGACCGACGCCCTTTAGGGCCGCCAACGCGTAGAAGATGGTGTTGCCGCTGACCTCGAAGGTCGGGCCCGAGCGATTGATCGACGGCGGCTCGACCTTGATGCCCAGGCGCTGCGCCTCGGTACGAAATTCCGAGAGCTTGTCGGTGTTGTTGAGATCGAGCGTCATCGACGCCGCGATGAACTCCACCGGATAATGCGCCTTCATGTAGGCGGTGTGGTAGGACACCAGCGCGTAGGCGGCCGCGTGCGACTTGTTGAAGCCGTAGTCGGCGAACTTGGCGAGCAGGTCGAAGATCGTGTCCGCCTGGTCCTTCGGCACGCCGTTCTGGGTGGCGCCCTCGACGAAGCGGACGCGCTGCTTGTCCATCTCGGCGCGGATCTTCTTGCCCATGGCGCGGCGCAGGAGGTCGGCTTCGCCGAGCGAATAGCCGGACATCTGCTGCGCGACCTGCATCACCTGCTCCTGGTAGATGATGACGCCGAAGGTCTCCTTCAGGATCGGCTCCAGGATCGGGTGCAGATATTCCGGCTCCTCCTCGCCGTGCTTGCGGGCGCAGTAGGTCGGGATGTTGGCCATCGGACCGGGACGATACAGCGCCACCAGCGCGATGATGTCCTCAAAGCGGTCCGGGCGCATGTCGATCAGCGCCCGCCGCATGCCCTGGCTTTCAACCTGGAACACGCCGACCACGTCGCCCCGCGCCAGCATCTGATAGCTCGGCGCGTCGTCGATCGGCAGAGTCGCGAGATCGACGTGGACGTCGCGCTGCTTCAGAAGCTTCACGGCGACGTCGAGCACGGTCAGCGTCTTCAGGCCGAGGAAGTCGAACTTGACGAGGCCGGCGGGCTCGACCCACTTCATGTTGAACTGGGTAACCGGCATGTCCGATTTTGGATCGCGATACATCGGCACCAGCTCGCTCAGCGGCCGGTCGCCGATGACGATGCCGGCGGCGTGGGTCGAGGCATGCCGCGTCAGGCCTTCGAGGCGCATCGCGATATCGAAGGCGCGGGCCACCACCGGGTCCTCGTCGCGGAACGCCTGCAGCTTCGGCTCGCCCTCGATCGCGGCGGCGAGCGTCACCGGCGCGGCCGGGTTCTGCGGCACCAGCTTGGTCAGCTTGTCGACCTGCCCGTAGGGCATCTGCAGCACGCGGCCGACGTCGCGCAGCACGCCGCGCGCCTGCAGGGTGCCGAAGGTGATGATCTGCGCCACCTGGTCGCGGCCGTAGCGCTGCTGCACGTAGGAGATCACCTCGCCGCGGCGGTCCTGGCAGAAGTCGATATCGAAATCCGGCATCGACACGCGCTCGGGATTGAGGAAGCGCTCGAACAGCAGCGCGAACCGCATCGGGTCGAGATCGGTGATGGTCAGCACCCAGGCGACCAGCGAGCCGGCGCCGGAGCCGCGACCCGGCCCGACCGGAATGCCGTGTGCCTTGGCCCATTTGATGAAGTCCGACACGATCAGGAAGTAGCCCGCGTACTTCATGCGCATGATGACGTCGAGCTCGAAGGCGAGCCGCTTCTGATAGTCCTCCTCGGTCATGCCCGGCGCCATGCCGTGCACCTTGAGGCGCCGCTCCAGCCCCTCCTCCGCCTGTCGCTTCAGCTCGGCCGCCTCGGCGCTCGCGGCGTCCACGGCATCGCTGCCGGTGCCGGCGCCGACCGTGAAAAACGGCAGGATCGGCTTGCGCGTCCGCGGCCGGTACGAACAGCGCTCGGCGATCTCGACCGTCGAGGCCAAGGCCTCCGGAAGGTCGGCGAACAGCACCGCCATCTCGGCACGGGTCTTGAAACGATGATCAGGCGTCAGCTGCACGCGCTCGGTGTCGGCGACCAGATGGCCGCCGGCGATGCACAGCAGCGCATCATGCGCCTCGTAGTCGTCGGCGGTCGCGAAATACGGCTCGTTGGTCGCGACCAGCGGCAGGCCCTTGCCATAGGCGATATCGATCAGGCCGCCTTCGACGCGGCGCTCGCGGTCGACCCCGTGGCGCTGCAGCTCGATGTAGAGGCGGTCGCCGAACAGGCTTGCCAGCCGCTCGCAGCGCTGCGTCGCAAGTGCCGCCATGTCGTGCTGGATCGCGAGCGAGATCGGCCCATCGGGCCCGCCGGTGAGCGCAATCAGACCATCGACACCCTCGTTCAGCCACTCGAACTTGATGTGCGGCGCCTGATGCGTCGGCGTGTCCAGGAAGGCGCGCGAGTTCAGCCGCATCAGGTGGCGGTAGCCCTCCTCGCGTGCGGCGAGCAGGACGATTCGCGAGGGCTGCGCGACCGCACCGGCATTGCGGGCATTCGGGTCCATGTCGCCGAAATCGATGGCGAGCTCGCAGCCGGCGATCGGCTGGATGCCATAGCTCGCCATCTTGTCGGAGAATTCGAGCGCACCGAACATGTTGTCGGTGTCGGTCAGCGCCAGCGCGGGCTGGCGATCGGCCTTGGCGAGCTCGCCGAGCTTGCCGATCTTGATCGAGCCCTTCAGCAGCGAATAGGCGGAGTGAACGTGGAGATGGACAAATCCGGCGCTGGACATGCTCGCTTTGCAACTTCCTGGGGCTTTTCCGAGATCGATCACGGTGTCGGGCCGGCTTCGTCGGGCCGGCTTCCGGGCTTGCTCGGGTCACGACCCGGCGCCATGCCCTATCTCCCGACCGACTCGCTCCGCATCATATCGGACGCCCTCCGGCGAGTCCGGCGCCCTCGCCTGCCTTGTCCCCAGCCGCTGCGCTCGGAAAACTAAAGCTGTGGAATGATTTGCGCCCAGAGCGCGATCATGCCGACGAACAGCGTGATCGACGCCAGCGCGGCGGCTTCTTGAACGAAAACCTTCAGCATCGGGACCTCCCTGAGTCAGAACATATGAAGAACAATGTTCCTTTTCTGTTCTCAGGTCAAGCGCGCTGATCGACCCGTTGCCGCGCCCGCGCCGCAGATGGTTAATCCGGCCCACAAACAAGAAGCCCCGGCGCGAACGCCGGGGCTTTGCAATCCGCCGATCGTGCGCGGATCGACTCAGTACCGCGTCGCGATCGGGCCGCCGAAGCGGTAGTTCAGGCGGGCGGTGAACAGATCGACGTCCTGCTTGATGCTGTCGGAGCCGAGCGCGCCGAAGCTGACGGTCTGGCGATCCATGAACAGATGGTCGTACTCGACGCCCAGCGACCAGTTCGGCGCGAAGCCGTATTCGAGTCCGGCACCGACCACGCCGCCCCAGCGCGTGTCGTCGTTGGAGGCGAGGAACGCGCCGGTCGCCGCGTTGGTGATCGTGTACTTGTTGCTGGTCACGGCCGCGCCGCCCTTGGCGTAGAGCAGCACGTTGTTGATGGCATAGCCGACCTGGCCGGTGAACAGGCCGAACGCATCGGTCTTGGTGCGGTTACGCGTTCCGAACAGCGCGCTCTGATTGTCGCCGGTGAGGTCGGCCCAATTGCCCTGCGCCTCGACGCCGAACACGATCTGGCCCATCTGCCAGCGATAGCCGACCTGGCCACCGACGGTGCCGCCGGATGCATCATGCGAACCCTCGCGGCCGCCGCCGACCAGATCCCAGGTGTTCTCGCTCCAGCCGCCGCCACCGTTCACGCCGATGTAGAAGCCGCTCCAGTCATAGATCGCAGCCATCACCGGCGGCGGTGCCTTCGTGTAGGGACGCGCAGCGAGATCCGCGGCAAGCGCCGGCGAGGCCAGCACCACGAGCGCCGTCGTCGTCAACAGAAGTTTCTTCATCACAGGTCCAGTCTCGTCTCATTTGGCCCCCAGGCCAGCCGCATCTCTTAACGATCTGCGCCACAATTGCTGTAGCCGCTCGGTCACAGCTCGCTGCTGAAAGGCCACGAGACATATTGGGAAATTAATCTTTAATCACAGTGTGTTGATGGAACTTTCCAGCTTGCAATCGAGGGCCGACCGACTACACACGCGTGAGGGCCGTCGCGCCGGTGCTTCGCCATGAAGCGCGCGCGTTCTGGTCATCAAGGGATGAAGGGAGATCGTTGATGCGTGAGGTTTTATTTGCGGCCCTGGCTGCAGCCGGCCTCGTGGTCGCAACCCATGCGCCGGCTCACGCCGTCGGTGTCAGGCATGCGTTCTGTCTGCAGGGTGATGAGTTTCCGGGCTTGAGCCACTGCACCTTCGACACTTACGCGCAATGCCAGGCGACGGCGTCGGGACGCCTGCTGAACTGCATCGCGAATCCCTATTTCGCCGGCGTCAGCAATGACCCGCGCGCGACGCCCTATCCGTATCCGCACAGGCAACGGATCAAGCCGCGTCCGCCGGCGCCAAATCCCTACGCGCCGTTCCCCAACCCATTCGTGTTCGAAGAGGACTGACCCGTCCCCGCCTTCGACGCAGCGAGCTGTCGTCTCAGGCCATACCATCGAAGGTTCGTCGAAGCCGTGGCTCCGACGAACCGAAGCAATCGAAGATGTCGTTGCGTCAGCGCATCATCCCGAAACCCGGACCGAACTTGTAGTTCAGCTTCACGAGCCCGATGTCGACATCCTGCTTGATGCGATGAGTCATCGCGGGCGCGCCGGCCGCGGCGACGAAGTTCAGGTTCTTGTTGCCCAGGAAGATGTGGTCGTACTCGACGCCGACCGACCAGTTCGGCGCGAAGCCATATTCGAGGCCGGCACCGATCGTGCCACCCCAACGCGTGGTGTTGGCGCGATCCAGCATCACGTTGGTGCCCGTGGTGAAGGTGTCGTAGCGATCGCCGACGACCGCGGCACCGCCCTTGATATAGCCGAGAATGTTGTCGAAGGCATAGCCGACCTGGCCGGTGAACAGGCCGAAGCCGTTGGTGCGTGAACGGTCGCTGACATTGGGAAGAATCAGGTTGCGATTCGTGCCCTTGAAGTTGGCCCAGTCGCCCTGCGCCTCGACGCCGAACACCCAATTGGCCATCTGATAGCGGTAGCCGACCTGGCCGCCGACGGCCGCGCCGCCGCCGCCGGAGCAGCCTTCGCGGTTGGCTGCCGGGTTCACCGCCACACCGGCGTTCGAAACCAGATTCCAGCAATCCCGACTGGAACCTCCGCCGGCGTTGAAGCCGACATAGAAGCCGCTCCAGTCATACACCGTCGCCACGACGGCGGGCGGCGCCTTGGTGTACGGCCCCTTCTTCATTGGAAGATCAGCTGCGAATGCAGACGTCGCCGCGGCGATTGCGCCGAGCCCCACCGTTGCGCCGAAAAGCGTCTTCATCATCGAACTCCGTAGCTTCTGTCCCAAAGTCCCCAGGCCCTCTGGTTTCGTGCGAAAAACATGCAGCGCGACGAAGCGATCCTGCCACCCGCATTCGCTCCGCCGACATCAACCGATGTGCAGATCAGAACCATTCTTTCCGGCTTTTATGGGATTGGGCGCAAAGGCCTGTTTTCCAAGGCTTTGCCCGCAACATGAACAAACAACTAATAAGATGTAAGGAGGAGTCGTGGCCGGCGTCCATCCATGGCCACAATACGCGCGACGGCAAAATCGTGATCGGGAAACTCCCGGTCACGGAACGAACCCTGTCACGTCTCAGTCGTGAATTCTTCAGGGCAGCACGACGAGTCTTGCGAATGCGTAGCATCATCATGCGCAAAGCGGACGAATGTGTGGTACTTCCCGGCCCATGCTGAACGCACGCTCGTCCGGAGCGGCATCGTCATCACGTGTAGTAGATCGCCAATTTCAGCGCGGGATCGTCATTGGACTGGAAGGTCGCGTATCGCAGCCTCACGCGGCCCTTCTTCGGATGCTCGAGCAGCTTCTCGCCGGCAGCAAGCGCATTGACGTCGTGCGCCGCCCACAGGCCGTCGAACTCGCGGCTGCCGCGCCGCAGCCGCGCGATCAGATCGACGAAGGCGGGATCGCCCGCCCACAGATCGTAGGTCGCGCGAAACTGCGCGACCATGCGTTGCGCCAGCTCCTTCCATTGCGCGCCGAACAGCCGGCGCACGCCGGGCTTGCACAGCATCAGCACCAACGTGTTGCGCTCATCGTCGGCGAGTTGCGAGAAGCCGAAGATCTCGTCCGCCGCGGCATTCCAGGCCAGCACATCCCATCGCCGTCCGGAGATGTAGGCCGGCTGGTTCAGACCCTGCACGAGCTCGCGCAGCCGGACCGGCACCTGCTCGCGCACGAACGGCTTGCGCGCAGGATCGCGCACCAGCGCCTTGAGATGAGCATGCTCGGTTCGGCTCAGGCGCAGGGCGCGCGCCAGCGCATCGATGGTCGAGGAGGACGGCTTCACGGCCCGGCCCTGCTCGATTCGGATGTACCAGTCGACGCCGATGCCAGCGAGCTCGGCCACTTCCTCCCGTCGCAGCCCTGCGGTGCGTCGCCGCCGCCCGGCCGCGAGTCCGACCGCTTGCGGCGTCAGCTTCTCGCGCCGCGAGCGCAGGAAGTTGCCGAGCTCGGCATGTCGCGGATCACTCATGTGCTGGATCCCTCATGGTTCGCTCCCGCGGGAGGTGTGGCCAGCGTGGGCTTGCCTAATCCCAGGATAATACCAGGCCTTCCTGCGCGGAGCATAGACCGGCAGGCTGGAGCCTCGCCACCGCGAAAATGGAGAAGGACCATGAAGGCCGCCGTGCTCAAACGATTTGGATCGCCGCTCGAGATCGAGCATGTCGAAGACCCCGTGCTCGGCACCGGCGAAATCATCGTCGACATCGCCGCGGCCGGCGTGCTGTCCTATGCGAATGAAGTGTTCAGCGGCGAACGGAAGTACCTGCTGGACCTGCCGGTGATCCCCGGCACCGGAGGGGTCGGCCGGGTCAGCGCCCTCGGCCCCGACGCGACGCATCTCGCCATCGGCGACTGGGTGTTCTGCGATCCAACCGTGCGCTCGCGTGACGCAGCCTTCGCCCCCGACATCACCCTGCAGGGCTTGAGCGCGCGCGGACCGGGCGGGCTGAGGCTGCAACAATATTTCCGGCACGGCTCGTTTGCCGAACGGATGCGCGTGCCGACGGAGAACGCCAAGCCGATCGGGGCCATCGACACTGATGACGCTGCGCGCTGGTGCGCGCTCGGCACCCTGCTCGTGCCCTATGGCGGCTTTATTGCCGCCAATCTGCACGCGGGCGAGACCGTCCTGGTCAGCGGCGCCACCGGCAGGTTCGGCAGCGCCGCGGTCGCGGTGGCGCTTGCCATGGGCGCCGCTGCGGTCGTGGCGCCCGGCCGCAACGAGGTCATGCTGGCGGAGCTGAAGCGCCGGTTCGGATCCCGCGTCCATCCGGTCAGGCTCTCGGGCGACGAGGGCGAGGACATCGCACGCATGAAGCGCGCGGCGCCGCGCCCGATCGACTGCGTGCTCGACATCATGCCGCCGTCGGTCACCGCCCAGGTCGTGCGGTCGGCCGTGATGACCGTGCGTCCCTATGGGCGCGTGGTGCTGATGGGCGGCGTCGGGATGCTGGGCGGAGCCGGGCTCGAGCTGCCCTATCCCTGGATCATGCGCGAGTGCGTCACGATCCACGGCGTCTGGATGTACCCGCCAAGCGCGACGGTCAGGATGGTGGAGCTGATCAGGGCCGGGCTGCTCGACCTTGCGCAGTTCGAGCCGACCTGTTTCGACCTCGATCATGCCAACGACGCGGTCGCCCATGCCGCCGCCCATCGCGAGCCGTTCAAGATGACGGTGATCAGGCCCTGACTGCGGCCGGACTCAGTCGAGCTCGACGACCTTGCCGCCGACGATGGAGACGCGCCGGTCCATGCGGCCGGCCAGCTCCATGTTGTGGGTCGCGATCAGCATCGCGACCCGCGTGGCCTTCACGAGCTGCATCAGCGCGTGAAAGACGTGATCGGCGGTGCCAGGATCGAGATTGCCGGTCGGCTCGTCCGCCAGCAGCGCACGCGGCGCATTGGCGACCGCACGCGCGATCGCGACGCGTTGCTGCTCGCCGCCGGAGAGCTCGGCCGGACGGTGCTTGATGCGCTCGCCGAGCCCGAGATAGGCCAGGATCTCGGTCGCCCGCTTCACGGTCTCCGACCGCTTGAGGCCGCGGATCATCTGCGGCAGCATCACGTTCTCCAGCGCCGTGAACTCCGGCAGCAGCCGGTGCGACTGGTAGACGAAACCGATATCGGTCCTGCGCATCTGGGTGCGCTCGATGTCAGTGAGCTGCGACGTCGGCACGCCCCCGACATAGACCTCGCCCTCGTCGGGGCTCTCGAGGAGGCCCGCGATGTGCAGCAATGTCGACTTGCCCGAGCCCGACGGCGCCACCAGCGCCACCGACTGCCCCGCCCACAGCGCCAGCTTGGCGCCGTCCAGGATGGTCAGCTGCTGCTCGCCCTGCATGTACCGCCGCTTGATCTCGTGGAGATAAACGACCGGCACATCCTCTGCCCCCTGCTCTTCCATCAGCGCCTCACTCGTAGCGAAGCGCTTCGACCGGGTCTAATCGGGCCGCGCGCCATGATGGATAGAGCGTAGCCAGGAAAGACAGGGTCAAGGCCATGATCAGAACGGCCGCGGTCTCGCCGGCATCGATCTCAGCCGGCAGCTTCGACAGGAAATAGAGCTCATTGGGAAACAGATCGGTGCTCGTCAGCCAGGACAGAAACTTCCTGATCGAATCGATATTCATCGAGATCAGGAGGCCGACGACGAATCCGGTGAGCGTGCCGACCACCCCGATCGAGGCGCCGGTGATCAGGAATATCCGCATGATCGCCCCCTGCGAAGCCCCCATGGTGCGCAGCACGGCGATGTCCTGGCCCTTGTCCTTGACCAGCATGATCAGTCCCGAAACGATGTTGAGCGCCGCGACCAGGACGATCAAGGTCAGGATCAGGAACATCACGTTACGCTCGACCTGCAGCGCATTGAAGAAGGTCGAGTTGCGCTGGCGCCAGTCGACGAGAAAGATGGGTCGGCCGGCCGCCTCGGTCACCGTCTTGCGAAACTCCTCCACCTTGTCGGGATTGCTGGTGAAGATCTCGATCGCGGTGACGTCGTTGTTGCGATTGAAATAGGCCTGCGCTTCGGCCAGCGGCATGAAGACGAAGCTGGCGTCGTATTCCGACATCCCGATCTCGAACACCGCCGCGATCTTGTAGGGCTTGATGCGCGGCGTGGTGCCCATCGGCGTCACGGCGCCCTTCGGGGCGACCAGGGTGATGCTGTCGCCGGCATGCAGCGACAGCTGGTCCGCGAGCCGGCGCCCGATCGCCACGCCCTGCCCCTCGTCGAAACCTTCCAGCGAGCCCTGCTTGATGTTCTTGGCGATCGACGTCAGGTTCGTGAGGTCCTGCGCGCGAATGCCGCGGATGAACACGCCTGACGCATTGAATGGCGACGAGCCCAGACCCTGTCCGTCAACCACCGGCGCGGCAAGGCGGATGCCCTGCACCTGCGCGATCCGCTCGGAGACGTCCTTCCAGTCGGTGAGCGGCGACTCCAGCGGCTGCACCAGCAAATGCCCGTTCAGACCGAGGATCTTGTCGAGCAGCTCCTTGCGGAAGCCGTTCATCACCGCCATCACGATGATCAGGGTGGCGACGCCCAGCATGATGCCGAGGAAGGAGAACCCCGCGATGACGGAGATGAACCCTTCCCTGCGGCGCGCACGCAGATAGCGCCCCGACAGCATCCACTCGAAGGGAGCGAAGGGGGTGGTGGTCTGCACCGGTTCGGTCATGGCGTCATCCATTGTGCGATCATCCCATGATTCGGGCCGAATGTGGCCGGATTGGCCTGAAGGGACGGGCAGCCCCGGTGGATAATCCGATGATCGAACGCGCGTCTCAGCCAGCCAATGTTCCGCCGCCGAGCCGTGCCACGACGTCCGCGGGGGACATCATCTGGCGGGCGCCGTCGCTGCGGGTCTTCACCTCGACCTTGCCCTCGGCAAGGCCCTTGGGGCCGACCATGATCTGCCAGGGGATGCCGATGAGGTCGGCCGTGGCAAACTTGCCGCCGGCACGCTGCTCGGTGTCGTCGTAGAGCACGTCGACCCCCTTGGCGAGGAGATCGCGATAGAGCTGCTCGCAGGCAGCATCTGTGTCGGAGCCGCCCTGCTTCAGGTTGAGGATCACGGCGCGGAACGGAGCGACCTCCTCCGGCCATCTGATGCCGGCGTCGTCGTGGCAGGCCTCGATGATCGCACCAGCCAGCCGTGACACGCCGACGCCATAGGAGCCGCCGTGGATGGCCACCTCCGCCCCATCGGGGCCCGCGACCAGCGCCTTCATCGGCTCGGAATATTTGGTGCCGAAATAGAAGATCTGGCCGACCTCGATGCCGCGGGTATGGACCCGCCGCTCAGCCGGCACCTCGGCTTCGAAGCGAGCGGCGTCATGGACGTCCTCGGTCGCCGCATAGAGCGACGTCCATTGCTTGATGATCGGCGTCAGGTCGCCGTCATAGTCGACGGAGGCCGGAGGGATCGGCAGGTCGAGCACATTGCGGTCGCAGTAGACGCCGGATTCACCGGTCTCCGCGAGCACGATGAACTCATGGCTGAGATCGCCCCCGATCGGACCGGTCTCGGCGCGCATCGGGATGCCCTTCAGGCCCATCCGCGCAAAGGTGCGCAGATAGGCGACGAACATCTTGTTGTAGGCGCGCCGCGCGCCGGCCTCGTCGAGGTCGAACGAATAGGCGTCCTTCATCAGGAATTCGCGGCCGCGCATCACGCCGAAGCGGGGACGCTGCTCGTCGCGGAATTTCCATTGGATATGATAGAGATTGAGCGGCAGGTTACGGTAGGACTTCACATAGGCACGGAAGATCTCCGTGATCATTTCCTCGTTGGTCGGCCCGTACAACAACTCACGCTTGTGGCGGTCGCTGATGCGCAGCATCTCCGGACCGTAGGCATCGTAGCGGCCGCTCTCGCGCCAGAGGTCGGCGAGCTGCAGGGTCGGCATCAACAGCTCCAGCGCACCGGCGCGGTTCTGCTCCTCGCGCACGATCTGCTCGATCTTCTTCAGCACCTTGAAGCCCAGCGGCAGCCAGGCATAGATCCCGGCCGCCTCCTGCCGCAGCATGCCGGCGCGCAGCATCAACCGGTGCGAGACGATCTCGGCTTCCTTCGGATTTTCTTTCAGAATGGGCAGGAAAAACCGCGACAGACGCATGGGCGAGGCCTTCGAGATTCGGTTCGGGCTGGCGCAGTCAAACCGGATCAGGCGGCAAAACACAAGGCTGGGTTTGAGAAAAAGCGGCTAAGCCGCCGGATTCCCAATCAATTTACCGGTTTCCCTGAAGTGGAGGATGAACCCCGCCGCGGCGCCATCTCAAGGCTGGTCGCGGCGCGGCCAGCCTTGATCCCCTCGCCCGGACCGTCCTAGCGCGACCGTCCCTGCTCCGAGGACCATTTGTCGAGATCGCTGATCTCGGCGCTGCCTTCGATGGTCGAGACGACGCCCTCGCGGGTCACGAGCATCGTGCGCGGAATGTCGCCCTGCCAGGACGGATCGATCTCGAACCGGAGGCGCTCCACATAGCCGTCGGCGAAAATGAAGTTCTCCGCCGTGGAGAGACCGGCCTTGTCCAGCATGGCCTGGGTCGCAGCATTCAGATTGGGCACGAGGTCGGCGCTGACGGTGACCACGTCGATCTCGGGATGATCGGACATGAACTTGCCGAGCTGCGGCAGCTCGATCTTGCAGGGGCCGCAGGTGACGCCCCAGAAATGGATCAGGGTCGGACGACCCGCATGGGCCCGCAGCACCTCGCGCCACGTGCCGCGCTCGAACGGCTTGAGCGATGGCGGCGCTGCGGTGCTCGACGCCGTCAAGGCGACGAGGCCAAAGATCGCAAGGGCAGCGAATGCGCGTTTCATGACTCATCTCCGATCGGCTGCAACCGATAGCCGTCCGACTTGGTCATCCAGGACAGGAAGATCTGCTTGCCACGGGCGACCAGCAGCGGATGATCCGACGCATTGTCCGTGCTGGCAACGGCGCGCGGCTTCGACCACGTCTCGCCATCGTCCCGCGATTGCATTCCCATCACCGTGGTCCGCTCGCCGTCGAACTCCTTCCACACCAGCGTCGTGCTGTCCTGGGTCGCGAGCACATAGGGTCGCGTCGGATTGCGGTCGGCCTGGCCGATCGCCATCGGCTCCGAGAACGTCCGGCCGCCATCGCGCGAATGCGCGTAGAACAGCCCCTTACGAACCTTGCCGCTGGTGAACCAGGCGACATGATAGGTGCCCGCCGGCGCCACGGTCAGGCTCGGCCCCTGATGCGGGCAGGCCTTGATCTGCCAATCATCGGTGCTGACCCGGTGGACCTCGCCGGGGGTGCCGAGATCACTGAACGTGATCACGGCATGGTCGCGCACGCTGCCATCGAAAATGTTGCGGAACATCACGACCGGACGACCCGGCCCCGCGAACGCAAGCCCGAGCCGGCAACATTCGCAGGTGTTGTCCTGGGCGAGCGTCGCTTCGGCGTAGGTGGCACCGCCATCGCGCGACGACGAGAAGAACAGCCCTGCGCCCTCATAGGAACGCCCGGCGGCCTTCGCCGGCGCCCGGTTGCGCTTGTCGAGCCAGGCCACGAAGACGGTGCCATCCTGGTCGAAAGCCAGCGCCTCGAAGCGCTGGCTTTCGTTGCTGGCCGTGATCGGGCGAACCGCTGCGAAGCTTTTGCCACCGTCCTCCGACCTGGAGTACAGCACCTGCCCGTTGAAGGATTGGTCGCGGAAAATCGAGAACGCAACCGCAACCGCGCCCTTGCCATCGACCACCAGCTTCGGCCGAGCATCGGGCCCCCAGTCGAGGTTGAGCTGCTGCTCGGTGACCGGCACGGTGGCGGAATACGTTTTCCCGCCGTCGGACGAGCTCGCAACCGAGATCCGTCCTCCGGCCATCCAAACGAGCCAGAGCTTGCCGTCGCCAGCGAAGAACGGCGTCACCTTGGTTGCGCATCGGAGCTCAGTGCCCTCGCATGCAGCGTCAGATCCGTGCTGGTGCGCCATCTGGGCTCGAGCGGTGAGCGGACAGAGCAAGGCAATCGCCAGTCCAACGAGGCCGCTTCGAAGTCGTGACGTCCTTATCATTTCGGTCCTCATCGGAATGCCACCTTCATGCCGGCCAAAAAGGCGCGCGGTGAGCCGGCGTAGATCGTCCCGGTGCCCGCCAGTCCCTGCACGCCGGCGCCCGTCACCGTATTCTGCAGGTTGTTTGCGGAGGCGATGTAGGTGCGGTCGAACACATTGCGGACCTCGAAGAAGACGTTCATCGACTTGAACGTATCCGAGGCAAGCTCGGTCTTGTAGTGGACGTTCAGATTGACGAGCTCATAGCCCGGTGCCTTCAGCAGATTGGCGTTGTCCATATAGAAGGAATCCTTCCACTGGACCTCGACGAAGGCACCAAGCCCCGCGAGCCTCCCGCTATGGTGATCGTATCCGAGCCGTGCGGTCAGCTCGTTCGGCGAGATGCCGGGAATCTTGTTGCCAACGCGGTTGAAGCTGAACAGCTTCGAGCCGCCCGCAAGGTTCTCGGTATATTCAGTGTAGACTTGGTCGAGGTAGGTGTAGGCAGTGGTGAACCGCCAGCCCGGCAGGAACCGCCAATCGGCCGCCAATTCGACGCCGCGATGCTCCGAGCGCGGTGCGTTGAAGGTGTAGGAGGTGTTCTGCGTCCCCGTGACGGCCTGGGTGACGATCTCGTTGCGGAAGAACTCGTAGAAGCCCGTCGCGCTGAGGGTCAGAGACCGGTTCGGCGTCCAGTCGAAACCCACGTCGTAGCCCAGATTGGTCTGCGACTTCAGTTGGGTGTTGTTGCCGAAATCGCCGGTTGGCAACACGAACAGGTTCGAGACCTGCGGCGTGCCATAGCCGGTGGCAACGCGGGCGCGCAGCAGCCAGTCGCTGCTCACGCGGTAGAGCAGCGCCAGCTCGGGAGCGAGATTGTCGAACTGCCGGTCCGCCGTCGTGATCGTCGTCGTTGTCGTCGCGCCGTAAGTATAGGCGGTGTTCACGCCGCGCAGATGGGTACGCTCCCAGCCGAGACCGGCCACCGCCGTCAGTGCCGCTGTCAGCTTGAGCTCCTCGCGCGCCCGCAGGCCGTAGTTGGTGGTCTCGCTCCAGGTGTTGGCCGAGAGGCCGCCGAGCGCCGCGTTGCCGCCGGGCACGACGAAGCGCGTATCTCCGGATGCGGTCAGCGTGTTGTAGAATGCGCCGAAGAAGGCGGTCGATTCCAGCCCGAAGATCTCACCCCGCCTGGTGATGTCGCTCATGTAGTTGTAGGACGGATAGTCGCCGATCGCACTGGTCGAGCCGGTCGGCTGGCTGATGTTGCGGTCGTCGAACACGAACTGATTGCGCCAGCTCGTGTTGTTGTCGAAGTCGTGCTCCCAGCGCCCGCCCACGATGGTGCGGCGGTCGTTACGGCCGAGCCCGGCTTGCAGCGCGGTCTCCTGGTCCACCCCGCCGAGCGTATTGAGGCCGTTCTTGTTGAGCCCGACGGTCGCGCAGCCGGCTGCTCTGGACGCCCAGGTGGTGCAGCCCTGCTGGTACGGGTTTTGATAGTATTGGCTCAGCGTGTAACGGAGCGGCAGCCGCGTGACCAGGTCGTTGTTGATGATCTTGACCGTGAAGCGGTCGTCGGGCGTCACCTTGTAGGTGCCGAGGAAGTTGACGGTCTGGGTGTTGAACCAGCTGTTGCCGAGATAGCCGTCGCCGCGGACGTCGCTGGTGAACAGCGAGCCCTCGAAATTGCCGACCTTCTTGCCGAACGTCATGTAGTTGCTGAGATAGCCGAAGCTGCCGCCTTCGCTGCCGATCTCCGCGCCGTCGATGCTGCCGCCCGGACGGGTGCGGAAATTGATCGCGCCTCCGGTCGCATAGTTGCCGTAGAGCGCCGAGGACGGCCCGCGGATCACGTCGACCGCACCGTAGGCGTGGGGATCGATCAGGTCGCTGCGCGACAGCCCGTCCGGCTGCGTGACGGGAAAGCCATCCTCGAACAGCGCGATGTTGCGGATGCCGAAGCCGTTGCGGGCATTGGAGCCGCGGATCGAGATGCCGAGATCGCGCGGTCCGTTGCCCTGCTTGAGCGAGACGCCGGGGCTTTCGCGCAGGATGTCGCCGACGGAAAACGCAGGCCGGTCATCGTAGCGGCTGCGGTCGATCGTGGTCGCGGTCTGGCCGGACGGCGACTGGCTGAGCTGGCTGCGAGCGGCGCCGGCACCCGAGGCTGGGTCGGACACCGCTCCTCCCTGCCCGGAGCTGCTGGCCACGGATGCGGCAGGCGGCTTCGGCACGTGAGTGCGGACGGATGTTGCCTGCGCGATCGGCTTGCGCACGGCCCGTTGTGGCGCGGCGCGCGGCGCGTCGACGGTGACGGACGGCAATTCCTTCTCGGTCTCGGCGCTCGCGATCGTGGCCGATTGCAGCAGCATGAGCTGCAGGGCGAGCACGCTCACACCACCAAGGGCATGACGACGGAACATGTTTGACTTCCCCGATGCCGGCTGCACGGCCGGTCTTCCTGGTTCAGAACGGATTGGCGCGCTGCTGCGGCGCCGATGACGATTTCTGTGCTCAGGAAAGGAAGGGAGGTCCTCTTGGTTGCGCCTGTGCCCGGGCGAGCAGATGAACGAGACGGAGCTCGCGCGCAGTCCAGACGATGGACGCCGTCAGACGCAGCGGAGCCGCATCGAATGGCGCGGGCGGCGCGTCGAGCGCCGCGGCGGCGTGCAGCACGCAGCACATGACGCAGTCGAGGCCGCAGGCGGTGCGGTCGGTATCGCCATTCGATGGCGCCGCATCCGTCTCGGCATGACAGATCACCACCCCGCCAAACGGATCGGCCGTCGCGATCGTCACAGCCGCCATGGCGGACGCCGCCACTGGCGCCAGCACCTGCAACAGCATTGCTAGCAGAGCGACCGGCAGATATCGGCCGAGCTTTCGACGGAAGCGGGCGGCAGGCCCCCGAGCACGGCCGACCGCCACCAGCCGGCTCGCGAGCGAACCGGCTGTCATGGCAGCGTTCACCACCCGTTGCATCGAGGCCGGCCTCTCCGTCGGAGTCGCAGTGCGCCCGGCCTACATCTTCATGCCGGAATGATCGTGCTGCTTCATCATGCTGCCGCCCTCGCCGCCCGGCCCCTTGGCGCCGACCGCCTGCACCTCGAGCGTCACGGCGACCTTGCCGGCCTTCTCGAACTCCAGCGTGACCGGCAGCTTGTCGCCCTGCTTCAGCGGGCTCTTCAGATCCATCAGCATCAGGTGATAGCCGCCCGGCGCCAGCGCGACGGTCTTGCCCGGCTCGATCGTGAGTCCCTTGTCCAGCGGACGCATGGTCATGACGCCGTTGGTGACAGCCATCTCGTGAATCTCGACTCGCCCGGCGACGTCGCCCGTCACTGCGACGAGGCGGTCCGGCGCGCTGCCCTTGTTCTCGATGGTCAGATAGCCGGCGCCCGTCTTGGCGCCGCCCGGCGTGGCGCGGCTCCATGGCTGGGTGATGACGAGGTCACCGGCCTTCACATCCGCGGCGAAGGCGGCAGAAGATCCGCCCAACAGGAGAGCGAATGCAAGCAGAGAGCGTCCGAGGAAGGTCATGTCGGTTATCCTTTTCTTGGCGGCAATGCGCCGGCGGCTCGATCGATTGGCACGTGTCCGCGCGCCAGTCACGGCCGAGCAGACAACGCACGGTGGTTATGCGATTTGGGAGATAAGGGCCGCACAGCAGCCAGCGCGTCACGCTGCGGGCGGAGCCCTTGCCTGCGCGTTCGAGAAGGCCTTGGTGATCCGGCCGGCCGGATCACCGGCGCGCCACACGACCTCGCCCGATTCCCGTTGCGGTGTGGCGATGGCGGACAGCTCCGGCCCATCCAGTGTGACCGGCTGCGCCAGGCAGCACAGCGAACAGCCGTGGAGTGCGAGCTTCGCCGGCGACTCATCGTCCAACGACTGGGAACCAGACTGGCTGTGGCAAATTTCGAGGCCGCGCAGCGGGTCAGCCGCGGCTGAAGCCGCCGCCCAGGCAGCACCGATCGGCGCCAGGATCTGCACCATCAGTGCGATCAGCATGATCGGGAGAAACGCCTGCAGCCGCTGCCGCATCAAAGCCTGCCAAATGAACTGAATTCTTGTGCCCGAGCGAACGCCAGGAGTCGAGGTCGCGCAAGGCACAGTCGGCACATTTCGCCAGCGGTCGTTGATTAAGAACAATCCCGTCGCAACCGATGGGCTGACCGCTTTCACGGTAATTCAGCACCCATCACGAGAAAACACGAAAATAAAACTCGTCAATTGCAAGCACTTACCGATCATTTCAGAGAGTGCGCGAATTTTGAACAATCGTTGCCGAAAAGGATGACAAACGCAAAAAGATCGTCTACGAATTTGGGCCTCAGGCTAACGCTTGCGGAAGTCTGGTGGTCCAAGTCTCGGGAGGAGCCCTGGCGCGCAACAAGCAGCGTCACCCCGCTTAACAAGATCAAATCTGAACTTGCGGGATATCTAAAGGGTCGACACAATTTCCGAGCAGGGCCCGCTGCCCTGCTCTATTTTTTTGCAGTCGTCGCAGCGCGCCACAATATTTCCCGTTAACGGTATCGCGGGCCGGATGAACGCCGCCTGAACACGCAATCACATCAGGCCACCGCAGCCGTCGCAAAGCGCGCCAATGGAGCACGCCACCGCGCCTTGGCCGCTGGCCAGGGCAGCGTCACCGACAGCGGCTCGCGGCCGGTCACGGTCCAGCGCAGCACACCATCATCCATCGCGAGAATGCCCGCCGCCTCGGCCGGATCGCCCGAGATGAACGTCTCGGTCAGCGACTGCAAGGTCAGATGCGGTGTGCCATCGACCGTCGTCAGGGTATTCCAATGAACATGCCCGGCGAGCGCGACGATCGGACACGGCGCGTCCGCGATGGCCGTGCGGATTGCGTCGGTCTCGGCATAGGCCGCGTGTCCCGGATTGGCTTCGAAGTAGTAGTTGCCGATCTGAGCATGCCCTGACAATGGCACGTGGCTGACGAGCAAGGTTGGACGATCATCCTGCGCGAGCAGTTCGACCAGCGCGTCGAGATCGCCCGCGGAGAGGCGAAAGCCGCGCGTCGGCGTGAGAGTCACGTCGGGTTGCCAGAACACGCATCTGACATCGCCGATGATCAGGGCGCACGACCCGCTCGGACGATCCATGATCGCTTCGTTGTCGGCGAGACTGAGCAATGCGACGTCATGATTGCCGCTGACGTGATGATGCGTCGGCGCGAGCTTTGCAAAACACATCGCGACATCGCTTTGCAGCAGACGATCGCGCTCGGGATCTTCGTCAGAAATCCGGTCGCCGAGATCGATGACCGCATCGATGTTTTCGGCGTTCACCTCCGTGACGAAGCGCTCGAGCAATTGCAGCGCCGCCGATCCCCGCTTCGTTGGTGTATCCCGGCCGTGATGGATGTCGGCGATCACGGCAATGCGTGTCGTGGCCAAAGGCTCTCTCCCAAGCTGCGCTGCCGCGTACCACGAGCACATCACGGTTTTCTGACATCGCGCGTGCGCCGCGATAGTCGCTCGGTGCAACGCACAACATCCGGCTGTGGCGTGATCAATGGGGTTGTGAAACACTGCTGTTCTCGGCGGCGCGATCAATGACGCCGCCGGACAACGATGGGACAGGGAGCACGGGATGTCCGGCACTAAAAGAACGTCCACGACGAGGCGCGATCTTCTCCAGGCGGCGACGGCCGCGGGCTCTGCGGCGGCCCTTCTCGCCGGTTTCGGCATCAATCCGGCGATGGCCGCCGAGATGGGCCGCTCCGAAAAGCCCCTCAAGGCGGCCTTCTCCAATGCCGGCCTGCAGGCGACTTGGTGCGCCCAGGGCAAGCAGGCTGCGGAATGGTGGGGCAAGCTGCTCAATGTCGAGGTCACCTGGTTCGACGGTCAGCTCGATGCGGTGAAGCAGCGCGCCGCGATCGACAACATGGCGTCGCAGAAGTGGGATTTCGTCGCCATCCAGGCGTTCGGCATCGGAACCCTGACCCAGCCGGTGCAGAAGATGATCGATGCCGGCATTCCCGTGATCGACATGGACACGCTGATCGCGCCGCTGGATCAGATCAATGTGCACTCGTTCCTGGCGCCCGACAATGAGTTCATGGGCGCATCGGTCACGCAGGCTCTGGCGACTGCGATGGGCGGCAAGGGCAAGATCATCATGACGCAGGGCGCGCTCGGCCACACCGGCGCGCAGGGCCGCGCCAAGGGCTTCAATTCGGTGATCAAACAGTTCCCGAACATCGAGGTGCTGGACACGCAGCCGGCCGACTGGGACGTGTCGAAGGCGGCACGGCTGTGGGAGACCTATCTCACCAAATACCCGCAGATCGACGCGGCGTTCTTCCACAATGACGACATGGCGCTCGCCGCCTACAACATCATGAAGGCGCGCAACCGCACCAACATCCTGATCGGCGGCGTCGACGCCATGCCGCCGGCGATCCAGGCGGTCAGCGAGGGCCGCATGTTCGCGACCGTCCGCAATCCGTCCTGCCGTATTCATGGCGGCGCGATCGTCGCAGGCGTCGCCGCGGTCACCGCCGGCGAGAAGAGCGGCCAGGGCATTCCGAAGCACGTCATCACCGATGGGCCCGTCGTGACCAAGGCCAATGCCGCCGGCATGCAATGGATGGAGGATCACTTCCTGATCTGAAGTCCCTCCCCATGTCGAACAGCCGCCCGCCTCTTCTGGAATTGCAGGACATCACCAAGTCGTTCGGCGGCGTCACCGCGTTGCGCGGCGTCGACTTCACGCTTCGCCCCGGCGAGATCCATGGTCTCGTCGGGGAGAACGGCGCCGGCAAGAGCACGCTGATGAAGATCATCGCCGGCGTGCACACCGGCTTCTCCGGCCGTTTCCTGCTCGACGGCCGCGAGGTTCATTTCAACTCCGTGCGGGACGCCCGTGCGGCCGGCATCGCCATGGTGCATCAGGAGCTCAGCGTCGCACCTGATCTCACGGTTGCCGAGAACGTGTTTCTCGGCAACCAGCCGACCAATGCCCTCGGTATCGTGCAGTGGCGCCGGATGGCGCGCGAGGCCGCCGAACAGCTCAAGAAGCTCGGGATCGACGCCGATCCGATGAGCCGGCTCGGCGATCTCCCGATCGGACTGCAGCAACTGATCGAGATCGCGCGTGTGCTGTTCTCAGGCGCGCGCATCATCATCCTGGACGAGCCGACCTCGGCGCTGTCACCGCCCGAGGTCGAACGGCTGTTCGCGACCTTGCGCGCGCTACGCGAGCAGGGCACCGGAATCATCTTCATCTCGCACTTCATCGAAGACATTCTGCTCATCTCCGATGAGGTGACCGTCTTCCGCAACGGTCGCAAGATCATGGAGACACGTGCGGCCGATACCAGCAAGGCGGCGCTGATCGAGGCCATGATCGGCAAGGGCCGCGATGCGCTGGAGGACAGCTACACCCACGACATCACCCTGCCCGCGCCGCCGGCCGACAAGCCGGTGGTGGTCGAGGCCGCGGGCCTGTCGCTGGCGCGCAACTTGAAGCGCGTCTCATTTTCGGTGCATGCCGGAGAGGTGCTCGGCATCTACGGCTTCATGGGCTGCGGCCAGCTCGAGCTGGCGCGGATCCTATTCGGCAAGCTCGCGCCCGACGCCGGCGAGCTGCGCGTCTCGGGCGAGCGCAACCGCTTCAAGAGCACGGCGGATGCGCGCCGCGCCGGCATCGCCTTCGTGCCCGAGAGCCGCCGCGACATGCTGTTCCTGCAGGAGCCCGTCTACAAGAACGTCTCGATCAGCATCCTCGACCGCATCAACGCGGTGCTGCTGAAGCCGGCCCGCGAGCGCGCGCTTGCGAAGCGCCAGGTCGAGCAGTTGCAGATCCGTCCCGCCGACGTCGAGATCGACCTTGGCCTGCTCTCGGGCGGCAACCAGCAGAAGGTCGCGCTGGCCAAATGGCTCAGCCACCCGCCCCGGCTCCTGGTGCTGTGCGAGCCGACCCGCGGCATGGATGTTGGCGCCAAGAGTGACGTGATCCAGATCGTGCGGAAACTACGCGACCAGGGCATTGCCGTCATCGTGCTCTCGACGGAGCCGGAGACTGTCCTGTCACTGGCCGATCGCGTCATCGTGCTCAAGCGCGGCGAGGTCGTGCGCGAATTCGCCGGCGAGACCATCAGCAAAGACCGTCTGCTCGAGGCGGCGTAGGGAGATTGTCATGGCGCATGGCGAGACCGTTCCGATGCCGGAGGCGCAACCACGACGCGCCGGCGGGGTCGCAGCGCTGCTGCGCTCGCAGATGCGCAACATCGCGCCATTCCTGACGCTGATCTTCCTCACCGCGTTCTTCGCAATCGCGAGTCCATCCTTCGCCACGCTCGACAATGTCGGCAACATCCTGACCCAGGTGTCGGTGACCGGCATCATCGCGGTCGGACTGACCTTCGTGATCCTGTGCGCCGAGATCGACCTGTCGATCGCTGCCATCGCGAACGTGACCGGCATCGCGGTGGCCTATTTCACCTTGCAGGAGTCCTACGTCAACATCGCCAATTTGCCGATGCCCGGCTTTGCCGCCATCCTGCTCGCGCTGGCGCTGTGCGCGCTGCTTGGCGTGGTCAACGCCTTCGGCCTGACCGTGATCGGCATTCCCTCCTTCATCATGACGCTCGCGATGATGCAGATCGCCGCAGGCATTTCGGCCATGCTGGTGCGTGGCCAGATCGCCTACAAGGTGCCGCCCATCATCACGACGCTCGGCTCCGGCTCCTTGGCGGGGGTGCCCTGGATCGTGATCGTGGCCGCCCTCATGCTGCTGCTGGGGCACCTCGTGCTGACCTACACGCGGTTCGGCCGCTACGTCTACATGGTCGGTGGCAACCGCGAGGCAGCGGAGTATTCCGGCCTGAACGTCAAGCTGATCCTCGGCAGCGTCATGGTGATCTCGGCGGTGTGCTCGGGAATTGGCGGCATGCTCGGCGTGGCGCATTTCGGCAGCGCGCAGCAGAACGAGTTCGACACCTACCTGCTGGATTCGATCGCTGCCGTCGTGGTCGGCGGCACCAGCCTGTTCGGCGGCCGCGGCGGCATCGGCAACACCATCGTCGGCCTGTTCGTGCTCGGCGTGCTCAACAACGGCCTCGACCACGTCAACATCGACAGCTTCCTGAAGATTCTGATCCGCGGCCTGATCCTGCTCGCCGCGCTGGTGATCAACGTCTACGCGCAGCGGCTGCGCGCCAAGGCGGCGGATTGAGCGTGTGTCGTAGGGCGGTCGCGTGCCCACCATCGAGCTAAGTGGCACGTGAGACATGGTGGGCACGGCGCGATCTGACATTGCAAACGACGACAGACCGTCGCCGCGTGCCTTTGCCCACCCTACGCATCTGTTTCCGTCATTGCGAGCGAAGCGAAGCATTCCAGAGGCTTGCGAAGATTCTGGATTGCTTCGTCGCTTTGCTCCTCGCAATGACGTTGACCCCGTGAATCAAAAACCAGGCTGCCAGTGACGCAGCTCGCGCGCGGCGCGTGTCACGGCCTCGATCGACGTGAACGATGCCGTCTCCACCATCAGCGTTCGGGCCAAGCGCAATGCCCGCGCCTCGCAGGTCGCGCGCCGCTTCTCATCCTCGATCAGCTCGAAATCGATGTTGTGCGCCAGGCCGAGAATACGACGGATGATCTTCGCGGCTGCAAGTCCGACGGCATCCTGGAACAGGCGCGCCATGAAGGCCTGACGTTCGGCCTCAAGCCGCGCAGTTCCTGCTTCACCGGGAAACAGCGAGAGCGGATAGGCATCGCCGATGGCCTCGCTGCGCCACAGCGCCAGGAACTTGCCCGCGAACGCGCTCCACACCTGGTCCACGGTGATCAGCACCCAGCCCTCGAATGCCGCCCTGTCGGCGGGCGCGCGCTCGTGTCCGGCCGACGCAAAATAGGCCATCAACAAGTTGGCCAGGACAGCACCGACGTCGAAGCCCATCGGGCCGTAGAAGGCGAATTCCGGATCGATCACCCGGGTCTCAGTCTCCGTGACCATGATCGATCCGGTGTGCAGGTCGCCATGGATCAGCGCCTCGGCGCTCGACAAGAACTTCAGCTTCAGCCGGGAGACCGCGACATGAAGATCGAGATCGGCACGAATGTCGGCCGCGGTCGCGTCGAGCCATGGTGAGGTCCAGCGGTTCTGCTCAGCGATCCGATAGGGATCGGTGAAGATCAGGTCCTCCGTGATCTTGCACAGCGCATGATTGCCGGCAAAGCTCGCGATCGCCTCCTTCTTCGCGGCGGCAGACAGCGCGAGGTCGGACGAGAAGAACAGCGTCCGCGCCATGAAGGTCGTGATGTGATCGACGAAGGCCGGATAGATCGTGCCCGCGACCAGCCCCTTGCGCATGATGATGTGCGGCTCCAGCAGCTCCATCGCCGTCAGCGCCAGCGCCGGATCATGATGAACGATGGCCGGCACGAGGCCCGGGGCAAGGCGGTTCTGATGCGTCAGCGCCAGATGCTCATAGTGGGCGCGTGACAGCGGCAGCGGCCAGCTCTCGCCGACCAGCCGCACGTAAGGCAGCGCCTGCTTCACCGCGAGTCCGCCGGACGATCCCTTGACGATGAAGACGAGATTGAGGTTGCCATCGCCGACCTCGGTGATCGACCAGCGCTCGGCCGGTCCGCCGAGTTGCCCTGCAACTGAAGGGATCCCCGCGAGATAGTTTCGAAGATCAGTCTCGTTCAGAATGCGATAGCCCGATGGCGTCCCGTTCCGGGCCTCGGCCGATGTCGTCACGCGCAACCTCCCTATCGAACTTGTTTTGACCTCCTATAGCAAAAAAGCCGACGCGCGTCCGCGCATCGGCTTCGAGAGAACGTTGTGCGATGCGAGCGGCAGCTAGAACGGAATCCCCATCAGCCGCGACAGTCGCTCGATGCTGAGATACCCGGCCTGATAGGCCACGAGTGCCAGGCCGAACACGACCGCCGACAGCAGCGTCGTCCAGATCAGGCGGCGTCCCATCAGGCTGATGGTCGGCGCCCCGGGATCGGTGCCGGGCGAGCCGCCGCCCGTCTCGTGCTGGCTGCGCACGCCGAACGGCAGGGTCACGAACAGCATGACCCACCACAGCACGAAGTAGATCGCGAGCCAGGTAGAGATCGTATAGGCCATGATCGCCCCGCTGCCTCAGGCCTGCTCGATCTCGACGAGCGCGCCGGAAAAATCCTTCGGATGCAGGAACAGCACCGGCTTGCCATGGGCGCCGATCTTCGGCTGGCCGTCGCCGAGCACGCGGGCGCCCTCCTTGATCAGCGTGTCGCGCGAGGCGATGATGTCGGCCACCTCGTAGCAGACGTGATGGATGCCGCCATCCGCATTGCGCTCGAGAAACTTCGCGATCGGCGACGCTTCGCCCAGCGGCTGAATGAACTCGATCTTGGTATTGGGCAGGGTCACGAACACGGTGATCACGCCGTGCTCAGGCAACGGGACGGCTGGGGATATCTCGGCGCCGAATGCCGCGCCGTAGATCTTGGCGGCCTTTTCCGCGTCCTTGACCGCGATGGCGACGTGGTTGAGCCGGCCCAGCA
This sequence comes from Bradyrhizobium sp. SZCCHNR2028, assembly GCF_032380995.1. Taxonomy (NCBI): domain Bacteria; kingdom Pseudomonadati; phylum Pseudomonadota; class Alphaproteobacteria; order Hyphomicrobiales; family Nitrobacteraceae; genus Bradyrhizobium; species Bradyrhizobium sp. SZCCHNR2028. The sequence goes on along the minus strand of NZ_JAUHJF010000001.1, from coordinate 61,600 downwards.
TGACATCCTCCACTTTTCTTTTGAACCGCCGTTTGATCGGCCTGCGTCAGACTTCCAGGACGTGAACCAGACAGATCGGCTTCTTGCCCCATTGCTCATTGACCGCCGAACGCACCGCCCGCCGGACGGATTCTGCCGCCGCGTCCGGATCGCGCCGGCGCGCCCGCGGCAGACCTTCGAAGGTAGAGACGACAGCATCGAAGACGATGTCGTCCATCTCCTCGCCCGCCGCATTCTTCTCGGGGATGCCGACCATGTCGACTTCCGGATCGTCGGCCAGCTCGCCCTTCTCGGTGATGGCGAGCGCCACGAAGATGCAGCCGGCAAAGGCCATCTTGCGACGCTCGACCACGGCGCGCGACTTCGAATCCTCGACGATGCTGCCGTCCTTGTAGAGGCGCCCTGCCGGCAGCTGGTCGATGATTCCGGGATCGCCGGGACCAAGCTTGACGAGATCGCCGTTGCGACAGGTGATCACCTTGGGCACGCCGCAGGCGCGCGCCAGCCTCGCGTGCTCGTGCAGATGCAGTGCCTCGCCATGGACGGGGATCAAGAGCTGCGGCCGCGTCCACGCGATCATGTCGCGCAGCTCGTCGCGGCGCGGATGGCCGGAGACATGAACCAGATGATTGCGGTCGGTGATGATCTCGATACCCTGCTGCACCAGCCCGTTGATGACGGCGCCGACCGCCTTCTCGTTGCCGGGGATGGTGCGCGACGAGAAGATGACAGTGTCGCCCTTGTTCAAGGTGACCAGCGGATGATCGTCATTGGCGATGCGCGAGAGCGCGGCGCGCGGCTCGCCCTGGCTGCCCGTGCACAGCGCCAGCACCTTGTCGGCCGGAAAGTGGCCGTAGAGGTCCATGCCGCGGAAGTTCTGCACGCCATCGAGATAACCGGTCTCGCGCGCGACCTGGACCACGCGCTCCATGGCGCGGCCGACGATGACGACCTCGCGCTCGGCCGCGCGCGCCGCTTCGGCGACGGCGCGGATACGCGCGACGTTGGAGGCGAAGGTGGTCACGGCCACGCGGCCGCGCGCCTCCTTGACCAGGGTCGTAATCGTCTTGGCAACCTCGGCCTCCGACGGCGAGCGTCCCTCGCGCACCGCGTTGGTGGAATCCCCGATCAAGGCGAGAAGTCCGGCGTCGCCGAGCTCGCGCAGCCGCTTCTCATCCGTCGGCGCGCCCAACACCGGCGTCGGATCGATCTTCCAGTCACCGGTGTGCAGGACGGTTCCGACCTCGGTGTGGATCGCCAGCGCGTGCGATTCAGGGATCGAATGCGCGACCGGAATGAACTCGACGTTGAAAGGACCGATGTCGACGCGGCCGCCGGAGGGGATCACCTTGACCGGGATCTTGGCCGGGAGGCGCTCAGCCTCGCACTTGGCCTCGAACAGCGCGGCGCTGAACTTGGTCGCGTAGATCGGGCATTTCAGCCGCGGCCACAGATCGATGATGGCGCCGAAATGGTCCTCATGCGCGTGGGTCAGCACGAGGCCGACCAGGTTGTTGCGCTCCTTCTCCAGGAAGGCGACGTCGGGCATGATCAGGTCGATGCCCGGCAAATGCTCCTCATCGCCGAAGGAGACGCCAAGATCGATCGCGAGCCACGAGCGCTGGTGGCGATTGCCGAGCCCGTAGATCGACAGGTTCATGCCGATCTCGCCGACACCTCCGAGCGGCGCAAATGTCAGTTCGTCGGGACGTGCCATCTAGATGTGGAGCCTCAAGAGGTTGTCCTCGGTCAACCCGAGTCTGCTGATCGGCGTTTGAGATTTTATACCACCGTGGGGCCGGTGCCAGTTGTATTGGTGCAGCCAGATCGGCAGCTCTTCGGCGCGTCGATCTGAGGTGGGATAGGCTTGGGCGTAAGCCCATTCCCGAAGTGCGGTCTGGATGAAGCGCTCGGCCTTGCCGTTAGTTTTTGGCGTGTAGGGCTTGGTGCGGATGTGCTTGATGCCCAGGTCCCGGCAAGCGTCGCGGAAGGCGAAGGACTGGTAGCAGCTCCCATTGTCAGTCATGACGCGCGTGACGGTGACGCCGAGGCTTCTGTAATAGGCTACAGCCGCCTTGAGAAAGGGAACAGCGCTGTCCGCCGTCTCGTCGGGCTTGATCTCGGAGAAGGCGACGCGGGAGTGGTCGTCAATGCAGACGTGGACGAAATCCCAGCCGGCGCCGCGGCTCTTGTTCGGACCACTCCGATCGCCGGTAATGCGGTGGCCGACGCGCTCGAAACGCCCGAGCTTTTTGATGTCGATGTGAATGATCTCGCCGGGGTTCTCGCGCTCATAGCGACGAACCGGCTCGGCCGGCTCCAGGTCGCGTATCCGGTTCAAGCCCAAACGGCGAAGAACACGGCTGACGGTAGCCGGCGACACCTCGACTTCGGCTGCGATCTGCTTGCCGGTGTGGCGCTGCCGGCGCAAGACCTCGATGGCTGTGCATGTGGCTGACGGGGTTTGGCTCGGCGATGAATGAGGTCGCGACGAGCGGTCGAGCAAGCCATCCACACCTTCTGCGCGGAAGCGCTTGACCCATTTGGCGACGGTCTTCGGCGTCGTGTTGAAGAGGTCAGCCGCGCCGGCCTGGCTCAGCCCACCCTCCACCACGCTTCGAACCATCGCCTCTCGACCTTTGGGCGTCAAAGGCGCATTCTTGTGGACGTTCATCTGGTCTCTCCTTGGAACACTGAAGCTTCGCAACCTCAGCTTCCTCGGTTCAGACCAGATGGACAACCTCCTGAGAGACCACATCTAGACCGCTCCTTTGGATGCGACCGAGCCGAAATGAACATCACCGGCCGTGATCGGCTCCAATCGTCCCTCCGCGGTCCGCACCAGCATACAACCCTGTTCGTCGATCGTGTCGAAAATCCCCTCGATGATAGCATGTCCGGACCTGATGGCGACCGGCTGGCCGAGGCCTGCCGCCCGCTCCAGCCAGAGCCTGCGGATATCACCGAAGCCCCGCCCCTCGTTCCAGATGCCGAAATATTCGACCCAGGCATCCGACAGCGCCGAGAACAGGTCCTCGGCGGTCACCTGGATGCCGAGGTCCGCCAACGATACCGCCGGTGTCGGGGTATCCGGCGGCGCCGCCACCACGTTGGTTCCGATGCCGGCAACCACCGCCAATCCGCCAGCCACCTGCTCCGCCTCGAGCAGCATGCCAACGATCTTGCGGCCGTCAGCGAGAACGTCGTTCGGCCATTTCAGCGCAAATGACGCGTGTGCTCCGGACCGCAGCGCAGCCTCGATGCTCACCTGGCGCAACGCGCTCTCGATGGAGAGGCCCGCGGCGAAGCCGAGCGTGGCTGCGATCGCAGGAGCCACGTTCAGCACTTCCAGCACGCTCGAGGCCAGATTGCCACGCGGGGCGATCCACGGACGCTGGCGCCGGCCGCGCCCAGCCGTCTGCTCCGATGTGACGAACCAGCATGGCGCCCTGCCGCCCTCTCGGGCTGACTTCAGCGCCTCGACATTGGTCGAGCCGGTCTGGTCGAACGTGACGAGTCCGTAGCCAGCCTTGGCGGCCTGGGACCCTAGCGCAAACGTCATCTAGAACAGCGATTTCGCCGCAGCCGCGGCCGCGCTGACGAGCGGGCCGGGATAGGCGAAGAACAGGATGTTGAAGATGCCGGAGATCGCGAGCACGGTGCGCAGCTCGATCCTGACGGGATCGAGCGTCGGCAGCGGCTCGTCGAAATACATCGTCTTGACGATCAGCAGATAATAGTAGGCGCCGACCACGCTGGTAAGGACGCCGATCACCGACAGTGTGAACAGCCCGCCCTTGATCGCGGCGACGAACACGTACCATTTGGCGAAGAAGCCCGCGAGCGGAGGAACGCCGGCCAGCGAGAACAGCAGCATCGCGAAGAAGAAGGCGAGCAGCGGATTGGTGCGCGAAAGTCCCGAAAAATCGCTGATCTTCTCGAACGACTGGCCGTTGCGCTTGATCGCCATGATCACGGCGAAGGAGCCGAGCGTCATCGCGACGTAGATCGCGATGTAGGTCAGCACGCCCTGCGCGCCCTCGACCGTACCGGCGGCGAGACCGACCAGCGCGAAGCCCATGTGGCCGATCGACGAATAGGCCATCAGGCGCTTGATGTTGGTCTGGCCGATCGCGGCGAACGAGCCAAGCGCCATCGAGGCGATCGAGACGAACACGATGATCTGCTGCCATTGGAAGGTGATGCCGGGAAATGCGGTCAGCGCGACGCGCGCGAACACGGCCATCGCCGCGACCTTGGGCGCGGAGGCGAAGAACGCCGTCACCGGCGTCGGCGCGCCTTCATAGACGTCCGGCGTCCACATGTGGAACGGCACCGCCGAGACCTTGAAGCACATGCCGGCGAACAGGAAGACGAGGCCGAAAATGATGCCGACGCTGCCGGTCTTCGTCGCCGCTGCGATCCCGGCAAAGCTCACCGTGCCGGTGAAGCCGTAGATCAGCGAGGCGCCGTAGAGCAGCATGCCGGAGGACAGCGCGCCCAGCACGAAGTACTTCAGGCCGGCCTCTGTCGACTTGACGTTGTCACGATGGCTGGCCGCGACAACGTAGAGCGCGAGCGACATCAGCTCGAGACCGAGGTAGAGCGTGATCAGGTCGCCGGCCGAGATCAGCACCAGCATGCCCAAGGTCGAGAGCAGCACCAGGATCGCATATTCGAAGATGCGGCGGTCCGGCGCCGACAGGAATTCGACCGACATGATCAGCGTCGCGATCGAGCCGATCAGCGCCAGGATCTTCAGGAAGCGCGCGTAGCTGTCAGCGATGAAGCTGCCGCCGAACGCCTGGCCGCCCGGCTGCCCGAGCACCAGGATGCCGACCACGATCAGCAGAGCGACCGCCAGCCAGGTGACGAGCCCCGTCGTCCCCTGTCCGCGAAACGCGCCCAGCATCAACAGCGCCATGGCCCCCACGGCCAACAGCAGCTCCGGCAACACCACCCAAAGCTGAGGCCCAAGATTCTCGATCATCGTCTGTGTCCCGACCCCTCAAGGTCTCATCATTGGAGCAGCGCGGCGGCCTTCACGGCCGTCACGGCGGTATTGTAGTTGTTGACGAGCTGCTGCACCGACGCCGCCGACATATCGAGGATCGGCTTCGGATAAACGCCGAACAGGATGGTCAGCGCCACCAGCGGAAACAGGATCACGCCCTCACGCAGGGTGAGATCCTTGATGCTGGCCAGCGACGGCTTGCTCAGCGCACCGAACACCACCTTGCGGTAGAGCCACAGCGCGTAGGCCGCCGAGAGGATGACGCCGAAGGTCGCGAAGAACGCGGTCGGGATCGACACCTTGAAAGTGCCGAGCAGGGTCATGAACTCGCCGACGAAGCCGGAGGTGCCGGGCAGGCCGACATTGGCCATGGTGAACACCATGAACACCAGCGCATAGACCGGCATCCGGTTGACGAGGCCGCCATAGGCCGCGATCTCGCGGGTGTGCATCCGGTCGTATACGATACCGACGCAGAGGAACAGCGCGCCCGAGACGATGCCGTGGGAGATCATCTGGAACACGCCGCCGGCGACGCCCTGCATGGTGCCGGCGAAGATGCCCATCGTCACGAAGCCCATATGTGCCACCGAGGAGTACGCAATGAGCTTCTTGATGTCCTCCTGCATCAGCGCGACCAGCGAGGTGTAGATGATCGCGATCGCCGAGAGCGTAAAGACCAGCGGCGCGAAGTCGTGCGACGCCAGCGGAAACATCGGCAGCGAGAAGCGCAGGAAGCCGTAGCCGCCCATCTTCAGCAGGATCGCGGCGAGAATCACCGAGCCCGCGGTGGGCGCCTCGACGTGCGCATCCGGCAGCCAGGTGTGAACCGGCCACATCGGCATCTTCACCGCGAAGGAGGCGAAGAAGGCAAGCCATGCCCAGGTCTGCAAGGAGCGCGGCACCGCCGTATGCATCAAGGTCGGAATGTCGGTCGTGCCGGCGTTCCAGTACAGCGCCATGATGGCGAGCAGCATCAGCACCGAGCCAAGCAGCGTGTAGAGGAAGAACTTGAACGAGGCGTAGACCCGGCGCGGACCGCCCCAGACCCCGATGATCAGGAACATCGGAATCAGGCCGCCCTCGAAGAACAGATAGAACAGAACGAGGTCGAGCGCGGAGAACGTGCCAACCATCAGCGTTTCCAGGATCAGGAACGCCATCATGTATTCGCGCAGCCGGTTGGTGACCGACTTCCAGCTCGCGACGATGCAGAACGGCATCAAAGCGGTGGTCAGGATCACGAACGGCAGCGAGATGCCGTCGACGCCCATGTGATAGCTGATGCCGGCCGCCAGCCAGTTCGACTTCTCGACGAATTGGAAGTCGGTCTGTGCCGGATCGAAGCGCAGCACCAGGATCACCGACACCGCGAAGGTGATCAGCGTGGTCCACAGCGCGATCCAGCGCGCGTTGCGCCGGGCCGCCTCGTCGTCGCCGCGCACCAGATAGATCAGCAGCGCGCCGACGATGGGCAGGAAGGTGACGACAGAGAGAATTGGCCAGGTGGTCATTGCTGGCCCCCCATGAACATGAACCAGGTGATCAGGCCGGCGACGCCGATCAGCATGGCAAAGGCATAATGATAGAGATATCCGGTCTGGATCTTGACGACGTTGCGCGTGATGTCGAGCACCCGCGCCGAGACACCATCCGGACCGAACCCGTCGATGACGAAGCCGTCGCCCTTCTTCCAGAGGAAGCGGCCGAGCCACTTCGCAGGACGGACGAAGATCACGTCATACAGCTCGTCGAAGTACCACTTGTTGAGCAGGAACTTGTAGAGCAGCGGCTGCTGGGCCGCCAGCTCCTCCGGGATGTCCGGACGACTAATGTAGAAGAAGTAGGAGACCGCAAAGCCCAGCACCATCATGATGAACGGCAGTTGAGCGAGCCAGAACGGCATATGCTCCATGTCCTCCAGGATGTGCGGGTTCATCTTCAGCGACTCGCCGAAGAAGTGCTCGACACCATGGGGATCGGTGAACACGCCCTTGAACGGGAGGCCGGCCAGGATCGAGCCTGCCGCGAGCACGCCGATCGGGATCAGCATCCAGATCGGGCTCTCATGTGCGGCATCGTAGTGGTGCTGGTCGTGCGGCGTGCCGAAGAAGGTCTTGAACACCAGGCGCCAGGAATAGAACGAGGTCAGGCCGGCGGCGACAATGGTGAGGAAATACGCGTAGGTCGCAAACGGATTGTGTGCGGCGTACGCAGCCTCGATGATCGCGTCCTTGGAGAAGAAGCCTGCGAAGCCGGGGAAGCCGGTGAGCGCCAGGGTGCCGACCGTCATCACCGCGAAGGTGTATGGGATCTTGCGCCACAGGCCGCCCATGTTGCGGATGTCCTGCTCGTGGTGCATCGCGTAGATCACCGAGCCTGACCCTAAGAACAGCAACGCCTTGAAGAAGGCGTGCGTGAACAGGTGGAACATGCCGACCGAGTAGGCCCCTGCTCCCATCGCCACGAACATGTAGCCGAGCTGTGAGCAGGTCGAGTACGCGACGATGCGCTTGATGTCGTTCTGCACGAGGCCGACGGTCGCGGCGAAGAACGCGGTTGTGGCGCCGAAGAACATCACCACGGCCTGCGCATTGGGCGCGAGCTCGAACAGCGGCGACAGGCGCGCCACCATGAACACGCCGGCGGTGACCATGGTCGCGGCGTGGATCAGCGCCGAGACCGGGGTCGGACCTTCCATCGCGTCCGGCAGCCAGGTGTGCAGCAGGAACTGCGCCGACTTGCCCATCGCACCCATGAACAGCAGCAGGCAGGTCAGCGTCAGCGCGTCGGCATTCCAGCCGAGGAAGTTGATGGTCTTGCCGGCGAAGCTTGGCGCTGCGGCGAAGATGGTTTCGAAGTCGGTCGACTTCGCCAGCAGGAACACGGCGAAGATGCCGAGCGCGAAGCCGAAATCGCCGACGCGGTTGACGACGAAGGCCTTGATGGCGGCAGCGTTGGCCGACGGCTTCTGGAACCAGAAGCCGATCAGCAGGTAGCTGGCGAGACCGACGCCCTCCCAGCCGAAGAACAGCTGCACGAGGTTGTTCGCCGTCACCAGCATCAGCATCGCGAAGGTGAACAGCGACAGATAGGCAAAGAAGCGCGGACGGTTCGGATCCTCGTCCATGTAGCCGATCGAATAGAGATGCACGAGCGAGGACACGCTGGTCACGACGACGAGCATCACCGCCGTCAGCGTATCGACGCGCAGCGCCCAGGAGACCTGCAGCTCGCCGGAATTGATCCAGGGCAGCAGCTCCTTGACCCCGGCCTCATGATGCATGAAGCCGACGCTGATCAGCATCGCCCAGGATAGGCCGGCCGACACGAACAACAGCGCCGTCGTGATCACCTGCGCGGCCCAGGTGCCGGCCGCGGGCGGCTCGGCGACATGATGGTCATCGTGCCCATGACCGTGATCGTCATGTGCCTGCGCGTCGGCGGCGCCGTGGTGATGGCCGTCGTCGTGATGATGCTCGACCACATCGCCGCTCGGATGGCGTCCATGCGCCCCCAGCAGCGCGATCAGGCCGGCCAGGATCGCGCCGAGCAGCGGCAGAAAGACAATGGCCTGGATCATTCGCCCGTCCCCTTACGCATGACCTTGCCGGCAAGCCGGCCCCCATCTGTGCGGATCATGCGCCCTTAGCCCTTCATCAGATTGACGTCTTCAACCGCAATCGAGCCGCGGTTGCGGAAGTAGACCACCAGCACGGCGAGGCCGATCGCGGCTTCCGCCGCCGCAACGGTCAGAACCAGCAGCGCGAACACCTGCCCTACGATGTCGCCGAGGAAGGTGGAGAACGCCACCAGGTTGATGTTCACCGCGAGCAGGATCAGCTCGATCGACATCAGGATGACGATGATGTTCTTGCGGTTCAGGAAGATGCCGAGGATGCCGAGCGTGAACAGCATCGCGGCGACGGCGAGGTAATGTCCCAGTCCGATGGTCATTTCACCCACTCCGCGGCGTCCGTATCCTGCAGCCCCTGCCCGACCGCAACCTTGCGGACGGCCATCGCCATCTCGGGCGTGCGCGCGTTCTGGACGTTGATGTCCTGGCGCTTGACGCTCGCCTTGTGGCGCAGGGTCAGCACGATCGCGCCGATCATCGCCACCAGCAGGATCATGCCCGACAGCTGGAAGTAATGGATGTATTTCGTATAGAGCACGAGGCCGAGTGCCTCGGTGTTGGTGACGTTGGTCGGGATCGCCGCGGTGATCGCCTTCGGCGCCGTCGGGTTGATGACCCAATACGACACCGTCAGCAGCAGCTCGAACAGGAAGATACCGCCGATGACGAGGCCAATCGGCATGTACTGCAGGAAGCCCTCGCGGAGCTCCGTGAAGTCGACGTCGAGCATCATGATCACGAACAGGAACAGCACCGCAACCGCGCCGACATAGACGACGACCAGGATCATCGCCAGGAATTCGGCTCCCATCAGCACGAACAGGCCGGAGGCGTTGACGAAGGCGAGGATCAGATAGAGCACCGAATGAACGGGGTTCTTGGAGACGATCACCATCACGGCCGAGGCTACGCAGACCGCCGCGAAGAGATAGAAGAAGAGCGCAGGAAGGATCATCGGACGGCCTCAGCGGTACGGCGCGTCGAGCGCGATGGCTTTGGAGATCTCGCGCTCCCAGCGGTCGCCGTTCGCGAGCAGCTTGGCCTTGTCATAGTACAGCTCCTCGCGGGTCTCGGTCGCGAACTCGAAGTTTGGTCCCTCGACGATGGCGTCGACCGGGCAGGCCTCCTGGCACAGGCCGCAATAGATGCACTTCACCATGTCGATGTCGTAGCGCACCGTGCGGCGGGTGCCGTCGTTGCGGCGCGGGCCGGCCTCGATGGTAATCGCCTGCGCAGGGCAGACGGCCTCGCAGAGCTTGCAGGCAATGCAGCGCTCCTCGCCGTTGGGATAGCGGCGCAACGCGTGCTCGCCGCGGAAGCGCGGCGAGATCGGGCCCTTCTCGAACGGATAGTTCAGGGTCGGCTTGGGCTGAAAGAAGTAACGCATCGCGAGGAAGAACGCGGAGACGAACTCCTGCAGCAGCAGCGACCGTGCGGTGGCGGAAATGTTCATGACAGCCTCATTTCGGCGCGATGCCGGCGAAGTGCAGCACGCCCGCGACGATGACCACCATGGCCAGCGACAGCGGCAGGAAGACTTTCCAGCCCAGACGCATCAACTGGTCGTAGCGGTAACGCGGCACGATCGCTTTCGCCATCGCGATCAGGAAGAACATGAAGAACAGCTTGAGCGAGAACCAGATGACGCCCGGCACCCAGTTGAACGGCGGCAGGTCGATCGGCGGCAGCCAGCCGCCCAGAAACAGGATCGTCGCCAGCGCGCACATCGTGGTGATCGCGACATACTCGCCGAGCATGAACAGCAGGTACGGCGTCGAGCCGTATTCCACCATGAAGCCGGCAACGAGCTCCGATTCCGCCTCCACCAGATCGAACGGCGGACGGTTGGTCTCGGCCAGCGCCGAGACGTAGAACACCACGAACATCGGGAACAGCGGCCAGACGTACCAGTTCAGGATCGTCAACTGAGGCAGGCCGATCAGGCTGGCGAGACCGCGCGCATGCTGCGCCTCGACCACCGCTGAGAGGTTCAGGGTGCCGGCGCAGAGCAGCACCGTGATGATCACGAAGCCGATCGAGACCTCGTAGGACACCATCTGTGCCGCCGAACGCAGCGCCGCCAGGAACGGGTACTTCGAGTTCGACGACCAGCCGGCCATGATGATGCCGTAGATCGACAGCGACGAGATCGCGAAGATGAAGAGGATGCCGACATTGATGTCGGCGATCGCCCAGCCGAGATTGGTCGGGATCACCGCCCAGGCCGCCAGCGCCAGCACGCAGGAGACCAGCGGCGCCAGCAGGAACACGCCCTTGTTGGCGCCGGCCGGAATAATCGGCTCCTTGAGCACGAACTTCAGCAGGTCAGCGAACGACTGAAACAGGCCCCAGGGCCCGACCACGTTGGGACCCCGGCGGATCTGCACCGCCGCCCAGATCTTGCGGTCGGCCAGCAGGATGTAGGCAATCGCGACCAGCAGGACGACGAGGAGCAGGACGCTCTGCGCGACCATGACGATCAGCGGCCAGAGGAAGCCGGTCCAGAACGAGCTTGCAAAGAAATCAGCCATCAGGTCACGCTCACTCCGCTGCCGTCAGCATCTGCCCGGAAGCCAGGCGGGAGCATTCCGCCATGACCGCCGATGCGCGCGCGATCGGGTTGGTGAGATAGAAGTCGTCGATCAGCGGCTTGAACGGCGCCTTCTCGAGGTTGCCGCCCTTGCCCGCCAGGGTCTTGATGTCGGCGATCTTGCCCGCCTCGATCTGGTCGATGCGGCCGAGATGCGGCACGGCCTTGATGATTGCAGCGCGCAGAGCGGCCAGCGAGTCGTAGCCAAGCTTCTTGCCGAGCACGTCGGACAGCGCGCGGATGATCGCCCAATCCTCGCGTGCCTCGCCCGGCGGGAACGACGCCCGGCCGGCCATCTGCACCCGGCCCTCGGTGTTGACGTAGAGGCCCGACTTCTCGGTATAGGCCGCACCCGGCAGGATGACGTCGGCGCGATGCGCGCCACGGTCGCCGTGGGTGCCGATGTAGACGGTGAACACGCCCTCGGGCACCTCGACCTCGTCGGCGCCGAGCAGGAACATCACGTCCATCGTGCCGAAGGTGGTCATCTGGGCGCCGGTCAGTCCGGTGCCGTTGAAGCCGATGTCGAGCGCGCCGACCCGCGAGGCGGTGTCGTGCAGCACGGCAAAGCCGTTCCAGTCATCGCGCACGGCGTTGACGTCCATCGCGATCTTGGCCGCCAGCGACAGGATCGCCGCGCCGTCATGACGCCCGGCTGCGCCGGCGCCAACCAGCACGATCGGGTTCTTGGCATTGCGGAAGGTGGTCGCGAACGAATGCTTGCCGGCAGCGACGTCGCTCAGGGAGTCGGTGCCAGCGCCGATGTGCTCGTACGCATAGGTCAGATCGGCCTTGGGACCGACGACGCCGACCTTGAGCTGACCGGAGCGCCAACGCTTGCGGATGCGGGCGTTGAGCACAGCCGCTTCCTTGCGCGGATTGGCACCGACGATCAGGATCGCGTCGGCCTGCTCGATGCCGGCGATGGTCGGATTGAACAGGTAGGACGCACGGCCGAGCTTGGCATCGAAGCTGTCACCGCCCTGCACCGCGACGTTGGTCGAGCCGAGTTTGGCGAGCAGATCCTTGAGCGCGTACATCTCCTCGACTGCGGCGAGATCGCCGGCAATCGCGCCGATGCGCTTGCCGTCGATGCGCGACAGCTTGGTCGCGATCGTCTTGAACGCCTCGGGCCAGGAGGCCGGGCGCAGCTTGCCATCCTCGCGGACATAAGGACGATCGAGCCGCTGCGTGCGCAGGCCGTCGACGACGTGACGGGTCTTGTCGGAGATCCACTCCTCGTTCACGGCATCGTTGATGCGCGGCAGGATGCGCATCACCTCGCGGCCGCGGGTGTCGACCCGGATCGCCGAGCCGAGCCCATCCATAACGTCGATCGACTGCGTCTTGCCGAGCTCCCAAGGGCGTGCGGCGAAGGCGTAGGGCTTCGAGGTCAGCGCACCGACCGGGCAGATATCGACCAGATTGCCCTGCAGCTCCGAGCTCAGCGCCTGCTCGAGATAGGTCGTGATCTCCATGTCCTCGCCACGGCCGATCGCGCCCATTTCCGGCACGCCGCAGACTTCCGCCGAGAAGCGGACGCAGCGCGTGCACTGGATGCAGCGGTTCATCGAGGTCTTGACCAGCGCGCCGAGATACTTGTCCTCGACCGCGCGCTTATTCTCGGCGAAGCGGCTGGTGTCGACACCATAGCCCATCGCCTGGTCTTGCAGGTCGCACTCGCCGCCCTGGTCGCAGATCGGGCAGTCGAGCGGATGGTTGATCAGAAGGAATTCCATCACGCCTTCGCGTGCCTTCTTGACCATCGGCGACCGGGTCGAAATTTCCGGCGGCTCGCCCTTCGGGCCCGGCCGGCAATCGCGCACGCCCCAGGCGCAGCTCGCGACCGGTTTCGGTCCGCCCTTCACCTCGACGAGGCACATCCGGCAGTTGCCGGCGATCGACAGCCGCTCATGATAGCAGAAGCGCGGGATCTCGGCGCCGGCCGCCTCGCACGCCTGCAGCAGCGTGTACTCCGGCGGCACATCGATCTCTTTGCCATCGATGATGATCTTGGTCATTGCCTCACATCTCTCTCAAACCACGAGCCACCGCGCCGTCGCGCACCGTGAAGGCGCGGCAGGCGCGGAGGAAAACCTTGCTGGCAGGTCGGCCTGCCATCGCCTACTCCGCCGCCACCATGTGCGCGGGATCGCGCACGCCGACGTCGTCGACATCGGCCTTGTGCGAATACTGGTCGATCCGCGCCTCGATCTCGTGACGGAAATGCGTGATCAGGCCCTGGATCGGCCACGCCGCGGCGTCACCCAGCGCACAGATCGTGTGCCCCTCGATCTGCTTGGTGACCTCGAGCAGCATGTCGATCTCGCGCTTGTGCGCCCGGCCCTCGGCCATGCGGGTCAGCACGCGCCACATCCAGCCGGTGCCCTCGCGGCACGGCGTGCACTGGCCGCAGCTCTCGTGCTTGTAGAAATACGAGATGCGCGCGATCGCCCGGATCAGGTCGGTCGACTTGTCCATCACGATCACGGCCGCGGTGCCGAGGCCCGAGCGCAGCTTGGACAGGCTGTCGAAATCCATCGGCGTGTCGATGATCTGATCGGCCGGCACCATGCGCACCGACGAGCCGCCGGGGATGACGGCCTTCAGATTGTCCCAGCCGCCGCGGATGCCGCCGCAATGCTTCTCGATCAGCTCGCGGAACGGGATGCCCATCGCCTCTTCGACGTTGCAGGGCCGCTCGACGTGACCGGAGATGCAGAACAGTTTTGTGCCGACATTGTTCGGACGGCCGATGCCGGCAAACCACGCCGCACCGCGGCGCAGGATGGTCGGCGCCACCGCGATCGACTCGACGTTGTTGACCGTGGTCGGGCAACCATAGAGGCCAACATTGGCCGGGAATGGCGGCTTCAGCCGCGGCTGGCCCTTCTTGCCCTCGAGGCTCTCCAGCAGCGCGGTCTCCTCGCCGCAGATATAGGCGCCGGCGCCGTGGGCGACGTAGACATCGAACGGCCAGCCATGGATGTTGTTCTTGCCGATCAGGTTGGCCTCATAGGCCTGATCGATCGCCGCCTGCAGCCGCTCGCGCTCGCGGATGAACTCGCCGCGCACATAGATGTAGCAGGCATGCGCATTCATCGCGAAGCTGGCGAGCAGACAGCCCTCGACGAGATGATGCGGATCATGCCGCATGATCTCGCGATCCTTGCAGGTGCCGGGCTCGGACTCGTCGGCGTTGACCACGAGATAGCTCGGCCGGCCGTCGGTCGATTCCTTCGGCATGAACGACCATTTCAGGCCGGTCGGGAAGCCGGCGCCGCCGCGGCCGCGCAGGCCCGACGCCTTCATCTCGTTGATGATCCAGTCGCGGCCCTTCTCGATCAGCGCCTTGGTGCCGTCCCAGCTGCCGCGCCGGCGTGCGCCTTCGAGGCCCCAATCATGCAGGCCATAGAGGTTGGTGAAGATGCGGTCCTTGTCGTCGAGCATGATCAGACGGCTTCCTCGGATGTCAGCGGTTCGACTGCATGGTGGCGATGAAGGCGGCGCAGCCGCCGAACACCAGCGCCCACAGCAGACTGGACTCCAGCGTCGCGTTGAGCGCGAACCGCTGCAGCACGAAAATGAAAGCGGCGGCCGCGAGTGTATGCAGCGCCACGTAGCGCCAGTTCTTCATCGCGGCGCCCTCTTGGCTCAGGGCCGCAACGCGGGTGCGCTTGCGGCTCATGTCTTTTCCTTCAACGTGGTCGGACCGCCGGCGGGCGCCGAGAACTGGCGGCCGTTCTGCGGACCAGGCGTCGGCAGGTTGCCGGTCGCGAAGCCGTCGAGCACCTTGCCGAAGCTCTCCGGCGTCAGGTCCTCATACGTGTCCTTCCAGACCTGCACCATCGGCGCATTCACGCAGGCGCCCAGGCACTCGACCTCTTCCCAGCTGAAGTCGCCATCCTTCGACAGATGGAAGGGGTCGTGATGAATACGGTGCTTGCAGACCTCGATCAGCTCCTCGGCGCCGCGCAGCCGGCATGGCGTCGTGCCGCAGACCTGGACGTGGGCCTTCTTGCCGACCGGCTGCAGCTGGAACATGGTGTAGAAAGTCGCGACCTCGAGCACGCGGATGTAGGGCATGCCGAGCATGTCGGCGACGACGCGGATCGCAGCTTCGGACACCCAGCCCTCGTTCTGCTCCTGGGCGCGCCACAGGATCGCGATCACCGCCGAGGCCTGCCGGCCTTCCGGGTATTTCGCGATCTGAGCCTTGGCGAAGGCGAGGTTTTCCTCCGTGAACGCAAAGCTCGCGGGCTGGACTTCCTTCGGGGCAAGACGGCGGACGGACATGGCTCTTCAGTCTTTCATTGCATGCGGCGCGCGGCACTTGCATTGAGCGCTGCGACGCGATTCTGCCAGAAGGCACTTGCAGTTCCGAACACGTTATAGCCGACGTGAGCGGACGCCTTGATGCGGTCGAGGATCGACAGCTCGGTCACGATCTCGAAGCGGCCGCTCGCGGGGTCGTAGACCATCAGTTGCATCGGCGTTTCATCGAGGATGTAGCGCGACACCGTATGATTGCGATCCTGGCCGTGCTCCTCGCACAGGACCATGCTGTCGGTCGCAAGCAGCCGCGCCCCACCCTTGATCGCCTCGATCTCGACGCCCTCGACGTCGAGCTTGATCAGGTACTTGCCGGAAGCGGCGACGTTGCCGTCGTCGATGAGGTCATCTAGCGCCATCACCGGCACCTGCTCGCCGCCGGCGGCGCCACCCGCAATGCTGAAGGCCTCGTGCTTGGTGCCGGTCAGATAGGCCGTGCCGCGGCTGGCGCCGATCGCGCGCTTCATCACCTCGAAGCGGTCGCCATTGATCCGGGCGTTGTTGGCGAGCTTGGCGAAGTTCGCCGAGGACGGCTCGATCGCGATCGCCTTGTGCGAGCCGTAGGGCGTGCTCGACACCAGCACCGACCAGTAGCCGTAATTGGCCCCGCCATCGATGAAGGTGTAGTCGACATCGACAGTGCCGAGGAACAGGAGCTCGAGCTCGTCCTCATAGTGATAGTCGCGGTTGAGAAGCTTGCTCCAGTAGCCGTCGCCATAGGGGAACTCGAACACGGCGTCCGGGTTGAGCTTCACCGCAATATCCCGCTCGGGCAGCGCCAAGCGCAGCAGGTTGGCGCAGCGATTGTAACCGCGATGCGAGAAATGCGACGAGATCTTCGAGCCGGTCGACAGCGCCAATGCAGCCGTGCGCTCCCAGAGGTTCGCTCCTTCGAGCGCTCCGGAAGCACGATCGAACTGGATCGGCGCATGGCCCATCAGCGGTCCACCTCTCCGAACACGATGTCGAGCGAGCCGAGAATGGCCGAGACGTCGGCGAGCAGATGGCCGCGGCAGATGAAGTCCATCGCCTGCAGATGCGCGAAGCCCGGCGCGCGGATCTTGCACTTGTAGGGCTTGTTGCTGCCATCGGCCACCAGATAGACGCCGAACTCGCCCTTCGGCGCCTCGACCGCCGCATAGATCTCACCCGCGGGGACGTGCACGCCCTCGGTATAGAGCTTGAAGTGGTGGATCAGCGCTTCCATCGAGCGCTTCATCTCACCGCGGCGCGGCGGCGCGATCTTGTTGTCGGTGATCATCACCGGGCCCTGCCCGTCCGGTGCACGCAGCTTCTGGATGCACTGCTTCATGATACGCACCGACTGGCGCATCTCTTCCATGCGGATCAGATAGCGGTCGTAGCAGTCGCCGTTCTTGCCGATGGGAACGTCGAACTCCATCTCGGCATAGACGTCATAGGGCTGCGACTTGCGCAGGTCCCAGGCCGCGCCCGAGCCGCGCACCATCACGCCCGAGAAGCCCCACTCCCACGCCTGCTGCAGCGTAACGACGCCGATGTCGACGTTGCGCTGCTTGAAGATGCGGTTGCCGGTGAGAAGCCGGTCGAGATCGTCGACCACCTTCAGGAACGGATCGCAGAATGCGTCGATGTCGTCGATCAGCTTCGGCGGCAGGTCCTGGTGGACGCCGCCGATGCGGAAGTAGTTGGCGTGCATGCGCGAGCCGGAGGCCCGCTCATAGAACACCATCAGCTTCTCGCGCTCCTCGAAGCCCCACAGCGGCGGGGTCAGCGCGCCGACGTCCATCGCCTGGGTGGTGACGTTGAGCAAATGCGACAGCAGCCGTCCGATCTCGGAGTAGAGCACGCGGATCAGTTGGCCGCGGCGCGGCACCTCGATGCCGAGCAGGCGCTCGGCGGCGAGGCAGAAGGCATGCTCCTGGTTCATCGGCGCGACGTAGTCGAGCCGATCGAAATAGGGCATCGCCTGCATGTAGGTCTTGGTCTCGATCAGCTTCTCGGTGCCGCGATGCAGAAGGCCGATATGCGGATCGACGCGCTCGACCACCTCACCGTCCAGCTCCAGCACAAGGCGCAGCACGCCGTGCGCCGCCGGATGCTGCGGGCCAAAGTTGATCGTGAAGTTGCGGAGTGCCGGGCTCTGCTCGTTCATGCTCGCGCTCCCACTCACTTCGTCGCTTTCTCGTCGCCGGGCAGCGGATAGTCCGCGCCTTCCCAGGGCGACAGGAAATCGAACTTGCGGAATTCCTGGTTGAGCCTGACAGGCTCGTAGATCACCCGCTTCTCCTGGTCGTCGTAGCGCACCTCGACGAAGCCGGTGGTGGGGAAGTCCTTGCGCAGCGGGTGGCCGTCGAAGCCGTAATCCGTCAGCAGGCGGCGCATGTCGGGGTGACCGACGAAGATCACGCCGTAGAGGTCATAGGCCTCGCGCTCGAACCAATCCGCCCCCGGGAAGACGTCGATCAGCGACGGCACCTGCGTCGTCTCGTCGGCCTCGGCCTTGAGCCGGATCCGTGCGTTCAGGGTCGGAGACAGGAAGTGGTAGACGACGTCGAAGCGCTTGGCGCGCTCCGGGTAGTCTACCGCGGTGATGTCGGTGATGTTGACGAACCGGAGAGCCGGATCATCACGCAGATACTTCACAACCTCGACGATCCGACCCGGCTCCACGCTCACCGTGAGCTGATTGAAAGCGACCGAATGGCCGATCGCCGCGCCCGGAAGCGCGCTCACGATCGTCTGCCCAAGGGCGTCGAGCCTGCCGTCGTCCATAACGAAAAAACCTTCAGCGTTCGATGGTGCCGGTGCGCCGGATCTTCTTCTGCAGCAGCAGAACACCGTACAGCAGCGCTTCCGCGGTCGGCGGACAGCCGGGCACATAGATATCAATGGGAACGATGCGGTCGCAGCCGCGGACCACCGAATAGGAATAGTGATAGTAGCCGCCGCCATTGGCGCACGACCCCATCGAGATGACGTAGCGCGGCTCCGGCATCTGGTCGTAGACCTTGCGCAGCGCCGGCGCCATCTTGTTGGTCAGGGTGCCGGCGACGATCATCACGTCCGACTGGCGCGGCGAGGCGCGCGGCGCGAAGCCGAAGCGCTCGACGTCGTAGCGCGGCATCGAGACCTGCATCATCTCGACGGCGCAGCAGGCCAGGCCGAACGTCATCCACATCAGGGAGCCGGTGCGGGCCCAGGTGATGAGATCGTCAGCGGTGGCAACGAAGAATCCCTTGTCCGACAGTTCGTGCCTGACCTCGAGGAAATACGGGTCGTTGGCACCGATCGGCCTGCCGGTCGCGGGATCGAGAATGCCCTTCGGGGCCGGTGCGATTACCGGACCGGTCGAGGACGTGGTCGGGCTCAATCCCATTCAAGCGCGCCTTTCTTCCATTCGTAGGCAAACCCGACCGTCAGCACGGCCAGGAACACCAGCATCGACCAGAAGCCGGCCGCGCCGAGCTTGCCGAATGCCACTGCCCAGGGGAACAGGAAGGCGACTTCGAGGTCGAAGATGATGAAAAGGATGGCCACCAGATAGAAGCGGACGTCGAACTTCATGCGCGCGTCGTCGAACGCATTGAAGCCGCATTCGTACGCGGAGAGCTTCTCGGGATCGGGCTGCTGGTAGGCGACCAGGAAGGGCGCGATCAGCAGAACCACCCCGATGATGGCTGCGACACCTATGAACACGACAAGGGGGAGATAGTTCTGGAGGATGCCGGTCATCGGCGCCACTTTCCTCTGCGGTTTCGGTGCAAACCGCAGATTCGTTGCATTGGAATTGGTCGAAGCCTTAGCGCAGCGCACCAAGCCGCGCAAGACAAGCCGTCTCGCCGGTGTCATCCCTCCCCACATTGCGGAAACCTGGACACACCGAGCCACGGCGCCACGGATGACGCGTGCAGGAGCCGCATTGCAGACCCGCAGCATTACGGTGTCGCACGGTCCAACGGAGGACGCTGAGGCGATCAGCAATCGCGAGGACGCACGCCGGTGTGCGCAGGCTGGCTGGTCGGAGACGGATGCGGATCAGCGCTCGATCGGGAGATCCAAGCGAGGCGACGGGACCGTCACCCGATAGGCTTCCGTTACCGCGGGAGATGGTCACGAAGGGCCACCGGATCAAGATCATCCGCGACCGCCGTCGATACCGGCACCGCCGCGCGCTGTTAACCCCGGCCGCATACTCCCGATTGCCGCCGCGGCGGCTGCAACCGATGAAACCATTTTGAGGAAACGAAGAAACGGGATCGAAACAAAGCGGGGGTACATGTGCAGGCAACAAAGTGGCGCTCTGAGACGCCGGGAGGCTGACATGAACCACTCGCTGCATTCCGCAGACCGATCGACTCACCTGAAGATCGTCGTCGTTGCCCTGATCGCAGGCATCGCGGTAACCGCTTTCGGTATCGCGACCCGCGCCAATGTGGATTACAGCCAGACGGCATCGCACGTCGTGAAGGCAGGCAAGCCTGTGACCGTGACGAGTTCCAGCGACTCGATGGTCCGCTGAGCCGTCGGTCCGCTGCTGACAGCGGTCGCAGGCCACCCGCTGGGTGGCCTTTTTCGTGCCCGATCGGAAAATCGGCGACGGAGCACTTGCAGTCCGGCGGAGCGCCAGGTCGTAGACGGGAAGGGATCGCGCGGCGGCGCTGATTGCGCCAGCGGACAGATCACATCAATAGCTAAGCCATTGAAAACATGGCGCGAGAGACGGGGCTCGAACCCGCGACCTCCGGCGTGACAGGCCGGCGCTCTAACCAACTGAGCTACTCCCGCGTGATCGCGAAATCCGCGGAGGAGTGCGACTTAAAGGGGCGATGTTTCGAAGTCAAGGACAATGAACCGATAGCTGTGCGAAGTCCTTGATGGGGGGCAATGCAGGACGCCCGATCTCCTTGGCTGGGCCCAGGCAGCCGACGTTAGTCGCCGCACGGTGATGGGCCAAATCGACCTGTCCCGCGGCTCTCCTTCCGGACCGCGGCAACCCCGCCCCGCGGCGGCGGCGCTGGCGGTCGCTTCGCGACGACGTCGCAGGCCGGATATGGCAAAATGGACGCCAAGTCCGACCGCGCATGCTTCCGACCGGGCATTGAAATTTCCGGCCGCCGTCCCCACCGAGGCGCACTTGCTGACCAGGAAGCGAGTGAGAGGAGATTCCTCGCGGACGCTGCCCACGAATCGCCCGCCACCGGTGCGAGGAAGATGAGCTTCGAATCGCCGGAGTCGGTATCCTGCAGGTAGCGCGCGCCGGAGTGCGCAATCCTGCTGTCGGCGAGGCGGTGCTGATCAACGCCGGCCCGCGACCCGCCGTATTCCGCACGGGAGCTGGCGGACGATCTTTGATCAGAGCGGAAACCATTGATAGGTTGCCACCCCCTGGTATCTGGCATGCAATAACTGATATATTAGTATATTGATACCTCCAGTAACGTCTCCCTCTCTCTCTTGGTGCCCATGTCCGATCCGCTTCGCAGCCACACCCACTCCGTCACCGAGCGTCTGCTCCGTTATGTCGTGATCGACACCCAGTCGGACCCGACATCGCCGACCTGCCCTTCGACGCTCAAACAGAAGAATCTCGGCCGGTTGCTCGCAGCCGAGCTGCAGGCGATGGGCCTCTCGGACGCCCATCTGGACGACCACGGCTACGTCTATGCGACCATCCCGGCCACCACCGACAAGGCCGTGCCGGTGATCTGCTTCTGCTCGCACATGGACACGTCGCCCGACTGCTCCGGAGCCGACGTGAAGCCGCAGATCGTGCGCAACTACCAGGGCGGCGACATCGTGCTGCCTAAGGACCCGAGCCAGATCATCCGTGCGGCCGAGCATCCGGCGTTGAGGGACCAGATCGGCAACGACATCGTCACCACGGACGGTACCACGCTGCTGGGGGCCGACAACAAGGCCGGCATCGCCGAGATCATGGACGCGGCGCAGTTCCTGATCAGCCATCCGCAGATCAAGCACGGCACCATCAAGATCCTGTTCACGCCGGACGAGGAGATCGGCCGCGGCGTCGACCGGGTCGACCTGAAGAAGCTCGGCGCCGATTTCGGCTACACGATGGATGGCGAGACCGCAGGCAACATCGAGGACGAGACCTTTGCCGCCGACGGTGCCACCATCCTCATCAACGGTGTCAGCGCCCATCCCGGCTTTGCCAAGGGCAAGATGGAGCATGCCATCAAGATCGCATCTGCGATCATCGAGCGGCTCCCGAAGGATAGCTGCTCGCCGGAAACGACGGAGGGCAAGGAAGGCTTCCTGCATCCGGTCGGGATCTCCGGCGCACTCGAACAGGCGCGACTCGACTTCATCGTGCGCGATTTCAGCGAGCAGGGCTTGCGGCAGAAGGAAGCGCTGCTCGAGGACATCGTCAGGGACGTCCTGAAGGACTATCCGCGATCAAACTATCGGATGGAGGTTCGGCAGCAATACCGCAACATGAAGGAGGTCATCGATCTGCATCCGGAGATCGTGACCTATGCCGAGGAGGCGATCCGCCGCGCCGGCCTGACGCCGGTCAGGACATCGATCCGCGGCGGGACCGATGGTTCGCGGCTGTCGTTCATGGGCCTGCCCTGCCCCAACATCTTCGCCGGCGAGCATGCCTTCCACTCGCGTCTCGAATGGGTCAGCGTTCAGGACATGGAGAAGGCGGTGCAGACCATCGTCCATCTGGCGATGATCTGGGAAGAGCAGTCCTGAGCGCCGTCAGGCGCGCGCCGTCACCAGCCAGATCGAGCCGGCGAGCGTCACGCTGTCGCCGCGTCCATACTGCGTCAGCAGCTCGCGGACCGACTGCCGCGCCGCATCGCGCGTCTCCTGGGGATGCCCCTCCAGCGCGCGGCTGGCGGGGCCGATCTCGAAGGCCGATTGTACGGCCGCATCGAGCCCCTTGCCGATCGCGACGTCGAGCGACAGCGCATGTGCCTCCAGCGCGACGTCGCTGAAGCCGGCCTCGCCCAGGATGCGCGTCACCCGCGCTTCCGATGCGAAGGCAAATGGACCGGGATCGTCGGGCGCCATCTCCGGCAGCTTCGGGACGTGGCGATAGACCGCCTGCAGCGGCGCGATCATCCAGGGATTGGCCTTCGGCTCGCGCCAGCAGGCGAATACGACCCGGCCGCCCGGCTTCAGCGCGCGGCGGATGTTGGCGAACGACGCCACCGGATCGGCGAAGAACATCACGCCGAACCGCGACACCAGCAGATCGAAGCTCGCCGGCGCGAACGGATGCACGGTCGCGTCGGCCAGCACGAACTCAGCGGGAAGCCCGGCCGGCGCCACCGCGCGCGCCCGCTCCAGCATCGGGGCGGAAATGTCGACCCCGAGCACATGCCCGCCAGGCGCCACCTGCCCGGCCAGCGCGATCGACAGGCCGCCACAACCGCAGCCGATATCGAGCACACGATCTCCCGGCTTGGCCGCAATGCGGTCGATCAGGATCTGCGACACCGGTGCGAGCAGGATGTCCTGCGCTTCCTGGCGATCGGACCAGCGCTGGCCGCCCGGCCCGTTCCAATAGGCGATCTGGTCGGCGTTGCGCTCGTCCCCTGCCGGCAATTGCATGATGTGCCCTGTCTGATTGAGGTCATCGCAAGAGCCGGCATGGCGCATGCAGCCGCCTGTCCTGTCAAGGCACGAGGCCGCGATGCGCTCGGGGAAGAAAGTGGGCCGGTTCTGACCACGGTTCGGAGAGACTTTCGCCGACGGCGAGAGCGCTCCAACGTCGGCTCAGCCGCGCGAACTCCTGTCGGATGGCGTCGCGCCGCACCGGCGTGTAGGCCGCGCGCTCCTCCGCTGACGTCCCACCCAGCAGGCTGCGCGCCGACGGTGCCATCTCGGCCCCGCGCGCCCGCAGCGCCGGATCGTCAGCCTGCTGCAGCCAGTCCTGCCAGCACACATAGGTGGCGCGCTCGGAGCGGGCATAGTCCTCGCTGCGTTCCGGCATCAGGCGCTGGTCCCTGGCCTCATGCCTGCGACGCAGCCGCGCGGTCTCGCGGGACGAGGTCGCATGCGGGACCAAATGAAAAGTCCCGGCCGTGCCGCCGGCCGCGAGCCGCCCGAACACGGCGCCGTCAATCCCGAGATGCTTCTCGACGATGAAGTGTTGCAGATCATGCGGCATCCAGGGATCGAAGCCTGGCGCCGGGCTCATTTCGAGGGTGCGTCCGTCGCCGAGCGTCGCGCGCACCGCGTAGCGGCGCTCGCCTGTGCGGACGAAGGAAACAGTCATGGGCGGTCGCGGACGACGAGACATGGGACACTCGCAATTAGCAGCTGCGGCTGAAAAACGGCCCCATCATACCGCCGCGGGCGAGGGATCGATAGATGCGCGCGGACCTGCTGGCGAGCGCAGCAGCGCAATGCAATAGCGGGACAGCCTCTGGTCTCGCTGGTTCTGGTCTCGCTCTTGCTTCGATCAGGCGCGTCAGGAGCCACATGCGCACTCTTATCGTTGCCGATCTTCATTACTCGCTGCCGCAGTTCGACTGGCTGGTGGCGGCTGCCGATCATTTTGATGCGGTGGTGTTCGCCGGCGATGCGCTCGATCTCGCCTCGATCGTCGACATTCGCGCCCAGATCGTGGTCGTGAAGACATATCTCGTGCTCCTGGCGGCCAAGACGCGGGTCATGATCTGCTCGGGCAATCATGACCTGGAGGAGCGCAGCCCGGATGGCGAGAAGATCGCGGCCTGGATCGGGACGGTCCGCGAGCTCGGCATCGCGGCCGACGGCGATGACGTCCTGATCGGCGATACGCTGTTCTCGCTTTGCCCGTGGTGGGACGGTCCGCTGGTCAAGGCCGCGATCGGACGCCAGCTCGATGCCGCCGCGACGCGCGACGCAGCCCGCTGGATCTGGGTGCATCATGCGCCGCCGGCCAACTCGCCGGTGAGCTGGGGCGGCAAACGCTTCTTCGGCGACACCGAGCTCGAAGGCTTCATCGCGCGGCACCGCCCGGCAATGGTGATCTCCGGCCACGTGCACCAGTCGCCGTTCATCAAGGACGGCTCCTGGTTCGATCGCGTCGGTGAGACTTGGGTCTTCAACACCGGACGGCAGCCCGGGCGACCGCCGGCCTACATGGTGCTCGACACCGATGAAGGGCGCGCCTTCTGGCTGGCGGCGGGGCAAGCCGAATGGGTCGATCTCGCCGGTCCGCTGCAACGCCCGGCCCAGCCCGTGACGGCGGCGCCGGACTGGCTCAGAGTCGTGGATCGGATTCCAGATCCGTTCCTGGCGAAACCTGCTGCGGCGGCAGGTTGATCATGCTCTGCAGCACGTCGCCGACCATCGCCAGATGCGTGCCATGGCCGGCATATTGCCGCTTGAGGTCGGCGAGATAGCTGTTGGCGACGTTCAGGCGCTGCGCCAGCATGCGCGCAATCGCGAGCGTCGCCTCGGGATTTTCAGCCAGGAAGCGCCGAGCGTCGGGAATTTCGTAGATCAGGCAATCCGCGGCGGCGCGCACGGTCGCCGTGTGAGGCTGCTCAAGCAGCAGCGACATTTCACCGAACAGCGCGCCCGGCTCCGACACGACCGCCACCGTGGCACCGGCCTTGATCACCTCCAGCCGCCCCTCGAGCAGGATGTAGAGATGCCCGGTGCTATGCCCCTCCTCGAGCAGCATGGTGGCCGCCGGAATGGCGCGCTCATGTCCGCCGGTGCAGTGGCGCAGGAAGTCGGTCATCGGTTCGCCCGCGATGTTTCACTCCGCGCGCCAAGCTAGCCGAAGAACGGTTCATCGCCACGCGAAATCGTCCGGGCGCTTCGCACCAGCTGTCGCAAAGGATTTTAAACCCCTGTCCGAATTGAGCACTCGGCGGCGCCATCATCGTGATCGGGACGTGGGTTGGGCTCAGCCGCCGAGGCTCGATGGCAAGGTGGCTCAGCTCTACGAGAGCAGCAGATCGATGAAACCCGACGCACAAACGCGCTTCTGGAGAGCATCGCCATCAGCTTGGAAAATCGACACGCACGACAATAGCAGCGTCACCATTGCGAGGGTGCGTCCCAGCGGATGCTAATGGTAGGCGGCGAGAGATTCGAACTCCCGACCCTCTCGGTGTAAACGAGATGCTCTAACCAGCTGAGCTAGCCGCCCTCACGTCGCGCTTCTTTACCCCCTGCCCGATCCTCAATCAACGCCGGAACCACGCGGCGGCAGCGAGAAACCGCCGCAGCGAGAACGGTGGGGGCAGACCACGCACGCTCGAAGGGTCGGTGGTTCGATCTCCCAAACGAAAACGGCGCCCTTACGGGCGCCGTTTCCTTGCATCAGTTCGGACCTCAGTGGGCGGTCAGGCCGCCGGCGGCTTCGTCGCCGTCGGCCTTCACCGGCACCTTGGTGTCCTCTTCCCAGACGATCGGCACCGGCTTGCGGACCAGGGCCCGGGCGACGACGTCGTCGAGACGGGACACCGGGATGATGTCCATGCCGCCCTTGATCGCATCGGAGATCTCCGTGAGATCCTTGGCGTTGTCCTCGGGGATCAGCACCGTCTTGATGCCGCCGCGGGCCGCAGCCAGCAGCTTCTCCTTCAGACCGCCGATCGGCAGCACGCGACCACGCAAGGTGATCTCGCCGGTCATCGCCACGTCGTGACGGATCGGAATGCCCGTCATGACCGAGATGATTGCGGTTGCCATCGCGACGCCCGCCGACGGACCATCCTTCGGGGTCGCCCCCTCCGGAACGTGGACGTGGATGTCGCGGCGGTCGAACATCGGCGGCTCGATGCCATAGACGATCGCCCGCGAGCGGACGTAGGACGCCGCCGCCGAGATCGACTCCTTCATGACGTCGCGCAGATTGCCCGTCACCGTCATCTTGCCCTTGCCGGGCATCATGACGCCTTCAATGGTGAGCAGCTCACCGCCGACATCGGTCCATGCCAGACCCGTGACGATCCCGACCTGATCGTCGCTCTCAATCTCACCGAAGCGATACTTCGGCACACCCAAGAATTCCTCGACGGCCTTCTCGGTGACCTTCACCGACTTCTTCTTGGACATCATGAGCTCCTTCACGGCCTTGCGGGCCAGTGTGGAAATCTCACGCTCCAGGTTACGCACGCCCGCCTCGCGGGTGTAGCGCCGGATCACGAGCAGCAGCGCGTCATCGTCGATCGACCACTCCTTCGAATCCAGGCCGTGCTTCGACAGCGCGGACGGGATCAGATGCTTGCGGGCGATCTCGAGCTTTTCGGTCTCGGTGTAGCCCGCGATGCGGATGATCTCCATGCGGTCCATCAGCGGGCCGGGAATATTCAGCGTATTCGCGGTCGTGATGAACATCACGTTCGACAGGTCGTAGTCGACCTCCAGATAGTGGTCGTTGAACGTCGTGTTCTGCTCGGGGTCCAGAACCTCCAGCAGCGCCGACGACGGGTCACCCCGGAAGTCCGAGCCCATCTTGTCGATCTCGTCCAACAGGAAGAGCGGGTTCGAGGTCTTGGCCTTGCGCATCGACTGGATGATCTTGCCGGGCATCGAACCGATATAGGTCCGGCGATGACCGCGGATCTCCGCCTCGTCGCGCACGCCGCCCAGAGACACGCGAACGAACTCGCGGCCGGTGGCCTTCGCGATCGACTTGCCGAGCGAGGTCTTGCCGACGCCGGGAGGTCCGACCAGGCACAGGATCGGGCCGGTCAGCTTGTTGGCGCGCGACTGCACCGCCAGGTACTCGACGATGCGATCCTTGACCTTCTCCAGCCCATAGTGATCCGCATCCAGAACCGCCTGCGCGGCCTCCAGATCCTTCTTCACCTTGGACTTCTTGTTCCACGGGATCGACAGCAGCCAATCCAGATAGTTGCGCACGACGGTCGCTTCCGCAGACATCGGCGACATCTGGCGCAGCTTCTTCAGCTCGTGCTGCGCCTTCTCTCGCGCTTCCTTGGAGAGCTTGGTCTTGTTGATGCGCTCTTCCAGATCGGCGAGCTCGTCGCGGCCGTCCTCGTCACCCAGCTCCTTCTGAATGGCCTTCATCTGCTCATTCAGGTAGTACTCGCGCTGGGTCTTCTCCATCTGGCGCTTGACGCGCGAGCGGATGCGCTTCTCGACCTGCAGCACCGAGATCTCGCTCTCCATCAGGCCCAGCACCTTCTCCAGGCGCGTGGTGACGGACAGCGTCTCCAGGATGCCCTGGCGATCGGCGATCTTGACGGCGAGATGCGAGGCGACGGTGTCGGCCAGCTTGCCGAAATCGGTGATCGACTGAACGACGCCGACGACTTCGGCGGAGATCTTCTTATTCAGCTTCACGTAGCTTTCGAAGTCCGACACGACGGACCGCCCGAGCGCTTCGGCCTCGACCGACTTCGCATCGGTATCCTCGAGCGCAACGGCAGTGGCTTCGTAGTAGTCGGCACGATCGGTGTACTTCTCGACGCGCGCTCGCTCCAGACCCTCGACCAGCACCTTCACGGTGCCGTCGGGCAGCTTGAGGAGTTGCAGCACGCTGGCGAGCGTCCCGGTCTCGTAGATAGCATCCGCAGCTGGATCATCGTCGGACGCGTTCTTCTGCGTCGCCAGCATCACCAGCGCGTCGTTCTTCATCACCTCTTCGAGCGCGCGGATCGATTTCTCGCGGCCGACGAACAGCGGAACGATGTTGTGCGGGAAGACGACGATGTCGCGGAGCGGCAGAACCGGATACGCGTGGCTCTCGCCGTAGACGATGGTCGGCCGGGGTTTGGGGGTCGTCATGGCCTGTTCCTTTTGTTTAGCCCCCTTGCACGCAGTCCGCCATCGTGCGCAACCGCCACAAGGTGCGATCTGATCCGGACATCACTGACGCGTCGATATCGCCCGCTTGTTTCGGATCGTTTGTTGAGGCGAATCCCGGGATTGAGATTTGTATCGCCACGCGACATTAGGTGGCTATCGACCCGGGGGGTGTCAAGTATCGGTAAACACCCGCCAAAAATGGCTCTACGCGGCGGGACGCTGAAACGCTGCGATGCCGCGGACATGATGTCCGCAGCGATCGCCGATCTAACAAATCGAGGTCTTCTGTCTCTCGTGCCAGCGCGCCTCACGCGCTGGCGCTGCTTTCCACCGCACGATCGGACCGATCGGCGTAGATGTAGAGCGGACGGGCCGTGCCCTCGACCACTTCGCGCGAGATGACCACTTCCTCGACGCCCTCGAGACCCGGCAGGTCGAACATCGTCTCGAGCAGGATGCTCTCGAGGATCGACCGCAGGCCACGCGCGCCGGTCTTGCGTTCGATGGCCTTGCGCGCCACTGCGCCCAGCGCCTCGTCGGCGAAGGTGAGCTCGATGTTCTCCATCTCGAACAGCCGCTGATACTGCTTCACCAGCGCGTTCTTGGGCTCGGTCAGGATTTTCTTCAGCGAGTTCTCGTCGAGATCCTCGAGCGTCGCCACGACCGGCAGACGGCCGACGAACTCGGGGATCAGGCCGTACTTCAGGAGATCCTCAGGCTCGACGTGACGGAAGATCTCGCCGGTACGGCGGTCTTCCGGCGCCAGAACCTGGGCGGCGAAGCCGATCGAGGTCGACCGGCCGCGCGCCGAGATGATCTTCTCCAGTCCGGAGAACGCACCACCGCAGATGAAGAGGATGTTGGTGGTGTCGACCTGCAGGAACTCCTGCTGCGGGTGCTTGCGGCCGCCCTGCGGCGGAACCGACGCAACCGTGCCCTCCATGATCTTGAGCAGCGCCTGCTGGACGCCCTCGCCCGACACGTCGCGGGTGATCGAGGGATTGTCCGACTTGCGACTGATCTTGTCGATCTCGTCGATGTAGACAATGCCACGCTGCGCGCGCTCGACATTGTAGTCGGCCGCCTGCAAGAGCTTCAGGATGATGTTCTCGACGTCCTCACCGACATAGCCGGCCTCGGTCAAGGTCGTCGCATCCGCCATCGTGAACGGCACGTCGAGAATGCGCGCCAGCGTCTGCGCCAGCAGCGTCTTGCCCGAGCCGGTCGGACCGATAAGCAGGATGTTCGACTTCGCGAGCTCGACGTCCGAGTGCTTGGTCTGATGGTTCAGCCGCTTGTAGTGGTTGTGGACGGCGACCGACAGCACCTTCTTCGCATGGTTCTGGCCGATCACGTAATCGTCCAGGACCTTGCAGATCTCCTTCGGGGTCGGAATCCCGTCGCGCGACTTCACCAGCGAGGACTTGTTCTCCTCGCGGATGATGTCCATGCAGAGTTCGACGCACTCGTCGCAGATGAAGACGGTTGGACCTGCGATCAGTTTGCGGACTTCGTGCTGGCTCTTGCCGCAGAACGAGCAATATAGCGTGTTCTTCGAGTCGCTCGTGCCGACCTTACTCATTCCTGTCTCCGTCCGCGGTTCGCTCTTGTCCGCTCGTTCGTTCCGATCCGGCACGGGCCGGACCAGACTGGTGAAAGAGCAAATTTCGTACCAAAATTAACACCTTGTTCTTCACCCGTCGTGCACCGACGACCTACGCGAATCCCCCACGATCCATAACTGGACACTCTAGCCAATCATGCTGTCATCCGACTATCAAGAATTCGCTAATCGGAGCACAGACCCTAGACCGTGACATTACCGTGATTTTGGGGCTTGACACGGTAAGAACACGCGAAATCAGCGAAGCGTTGCGTGTTTGCCACGCCTATTTGCCGGCCGCACGGCAGGGTTGCGGCCCTTTTGGGACCCCACCTTGGTACCTTTGCCGGCCCGAGCCGGCAAAGGCGATGCTATTGCGTTCCGAGGCCCGTCAATCGGACCCCGCCTCGATCACGGACGGATCACTTACCCATCGCCGCCGGATCTTCCGGCCGCTTGTCGAGAACCTTGTCGATCAGGCCGAACTCCTGGGCCGCTTCCGCCGTGAGGAATTTGTCGCGCTCCAGGGCGTCCTCGATCGCCTTGTAAGACTGGCCGGTGTGCTTGACGTAGATCTCGTTCAGCCGCTTCTTCAGGTTCAGGATCTCCTGGGCGTGCAGCATGATGTCGGTCGCCTGGCCCTGGAACCCGCCGGACGGCTGATGCACCATGATGCGCGAGTTCGGCAGCGAGAAGCGCATGTCCTTGTGGCCGGCACAGAGCAGCAGCGAGCCCATCGAAGCCGCCTGGCCGGTGCACAGCGTCGACACCGCCGGACGGATGAACTGCATCGTGTCGTAGATCGCGAGGCCCGACGTCACCACGCCACCGGGCGAGTTGATGTACATCGCGATTTCCTTCTTCGGGTTCTCGGCCTCGAGGAACAGGAGCTGCGCGACGATCAGGGTCGCCATGCCGTCCTCCACCGGACCGGTCACGAAGATGATGCGCTCCTTCAGGAGGCGCGAGAAGATGTCGTAGGCGCGCTCACCGCGGTTGGTCTGTTCGACCACCATGGGCACAAGGTTCATATAGGTTTCGACGGGATCGCGCATGAATCACCCAAGGGTTGGACCAGCAGTTGAGACGACCGGCCGCCGCAGGTGAGGCTCATTTCAACGAGCAGCGACGGACAGGTGTCCCGTGATGCAGAACTTCAAGACCGAGCTCACAGATATGGACCAATTCGCCGGTGACAAGACCGGGTCCCCTGGCCAGCCGCGAGCGAGGTCATTGCGCTGTTCAAGCTGATTCCCGCGGCGGCGGCCAGCGCCTGAACCGGGCCGACCGGCGCTTTCGCCGGTCAACCTTAATCACGCGCTTATGTCGCGAACCCTACGATGGGCGACCTGTTCAGGCCGCCTTGTCGCTGTCGTCGTCCTTGAACAGCTCGTCCTTGGAGACCTTCTTCTCGGTCACGTTGGCGAGCTCGAGGATGAAGTCGACGACCTTGTCCTCGTAGATCGGCGCGCGCAGCTGCGCGAGCGCCTGCGGGTTGTTGCGATAGAAGTCCCAGACCTCCTTCTCGCGGCCCGGCATCGAGCGCGCGCGCTCCATCACGGCGCGGCCGACCTCGTCGTCGGTCACGGTGATCTTGTTCTTCTCGCCGATCTCCGACAGCACGAGGCCGAGACGGACGCGGCGGTCGGCGATGGTGCGGTACTCGTCCTTCGCCTTGTCCTCGGTGGTGTTCTCGTCGGCGAAGGTCTTGCCGCTGGAGTCCATCTCGGCCTTGACCGAGTTCCACATCAGGTTGAACTCCTCGTCGATCAGCGACGGCGGCGCATCGAACTTGTGGGTCTCGTCGAGACGGTCGAGCAGCGCGCGCTTGACACGCTGGCGGGTCGCCTGGCTGAACTCGCCGGCGAGGCGGTCGCGCATCAGCTGCTTCAGCTTGTCGAGCGACTCGAGGCCGAGCGTCTTGGCGAACTCATCGTCCACCACCTTGTCCTCCGGAGCCTCGACCGCGGTCGCCGTGGTCTCGAACTCCGCGGCCTTCCCCGCGAGCTCGTTGTTGAGATAGTTGGTCGGGAACGTCACCTTGAGCGTGCGGGTCTCACCGACGCCGATCCCGATCAGTTGGTCCTCGAAGCCGGGAATGAAGGTGTTCGAGCCGATCACGACATCGATGCCCTCGCCGGTGCCGCCCTCGAAGGCGACGCCATCGATCGTGCCCTTGAAGTTGATCTTCACCCGGTCGCCGCTCTCGGCCTTCGCGCCCTCGGCCTTCGCGGCGTAGCTGCGGTTGGCATCGGCCAGGCGCTTGATCGCCTCGTCGACATCGGCGTCGGTGATGTCGGCCACGGGCTTCTCGACCGAGAAGGTCTTGAAGTCGGCGAGCGCAATCGCCGGCACGACCTCGACGGCCACGGTGTAGGTCAGGTCGGACTGGCCAGCGAGGATCTTCTCGACCTCGGCCTCCTCCGTCGGCATCGTCACCTTCGGCTCGGTGGCGAGGCGGAACCCGCGCTCGGTGAAGATCTGCGTGTTGGTGTCGCGGATGGTCTGGTCGATGGTCTCGGCCATGACCGACTTGCCATAGATCTTCTTCAGATGCGCCACCGGCACCTTGCCGGGGCGGAAGCCGTTGATGCGGACCTTGTCCTTGAGATCGACCAGCTTGGCATCCGCCTTGGCGTCGAGATCCGCCGCCGGAACGCTGATCTGGAACTCGTGCTTCAAGCCTTCCGACAAGGTTTCTGTGACCTGCATGGCGTCAATCTTCTTCCGCTTCGGTCCGAACCCTTGCGATCCGGACACATCTGACTCAATTGTGGACGACGCGCGGCAAGGGCCTTGCGCCGGTGGGATCGGCGGCCCCGCTTCTCTGTCCGAGAGGGCGGGTCTGCCGGTAAAACTTGGGGCAAACGCCGGAGAAGCGCTTGGTGCGGGCGGAGGGACTCGAACCCCCACAACTTTCGTCACTGGAACCTAAATCCAGCGCGTCTACCAGTTCCGCCACGCCCGCGTGAACTGCATCGATAGCCCGGCCGCGGTGCCGCGGGCGGCGCGGCTTATACCACGCACGAAACCGTCCGCAGCAAAAAAATGGGCTGTCGAAAGCACCACCGGCAGGCCGATCGACCGTGTCGCACGCACAGATAAGGGAAAACAACATGATCCGCATCCCCCTCATCGCACGATGTTTTGTCGCATGACGGAACCGTCCGAGGGGCTCAGCCGCCGTGCCCTGCTCGGCGGCCTCGCCGCAGCCGGCGCGGCCTCGTTTGCCCGCCCGGCTCCGGCCGCTGGCCGAATCTCGGTTTCCTTGGACGCCCGCGGCGAATCTCTCGCGCTGAGCCCGGGACGTTCACCGAGCCCGCTATGGCGGTTGGCTGCACCGGCTCCGGTGATCCGGCTCGCACGCGGCACGGCGCTCGATCTGGACCTTTCGAATGGCCTTTCGATCCCGGCCGCGCTGTCCAGCCGCGGCCTCACTTTGCCCGCCCCGCTGCTGGCGCAGCCGGAGATCGGCCCCGGCGGCCGGGCCACCATTCCAGCCTTGGCGTCGCACGCCGGGACCGGCCTGCTCGACCTGCGGCTGCTCGCCGACGCCGTGCCGATCCGGCCGCTCCCTGTCATCGTCGACGAAGCCGAGACGGTAACTGTCGACCACGACGAAATTCTCCTGGTCGAGGACTTCAGGCTCGCGGCGGACGGAACCGCGGTTGCGCCACGAACCGAGGCGAGAGACGCCGACCCCCTTTACACCGTCAATGGGCACATCCAGCCGGAGATCGCGCTGCGAACCCATGCGCGGGTCAGGTTGAGGTTCATCAATGGCTGTCAACGCGCTGTGATCGCGATCAAAATCGCCGACCTCGACGCCGTCCGCGTGATGGCCATCGACGGCCAGCCGGCCGAGCCTTTCCTGGCTCGAAACGGCGCGGTGGTGCTGCCGCCCGGCGGCCGCACCGACGTCTTCCTCGACATGCCCGCCGCCAAGACAACGCTGGCCATGCTGCTGCACGACGGCAGCAATGCGCGTCCCCTCGCGCGGCTGGTGGCGTCGAGCGAGCCGCCGCTCCGTGCCGCCCCGTTGCCGCCGGCGCCGCCTTTGCCTTCGAACGGTTTGCCGGACAAGCTGGACCTGAGGACCGCCGCTCGGGCCGAGCTCACGCTCGACGGCGCCGGCTGGCAACCGCCCGCCGCGTTCAACGCCGCCGGCGCCCCCACCTTCCAGGCCAAGGCCGGCCAAGCGGTCGTGCTGGCATTGGCAAACAAGAGCGCCGGCACCCATGTGGTCCACCTTCATGGCCAGCCGTTCCGGTTGCTCGACCGGCTCGACGATGGCTGGAAGCCCTATTGGCTCGACACGCTGGCGCTGGAGGTCGGCCAGACCCAGCGCATTGCATTCCTTGCCGAGCAATCGGGCCGATTCCTGGTCGAGAGCACGGCGACCAACTGGGCGGCGCCGCGCCTGCTGCGGTGGTATGAGATCCGGTGAGGAAACGAACCTGAGGGAACAGTCCCCATGACCACTGCCGCCATCACCGGGATCACGGCACGCGCCGTGATCACGCCCATGAAGCGCCCCTTGCGCAACGCGTTCGGCATCATCGACTCCGGACCGCTGGTGCTGATCGACGTCGCAACCGATCAGGGGGTTACCGGCCATTCCTACCTGTTCGCTTACACCAAGCTCGCGTTGAAACCGCTGCTGCATCTGGTCGAGGAGATCGGCCGCGAGCTCAAAGGCCAAGCCCTGGTCCCGTTCGATCTGATGAAAATCATGGACGCCAAATTCCGCCTGCTCGGCTGGCAGGGCCTCGTCGGCATGGCCGTCTCAGGTCTCGACATGGCGTTCTGGGATGCGCTCGGTCAGCTCGCGGGCAAGCCCGTGGTCGAGCTGCTCGGCGGCACCGCGCGACCGATTCCGGCCTATGACAGCTATGGCGTGCTCGATGCCAAGGACGACGAGCGCACCTTGCGCGCCGCGCGCGACGAGCACGGTTTCCGCGCCATCAAGACCAAGGGCGGTCATGGCGATCTCGCGACCGACGAAGCGATGATCAAGGGCCTGCGCGCCCTGCTCGGCCCGGACATGGCGCTGATGCTCGACTTCAACCAGTCGCTCGATCCCACTGAAGCCACGCGCAGAATCACGCGCCTTGCTGCCTACGACCTGACCTGGATCGAGGAGCCGGTGCCGCAGGAAAACCTCTCCGGCCATGCCCGGGTGCGCGAGCGCTCGGAGATCCCGATCCAGGCCGGCGAGAACTGGTGGTTTCCGCGCGGCTTTGCCGAGGCGATCGCCACCGGCGCCTCCGACTTCATCATGCCCGATTTGATGAAGGTCGGCGGCATCACCGGCTGGCTCAACGTCGCCGGGCAAGCCGATGCGGCCTCGATCCCGATGTCGAGCCACATCCTGCCAGAAGCGAGCGCGCATGTGCTGGCGGTGACGCCGACCGCGCATTGGCTCGAGGTGCTGGACTTTGCCGGCGCCATCCTCGCCGAGCCGCTGCAGGTCATCGACGGCAAGGTGACCGCGCGAGGTCCGGGTCTCGGCCTCGCCTGGAACGAGAGCGCGGTCGCGAAGTATCAGGTGACGTGACGGCGCGCCCGCGCTCACATTGTGTCGCGGGCGAAGCGCGCCACGACGAGATCGAGCAGGGCGCGCAGCCGCGCCAGCCGCTTGAGATCGCGGTGGTAGCCGACGAACGTATCGCGTCCCGGCGGCTCTTCGCCGAGGTCGATGCGGGAAATGCCGGGGGTGGCATCGCCGAGCGGACGTGGCAGCACGGCGACGCCGCGGCCGAGCGCGCACAGGCGCGCCTGAACGTCGCGGCTGTTGCTTCGGATGCCGACGCGTGCCCCCGGCAGCACGCGTGAGAGCCAGACCGCGTCGGGCATCCCGCCAAAACCGCTGTCCATCGTGATCAGGTCGTGGCCTTCGCCATCGCCGGGACGAGGCTGCGGCCGACCGGTCTGGAGATATACGCCGTAGCGGATGTGGGTGAGCCGGCGCACGATCACGTCGGGCTCGTCGAACGACGCGATCCGGAAGGCAATGTCGGCCTCGCGCCGTGCCAGGCTGTAGACCCGCGCATCCGTCAACATCTCGACCATGACGCGGGGATGCGATTGCGCGAACTCCGCGACCACCGGCGACAGCATGTGCAGGCCGAACCAGTCCGAGCAGGCGATGCGCAGGGTGCCGTCGAGGCCCTGATCGCCGCCGCCGAGGTTGCGCCCGATCGAAAGCGTCTCCTCCTCGATCCGCTCGGCGTGGGCCAGGACCATGGCGCCTTCATCGGTCAGGACGAAACCCGTGGTCGTGCGCTGGAACAGCGTCTGGCCGACACTCCGCTCCAGCGCCCGCAACCGACGGCCAACCGTCGGCTGGCTCTGCCCGATCCGCCGGCCGGCGGCGCCCAGGGTGCCCTCGCGCGCAACTGCCAGGAAGACCTGCAGATCGCTCCAATCCATCTCGGCACCACCCATTCATTTTTGAATGAGACAATATCAAATAAGGCCATTTCCAAACACTTTCGACATCACCACACAAGACCCAACAGCAACGAGGTGTTGTGATGGCCTTCAATCAATCGATGCGCGCCGTGGTCTTGGACGAGGTGGACGGGCCGTTTCGGATCGCTGAGGTGCCGCGCCCCAGTCCCGGCCCGGGCGAGGTGCTGGTCCGCGTCGCGGCCAGCGGTCTCAATCCGCTCGACTTGAAGATTCGCGCAGGCAAAGCTGCGCATGCGAGGCATCCTCTGCCCGCCGTGCTCGGCATCGATCTCGCGGGAACGGTGGAGCGGGTCGGCTCCGGCGTCACCGGCTTCAAGGCCGGCGACGAGGTCTACGGCATGACCGGCGGTGTCGGCGGCATCCAGGGATCGCTCGCCGAATTCGCCGCCGTCGATGCCCGGCTGATTGCGCACAAGCCGACGCGGCTCGGCATGCGCGAGGCCGCCGCCCTGCCCCTGATCACCATCACGGCCTGGGAAGGACTGGTCGACCGCGCCGCCATAAGCCGCGGCCAGACGGTTCTGGTCCAGGGTGGCGGCGGCGTGGGACGTGTCGCGGCACAGCTTGCACGGGCGCGCGGCGCCGAGGTGTTCGTGGTCGCCTCGGCCGAACGGCGCGCGGAACTCAGCGCGCTCGGCGTCACCCCGATCGACCGTCACACGACGAGCGTCGATCAGTATGTCCGAGAGTATGCGGCCGGACGCGGCTTCGACGTCGTCTATGACACCGCTGGCGGTGCGGCGCTCGACGCCTCGTTCCATGCGGTCGCCCGCTTCGGCCATGTCGTGAGCGCCCTCGGCTGGGGCAGTCATGCGCTGGCGCCCCTGTCATTCAAGGCCGCCAGCTATTCGGGCGTGTTCACGCTGTTGCCGCTGTTGACCGGTGAAGGCCGCGAGCATCACGGCTTCATCCTCGCCCAGGCCGCCAAGCTCGCGGACGCGGGTCACCTCGCACCACGCATGGACGAGCGCCGCTTCTCACGCTCCGAGGTCGACGCCGCCTATGCCGCGCTCGCGGGCGGCGCGACCGGCAAGATCGTCGTCGAGCTCGAGTGACGGCGCGGCATCAGTAGTCGACGCCGAACCGATCGAAGAGGCGCCTGAACACGGCCGGCAGGGTCTCGGTGAGATCCTCCGCGATCAGGCCGGGGCCGGCCTCGTTGCCGGCCTCGCCATGCATCCAGACGCCGATGGTGGCGGCTTCGAACGCCGGCACGCCTTGCCCCAATAGCCCCGCGATGATGCCGGCGAGCACGTCGCCGGCACCGGCGGTGGCGAGCCAGGGCGGCGCATTGGCGGCGATGGCGGCGCGGCCGTCGGGCGCGGCCACCGTCGTGTCGGCGCCCTTCAGCAGCACCACGGCGCCACAGCGCGCGGCAGCCGCGCGGACGCGCTCCAGCTTGGAGCGGCCGGGATGCTTGTTGCTGAGATCCGAGAACAGGCGCGGGAATTCGCCCTCGTGCGGCGTCAGCACGATCTGCGCCTCGGCCATCGCCCTGATCTGCTCGAACAGCCGCTCCGGCGCATCGGCGAAGCTCGTCAACGCGTCTGCATCGAGCACGAGATGACGCTGCGCCGACAGCGCGGTGAAGACGAGGTCGCGCGTGCGCTCATTGACGCCCGTTCCGGGCCCGATGATGCAGGTGTTGTAACGCTTGTCGCCGAGCAGCTCGCCGAACTCGATCGCGGTGTCGGCGGCGCGCACCATCACCGCCGTCAGCGCTGCCGCATTGACCGCGAGCGCATCGCGCGGCGAGGCCAGCGTGACCAGACCGGCGCCGGCCCGCAACGCGGCGCGCGCGGCCATCCGCGCCGCGCCTGTCGCGGCGACGTCGCCGGACATCGCGAGCACATGGCCACGCGCGTATTTGTGGCCGTCGATAACAGGCACGGGAAAGCGGCCCTGCCAGAGCTCGGGTTCGTTCTCGAAGGCCTGCGGCCTGATCTCGGCGAGCACCTGAGGATCGATGCCGATGTCGGCGAGCCGGACGCGCCCGCAATGCTGGCGGCCCGGCAGCAGCAGGTGCGCTGGCTTCTTGCGGAAGAAGGTCACCGTCTCGGTGGCGCGGACCCCAATGCCCATCACCGCAGCCGTGGTGCCGTTGATGCCGCTCGGCAGGTCGACGGCGAGCACCGGCGCGCCATTGCCGTTGATCGCTGCGATGACGTCATGGGGCTCGCCGGTGACGGGCCGGCTAAGACCGGCGCCGAATAGCGCGTCGATGATCAGCGCCGGCTTGCCGATCGCCTGCGGCGTGAACGGCAGCACCGGAAACTTCCAGCCCTTGGCGGCGGAGGCCGCATCGCCATGCAGCGCGTCGCGCTCGCACATCAGGATGACCGACACGTCCCTGCCCTGCGCGGCGAGCTCGGCCGCGGCAACGAAGCCGTCGCCGCCATTGTTGCCCGGCCCGCACACGACCACGATCGGCCCGGTCTCGACCAGGTCCATGGCCGCCTCGGCCACCGCCTGTCCGGCACTCAGCATCAGCGAAAAGCCCGGCGTGCCGGCCGCGATCGTCAGCCGGTCGGCGCGCTCCATTTCGCTCGTGGTCAAGATTTCCATAAACCGCTCTCGTCTCCAGCCGCCGTCTTGCGCCGGCGGCCTGATGTCGTCCCCATAGCCTCGCCGCAGGGGACGTCGGCGCCCCGTTCCTCGGAGCCGGTGCCGCGAATCCCGCGCTTCCTATTGCCGCGCCGGCCCGCAACTTCCAAGGGCGCTGCACATCTGGCAAGGCGCGACGAAACCCGGCACGTCGCCTTTTCCCTGGGCATTTCGGACAGCGCCCGGCTCCGCCGTCAAGACCTGCACAACGTTTGATCTGTTTGCCTAATCTCAAGGCTCCGGTATTCTAGACGTTCCTTGAGGGAATCGTCGGGTGCTCGTGAAATGCCTGATTATCGGCTCGATTTGGGCCCGTTAACGACTTGGCATAGACCCTGCTTTTGTGGAGCCACTTCGGCACGGGGCAAGTCGGGCAGTCAATCACCGGGCCTCCGCCGGAGAGTGTCGGGCCCGGTAACGAAATGATCGAACGACCTGCGCGTGCGCGCAGCCTGACGATGACCCACCTGTTGTTTATAGCGGAATGCCCGGGAGGCGCTCAGTGAAGAAGATCGAAGCCATCATCAAGCCGTTCAAGCTCGACGAGGTGAAGGAGGCGCTTCAGGAAGTGGGACTTCAGGGCATCACCGTCACCGAAGCGAAGGGTTTCGGCCGGCAAAAAGGCCATGCCGAGCTCTACCGGGGCGCCGAATACATCGTCGATTTCCTGCCCAAAGTGAAGATCGAGATCGTGATCGGCGACGACCTGGTCGAGCGCGCGATCGAGGCGATCCGCCGCGCCGCCCAGACCGGCCGCATCGGCGACGGCAAGATCTTCGTGTCCAACATCGAGGAAGCCATCCGCATCCGAACCGGAGAATCCGGGCTGGACGCGATCTAGCCCGACCGCAGGCCTGGAACGGACCGTCCGCTCCAGGCCCCGCACGGAACGTTTGCTGCGCCAGCAGCCCCTACGGCAGCTCAAGTGTCCTCTGCGAGGCGCTTGCACGCGGCCGTTTTGCCGTTTCCGATGTTGTCTTGGCCCCCGCACGAGGCTATGGAGCATGACCCGCGGACGCCGTCCCGCGCCGGGCCGTGACGTTATAAGCCAAGAGGGGTATTCATGAAGACCGCCAAGGACGTCTTGAAAGCAATCAAAGACAACGACGTCAAATACGTCGACCTCCGCTTCACCGACCCGCGGGGCAAGTGGCAGCACGTCACCTTCGACGTCAGCATGATCGACGAAGACATTTTTGCCGAAGGCACGATGTTCGACGGCTCCTCGATCGCCGGCTGGAAGGCGATCAATGAATCCGACATGTGCCTGATGCCCGACCCGGTCACCGCGACGATCGATCCGTTCTTCGCCGAAACGACCATGATCATCACCTGCGACGTGCTCGAGCCGACCACCGGCGAGCCGTACAACCGCGATCCCCGCGGCATCGCCAAGAAGGCCGAGGCGATGGTGAAGTCGATGGGCGTGGGCGACAGCGTGTTCGTCGGCCCCGAAGCCGAGTTCTTCGTGTTCGACGACGTGCGCTACAGCTCCTCGCCCTACAACACCGGCTTCCGCCTCGACTCCTCGGAGCTGCCGACCAATTCCGACACCGAGTATGAGGGCGGCAATCTCGGCCACCGCATCCGCACCAAGGCCGGCTACTTCCCGGTGCCGCCGCAGGACTCGGTGCAGGACATGCGCTCGGAGATGCTCGGCGCCATGGCCCGCATGGGCGTCAAGGTCGAGAAGCACCATCACGAGGTCGCCTCGGCCCAGCACGAGCTCGGCATGAAGTTCGACACGCTGACGCTGATGGCCGACCAGATGCAGATCTACAAGTACTGCATCCACCAGGTCGCGCACATCTACGGCAAGACCGCCACCTTCATGCCGAAGCCGGTCTATGGCGACAACGGTTCGGGCATGCACGTCCACCAGTCGATCTGGAAGGACGGCAAGCCGGTGTTCGCGGGCAACAAGTATTCCGACCTGTCGGAGACCTGCCTGTCCTACATCGCCGGCATCATCAAGCACGCCAAGGCCATCAACGCCTTCACCAACCCGTCGACCAACTCCTACAAGCGTCTGGTCCCGGGCTATGAGGCGCCGGTGCTGCTCGCCTACTCCGCGCGCAACCGCTCGGCTTCGTGCCGCATCCCCTACACCTCGTCGC
This sequence comes from Bradyrhizobium sp. SZCCHNR2028, assembly GCF_032380995.1. Taxonomy (NCBI): domain Bacteria; kingdom Pseudomonadati; phylum Pseudomonadota; class Alphaproteobacteria; order Hyphomicrobiales; family Nitrobacteraceae; genus Bradyrhizobium; species Bradyrhizobium sp. SZCCHNR2028. Next base: position 20,494 of record NZ_JAUHJF010000001.1, on the reverse strand, counting down.
CGAAGGCCAAGCGCGTCGAGGTCCGCTTCCCCGATCCGCTCGCCAACCCCTATCTCGGCTTCGCCGCGATGCTGATGGCCGGCCTCGACGGCGTGAAGAACAAGCTCGATCCGGGCCCGGCGATGGACAAGGACCTCTACGACCTGCCGAAGGAAGAGCTGAAGCAGATCCCGACCGTCTGCGGCTCGCTCCGCGAGGCGCTCGAGAACCTCGACAAGGACCGCGCCTTCCTGAAGGCCGGCGGCGTGTTCGACGACGACTTCATCGACAGCTACATCGCGCTGAAGATGACCGAGGTCGAGCGCTTCGAAATGACCCCGCACCCGGTCGAGTTCGACATGTACTACTCGGGCTAAGGCCCGATAAGATCGGCGGATGACGACACCAGGGCGCCCCTTGCGGGGCGCCCTTTTCGTTGGTGTCGCAGTGCCGTGCTGGCGAATGCCAAGGCCGGCATGAGCGCCAGAACGGCGGTACGACATTCCGCCCAATGACGAATAGGGACAGGCGCAAGGAATAGATCGGGCCGGAATGAGTTTCTATCCCTGTGATCCACATGCATTGGGAGATTTCGAATGACCAAGCTTTCGATCTCGCGCCTCTTCCTGACCGCCGCAATCTCACTCGCGGCGATCTCGTCCGCCAGCGCGGCGCCTCCAACCAAGAGCGGCAGCAGCACGAAGGGCGACATCCTCACCGACAACAAGGGCATGACGCTCTACACGTTCGACAAGGACGTCGACGGCAAATCAGCCTGCAACGGTCCCTGCGCGACCAACTGGCCGGTCCTGAAAGCCGAAGCCAGCGACAAGGCCGACGCCAACTACACCATCATCACCCGGGACGACGGCTCCAGGCAGTGGGCTTACAAGGGCAAGCCGCTCTACACCTTCGCCAAGGATCAGAAGCCCGGCGACATCACAGGCGACGGCTTCCTGAACAACGCCTGGCATCTCGCAAAGCCCTGATCGCAGCCGCGCTCTCGCCACGCTTGGCCTGCGCCATCTGCTATGCTTCAGCGTGCTTCAGAATGACTCGCCCGAAAACCGCGGCCGGTCTCATAGATGAGGCACGCGAGGCGTATTGAGGCGCACTTGCGCGGCGCAGCAGGCTCTTGGCGGAGTCCTCGACAAACACCGGCGAGGCGCAGGTGATCGGCCCGTCGGCCGTCGTTGCCGTTTGCGCCGAAGCCGGCGTGGCGAGCAGCATCCACAAAATGATCGTTCGACGCATGCTCGTCTTCACCAAGCCTGCACCCGTAGAGACATCACTTCGCAGCGAAATTGACGACGATCTCGGTGACGACGGGTGCGAGCTTCTTGAGCGCCGGATTTTCGGAAGAGATCTTCACGCCCTCACCCAGAAGCGCCCTGGGCACGAGTTTGTCGGTGCTGAAACGCAGCGTCACAGAGCAGCCGCCCGGCAGCTTGCGGCCCAATGCACCATTCTTGAAGTCGGTGACGTAGCCGCCATAGTCCCAGTCGAATCCTAAGATCACGAACGGCTTGCCGTTGGCCTTCTGGACCGCTGCGAGGCTCGCACCGATGGTGACGCCGGCCACGCTCCAGCGGCTCGTCTTGGCCACATCGCGCAAGCTGAGCCCGGACACCGTCGCGGTCTTGTCCTGGATGAAGCCGACCTCGATGCGCCGGTCCATCGCCCGCGGAAACAGCACGAGGCCCCTATATGTCTCGCCCTCGGCGCCGGGCAGGTCCTGCACCACCGCCTCGCCGCCATAGCGCTGCTGAATGCTCTTCGCGGTGTCGGTCGCCGCCACCGGCAGCGTGCAGGTGATTGGCCCCTCGATGGGCGGCGCGGTCTGAGCCAAAACAGGAGTGCCGACCAGCAGTCGTGATCAGGACGTGGCGCATCCAGGACCCTTCATCAGGAGACATCGCGAGGTGACCCAACAGCTTGGTCTGGCCCTGCCCGACCCAGGTTCAGCTCCCTGGTCAGGAGGACAGTTGCCGCTTCCTCACCGCCTCCCCGAAAGCCTCGAACAGTTTGCGGTTGATCGGGTTCTTCTGCGGGTCATATTCGGCGTGCCATTGCACGCCCAGCGCAAAGCTCGGCGCGTCGGCGATGCGAATGGCCTCGATGGTGCCGTCCTCGGCGATGCCCTCGATCACGACGCGGTCGCCGGGCTCCAGGATGCCCTGACCATGCAGCGAATTGACCTTGATAATGTCGCAGCCGAGGATGCCGGCGAAGGCGCCGCCCGGCGTCAGCTTGACCTCGTGGCGATCGGCGAAGATGACGGTCGGATCGGGATGGATCTCGCCGTTCTCCAGCCGGGGCATGCGATGATTCATGCGGCCGGGAATCTCGCGGATCTCCGGATGCAGCGAGCCGCCGAAGGCGACGTTCATCTCCTGGAGGCCGCGGCAGATGCCGAACAGCGGAATGCCTCTGGAGACGCAGGCCTCCGACAGCTGCAGCGCGACCTCGTCGCGGTGGATGTCGTAGGGCTCGTGCTTGAGGCTCGGCTCGGTGTTGAAACGGGTCGGATGCACGTTGGCGCGGGCGCCGGTCAGCACCACGCCATCGACGACATCGAGCAGCGCGGCGATGTCGGTGATCTCGGGAACGCCGGCAAACATCAGCGGCAGCGCGCCCGCGACCTCGGCCACGGCGCTCAGGTTGCGCTCGCCCACCATCTGCACGGTGAACCTATTCTCGACGCGATGGCTGTTGCCGATCACGCCGACCACCGGACGTTTCATTGCTTTCGTTTCTCTCCCTTTTGTCCGGCCTTCGGCTGCCGCATCCGCCAGTCCGGCAGGCACAAATCATGCCTGCGTCGCACGGCAGGATCAACATATGGCCACGCGGGTCCCCAATGCCAATTCCGGACACCCCCGCAAGCGTCCTGCAGCGCCCCGCTTCCTCAAGCCTGCGCTTGATCCGCCAGCCGTTTTCGCCAATGTGTGGGGGCCGATCAGCACAGAGGACGCCTCATGACCGCCCCCGCCGACCCGCGCCTCCAGGCCCGCAGCGACCTGGCCTGGGCCATTGCCGTGGGCGGCATCGGGGTAACCCTGTTCATGGCCGGCATGGCCTTCACCTGGTATTACGCGGCTGCGATCTTCCTGTTGTTCGCGGGCATGCTGCTCGGCGTCGCGCTCAACGCGATGACCAGCCTGCTCGGCCGCGTCCTGCCCTGGCCGCATCCGGCGCGGCTCGTCATCGTCTGCTTGGCCCTCGCGGCCGTGCTCGTCGGCATCGTCTTCCTCGGCGGCACCACCATCGCGGACCAGGCCAAGGTGCTGAGCGATACGATCAAGTCGCAGCTCGGCAACATCAAGGGCTTCCTCGACCGCAACGGCATCGACACCAGCTTCTTCGACTTCAACGCCGCGAGCACGGCCACTGCCGCGCCTGATGGCGGCTCGACCACACCGACCCAGACGCCGTCCCATGGCCTGCCGGGCGGCCTGCCCTCGCCGAGCGCGCTGGCCTCCTCCGGCGGCGCCATCGTCAGCCAGACCTTCAAGCTGCTGCTGGGCACCGTCAGCGCCGTCGGCAACTTCTTCATCGTCCTGTTCCTGGGACTCGCCTTCGCGGCCCAGCCGGCCGTCTACCGCAGCGGATTGCTTTTCCTGGCGCCGGCGAAGTACCGCGACCAGGCCACCGTGATCGTGGACCGCATCAGCTATACGCTGGAGCGCTGGCTGATCGCCCAGATCACGACGATGTTCGCGGTCTTCCTCGTCACCTGGATCGGCCTCGCCATCATCGGCGTGCAGAGCTCGTTCATCCTGGGCATCCAGGCCGGCCTGTTGGCCTTCATTCCGACCGTCGGCGCGATCATCGCCGGCGTCATCGTGGTGCTGGCGAGCCTCGCCTCCGGCTGGGTCGCGGCGGTCTCCGCCTTCGTGCTGTTCCTCGGCGTGCACGCGATGGAGAGCTACGTGCTGACGCCGCTGATCCAGCGCCAGGCGCTGGACATCCCGCCGGCCACGCTGTTTGCGTTCCAGATCCTGCTCGGCATCGTGTTCGGCGTCTGGGGCCTGACCCTGGCGCTGCCGCTGATGGCGATCGCCAAGGTCATGATCGACTATTTCAAGAGCGACCGCCGCACCGAGGACGCCGCGGCCGCGATCTGAGAGATCGGTTGTGGCGGTTCAGCCGGCCGGCATCGCGGTCTCGACGAGCTTGGCCCAATAGCTGATCCCGTGCGGGATCACGTCGTCGTTGAAATCATACTCGGGGTGATGCACGCCGGCCCCATCGCCGATGCCCATGAAGACGAACGCGCCGGGCCGCGCCTGCAGCATGTAGGCGAAATCCTCGCCGCCGAGCCGGGGCGGCATATCGGTGATGACCTTTTCCGGCCCGACGACGCTGCGCGCCACGTCGGCTGCGAACGCGGTCTGCTCCGCGTGATTGATGACGACCGGATAGCCCCATTCATAGTCGATCTCCGCCTCGACGCCCATCCCGCTCGCGAGCGCCGTCACGAGGCCCTTGAAGCGCTCGTCCATCAAGCGGCGGATGTCCTCGTCGAGCGTGCGCACGGTGCCGCCGATGATTGCGGTCTGCGGAATGATGTTGTCGGCGGTCGTCCCCGCGTGAAAGCGCGTGATCGACAGCACCGCGCTTTCGACCGGATCGACGTTGCGCGCCACGATCGTCTGCAGCGCGGTCACGATCTGCGCGCCGGCGATGATCGGATCGACGCATTTGTTCGGCCGCGCGGCATGGCCGCCGAGGCCCTTCAGGCGCACCTCGAAGGTGTCGGCGGCGGCCATCACGGCGCCGGTGCGCGTCGCGACCGTCCCGAGCGGCAGGCCCGGCGCGTTGTGCAGGCCGTAGACCTCCTCGATGCCGAAGCGCTCCATCAGGCCGTCGTCGACCATCGCGCGGCCGCCGGCCCCGCCCTCCTCGGCCGGCTGAAAGATGACGATGGCCGTGCCGGCGAAGTTGCGCGTCTCGGCGAGATAGCGCGCCGCGCCCAGCAGCATCGCGGTGTGGCCGTCATGGCCGCAGGCGTGCATCCGGCCCGGAATGGTGGACTTGTGCGGGATGTCGCTGATCTCCTGCAGCGGCAGCGCGTCCATGTCGGCACGCAGGCCGATCACACGCTGCGACGGCTCGCGCCCGCGGATGACGCCGACGACGCCGGTCCTGCCGATACCGCTGACGACCTCGTCGACACCGAACGAGGCCAGCAGCTCGGCGACACGCGCGGCGGTCCGATGCACCTCGTAGAGCAGCTCGGGATGCTGGTGGAAATCGCGGCGCCAGACCTTGGCGTCTTCCGCCAGCTCGGCGGCGCGGTTGATGATCGGCATGACGGAGTTCCAGAAAATGAGGAGCACGCCATGGCGACGCGCATGTCATCTCATTGCATGTCGAGCCGCAGCAAAAGACAAGCCACATTCGCTCATGCGATGCTGCGCAGGCTGCATTGCCGCAGCGATGCGGCCGCTCGAAATGCCTGAGCTGATCCTGCCTATGATCGAAGATCGCTCAGCTCGCGCGCGAGGTTGGCCCGCGCCTTCTGGTCGAGGGCAGCGGCAAAGCCCGCATCCGGATAGATCACGGGGCGCCCCGCGAACCGCTCCAGCACGGCCGCGCGCCCGGCGCGGTAGGCGTCGTCCGGCACGTGCGCATATTCGCGCCGGATCGCATCCGCATAGGCGTCGTAGCCGGCCTCATCGGTGCCGAGAATGGCGAGATCGATCGAGACGAGCAGCGCGCCCAGCCGATCGCCGGGCGCGACATCGTGCGTCCGGGTCAGCCGGATCAGGCGTCCGACCTCGTCGCGCAGCTCGGGCGCGACGTGACGCTCGGCAAGGATGGCGCTCTGCTCCTCGTTGTCGGAGCGCGTGGGATCATACACGACGTCGTGCCACCAGATCGCGAGGGTCAGGATCTCGCGGTCGCGGACGCTGAGGTCCGCGACGCGATCGAGCTGGGCCAGGCAGTCCCGGACGTGGCGAAGATCATGGTAGTGCCGTCCGGCGGCAGCGTAGGCTTCGACCAGATCGTCATGCGTCATGATGGTGTTCCGTGGCGAGCAGCGCTGGCGCGGCCTCAGCCGGCCGAAGTCAGCACCGTCTCGGTGTGCTCGACATCCGGAGGATTGGCAAAATACTGCCCGACCAGGCCGCGCCATTCGGTGAAGTTCTCCGAGCCGCGGAAATCGACCGTGTGGTTTTCGAGCGTCTCCCACTTCACCATCAGGCGGTAGCGCTGCGGCTTCTCGATCGATTTGTGCAGCTCGAAGCCGTGAAAGCCCTTGGAGCGGCCGAAAGCAGCGCGTGCTTTCGCGACCGCGGCCTCGAAATCCTTCTCCGTGCCCGGCTTCACGTCGATCTGGGCGATTTCCGTGATCATGTTCTGTCGGCCTCCCCTGGTGTGGGCCGCTTGTCTAGCCCAGACCTCGGGAGAGCGAAAGCCGCGCCTCAGCTGGACAACACCGCCTGTCCCGACTGCGGCAGGCTGGCAGCGGCGCGCTGGCGGCGGTAGCGGTCGAGCGACAGTGGCAGCTCCGCCGACGCTTCGACCCGGTTGCGCCCGGAACGCTTGGCCTTGTAGAGGGCGGTATCGGCGGCCGCGAGCAGCACGTCGAGATCGGTCCCGCCCGGCCCGCCGGCGACACCGATGCTGACGGTGGTGTCGACCGGCTTGTCCTCGCACACCACGCCGGAGGCCGCGAACGCCTCACGGACACGCTCGGCGGCGACCATGGCCTCTTCGATCGAACAGGGCAAAAGTGCTGCGAACTCCTCGCCACCGATCCGCCCCGAGAGATCGGTGAGGCGCAGATTGTTGACCACGACGTTTGCGAACAGCTTCAGGACCTCGTCGCCCTCGGCGTGGCCGAAGCGGTCGTTGATCGACTTGAAATGATCGATGTCGAAGATCAGCACGCTGACCGGGCGCTGCTCGCGCGCCTCGCGCTCGATGAGCTGCGCGGAGGACTCGGCAAAGCCGCGGCGGTTGAGCAGGCCCGTCAGCGGGTCGGTGGTCGCCGCGCGCTTGTGGGCGCTGACGATGCGCTCTGACACCAGCATGAAGATCACGAACACGGTGCCGACCGCATAGAGCACGAGCTCGATCGAGAAGATCGTGACCCAGGCCGCGGCGAAGGCGCCGTCGGAATCGCGCAGCATGTTGCCGAGCAGGATCGGCAGCATCAGGACGAAGCCGTGCATCACCGGCACGATCAGCGCCGGCCAGCGCTTGTGCAAGGTCCGCCGCCGCTCCTGCCACAGCTCGGCCGCGGTCAGCATGGCGTAGATCACGACGATCGCGGCGCCGATCGTCAGCCGCAGCGCCTGCGCCGACGCATCGAGCAGCATGCCGCTGGCGATCCAGACCGTCGCGCCGAGCACGAGCCCAAGCACGCTCGGCGGCTTGCCGTGGAACACGCGCGCGGCATTCCACACCATGGCGGTGGCGATCAGACCGATGGAGCTCAGGAACAGCGACACCACCTCACCATAGAGCTCGCCGATCAGCGTCCACAGCGCGATCGCGACGGCGCCGAGAATATAGGCCGCCCCCCACCAGCGCAGCGCCGGCGTGTTCTCCTGTCGACCGAAATGGAGCAACATGGCGCCAAGCAGCGCCGCGACCATGGTCGCTACGATGTCGAGCGTCATGCTATCAAGCGCCATCGATCACCTCGGTTGCTGCGGCGGCGCGGGAAGTCAGGGTTAGCGCGGCCTTATCGCGATCAACCTAGCGGGCGGTTTGTTGGAAAGAGGTTTTCCTGGGTTGCCAAGTTTTCTCGAAAAGCCCGGCGCAACTCGTCAACAAATTGCTGCGCAAGAAATCTGCAAACAGGATTCAAAAATGCCGAGGCAATCCGCGCGACCGCCCGCCCAGATTGCACACGGCACACACCCCTTCATTGATAGTTGTGCGCCCTCGCGTGCGGAATCAATGGTTTCCCCTCCTGCGGCGAACACTCATCGAAACGATAAGAAACCTTCTCAAATTTGAGATCATCTCTCCCTAACACGTCCCGACCGCGGCGCGATCCGCCGCTCGAGGTGGGGACGAGGATGTCTTTCGACGACGATTCATCGAACAACAAGCCGGCCGCAGGCCATCATCCGTCGCGCAGTCCGGAGCCGATGCAGGGCGTGGACCGCCGCACGCTGCTGCGCAACGCGATGGGCGTTTCGGCGCTCGGCCTCGGCGCCAGCCTGCTGCCCGGCCAGGCGGCGCACGCGCATTGGCGCATGCATCATCACCACCATCACGTCACGACCAGTTTCGCGCTCGCCGTCCTTCCCGATACGCAGTTCTACTCGCGCTATGCAACGTCGGAAGAAGGCCAGGCCTATCAGCGCCAGTATGGCAGCACGCCCTATCCGGCGCAGACGCAGTTCATCGTCGACAACGCCGCGAAGTATCACATCCCGTTCACCATCCATCTCGGCGACGTCGTCGACCAGTCCAAGCATCCGCAGCAATGGGCGGTCGCCGACGCCGCGATGAAGCTCTTGGAGAACGCCGGCCGGCCCTATTCGGTGCTCGCCGGCAATCACGACGTGCTGTCGGCGCTGGAGTTCGAAAGCGCGACAAGCCAGAGCGCGGGCACCGATGCGCAGCGCGGCGCGTCCGAGCCTTATCTCACATGGTTTCCCACCAGCCGCGCCGCCAGGCAGCGGACCTTCCTGGAGCGGCATCCGAGCGGCTGGCACGAGGCGCATGTGTTCCATGCCTGCGGCGTCAGCTTCATGGTGCTGTCGCTGTCGTGGCGCGCCTCGGACGATGCGATCGCCTGGGCGCGCAGCATGATCGCGCGCCATCCGATGCTGCCGGTCATCCTCGCCAATCACCAGTTGCTCAACATCGCCAATGACGGCACGAGCCCGCTCGAGGTCGCCTACGGCCAGTATCTCTGGGACAAGCTGATCCGCAGCAACGACCAGATCTTCATGACCCTCAACGGCCATTATCATGGCGGCGCGCTGCTGACGAAGATCAACGACTTCCACAATCCGGTCCACCAGATGGTGGTCGACTATCAGATGGCCTATCAGGGCGGCAACGGCCTGATGCGGCTCTACGAATTCGACTTCACCCGCAACAAGATCGACGTCGCCTCGTTCTCACCGTGGGTGGTCGCGAAGCCGAAGGACAGCCTGAAGCAGTTCGACCGCGCCTGGCTGACCGAGGACAATCACGAGTTCACCATTCCCATCGACTTCCGCCGCCGCTTCGCCCGCTTCACCAATTTCTGCCATCTGCCGGCCTTCGCCGGCACGCCGATCCTGCCGCGCGTCAAGCAGGATCTCTACGCCAACTACACCGAGGCGCCCGAGCCGGTGGTGGTGCCGCCGGCGAACGAGCAGGACTATCCGCTGATCGCCGAGACGGTTGCGCATTGGCGGATCGCCTCGTCGGCGATCGGCAAGGCGGTGGCCGCCGGCACTGCACTGCCGGACCTCACCGCCGCCAACCCGATGCAGCGCGCCTCGCTCACGGGCGCAGCTCAAGTGGCTGACGTCGCCTTCACCGCCGACAAGCATCGGCTGTCCTCGGCGCCGGGCAGCATGCAGTTCCTCAACACGACCAAGCAGGGCGCCGGCCGCTTCAGCTGGTTCACGACCGCGGCCAACGCGCCGATCAACGCGGCAACGTTCGCATCCGGCTATACCGTCGAAGCCTTCATCAAGATCGATCCGAACTGGAAAGCCAGCGACCACGCCTGGTGCAACATCCTCACCCGCTTCGGCAACCGCGGCTGGCTGCCCGGCTATGCCGGCGGCGACCCGGAATCGCCGCCGATCCTGTTTGCGATCTCGAACCTGCGCGAGGTGCAGTGGGAGATCGTGCCGTCGAGTTCGACCCAGCAGCCGCAGACCGACTGGTCCGGCGAGATCATGCTGAACACCTGGTACCACCTCGCGATCGTCAACGATCCCAAGGACAATTCGACCGTGCTCTACATCGAGGGCGCGCCGGTCGTGCGCAGCGTCATCGGCGGCAACGGCATCGCCTCGACGGCGGCGTCGCAGCCCTGGGCACTCGGCTGCGGCTGGTGGGATCGCGCACCGGCGGACGGCTTCATCGGCAGCATCGGCGAGGTCCGCGTGGTGTCGAAGCCGCTGGCACCGAACCAATGGCTGACGGCGCGCCGCGCCAGCGCCTGATCTGCACAGGCTTCACGCAAAGCAAAACGGGCGCCCGCGAGGGCGCCCGTTCGTATTGGAGAGCAAGGGATCCGGCCGCAGCCGGAACCCGAGAGATCAGCGCTTCGAGAACTGGAAGGAGCGGCGGGCCTTGGCCTTGCCGTACTTCTTACGCTCGACGACGCGCGAGTCGCGGGTCAGGAAGCCGCCCTTCTTGAGGACGCCGCGCAGCTCCGGCTCGAAGTTCGTCAGCGCCTTGGACAGGCCGTGACGGACCGCACCGGCCTGGCCGGACAGGCCGCCGCCGGCGACCGTGCAGATCACGTCGTACTGGCCCTTGCGGGCGGCGACGACCATCGGCTGCTCGATCATCATGCGCAACACCGGACGAGCGAAGTAGACCTCGATGTCGCGGGTGTTGACGGTGACCTTGCCGGAGCCCGGCTTGATCCAGACGCGGGCGACCGCGTCCTTGCGCTTGCCGGTGGCATAGGCGCGGCCGAACTTGTCGACCTTCTTCTCATACTTCGGAGCGTCCGGAGCCGTGACGGCGCCCTTGAGCTGCGACAGCTGATCGAGAGACTGGATGCTTTCGGCCATCTTATGCGGCCCTCGTGTTCTTGCGGTTCAACTTGGCGATGTCGATCTTCTCGGGGTTCTGCGCCTCGTGCGGATGATCGGGTCCGCCATAGACACGCAGATTGCCCATCTGCACGCGGCCGAGCGGCCCGCGCGGGATCATGCGCTCGATGGCCTTCTCGATCACGCGCTCGGGGAAGCGACCCTCGAGGATCTGGCGCGCGGTGCGCTCCTTGACGTGACCGACATAGCCGGTGTGCTTGTAGTACACCTTCTGCTCGCGCTTGCGGCCGGTCAGGACGGCGTGCGCGGCATTGACGATGATGACGTTGTCGCCGCAGTCGACGTGCGGCGTGTAGATCGGGAGGTGCTTGCCGCGCAGCCGCATGGCGACCAGCGTAGCGAGACGGCCGACGACCAGACCCTTGGCGTCGATCACGACCCACTTCTTCTGGACCTCGGCCGGCTTTGCCGAAAAGGTTTTCATGAGAGATATCCGTGATAGGGAGATTGCGGCGCGGGTGACGCACCGAACTGGTCGCAGCTTCTAGAGAAGCCGCCCGCATTCGTCAACGCCATCCGAGCAAAATTATAGCAACAAAAACAATTGCTTATAAATATGGTGCAATAATACCCTCGAAAACCTCACGCATTCGGAATGGAATAGGTTGCCGTGACGTGGGCGATCGGATCGGGCGATTCTCCTGACAGCAGCGTGACTTCGCCGACCGCCAGCCGCTTGCCAAGCTTGAGCAGCCGCGCCTCGGCCAGCACGTCGGCGCCTGCCGCGCCCTTGCGCAGGAAGTTGATGTTGAGATTGGTGGTGACCGCGAGCCCGACCGGGCCGATCGCCGACAGCAGCACCACGTACATCGCGAAGTCGGCCAGCGCCATCAGGGTGGGCCCGGAGACCGTGCCGCCAGGACGCAGCATGCGCTCGTTGAAGCGCTGGCGCATCCGGCAGCTCCGGCCGTCGGCGCTCTCGATGCTGATGTCGCCGCCGGTGCGGAAGGCCTGGGGAAATTCCGCGTGCAGGAACGCTTCGAGTTCCGCGATGCTCATCTTCGCCGTCATGTCTCCCCCTGCTCTGTCGCGTTGCCTTCTGTTACATTAGCCGCGATCCAGCGCCCAAACGGAAATCGCCAACCGGAAATCGCAATGTCCGCCCCTGCCCTCGCCAATGCTGCCGACGCGCCGATCCTTATGCGCGAGATGGTCGGCCCCGTTGCCGTGCTGACGCTGAACCGCCCGGCGCAGCGTAACAGCCTGTCCGAGCCGCTGATCGCGGAGCTGCATCAGGCCCTGGCCGAGATCGGTGCCGACAAGGCCGTGCGCGCCGTGGTGATCGCGGCCAACGGCCCGGCGTTCTGCGCCGGCCATGACCTCAAGGAGCTCACCGCCCGTCGCAGCGATGCCGATCGCGGCCGCGCCTTCTTCGCCAAGCTGATGAACGCCTGCAGCGCGATGATGCAGGCAATCGTGCATCTGCCGAAACCCGTCGTCGCCTCCGTGCAGGGCATCGCCACCGCAGCCGGCTGCCAGCTGGTCGCGAGCTGCGATCTCGCCGTCGCCTCCGAGCGCGCGTCGTTCGCGACGCCCGGCGTCGACATCGGCCTGTTCTGCTCGACGCCGATGGTGGCACTGTCGCGCAACGTGCCGCGCAAGCAGGCGATGGAGATGCTGCTGACCGGCGAGCCGGTTCCGGCGGTGCGCGCCCGCGACATCGGCCTGGTCAATCGTGTCGTCGCCCACGGGACTGAACGCGACGCGGCGATTGCGCTGGCACAACAAGTCGCGCGCAAGTCAGCCTATACGATCAAGCTCGGCAAGGAGGCGTTCTACCGCCAGGCCGAGATGAGCCTTGCCGACGCCTATCGTTATGCGGCAGAGGTGATGACGCAGAACATGCTCGCCCGCGACGCGGAGGAAGGCATCGGCGCCTTCATCGAGAAGCGCACACCGAATTGGCGGGATGAGTAGCAACGACGCTGCTGCCCATTCCTCATCCTGAGGAGCCGCGAAGCGGCGTCTCGAAGGATGAGGCCCGACCGAGGCCTCATAGTTCGAGACGCTTCGCTCCTCACCATGAGGAACTAAGGACATCGAGAATGAATCACGACACCTATCCCGACGACTACATCCGCGGCATCCTCAACGGCGTGAAGGTGATCGCGATGGTCGGCGCCTCGCCGTCCGAGATCAGGCCGAGCTTCTTCGCCTTCAAATATCTGGTGCAGCGCGGCTACGACATGATCCCGGTCAATCCCGGCCATGTCGGCAAGAGCCTGATGGGCCGGCCGTTCGTCGCCTCGCTCGCCGACATCGGCCGTCCCATCGACATGGTCGACATCTTCCGCAGCTCGCAGCACATCATGCCAGTGGTCGACGAGGCCTTGAGGCTGTCGCCTTTGCCGAAAGTGATCTGGATGCAGCTCGGCGCGCGTGACGATGCGGCGGCCGAAAAGGCCGAGGCCGCTGGGCTGAAGGTCGTCATGAACCGCTGCCCCAAGATCGAATATGGCCGGCTGTCGTCGGAGATCTCCTGGATGGGTGTCAACTCGCGCACCATCAGCGCCAAGCGCGCGCCGATCCCGACCCAGGGCATGCGGCTGTCGCTGAACCGCACCAGCGTCGGCGGCGGCACGACGGCAGCGGCCGACCGCGCCGCGAAGGACAGAAGCGATCCCTCCTGACGCATCTGCGAAAGGATCGTGTCGCGACGACGGCGCGACACAGCAACGCATTTCAAATCCGACTGATTATCGCCGCCAGCCTTGACGGCATCCTGGCTGGTGGCAAATGTCCCCGCCGGGATGACGCGGAGGCGCACGACGGCGCGCTATCGACACCGTCTCCCATCATCCATCCCTGCATCAGCCGGCGCCGCTGCGCGAGGGATCAAGCCAAGAGGAAACATCATGACCGACCGTGCCCCGGGATTTGCCACCCTCGCCATTCACGCCGGCGCCCAGCCTGACCCCACCACCGGCGCGCGGGCGACGCCGATCTATCAGACCACGTCGTTCGTGTTCAACGATGCCGACCACGCCGCCTCGCTGTTCGGGCTGCAGGCGTTCGGCAACATCTATACCCGCATCGGCAACCCCACCAACGCCGTGCTCGAGGAGCGCGTCGCAGCTCTCGAGGGCGGCACCGCCGCGCTGGCCGTGGCCTCTGGCCATGCCGCGCAGGTCGTGGCGCTGCAGCAGCTGCTGTCCCCCGGCGACGAGTTCATCGCCGCGCGAAAACTCTACGGCGGCTCGATCAACCAGTTCACGCATGCGTTCAAGAGCTTTGGCTGGAACGTGGTGTGGGCCGACACCGATGACGTCGCGAGCTTCGAGGCGGCGGTGAGCCCACGCACCAAGGCTGTATTCATCGAGTCGATCGCCAATCCCGGCGGCACCATCACCGACATCGAGGCGGTCGCGCAGGTGGCGCGCAAGGCGGGCGTGCCGCTGATCGTCGACAACACGCTGGCCTCGCCCTATCTGATCCGCCCGATCGATCACGGCGCCGACATCGTGCTGCACTCGCTGACCAAGTTCTTAGGCGGCCACGGCAACTCGATCGGCGGCGTCATCGTCGATGCCGGCACCTTCGACTGGGCCGGCAGCGGCGACAAATATCCGATGCTGACGCAGCCGCGTCCCGAATATCACGGCATCCGGCTCCACGAGACGTTCGGCAATTTCGCCTTCGCCATTGCCTGCCGCGTGCTGGGCTTGCGTGATCTCGGACCGGCGCTGTCGCCATTCAACGCCTTCATGATCCTGACCGGCATCGAAACCCTGCCGCTGCGCATGCAGAAGCACTGCGACAACGCCAAGGCGGTCGCAGAATTTCTCAACCGCCATCCGGCGGTCGCCGCGGTGAACTATGCCGGCCTGCCCGAGAATAGATATCACACGCTCGCCCGCAAATACTGCCCGAAGGGCGCCGGCGCCGTGTTCACCTTCTCGCTCAAGGGCGGCTACGACGCCGGCGTCAAGCTGGTGTCGAACCTGAAGCTGTTCTCGCATCTCGCCAATGTCGGCGACACCCGCTCGCTGGTGATCCACCCGGCCTCGACCACGCACAGCCAGCTCGACGACGCGGCGAAGATCAAGGCCGGCGCCGGCCCCGACATCGTCCGCATCTCCGTCGGCATCGAGGACAAGGAAGACCTGATCGCCGACCTCGAGCAGGCGCTGAGCGCGTAAGGCGCGTTTCGCTCCACGGATCGCGCCGCGCGTCGACATGCGGCGTGACGAGCGCATCCCTCACCACGTCATGGCCGGGCTTGTCCCGGCCATTCATGTCTTTGCCCCGGCAATGACGACGTGGCTGCCCGGGCCGTCGCCGCGCCGAAGGGGCTTCGGCCCCGCAGGCGGGACAAGCCCGCGCATGACGAGTAACTGACGGCTGAGGCAGCAAGCGGCCCCGAAAACAAAGAGAGCGCGGGCGGCCCCCTGGGCTTCCGCGCTCTCCTTCGTCCCACGGCCGGGCCGTTGCCGGCTTCTCGGACCGCGCCCTCGTTAACTCCAGGTGATCATCTCATCAGCCGCAACAGGCGCGCGTGCATCTGGCCGGCCAGTGGCAGCGCGGAGGCCGCGATCAGCCGGCTTGCCGACAGCGCCTGCAGTCCTGCGGCGCCCTCGTCGATGGCAGCGAGTTCAGCGTTGACTGAGCCGGTCCGTGATTGGAGATTTTGGCGCGCCGACGCCGAAAACATGATCACCGACATGCTCGAAACCTTCTGGTCTGAGACTCTGATGAAATGCAGCAGAGATTTTCGCGCCCGGACGCAGCGGCCGGGCTGCATTCGGCCGACCTTCAAAATCGCCGGCAGCAGTAAGCTTGCACCCGCAGAACTTAACAAAAGCTGAAAATGCCCGTCCTTCTACGGATGATTGCAGCCAACTGTCGGACGCCGGAAGGATTTCGTTAACCATACCCGGCTCATCCTGCCGCCCATGGAATCGCCTTCCGGACCCGCGTGAAAGCAGCGGTGGATGTATCGCGAAGCGCCGACGCCACCCGAACAGAAGTCGAGGAGAGCAGGATGCGAACGTTGGTGATCATGATGCTGCTGGCGGCCATCGCGGCGAACGGCGTCGTGCTCGCGGCCGACCTGCCGGCCGTCCACGACAAGATCGTGCACACCAAGGCCCGCCGCGCCATGAGAGCGCCGCCGCCGACGGTCGTCGTCGTCAGGGACCAGGACTCGCTGATCTCCCCGATGTGGCCCTCGACGCCGCTGCTGTTCGGCCGCCAGGAGCTGCCCGGCTATTACGGCCGCGCCTTCTCCTACGACTACCAGGGCCCCTATTACGGCGGCGAAGGCTACACCAACTACATGTTCCGCCTGCCCTACGCGTGCGGCGTGTACGGGTATTGCTGAGCGGGATGCCGTTGGCATGCAAGTAGTCCGGATGAGCAAAGCGACATCCGGGACGACAAGGACGAGGTCCCGCATACCGCCAAGGCTCGTACGGATGACCGCAATAGAGGCCTATTTTGCGTAGGCACCGCCATAGCGCCCCGCGCGGATGCTCGCCAGGATTTCGGCTTCACGCTGCTCCTGCGCGCGGGCGGACTCGAGCAGTTCGGATGCGATCGCCGGCGCGAAAGCGACCACTCCGTCGGCGTCGGCAACCACGATATCGCCTGGCGTGACGATCATGCCGCCAATCGACACCGGCACGTTGATCGCACCCGGACCGTTCTTGTAGGGGCCACGGTGATTGACCGCACGCGCGAACACGGGGAAGTCGGAATTCATCAGCACGCCGGAATCCCTGATCGCGCCGTCGACGACGATCCCGGCCGCGCCGCGTTCCCTCGCGATGGCGGCGATGATCTCGCCGACCAATGCCCGCGTCTCGTTGCCGCCACCATTGACGACGAGGACGTCGCCGGGCGTAATGAGATCGAGCGCGCGATGAATGAAGAGATTATCCCCCGGCGCCGTATTCACAGTCAGCGCGATCCCGGCCATCGGCGAGCCCGTATAGAATGGCCGTAGACTGGCTGCACCAGGCAACCGCTGAAGGTTGTCACTGATCACGGCGGTGGAAACGCTCTTGAACGCGGCGACGACCGCCGCATCGATCGGCGCACCAGGCTGCGCTTGTCCCTCACCCATTCTTGCTCCCCGTCTTGCACAGTCCAGAGCGTCGCCCGATAGCGACCCGACTCGGCGGTGTAGGACTCGTATTGAATTCAGAAAACCGATAAATGGAGATATCGATCCATCTCTTTTTTGAATGCGAAAATGGTCACCCTGAAGCAGCTAGAAGCTTTGAACTGGATCGCGGAGCTCGGCACGTTCGAACGCGCCGCAGCCAAGCTGAACACGACGCAATCGGCGATCTCGAAGCGCATCCAGGAGCTCGAGGCCTCCGCGCGCGTTCCGCTGTTCGATCGCAGCCAGCGCGGGGCTCGTCTGACCGAACGTGGCGAGCAGATCCTTGCTCTTGGCCGACAGATGTTGGCGTTGCAGGACCAGATCCTGGAGTTGAAGGACGGCCGGCAGTCACCGGCCCGCCGTCTGCGGCTTGGGGCGACGGAGCTGTCAGCTCTGACATGGCTGCCGCGTCTGGTTTCGGCCATTCGCGAAGCCCATCCGGCGGTGATGATCGAGCCTGAAGTCGACACCTCGCGAAGCCTCTACGATCGGCTGATCGAGGGCAGCCTCGATCTCGTCGTCATCCCGGACGTCTTCTCTGACCCGGAGGTGACGTCAGTGCGGCTTGCCGAAGTGCAGAACGTGTGGACGGCGCGCCCCGGCCTGGTCAGATCGCGCCGGAGCCTCGATTTCGACGAGCTTGGTCATCATACGATTCTGATGCAGGGCCGTCGCTCGGGCTCCGGCCTCTTCGTCAACAAATGGCTCGCGGCCAACGGCGTCTCCTTCAAGCGCGCCATCTCGGTCGACAATCTGACTGCGCTGGTCGGGCTCGCCGTGGCCGGCCTCGGCATCAGCTATCTTCCGCAACGCTGTTTTCGTCCTCTCTTCGAGCAGAAGAAGCTGGTCATCCTGCCCGTCAAGCCGACGCTGCCGGCCGTGCCCTATGCGGCCATGTATCGCAACGACAGACCCTCGGCCTTCGCGGCCGCCGTAGCGGATCTGGCGCGCCAGACCTGCGATTTCGGCCGTCAACTCGAAGGTTAGACCTGGCAGGTGAACCCGGCGACGACGCCCGGCGCGGCGATCCATCACCTCCAGGAATGAGAAAGAAGGCGGTTTTATCCCTTTTCATCCAGGCCGGACGCAGCGAGGCTGCATCGTCGCTGCGCGTGCAACGCTGCACGCGCGAAGAGGGTTGCTGCGAGGAGAGGCTTTGATGCGCATTTGGGGACTTCTGCTGACGGCAGCGCTCGCTGCAAACGCCGCCGGCGCCGAGGAACTGACGGGCACGCTGCAGAAGGTCAAGGAGACGAACAGGATATCGATCGGCTTCCAGGAATCGTCGGTACCGTTCAGCTATCTCGACGGCAACCAGAAGCCGGTGGGCTACGCGCTCGACATCTGCGCCCGGATCGCGGATGCGGTCAAGAAGGAGCTTGGGCTTCCTAACCTCACGATCGAAACCGTTCCGGTGACGTCATCCAATCGCATACCGCTGATGACGAACGGCACGATCGACCTCTTGTGCGCCTCCACCACCAACAACGCCGAACGCCAGAAACTCGTGGCCTTCGCCAATACGCATTTTCTCAGCGCCACGCGCTATGCGGCCAAAAAATCGCTCGCGCTCCAGACGATCGACGACCTCAGGGGAAAGACGGCCGTCGCGATCGCCGGATCGACCAATATCGCGCAGCTGAACAAGGTCAACGTCGAACGCAAGCTCGGCATCAACATCGTGCCGGCCAAGGATCAGGCCGAAGCGTTCCTGATGCTGGAGACCGACCGGGCTCAGGCCTATGTGCTCGATGACGTCCAGCTCGCGGTCGCCATCGCGCGGTCGAAGGACCCGGCGGCGTACATGATCGGCAGCGACGCATTCTCCAAGCCCGAACCTTTCGGCATCATGCTGCGCAAGGACGATGCGCCGTTCAAGGCCATCGCCGATCGCGTCACGGCCGAGCTCTATCAGAGCCCCGCCATCGAGGCGCTCTACAAGAAGTGGTTCGAGTCACCCGTGCCGCCGACCGGGATCAACTTCAACTACCCGATGCCGGCCCCCTTACGCGCCGCGTTCAAGTCGCCCAGCAGCAGTCCCGACCCGGACGCGTATGCGCCCGATTGAAGCTCGCGATATCCGTGCCAACAGCAACGGCGGAGACTAGCCTCATCCGCCGCAGTCGCCTGCGACAGACGGCCCTCGGATATTGGCAAGATCAGCGGCGGCGGCGCTCCTGATATCTATTTCGCCGCCTTGATCCGCGCGATCTCCTCCTTGAGGAGCGTCGCGACCAGTTCGTTCAACGACGAGCCGCACTCGGCGTTCGAGAAGTCGTATTCGTTCTTCATTGGTTGAGAGCAGCTGTGATCTTGTTGATCCGCGCGCCAGTAACTCACTCCGCGGCCACGACGCGCACGTCGAGCCGCACGCATGTCTCTGCCTGCAACACGCCGATCACGCCAAGCAGGTTCTCGGCCGTGGGATTGCCGGATGGCCCTAACATGCGCATCAGGCTCTTCGACGGCCGCCCGAGCGCGTCGCTCAACGCCTCGAAGCCGATCGTTGCGTCGACTTACGCACGCAGGCCGGCGCGGCCGTCATCGACCTCTCCGCGCAGCAGCGCACTCACGGCTTCCTGGAACAACGCCTCGCGAAACGCCGGATCGCGGTCCGCGCGCGACCGAACCGTGTCGCGGAAGTCTGGTCGCGAAGGCATCATGAGGTGCTCGCAGAAACTCCCAAAGAGCTATTTCACAGCCTCGATCCGCTCAATATCCTCCTTGAGAAGCGTGTTGACCAATTCGGTCAACGATACGCCCCGCGCGCTGGCCAGCCCGGTCAGGTGATCGAGCACATCAGGCTCGAGATGCACCGGAGGCAGCATTCGCGCGCCCTTGCGAAAGAACTTGCCGCGTTCGGCGTTCGAGAAATCGTATTCATCCTTCATCGGATCACCCATTCTCGTAGGAGCGGATTTCGCGCCGGGTCGGCCGACGAACAGAAATGATACGGATCGCTACGCGATCTGCCGCCAGCTCCATATAGGTATGAACGGCCAACAACAGCTCATGAGCAGCAATACGTCCCATGGTAACCCCTCGCCAGCGCCAGAGTCGTCGTCCAGCAGCGAAAGCGCCAGAGGGTCGCTGAAGATGCTCATCGCCCGCTCAAAGGCAACGCCGTGCTTGCGCAGATTGCTCTCTGCCTTGGCCGGATCCCAATCGAACTCGAATTGCATGGTCCGCCCCACCCGACGATGTCCGCGACACGCCACGCTTGCCAAACGACGCAAATCAGCTTATGTTCTCTTTTTGTTCCTGTCCAGCCGAGGGGCGCTTCCGGATCGTCCAGTTGCGTAGGGCAGGAATGCGGTGGACGTGGCGGGCCGTGCGTGGACGAAAGTTCGCGCGGACGAGCGATCCGTCACGGACGGCGAAGTCGCGTGGTCCTGGCGCCCCGACGCTGGCGCTAAGTCTCGTGTCGGTGCTCAACGCATCGCGCGAGAGACGGGGGCAAGACAGCCCGGTCCCCGGGGAGATCGCGTATAAGCGTTAAAACCATCGCGCGGGGAAGGCCGGGTGTTTTCGGCCGTACCTGTGGTGACCGCCGCGTGCTATTTTCTTTGCACGCGGGCCATGGGTGGTGTGCCGAGTATGAACGACAGCTTGGAGGTGGAAGTCCTCTATCCAGCCTGATGGCGGCGAA